>JAZBOY010000192.1:0-28796 GCA_036351375.1 Halieaceae bacterium
GTCACGGAGCCCACGGCGCTCAAACCCTACCTCGAAGATGAGCGCGGCCTCTACCAGGGCAGCGCCGCCTGCCTGGTGTTCCCGCAGTCGACCAAAGAAGTCGCTGCGGTGGTCAGGCTGTGTCGCGAACACCAGTGCACCGTGGTTCCCCAGGGCGGCAATACCGGCTACTGCGGCGGGGCAACGCCTGACGGTGAGGACCAGGTGCTGCTGAACCTGTCGCGCATGAACCGCATCCGTGCCCTGGACCCGGTAGGCATGACCGTGACGGCGGAGGCGGGCGTAATTCTTGCCCAGCTGCAACAGGCCGTGGCGGAGGAAGAGCTGTTCTTCCCGCTGAGCATGGGTTCCGAGGGCTCCTGCCAGCTGGGCGGCAACCTGGCGACCAACGCCGGGGGGCTGGCAGTGCTGAAGTACGGCATGGCCGGCGAGCTGGTGCTGGGGCTGGAAGTCGTTCTGCCGGACGGTAGCGTGCTCGACGCCCTCAAGCCGCTGCGCAAGGACAACACCGGCTACCACCTGAAGCAGCTGTTCCTCGGTGCTGAGGGCACCCTTGGCATCATCACGGCCGCCGTGCTCAAGCTGTTTCCCCGGCCCACCGAGTTCCAGACCGCCTGGCTGAGCGTGCGCGATATCGCCGCAGCCTGCGATCTGCTGCCCCTGGCGCGGCGCGTGAGTGGCGATAACGTCACGTCCTTTGAGTACATCAGCGGCAATTCCCTGGCGCTGCTGGCCCGGCACGTGGATGGCTTGCAGGCCCCGCTGGCGGGTGAACACTATGTGCTGCTGGAACTCTCCGGCCCGCTGCCGCCGCAGAGCCTGCGCCCGCAGCTGGAGGCGCTGCTTGGGGAGGCGCTGGAATCCGGCCTCGCCGCCGACGCGGTGATTGCCGAGAGCCTGGACAAGCGCCGGGCCCTGTGGGCCCTGCGAGAAAACATCCCGGAGGCGGAAAAGCGCGCCGGACGCTCCATCAAGCACGATGTATCGGTGCCGATTGCCGACATCCCGGCCTACTGCGACATCGCACCCCAACGACTGGCCGCACTGGAGCCGCTGCGGCTATCCGTCTACGGGCACATCGGCGACGGCAACCTGCACTACAACGTGCTGGCGCCCGAGGGCGCCGACCCGGTGGCGTTCAGGGCGGAAAAAGGCGAGGCCATCAGCCAGGTGGTGCACGACCTGGCGGCGGAGATGGGCGGCAGTTTCTCCGCGGAGCACGGTATCGGACAGCTGAAGACAGGCGAACTGGTCCGCTATGGCGACCCGGCCGCGCTGGAACTCATGCGAACGCTGAAGGCCGCGATTGACCCGGAAGGCCGGATGAACCCCGGGAAATTGCTCGACTAGCTGGCTTCCACCAGCTCGAAGCGCGGCTTCTCGACACCATCGATCACCACGGTTTCCGTGAACATCGCCAAGGGTCGTACCCAGTGACTGAAATCGCCGTACAGGGTGCGGTACACCACCAGCCGCTCCTCGGTCTCGCTGTGGGTGGCGACGAACAATACCTCGTAGTCCTTGCCCTTGTAGTGACGGTAGCGCCCAGGCGCAATTTCCATAGCTCGTCTCCGCTAAAAATGCGTTGATTTTACTGGCCTGTGCGCCGATTTCACGACATCTCGCTGCGATAAACCGCAGGCGCCATGCGGCCAATGGAGCGGCGTTTTTGTAAATTGCTCGTATAATGAGCAGCATGACACTGGAAAAACTTCTGGAAGACCGCCGCGCCCAGTTCTGGGCCCTGCAGACCATCGGCTGGATCGGCTGGGGCGTGACTTTCTATATTGCCGCGGTGATCTGGGGCTCGCCCAGCGAGTATGCCCGTTATGTACCCGTGGTCACTACCGTGGGCCTGCTGCTTACCCTCGGCCTGCGCGCTATCTATAAGGCTACCTGGAACCTGTCGATCGGCCGCCGCATGGTGATTGTGGTGGCAGCGTCCTACCTGGCCGGCGCCGCCTGGAAGATGAGCCGCTTCTATATCTTCCGCAACATGTTCGATGTGGCCTCCGAGAAGGAAGAGCGCATGCTGTCGCTGCTCACCACCTTCTGGGACCACCTGTTCTACCGCCTGGAGGCGGTGACCTCCGCCTGGATGGTGATGCTGTGCTGGAGCGGCCTGTACTTCGGCATCAAGTACTACCACCTGCTGCAGGAAGAGCGCGCCCGCGGTCTGAAAAGCGAGGCCATGGCCCACGAGGCCCAGCTCAAGATGCTGCGCTACCAGCTGAACCCGCACTTCCTGTTCAATACCCTGAATGCCATCTCCACCTTGATTCTCGACAAGCAGAACCAGATGGCCAATACCATGGTGACCCGGCTCAGCCACTTCCTGCGCTACAGCCTGGACAACGACCCCATGGCCAAGGTCACCCTGGCCCAGGAAATCGAGGCCATGAAGCTCTACCTGGACATCGAGAAAGTGCGCTTCGCGGAGCGCCTCAGACTGTCTTTTGAAATCGAGCCCCAGGCGGAGCGGGCGTTGATACCCAGCCTGCTGCTACAGCCACTGGTGGAAAACGCCATCAAGTATGCGATCGCGCAAAGTGTCAACGGCGGCGCCATCTGCATTTCCGCGCGGGTGTTCGCCGGCGAGTTGCTGCTGGAGGTGGCCGACGACGGCCCCGGTATGGACCCGGCGGTGCAACCCCGGCACAAGCGCAATGGCGTGGGCCTGGCCAATACCCGCGAGCGCCTGCAGGAGCTGTATGGCGTCAACCAGTCCTTCGCGCTCAGCACCACCGACCCCCACGGGCTGACCATCAATATCCGAATTCCCCTCGAAATCAGTGAACAGGCGGTAGCGGCATGAACAAACTGCGTACTGTAATCGTTGACGACGAACCCCTGGCCCGGCGCGGCCTGAGCCTGCGCCTGGCCGACCGGCCAGACCTGGAACTGGTCGCCGAGTGCGGCAATGGCGAAGAAGCCCTCAAGGCAGTGGCCGACCACGCGCCGGACCTGATGTTCCTGGACATCCAGATGCCCGGCATGGACGGCTTCGACGTGGTAAGCCACCTGCAGGGCGACAACATGCCGCTGGTGATCTTTGCCACCGCATTCGACCAGTTCGCAGTGGATGCCTTTGAAGTGAATGCCGTCGACTACGTGTTGAAGCCGGTCGACGACGACCGGCTCGAGGCGGCAATCGAGCGCGCCGTGGCCACCTTCAACCGCGAACAGCTGGCCGACCAGAAGCAGAACCTGGTCAGCGCCTGCATGCAGCTGAGCGGTGCCAGCGCCGCCACCGTTGAGGAAATTGCCGAGGGCAAGGCCGACAGCTATCCGGACAAGCTCAGCATCCGCGACGGCGACGAAGTGCACATGGTGCCGGTGGAGGAGATCGACTGGATCGACGCCGCCGGCGACTACATGTGCGTACACGCGGCCAATGTCACCCACATCATGCGCATCACCATGAAGCAGCTGGAAGCGCTGTTGAACCCGCTCAGGTTCCTGCGCATTCACCGCTCAACCATCGTCAACCGCGACCGCATCAGCAGCGCCCAGAGCCTCACCAACGGCGAATACCTGCTGACCCTGCACGAGGGCACCCGGCTCAAGGTGAGCCGCAGCTACCGGGATCGCATCCGCGAACTGACGGCGCTTTCTACAACGGCCTGACGGCCGGGCTGAGGGCTCTCCACAACGGCCTGACGGCCGGGCTGAGGGCTCTCCACGACAGCCTGACGGCTGGGGCTGAGGGCTCTCTACAACGGCCTGACGGCCTCTGCTACACGCGCTTCACCACGGTCGCAAGCCACGTATTTGCTGGGCTGGCGGCGGATTGCCTCGCCTCGTCGCGTCCTCGTCTCTACTCATCGCAGTTCCACAGACGCCCCCCCAACCGCGCTGGTACCTTGGTGTCTCAGTTAGTAGGGGGATTGCCACAGGCCTGACATGTTTCAGGCTTAGTGTCGCACCCCAATGGAATGCGGGGTCGCGATGAACCTGACACAAACATCCCTGAAGAATCCGGCGGCCATAGCAGTGGCGGTCGCGGTGCTGGTGCTGTTCGGCAGCTATAGCATCGCCAAGCTGCCGATCCAGCTGTTCCCAGATATCGAATCGCCCACCATTTCGATCCAGACCAGCTGGCGCGCGGCCTCACCCCGGGAGATCGAGTCCGAGATCATCGAGCCCATCGAGGCGGTGTTGCGGGGCATGCCCGGCATCCATGAAATGGCCGCCTACGCCAACGCCGGCAATGCCTGGATCAACCTGGAGTTCGGCCTGGAAACCGACATGCAGAAGGCGCTGATGGATGTCATCGCCCGCATGAACCGTATCGACCCGCTGCCGCGGGACGCCAGCCAGCCGGTCATCATGCTGGGAGGCGGCAACGGCGACACGCCAGCGCTTACCTACTTCTTCCTGCAGAAATTGCCCGGCACACCAGGTTCGATCCATGACTACGCCGCGTTTGCGGAAGACAGTATCCGGCCCGCCATCGAGGCGGTACCCGGGGTGGCCAACGTCCAGCCCTCGGCAAACGACAACGGCAACGCCCAGGAGCTGCAGATCCTGTTCGACCCACAGCGCGCCGCCGACCTCGGCGTGCCGTTGCCGGAAATCGCCTCGCGGCTGGGCCAGGCCAATGACGTTAGCGGCGGCTTCGTGGATGTGGGCCGGCGCCAGTACACCCTGCGCTTTACCGGCCGCTATGAGCCCCGTGAACTGGGCGACATGATTTTCGAATGGCGCGAGGGTCGACCCGTGCGCCTCGGCGACATCGCCACCATCCAGGTGGTGCAGAGCAATGCCGACGGCTACCCGACCCAGAACGGCAACCCGGCGATCTCCATTCGCGTTGATCGCGAGAACGGCGCCAACGTGCTGGCCACACTCAACGCGGTGAAGGCGGTGGTGGAGGAGCTCAACGCCGGCGTGGTCAAGGACAAGGGCCTGGTGATGGCCCAGTCCTTTGACGCCTCGGTGTTTATCTACCGGGCGATCAACCTGGTCACCGGCAACCTGGTGCTGGGTATGGTGCTGGCGGTGGGCGTACTGTGGTGGTTCCTGCGGCGCATGCGGGCCACGCTGATTGTCGCTGCCGCGATTCCGATTTCGCTGCTCGCCACCTTCGTATTGCTCAACGTTACCGGCAACTCGCTGAATGTCATATCGCTGGCAGGCCTGGCCTTCGCCACCGGCATGGTGCTGGATGCGGCCATTGTGGTACTGGAAAACATCGTACGCCTGCGCGAAAAAGGCATGGGTATAGAAGAGGCTGCCCTCGAGGGCACCAGCCAGGTTTGGGGCGCACTGCTGGCCTCGACCGCCACCACGGTGGCGATCTTCCTGCCGGTTATTTTCATGCGCGAGGTGGAAGGCCAGCTGTTCGGTGACCTGGCGATCACCATCGCGATTGCCGTGGTCATGTCACTGCTGGTGGCGGTGACGGTGCTGCCGCTGGCCAGCAAGCTCTGGCTCCGCGACGACACCCTCAAGGACAACCACGCCGGCGCCTGGCGCGCGCTCACCGAGCGCATCATGCGCGCCACCGATAGCGTGCGCCGTCGGCGCCTGCTGGCAGTCGGCCTGCTGGTGGTGCCGCTCAGCGCCAGCTGGCTGCTGATTCCCGAACTCGATTACCTGCCGCCGGTGAAGCGCGATGCCGTCGACGTGTATTTTCGGTTCCCTGCCGGCGTGAGCCAGTCCAGCATACGCGAGGAATACATCAAGGTGCTGGACGAGCGCATGCAGCCCCTGATGAAGGGCGAGCGCGAGCCGGCCCTGAAGAACTACTACATCCTGACCTGGCCCGGCGGCGGCACCATGGGCGCCCGGGTGAAGGACCAGGACCGGGTGGGTGAGCTGCAGCAGATCATTACCAGCGAGATCTTTGCCGACCTGCCCGACATGCAGTCCTTTGCCGCCCAGGGGAACCTGTTTGGAGGTTTCGGCGGAGAGCGCCGGATTTCTGTGAACCTGCAATCCCGCGACCGCGACGCACTGTCGCGCGCGGCCGCCATCGGCCAGGAGCTGCTCGCCGAGGCACTGCCCGGCACCCCGGTACAGGTCAACCCGGGGCTGGAACAAGCCGAACCCGAACTGCGCCTCACCCCGCGCGACCGACGCATCAGCGAGGCGGGCTGGGCGCGCCGCGATATGGGCAACATCGTCCGTGCCCTCGGCGACGGCCTGTACGTCGGCGAACACTTCGACGGCGAGAAGCGCATGGACATCATCCTGCGCGGTACCGAATGGAATCGACCGGAACAACTCGCGGCCACACCGCTGGCCACCCCCACAGGCGACACAGTGCTGTTGGGTGAGCTGGTGGACGTAAGCCGCACCGTCGGCCCCAGCCAGCTGGTACGTATTGACCGGCGGCGCACGGTCAGCCTCGACATTCGCCCACCGGAGGACATGTCCCTGGAGCGCGTGATGAACGTGCTCAAGAACGACGTGGAGCCGGCGCTGATGGAGGCGCTGCCTGAGGATGGCAGCATCCTCTACGGCGGCAGCGCCAACGCCCTCACCCGCGCGATCAGCACCATGGGCAGTAATTTTGCCGTCGCCATCCTGCTGCTGTTCCTGCTGATGGCTGCCCTGTTCCGCTCAGTGAAGGACAGCCTGCTGGTGGTCATGGCCATGCCGCTGGCCATGGTGGGTGGCGTCGTCTCCCTGCGCCTGCTCAACCTGGTAACGTTCCAGCCCCTGGACCTGCTGACCATGATCGGCTTTGTGATTCTGCTGGGGCTGGTGGTTAACAATGCCATTCTGCTGGTACACCAGACTCGCAGCGCCGAAGCGCTGGGCAGCAGCCGCACCGACGCGGTACGCCAGGCCCTGCAGACCCGCATGCGGCCGATCTTCATGAGCACGCTGACCAGCATTTTCGGCATGCTGCCGCTGCTGCTGATGCCCGGCGTGGGTAGCGTGATCTACCGCGGGCTGGCTGCGGTGATCGTCGGCGGCATGTGCTTCAGTACCGCCTTTACCCTGTTACTGCTGCCCTGCCTGTTGCGCATGGGCCGCGAAGCAAAGCTGGCAGCCAACCTGCCGCACCCCAACCCGGATCCGAAACCGGCCGCCTGACGCGGAATTTGCCTGGAGGCATGGCTATGAAACTGAAAACCCTTGCACTGCTGGCGCTGATGATCAGCGCACTGCCCAACGCGGCGCTGGCGCAGCCGCCGGTATCGGTGGAAACCGATGCAGTCACCCGCGAGAACGTGGCCCCGACCATAAGGGCATCCGGCGTTGTGGTCAGCCGGGAAGATGCGGCTATTGCCAGCGAGCTGGACGGGCGGCTGGAGTGGATTGCCGAGGTCGGCGACCGCTTTCAGCGCGGCGATACTATCGCGCGCCTGGACCGGCACCTGTTCGAACTGGAAGAGCGTGAGCGCGAGGCGGGCATCGAGGCACTGAAAGCCAACCTCGACTGGCTGCAGCGCCAGACCAACCGTCTTGAGGAACTGGCCACTCGCAACAACACTGCCCACTCCGAACTGGATGAGACCCGCGCGCGCTACCTGGTACTGCAGCAGGAACTGACCCAGGCGGAGGTGTCGCTGGAACGCACTCGCTACAACCTGGAACGCGCCACGGTGCGGGCGCCATTCGACGGCGTGGTGGTATCCAGGGAGATGGCGGCCGGCGAGTACGCCACCGAGGGCCGGCGGCTGCTGCGACTGGTGAATACCCGCGCGCTGGAAGTCAGCGTAACCGCGCCGCTGCGACTGGCGCGATTCAATACGCCCGGCGATACGGTACAGCTCAGCAACGGCGAGCTGGTGGCGGAAGCCCGCATTCGCAGCCTGGTGGAAGTGGGCGACCTGCGCTCACACATGATGGAGCTGCGCCTGACGCCGGCTACCGACGAGTGGCTGATCGGTGAAGCTGTCAGCGTGGATCTGCCGGCGGCCGAGGTGGAAAACTCCACGACCGTCGCCCGTGACGCCATCGTCCTGCGGGATCGCAGCAACTACGTCTACCTGGTAAAGGAGGATTTCACCGCCCAGCGTGTTGCGGTGGAACTGGGTTCCGGCATCGGCGAGCGCATCGCCATTCGCGGTGCCCTGCAGCCGGGTGACACGGTAGTGGTGCGCGGCGCTGAAAACCTGCGCGACGGCCAGAAGGTCAACGCCCTCGACCAGCAGGTGACGATGCGCTGAAGCGGAGCCTGGGCCAAACGCTTTTCAGGCGCGCCCAGGGCTCAGCCGAATACGATGCGCGGGTGCTTGGGTTTGGCCTCCCGCACTTCTCCCACCACGGTCGGATTCTCGCCGGCCGCTTCCAGGGCCGACACCAGGGCGGCGGCGCTGCTCTCACTAATGGCGATCAACAGGCCGCCGCTGGTTTGCGGGTCACACAGCAATGCCGGCCAGGCATCCATGGGCAGCGCTTTCTTGCGGCTGAATACCGGCTCGGCGAGCGCTGCCAGATTACCTTCGTGCAGTGTGCTGCGGTGCCCGGAGAGTAGCAGGGCTTCGGCACCGGGCAGGGCCGGCAGGCGGGTGAGGACCGCCTGCTGCCGCTTGTCCAGCATCTCCGACAGGTGTCCGGCCAGGCCGAAACCGGTGATGTCGGTACAGGCGCTGGCGCCATACTGCCGGGCCAGGTCCGCGGCCGCCCGGTTGCTGCGCAGCATGCTGTCGATGGCGGCGGCGATGCAGTCACCGCCGGCCTCCCCGCTCATGGCGGCGGCAAAGATCACGCCAGTCCCCAGCGGCTTGGTCAGCACCAGTTGGTCTCCTACATTGGCACCGCTCTTGGCCAATACCCCGGCGTCCGACAGGCTGCCGTTCACCGCCAGCCCCAGCGACAGCTCCGGGCCTTCCATGCTGTGCCCGCCCACCAGGGCGCAATTGGCTCCCGCCAGCTCCTGCGCCAAACCAGCCAACAGCTGCTCCAGCTCCCTGCGCTGCAGACTGGCGCCGGCATAGGGCAGGCAGACGTTGACCTGGGCCGAATGCGGCACCGCCCCCATGGCATAGATGTCACTGAGTGCGTGCAGGGCCGTGATGCGGCCCATCAGCCAGGGGTCAGAGATGAAATCGCGCAGGGTATCGACGGTCTGCACCAGCTTGTCTGCCGGCCAGTCCAGCACCGCAGCATCATCTTTCAGGCGCTTGAGGGAAATCGCGCCCGGCTGGCCGGCAGCGACATTGGCCAGCGCTTCGCGCAGGATCGAGGCGGGCAGCTTGGCGCCGCAGCCGCCGCAATGCATTTCCCGGCCGGGACGGGCCGGCGCCATGGCCGGCGGCGCCTCGCTGAACTGGGCCATGAACTTGCGGTCGATGCGGTCTTTCCAGCGCCAGGCCCAGCCGCCGCTGGCGCTGAGGAATCCCCTGTCCGCCACCGCCTGCCGGCCGCCCAGCGACAGCAGTGACAGGAAGCGCCGCTGGGGGCGGTGAACACGCAAGGGCTGACTAGCTACGGCGGCGGCCAGGTTATCTGCCAGCACCGGCGCCTGGCGCACCGCGAACACACCTGCCCGGGGCCGGGGATGGTCGCGCTGTACGGCGACGTCACCGGCCGCAAACACCGCCTGCTCACCGACCACCTGCAGGCTGTCCTCTACCAGCAGGAAGCCGCGCTCATCAGCGGCGAAGCCGGTATCCGCCAGCCAGTTCACCGGTACCACCCCGGTGCACCAGATCAATTCGTCGCAGTATTCCGAGCGGTCGCCAATCTCCACGGCCGCCTCCGTCACGCCAGTAACGCGGCTGCTCTCCCGCAGCTCCACCTGGCTCGAGGCCAGGCTGCGGCGCACGGTCTCCCGGGCCCGGCGGTTGTAACCGGGCAACAACTCCTCCCCTGCCAGCAGGCCGATCTCGGCGGCGTCACCCAGCCGGTGGCGCATGGCCAGGGCCAGCTCCACGCTGCCGGCGCCGCCTCCCACCAGCAGGATGCGCGGGTGGCTGCCCTTGCGAACCCGTTTCTCCAGCGCTTGCCAGCGCTGGTAGAAACTGCCAACCGGCTTCACCGGCACCGCGTGTTCGCGGGCGCCCGGCACCGAGAGTTCGGGCTGGGCACCGATATTGATGGAGAGGACGTCGTATTCCAGCGCCGGTCGCCCCGCCAGCAGCACGCGCCGGCGCTCGCGGTCGATACCGGTTGCCGTCGCCCTGACAAAGCGGATGCCGCGGGCGCTGCAGAATCGCCGCAGGTCGATATGGGTTTCTTCGAAGCGATAGTGGCCGGCCACCAGGCCCGGCAGCATCCCTGAGTAGGGAGCAAAATCGGTATCGCTGACCAGGGTAATGCGCGTCGCCGCCGGTGGCTGCATGGCGAGCATGCGCAGCGCCAGTGCGTGGCTATGCCCACCCCCCAACAGCACCAGGTCGCGGGTGGGTTCTGCGCCATTCACTGGAGCGAGAGTTCCCTGGCGCGGGCAATGATCTCGTCGCGACTGCCGGCCGCAGCGATCACGCCCTCACGTTGCCCGATCTGGTACTCGTACATGGGGTCATAGTATTTCACCAGCAACAGCTCGATCCAACGCCGGTGCAGCGCATCGTCGCCCGCGGCAAACGCCTGTTGCATGGCTGCGTCGATCTCTGCGTACAACACCCCACCCAGGCGCTTGCGAATACGCGCCAGGCCGTCACGCAGGTGCTGCTCGTGCTGCGCGGCGCCCTGGTCACCGTGTCGCTGCCGGTAGCACTTGCCTAGATCGAGGATGTAGTCCTCAAAGATGACTTCGACGCGGGAGGCCACAGGCTCCTCCACCACCAGCAGCGGAGATTCGCGCATGCGCTCTCGCAGCGCGTGGGGCAATGACAGGCGGCCGATCAACTTGCCCTCATCTTCCAGCACCAGGGTCTTGCCGGCCACCAGGCCGCGCATCAGCTGGATGCTGAGGGCATTCTCAAAATCGATCTGGGTGGGCTGCGGATCCAGCAGGCGACCAAAGCTGGAGCCGCGGTGTTGAGCCAGCCCTTCGAGGTCCACGGCCCGCTCCACGGCCTCGATAACCCGGGTCTTGCCGCAGCCGGTCTTGCCGGCGACCAGCACAAAGCTGGCCGCATCGAGCGACGCCTCGAGCTGCTCGATCAGAAAACGACGCATGGCCTTGTAGCCACCAAGTACCAGCGGGTAGTCGACACCGGCATCGCGCATCCACTGCCGGGCTGTGGAGGAGCGCAGGCCACCGCGGAAACAGTACAGGTAGCCACCGGGGTGCCGCCGGGCGAACTCGCACCAGCCCTCGATGCGCTGCTCACGGGTGTCGCCGGACACCAGCTGGTGGCCCAGCTCGATGGCCGCGGCCTGGCCATTCTGCTTGTAGCAGATGCCCACCTGGTGGCGTTCCTCGTCGGTCATCAGCGGCAGGTTCACCGCGGTGGGGAACGCACCGCGGGCGAACTCCACCGGCGCCCGCGTGTCCATCAGGGGCACATCAGTCAGGAACAGGGCGCGAAAATCCGCGGTGTCGTCCCTGCTCATGCCGGTTACTGCTCCAGGGCCTCGCCGCCGAACAGTTCCATGACCCTTTCCTGCAGGCCGCTGACCACGTCGGTCATCAGTGCGAAGTCGGCATCCAGTCGCGCCAGCGGGTCCGCCTCGGCGATATCGTCGTTTTCGGCAACCAGCTCGTCGGCAAACTTGAGCCGCCGCAGCACCAGGTCCTCGCACAGCAGCAGGGTGAGCTTCTCATCCCACTCCACCGCCAGCCGCACCACCTGCTTGCCGGCCTGCAGGTGGATCTCCACCTCTTCACTGTCCAGCTCCACGCCGCGGCAGCGCACCACGCCGCCGTCTTCACCGAGGTCGCGCATTTCGCAATCGCTGCCCAGCGCCAGATCCTGGGGCAGGTTGCTGTGAGCCAGCCAGGCGGTCATGGCTGCAGCCGGCGACTGGTTTACCTGCGGCAGCAGCAGCGGCAGGCTGCCGATGCATTCGCGCAGCAGGTTGACCACTTCTTCCGCCCGGGATGCGGAGGCCGCATCCACAAAAATCCAGTTGCTGCGCGTATCGATGTAGGCATAGACGAGCGTGGAACGAGTGAAGGCCCGCGGCAGGCAATCCTGCACCACCTCATCCTTGAGCTGCAGCCGCTCCTTGCGATAGACCTTGCGGGCCTGCTCCTTCTCGATTTCGCCGATTCTCTCGCTGAGCTGCTCCCGCACCACGGTGGCCGGCAGCAGCTTCTCCTCCCGGCGCAGGCACAGCAGGTAACGGCCGTTGGCTGCGTGCACCAGGGTTTCCGTGTCTTCACCCAGCGGCGGCACCCAGCCCAGCGACAGGGGCTGCGATTTGCCGCAGGGCGTAAAGGTAGCGCCCGAGAGCTGTTGGTCGAGCTGCTCGGCGGAAAGGTCAAAAGGGCTGGTCAGGCGATAGGCCCGGAGGTTCTTGAACCACATAAACAAGGCTGACTTTGTCGAATGAGGGGCCGCGATTGTACCTAAGCGGCGCCGGTTTCGCATAAATAGTCGTCTGCTGTACAACATTTTGGCCCCGGCTCCACCGCCCGCCCTTGTTGGCCGATTTCTGTGTCGTTTTAATGAGCTTTTGATCGAAAACTCGCCGTACAGGCATGGCCCGATGACTGAGAAAACTGCCCCTACCCAACCGCGCCGACTGAGCGAGGTGTCTCACTGGGATTTCGAAACAGACGTCGCCGTGGTGGGCTTTGGCGGCGCCGGTGGCTGTGCCGCCATCGAGGCCGCAGACGCGGGAGCAGAAGTGATCATCTTCGAGCTGGCCAGCGCCGCCGGCGGTTCCACGGCGCTGTCGAGCGCCGAAATCTACATGGGCGGTGGCACCCGGGTGCAGAAGGCATCGGGCTTCGAGGACAGCACCGAAGCCATGTTCACCTACATGATGATGGGCGCCGGCCGCCTGGCCGACGAGACCAAGATTCGCAACTACTGCGAGAACAGCACCGCCCACTTCGACTGGCTGGTGAGCCTGGGCGTGCCCTTCAAGGACAGCTTCCATGAAGAGCGCGCCATGATGTGTCTCACCGACGACGGCCTGCTCTACACCGGCAGTGAAAATGCCTGGCCCTTCAATGCCGCAGCTACACCGGCGCCCCGCGGCCACAACCTCTATGTGGAAGGTGACAACGGCGGCCCGCTGTTCATGAAGATCGTCGGCGAAAACGTGGCGCGCCGCGACAACATCAGCGTGCACTTTGATGCCCGGGCGCTCACCCTGGTGGCCGATGAGCACAATCACGTGCACGGGCTGGTAGTGCGTATCGACCAGCAGGAGCTGACGGTTCGCACCCGCGGCGGTGTGGTGCTGTGCGCCGGCGGCTTTGTGATGAATGAGGAACTGGTCAGGAAATACGCGCCCCGCCTGACCGAGGGCAGCTATCCGCTGGGTAACCCCGGTGATACCGGTAGCGGCATTCTCATGGGAATGGGCGTCGGTGCCGCCGCTATCAACATGCAGGAAGGCTTCATCACCCTGCCCTACTACCCGCCGGCGTCCATTACCTACGGGCTGGTGATAAACGACAAGGCCCAGCGCGTCATCAACGAAGACGTCTACCACTCACGGCTCGGCAACGCGATCCTCAAGGACAATGCCGAGCGGCACTACTTCGTGCTGACCGTCGAGCAGTACGGTGACTATGAAAAGGCCAGCTGGATGGGCGCGGAGGTCGCCGGCACTGGCGAGAGCGTTGAAGAGCTGGAAACAGAGCTGGACCTGCCGGCGGGCTCCCTGGTCGCCACCATCGAGCAATACAACCATTTTGCCGAGCGCGGCGAAGACCCCTTCTTCCACAAGTCACCGGCCTGGCTGCAGGTAATGGAGCCGCCGCTGGTAGCACTGGATGTAACCCCGGGGCGCGGCTCCTACTGGCCCTACTTTACCCTGGGCGGGCTGGACACCCTGCCCTCCGGTGAAGTGGTCGACCCGCTGCGCACCGTTATCCCTGGCCTGTATGCGGCGGGTCGCACCGCCTGCGGCGTGGTGCGCAATGCCGAGGGCTATTCCAGCGGCATGTCGATCGGTGATGCGACCTTCAGCGGGCGCCTGGCCGGCCGCAGTGCCGCCGGACGGGCGCGCAGCGAGAAGGACGCCACCCACGCGGCCTGAAACCCGCCACGCTTCCCTGTACTATACCGGGCCTCAAACCTGACGCCGGAGGCCACCATGGAATACCTGCACACGATGATCCGGGCCAGCGACCTGGACGCCACCCTGGATTTCTTCTGCAACAAGCTGGGCCTCGAAGAGGTCAACCGGTACGACAGCGAAAAAGGGCGATTTACCCTGGTGTTCCTGGCTGCGCCCGGCGATGTGGCCATGGCCAGGGAGGCCAAGCGGCCACTGGTGGAGATCACCCACAACTGGGACCCGGAGGAATACACCGGGGGCCGCAACTTCGGCCACCTGGCCTACCGGGTGGACGACATCTACGCCACCTGCCAGCGACTCATGGACGGTGGTGTGACCATCAATCGCCCACCCAGGGACGGCCACATGGCCTTCGTGCGTTCCCCCGACGGCATCTCCATCGAACTATTGCAGAAAGGCGACTCCCTGCCGCCGCAGGAGCCCTGGGCATCCATGGAGAATACCGGCGAGTGGTAGGGCGGCGGCCGGTGTGCGGGCTATTCGCCCAACATCCTGGCGCGCAGCAATGGCAGGGACACGGGCCCGGTGGCCAGCACCTCATCGTGGAAGTCCTTGAGCACGAAACCCTCACCCCGGGCGGCGCCCAGGTCGGTCCTGAGCTCCAGTAAACCGTCCATGCCCAGCTTGTAGGCCAGCGCCTGGCCGGGCCATACCATGTAGCGCAGGACTTCCACCCGCAGGCCGTCCTCGCTGCGACCGGTGGTTTCCGCCATGTAGTTCACCGCCTGCTCCAGGCTCCAGCGCTGCTGGTGGATGCCGGTATCGACCACCAGTCGCACGGCACGGAACAGCTCCGCTTCGAGGCGCCCGAGATCACCGATCGGGTCTTCGCGATAGACGCCCATCTCCGCCGCCAGCAGCTCGGCATACATGGCCCAGCCCTCGCTGTAGGCGCTGTTGACGCTCAACCGCCACAGCAACGGCCGGCCGCGCTGCTCGCGTGACAGCGCCACCTGCAGGTGATGGCCCGGTACCGCCTCGTGGTAGACCAGGGTGGGAAGCCGGAACGTTGCCACCTGGTCGATACCGCGCAGGTTGATCCAGAACACGCCGGGACCGCTGCCGTCCACCGGCGGCGGCGTGTAGTAGGCCCGCGGTGCACCATGCTGCCGGGCCTCGGGCACCGGCCGCACCTCCAGGCCCTGCTTCGGAAGCCTGCCAAAGTAATCGGGCAGACGTTCCTGCATACCCGCGGCCAACTGCTGCAGGGTATCAAGCAGGTCTGCACGGCCCGCTTCCGTATCCTGCAGCTGAAATTCCTCTGCCTGTGCCAGGGCCTGCATGCGTTCACCGACTGAGCCCTCGGTATAGCCTTGCGCTCGCAGCAGCATGTCCATCTCTGCACTGATGCGCGCCACCTCGGCCAGCCCGTGGGCATGCACATCCTCCGGGCCCAGGGAAGTATCCGCCTCCAGCTTCAGTGCCGCTCGGTAGAAGCGCTCGCCCAGCGGCCGCGCCCAGAGTCCCTCGGCGGGGATGCTCTCCTGAAGTCGATCGCGCACGTTCTGGATCGCGTTCTGATACGCCGGGTAGACCATGCGCAGCATCACCGCGATGGCCTCGTTACGCGCCCTTGCCCGGTCGTCATCCGTGAGGGCGTCGCTGGCCGCCATCTTTTCCACCAGTTTGACCACCAGCTCATGTTCCTCGGCCGGCGGGGCCACAAAGGCCTCCAGCGACACCAGCGCCGCCTCCAGCACTGCAGTGGGCGGCATCCAGCCGGCGTTGGCGTCCTTGTTGAAGGTGTCCAGCACGCCCGCCACCAGCGGCGAAAGTGCCCACAGTCGGCGCAGGTAGTCACCTACCTCCTCCGCAGTGGCCGCGGGCTGGTAGTGGGCAATTACCGTGGGCACAACCTGCAGGGGACCCGCCAGCTGGTTAATGATGTAAGGCTGGTGGCGGCCGTAGGTATTGATGAAGCCAAAGGGAATTTCACTGCCGCCGAGGAAATTGGCGTAGATGTCATCCATTGCCGAGCGGGTCAGTGAACCGAGGGAGCTGGGCGGCAGTGCATCCAGCTCGCGACGCATACGCCGCAGGTCCTTGCGCCAGCGGCCCAGATGGGCCTTGCCGTAATCCCCCACGGCGTCTTCGACGCGGGCCCCGACGTCGCCGTCTCGCAGGCCAAACTGGGTGGCCTGTACCGGTCGCGCGCGCAGTACCTGCATGCTGTGCTTTGTCAGCATGACTTCGGCGTCCGGCCCGACATCTTCCGGTCCGGTGGCGGGCCCACTACAGGCAATCAGCAACACCAGCACCGCCGGCAAACCCGTGAGAGATCGCATGCATTTGCTCCTTTTCAATTCCAGGCCTGTTTAAATTCCCGCTTCCCGGCGCCAGACTCCGATCACCTGGCGCCACAGCATCCCCAACAGTGAACGCGCCTCTGCGTCCAGCACCAGCTGGCCGCGCAGCACGCGATCATCGGCAGGGGCCTCGGTTTCCAGGTAGATGCGGTAGGTCGCCCGCTGCGGGATCAGCTCTTGCTCGGTGCCATCTCGCACGTCGAGCCCACCACCATAGGTAGACGCCACATACACGGCTTCCAGCGCTTCCAGCGAAAAGCCGTCCACGTCCACCAGGCGCACCTCCTGCGGACCGCGGATGCCGCCCTCGGGGTAAAAGCGCCCGGAGGCCCCTTCACGCAGCGCGCGCAGTTCTGATTCACCGACATAGGCCACCACCTGGCCTGCGGCGTCGTCCACCAGGGTGAGCAGGCGATCGCCGCGGGATACCCAGTCGCCCGGGCGCAGGTCGGCCTGGCGATCGGTGATGCGCCCGGTAAAGGGTGCAAGCAGGCGCGCATCATCCAGCTGCGCCTGCAGGTTTTCCTGGGTTTCCAGGGCACCCTCGAGCTTGGCCTGCAGCGACAGGCGCTCCTGGGCAAGCCCGGCGCCAAAGCTGGTCCGCTCCAACTGGTAGCGGCTGCTGCGCAGGTCGTGGTTGGCCTGGTCGAGCTGGAACTGCAGGTCGGGTGAGGCAATCACGGCGACCTCGTCGCCGGCTTCAACCATGTCGCTTCCCGCGGCGGGCAGCACGCTGAGCTGGCCTGGGATCGGTGCATAGAAAGTCACCACCGACCGGGCCTGCCAGTAGGCGGGAAGTTCGAGCTGGCGATCAATGGGCAGCAAAGCAGCCAGTAGCAGAACGGCGGCCACCAGCGCGGTGCGGCGCCGATAGCGCCGGCGACTCTCGGTGCGCGAATCCCACCAGTGCCGGACTTCCCTGCCAATGGGAATAATCAGCAAGCGCACCAGCTGGGCGGCAGCGAGCACGACACCCAGCGCCTTGAAGAAGTAGGAGTAAACAATGTAGGTAATGCCGAAGAATATAAAGAGCCGATAGATCCACACCGCGTAGCTGAAAGGCACCAGCCAGCGCAGGCCCCGCTCCGGCGCCGGCCGGCCGAAACCGAACAGGCGCTCCCGCAACCACCAGCGGCCCATGGCATTGGCGCGGTCCTGCAGGTTCTCCACACCGGTAAGGTCGGAGAGGATGTAGTAACCGTCAAAGCGCATCAGCGGATTGAGATTGATCAGCAGGGTCATGAGCCAGGTGGTGGTGGACATCATGAACAGGATGTTGCGGAGGAAGCTGTCCGGCACGAAGTTCCACAGCAACAGGCAGATCGCTGCAAGGCCCAGTTCCACGATCATGCCCGCGGCGCCTATCATGGCGCGCTTGCGACGGGACCGCAGCCGCCAGGCGTCGGTGGTGTCGGTGTAGAGAATGGGCCAGAACACCAGGAAGGCGACGCCCATGGCCCGCACCGAACAGCCGTAGCGACGGGCGGTGAGCGCGTGCCCGAATTCGTGCAGCACTTTTGCGAGGATCACCGCTATGCCGAAGTACACCAGCCCCACCGGCGTGAAATAGCCGACAAAGGTATTGAGGAAGTATTCCATCTGCCGCGAGGTCAGGTAGATGGCCAACAGGCCGATGCCGGCCAGAATCCACCAGGTGCGGGGGCGGAACGCCCAACCGGTCCAGGGCAACAGCCGGTCCAGCAGGCCGTCCGGATGCAGCATGGGGACGCGCAGGAACAGGTACTGCCGCCAGATCTTCAGCCCCAGCGATTTCCAGCGGGACTTGCGCAGGGTCTTGCGACGCTCGAGGGCACGCTCACCCTCGATCCAGTACAGGTCGTGCTCGAGCAGGAACTCCACGAACTCGTCGATCTGCTGGGAGTTGCACATGACCCTGGCGCGTTCAGCGATGGTCCTGGCCAGGGTGGGGCTGTCGATTTCGAGGCTGGGCTCCGCTCTCAGCTCGCGGAGAATTTCGACTTCCAGGTACCCGAGATCATAGAAGCGGTTGGCGGCGGGATCGTGGAGCCGCCAGCGCGGCGAGCCGTCCTCGAAGGGTGCCGCCTCGATCAGCTCGAGATCCTGGCGGACGTTACGCGGCAGGCCCACGGCCTACACCCCAATCCAGCGCCGCACCACCGCCAGCGGCCGGCGGAACAGGTAGTACCAGAGGCTTACCTGCTCTCCGTACAGTTTGGCCGTGCCGCGCATGCCGATACGCGGTAGCTGGTCTTCCTCGGTAAATTCGCCGCGAATCCGGTAGGCGAGCTCACCCGCCTCGGTGGTGGTGGCCCGATAGTCCATGCGCCGCAGGCGGGCGCTGAATTTCTTGTCCGGCGCCACGTTGGGGAAGAAAACGATTTCGCTATCTGCCGGCAGCTCGATGTCGTCGCCCACTTGCAGCCAGGCTTCAAGCTGGGACTGGCGGGGGCTGGCGATGGTGAGCAGACGCTCGCCGGTAATCACCGGCTTGCCGATCAGCTCATCCGGGCTGGGCATGATGACCACCCCGCCCTGTTCCGCCTGTACCCGGCTGCGCTCGAGCAGCGAGTTTACGTAGGCGACCTCGGCCTCGCGCTTCTCTCCCTCCAGCGCCAGCACCCGCAGGGAAGCCTTGGCATCCCGGTCGAAGGATGCCGACTGCCCGGCCTGCTGGTACTGGGCCCGGGCGATGGCCAGCGCCTGCTCGGCCACCTTGAGACGCGTGAGCAGTTCGGTATCGTCCAGGGTCAGCAGGGTCGCGCCGGCCTCGACAATGGCATTGGGTTTGACGGCGATGGTATCTATGATGCCGTCCATCGGGGCGCGCACTACCAGTGGGTCGCGGGCGATAATTTCCGCTTGCGCCAACACCGACAGGCGCACCGGCAGGAACATCAAGAGCAATAGCGCCAGCGCGACGCCTGCTGCCACTGCCTTGCGCTTGCGGGTCCACACAAAGCGCGGTCGGGCAAAGGCCTTGCCGCGCAGTGCGGAGATGCTGTAGCCGGCCGCCGACAGCCAGAATTTCAGGACCCGCTGCCGGGATTCCAGCAGCGGCTTTTCACACCAGAAGGCCAGCGCGCCCAGGTAGTAGCCCGAGGCGGAATACATCGGGCACCAGATGAGGACCTTGTCGCCATGCTTGTCCCAGCCAGCGGCGATGGATTCCGGCAGTTCGTCCTTGCGCCAGGCTTTCGGTTCCGGCTCGTCGTAACGTTGCGACAGCTCCCGGCACAGCGCTCGCATCCACTGCACGTAGGGTGCGTGGTCGTCGTGCTCGACCGCCCCGGATACACCGGCGATGTAGCCACCACCCGGGCGGGTGGCGCTGGCGAGCCAGAGCACGGCGCTGCGGTACTCCACCAGCATGCGGGTGTCGTTAACGAGCAGGAAGCCCACCTCCGCCTCGGTGCTGGCCTCGCGAAGTCGCTGCTGCAGCAACAGCAGGTTGGCGAGCGCCTTCAGCTGCTGCTCGGAACCTGCCTCCGCCACTAGTCGATCTCCGTCTCCGCAAACTGCACGGCACCACTCATTCCCGGTAGCAAGGCGGGCGGGCTGTCTGCCAACCGACCGAATACGGGTATGGTGAGACTGACCGGGTCGACGGCACCGCCGACCCGGACAATTTCACCCGGCATGGCGAGGTCCAGTTCCTCCACCAGCATGGTGAAGCGGGTGCCCATCTGGAGCCATGACAGGGAAGTAGAGGGCATCAACATGCGCACTTCCAGCTGGTCGCGGGATACCAGCTCCAGCAGGTCTTCTCCCTCTTCCACAAACTGGTATTGCTCGACTACACGGCTGGTCACGGCGCCGTCAAAGGGCGCCCGGATTTCACAGTGCTTGAGCTGGGCGCGCACGGCTTCGAGTTCGCCGCGAGCCGCTTCCAGGTCGGCCTCGTTGAGCTTCACTTCCAGCGGGCCCACGCTGTTGAGTTTGACAAGTTCGCGATTGACCTCGAGCTTGGCCTCGGCGCCCTTGACCCGGGCCTGGGCAGTGTTGAACGCGGCATTGAAGCGATCACAGTCGAAGGCGAGCAGCAGGTCTCCCTTCTCGACGGTATCTCCCTCCTGCACGGCCACGCCCTGGACAATGGCGCTGATGCCGGCAGAGAACAGGCTTTTTCGCAGGGGGACAAGCTGGGCGCGCACCACGTTGGTCTGGAGACCCGGCAAGAGATCAGCGCCAAATTCGCTCTCGGTTTGAGCGGTGGCCATGCAACTCACGGTTGCCAGCACACTGAGGGCGGTCAGGCGTCGCTTCACTCGGACTCCTTGTGCTTATATGCGCGAGACTGGAATTGTAACAGGCAACTTCGTCTTGTCTCGCAAAGTCTTCGGGGTAGCCCGGGCCCTAGAAGCCCACCATGGGAATGTTGCCTTCCTGCCAGGTCTTGTCGTACACGGCGATCAGGTTGGTGAGCTCGTGAATGTCGAGGTCGAAGTAGGTTTCCGGCACCGGGTTGAGGCCCAGCGCAACCAGTACCGCACCGTAGGATGACTGGGCATTGGCATAGGCTTCCAGCAGCGCCAGGTCAGTGCGCAGCGATGCCGCCCGGGTCACCACACTCTCGACCTTGGAGGCGGCGCTGGAGATGGCTGCATTGCGGGTGTGCTTGGCGATTTCGCTGTCGATGGCTTTCACCTCCCTGGCCTGGTGCAGCTTGCGCAGGGAAATATTGTACTGGTACACCGCCAGGTTGAGCTTGGTCACTACTGCCATGTTGACGGCCAGGCGGCGCTGCAGGGAGAGCTCTTCACGCAGGTCGGAGTTCTCCAGCACCTGCCGGGTCGTGGCCAGGTTGAACAGGTTCCAACTGACTTCGACGCCCACCTCGTTCCAGGTGTTGTTGACCAGCAGGTTATTCGAGTCATAGCCGTTGTTGTAAGACAGCTCGATGCCAGGCAACAGGCGCAGCAGGGCCTTGCGCGTCTCCGCCTGGTCGATGCGCACGTTGTAGATTTCCTCGGCCAGCTCGGTGGAGTTGTACAGGGCGGTGACCTCGAGCTGCACCGGATCCTCATCGATGCGCGGCAGCACGGGCAGCGCGCTGACGTCCGCCAGTTCTGCGCCCGGCTCTACGCCCAGCAGCTCGATTTCGGTAGTGGTGGGCACGTTGATGATCTGGGCCAGCTCGATACGAGCTTCGGTAAGATCCTCTGCCAGGCTTTCCAGCTCACGAATAAGATTGAACAGCTGGCGCTTGAGGCGAAGGTTCGGAAGGATATTGGTGTACTGGCGATTCTCGATGACCTGGGAGATCTCAGCATAGGCCTGATTGGCTTCTGCCAGAACGATTTCGACTTCCTGGGCCGTGTTCTGGGCGGCCCAGGCGCGCCAGTAAAGCATGCGCGCCTGCTGCAGCAGGTTGGCCAGCACGCGCTTGCGGGATTCGCGGGAGATCAGGTAGCGGTCGGCCTCCTGCTGGGCCTGGTAGTAACTCACACCAAAGTCGAGCAGGTTCCAGGAGGCAGAGAAGTTGCCGATATCACGATCACGTTCCTGGGAGGTCGAGGGCTCCAGGGATTCCTCACCGGTTTCTACCGAGATGCTGGTTGAGGCATTGAAGTTGTTGCGCGACAGGCGGCCGTAGCTGGCATCCATCTGCGGCAGCATCTCATAGCGGGCCAGCTCGAAACTGCCCAGCGCCACCGCCTGCTCCATGCGGGCGACCCGGTGCTCGAGGTTATTAAGGACAGCACGGGACATCACCTCGTGAAGGCCAATGGGGCGATCAAGAGGGGCGCGGAACTGTTCGATCAGCTCCTTGTCCTCAGCCAGAACGTCGGAAACGTCACTCTCCGAGAGAGGCTGGGGATTCATTGCACAGCCGGCCAACACGCAGGTGCAAGCCAACCGTCCGAGCTTTAGCAACACTGCAGACGAGGCTCCTAATGGATTAGAAGTATCAAAATCCCCACCATGATACTCAATCCGTCTTTTAAACTGTTGTTTTTATTATATTTATGTGAACAGCTTCTTAGCTGACCCGACCATTATGTGAACAGGTTCTTAATATCATCAAGAAGTTGTTCCAGCTTTTCGACGAAAGTATACCTCGAAGCCTTCTCAAGTTGTAAATCAAGATTTTCGCGGCCATCGGCCTGTTTCTGCGGCTCCTCAGCGGTGTTTACATCGCTGGCGGCCTGGTTCTCCTCGAGCGGCAGCTCCTCATTGGAGGCTTCATCAATCTCGACCGCTGCGCCCTGAACATCACCGCTGGTTGCATCACCCTCGTTCGGCAGCAGCGCATCGGTGCCGGCAGTCTCTTCCACCAGCGAGCCCACGGAGATCACGAAGACGCCCGACGCGCTGTTGCCGGCATCGTCGCGACCCACCAGCAGCACGGAAATCTCGGTCTGTCCGGCCTCTGCCGCGGCTGCCCCGTCTACCTCGAAGGTCATGGTGTCGGGATCAAATATCACGAATTCGGGCAGCGAGCCTCCATCCTGCAGGGTGGCTTCGACGTAGATCGTTTCTTCCGGATCACTGTGCTCAAAGGTATTGGACGGCAATGCGATCGTGGAGGCGCCCTCGGCGCCCACTCGCTGCTCGGTCAGGTTGACTGTCAGCATGACCAGCGGGTCGTCGCCGGCAGTGGCCGTTGCCAGCCCTTCACCGGATTCGCCGGCCGCCACTGACTCCAGCCCCGCCGCGCTCGCGCCGCGCTCTTCGCCAGCCGGGCTGGCGCTTCCGGCGCTACGAACGCCGGCGTCATCGCCGGCTGCTACGCTGTCCGGGCTGGTAAAGTCGTCGCCCAGCACCTCGATGGTAAAGGTACCTTCCGCAGACTGGCCCTGGTCGTCGCTGCCGATAACGCGTACGTCGATGGCGGTAACGCCTTCAGCCAGCGCCTCGGCCCCATCCACGGTAAAGGTCTGGGTGTTGCCATCGAAGGATACGTAGCTCGGCAGCGGGCGACCGTCGGCCATCTCGGCGCTGACCCTGATCTCCGCAAAGGGATCATCGTGGGAGAAGGTATCCGCTGGCAGGGAGATCTCGGAAGTGCCCTCCGCCGTGACCGGCCGATCGTCCAGGCTGATATCGAGATGCACCCGGTCATCGACGATGTTCCAGATCTGGTCGGCAGTCTCGGTGATCTCGCGAACGGTGTCGCCAATGTCCACGCGCCCTCCGTCACTGATGCCGGGCCGCTCCGCATTGCCTTCGCCACGGTCATCCGGGCCGGGACTGCCGAGGCTCGGGTCACGGTCATCCGTCGGCTCATCCGGCAGCGGACCACCTTGGGTGCCGTCCGGGTCGGGCAGGGGCGTGGCGTCGTCGATATTGAGTAGCGAGAGTACGACGCTGGAAGTCGACTCCAGGCCCACGGTATCGGTGGCGACCACCGTGTAGTTGTAGGCGTTGTCGCCCAGCTCGAAATCATTCGCCATGCCGGCGGCGCCGGCGGCGGTCAGCGCAATATTGCCGGCGGTGTCGATGGTGAAGAAGCCGTCTTCTGTTGTGACACGCACCGAGCCGTCACTCCACAGGAAGCCAACGCCCGCCAGGCCGATATTATCGGACACTCTCACGCTGCCCAACGGTACGCCTTCGTCCGAGCGCTCGTTGTAGGAGGTGGTCAGGTCGCTGACCAGCGGCGCGGTGGTGTCGACCGTGAGCTCTGATACCGTGCTGTCGGACGTGGCATTGCCGGCCGCGTCTGCCACGGTCGCAGTCACGTCGTACACGCCGTCGGCGAGGTCACCGTCCACGTTCAGCGTCCAGCCATTGCCCACCAGGTTCAGGAAGCCATCGCCTTCCTGGTAGGTCCTGCCATCCACGGTGACGGTCAAGGTTTCACCACTGCCAACGCTGGCCGTGCCCACCAGGGTCGGCGAGGTAACGCGGGTCTGAAGCTCTTCGACCGTCGGTGCGCCGGGCGGAGTGGTATCAATAACCAGTTCGCCGACGGTGTTGTCGGATACCGTGACGCCGAAGCGGTCGGTGGTATCTACCGAGACATCGTAGGTCCCGTCGTCCAGGCCCGCAGCCGTAGACAGGTCAAGGGTCCAGCTATTGCCGGAGACTGACAGGGCATTGCTCACACCCAGTTCGTAGGAGACGCCGTCCACGGTGACCACCAGTCCGCCGTCGGCGCGATTGGCGTCAAAAGTGCCATTCAGGGTGGGCCTGTCGTTGTTGGTCACCTGGCTCTCGACCGTGGGCACCTGGGCCTGCACGGTATCAATCTCCAGCTCGGCGCTTGTCGGGTCAATGCTGACATTGCCCGCCGGGTCCTCGAGGCTGGCGGTAACGTTGTAGACGCCGTCGGGAATCCTGTCGCTGTCTGGCACTACCAGCGTCCAGTTGGTCCCGGTAACACTCAGCTGGCCGTCGCCTTCGGTATAGGTCACACCGTTCACGACAACCGTCAGCGTATCGCCGGGTGCGAGGTCTACAGTGCCAGCAATGACCGGCGTGTTGTCGTTGGTGACCTGCGCGACCACGGTGGGGGCCGGAGGCGGCGTCAGGTCTATCTCGAGTTCGCCGCTGGTGGCGTCGAGGCTCTCGTTGCCGGCCAGGTCCACCACGCGGGCAATCACGTCGTAGATCCCCGCGTCGAGTGCGTCGCCGGCAGGGATTGCCAGCGACCAGTCGCTGCCCACCACGTTGAGCGCGCCGTCGCCCTCGTTGTAGGTAACGCCATTGACGGTGACCGCCAGCGACTCACCGGTCGCCAGATTGACGGTGCCGGTGATGGTGGGCGCCTGCTCATTGGTGACCTGGCTATCCACGGTGGGCACATCGGGCGCCAGGGTATCGATGACCAGTTCGCCGCTGGTGTTGTCGGCAATGCTGTTGCCAGCCGCATCAGTAGCGCGCGCCACCACTTCATAGGTGCCGTCAGCCAGCGGCGTGGTGAGCGTCAAGCTCCAGTTGCTGCCGACCAGCGAAAGCTCCGGGCTGGCTTCGGTATAGGTGGTTCCGGCAACCGTTACCTCGAGGAATTCGCCTGCCAGCAGGGTCGAAGTACCGGTGATTACTGGGGTTGTGTCGCTGGTCACCTGACTGTCGACCGTGGGCTGCGCCGGCGGCGTGGTGTCTTCAAACACGTCGGTGACCGTGATGACAAAGTTTTCCGTGCGCGACAGGCCGCCGGCATCGGTGGACGTAATCGACAGGGTCACTGTGGGCTCGGTTTCAAAGTCGAGGCTCTGGCCGGCGCGCAGTCTGAGCTGGCCCAGCCCATTGACTTCAAAACGGCTGTCGCTGACCGAGTAGGTATGGGTATCACCCACATCCGGGTCAGTAGTCGTCAGGGTACCGATGATTGCACCGGCAGCGTTTTCCGGTACGGTGCTGCCGGCCAGCGCGATATCGGTCGGCGCAGAGTTGCCGGCTGCAGTGACCGTGACATTCACGGTTACGGTTGAAGTGAAGCCGTCGGCGTCGGTGACCGTTACATCAAAACTGTCAGAGCCGCTGAAGCCAGCAGTCGGCGTGTAGGTATAGGCGCCGCTGGTGGCATCAATCACCACAGTGCCATTGGCGGGCTGGTCCACCGGCTGGATGCTGAACGGCGTGGCGGCCAGACCGTCCGGGTCGGTCACCGTGCCGACGCTGCCATTGAGGGCCGTGTTTTCCGGCGTGGTTTCGTTGAACACGCCCGGGGTCGCAGGCCCGGCATCGGTGGCCGCGGTTACCGTGATATTCACGGTGACGGTCGAGGTGAAGCCCTGTGCATCCGTCACCGTGACGTCGAAGCTGTCACCGCCGGTGTAGCCGGCATTCGGGGTGTAAGTGTATTCACCGGTAGTGGCGTCGATCACCACCGAGCCATTTGACGGGTCACCGGCAGGGCTCACGATGCTGAAAGGCGTGGCCGACAGGCCGTCCGGGTCGGTCACCGTCAGGGTCGAGGTGACCGCGGTATTCACGGGCGTGGTGGCGCTGTCACCGCCGGTAGCCGTAGCAGCGCCATCGTCCAGGGGCGTAACAGTGACATTCACGGTAACCGGGGTGGTAAAGCCGTCGGCATCGGTCACCGTTACAACGAAGCTGTCTGAGCCCGCGAAATCTGCCGTCGGCGTGTAGGTATAGGCACCGGTTGTCGCATCGATCACTACCGAGCCGCTGGCGGGCTGGTCCGCTGGCTGAATGCTGAACGGGGTGGCGGCCAGCCCGTCCGGGTCGGTCACCGTGCCCACGCTGCCGTTCAGTGCCGTGTCTTCCGGGGTCGTTTCGTTAAACACGCCCGGAGTCGCCGGTCCCGCATCGGTCGCCGCGGTTACCGTGATGCTCACGGTGACGATCGACGTGAACCCTTGCGCATCCGTTATCGTGACGTCAAAGCTGTCGCCGCCGGTGTAGCCCGCATTCGGGGTGTAGGTGTACTCACCGGTGGTGGCGTCTATCACTACCGAACCGTTGGACGGGTCCCCGGCAGGGCTGACGATGCTGAATGGCGTGGCCGAAAGGCCGTCCGGGTCGGTCACCGTCAGGGTCGAGGTCACCGCGGTATTCACCGGCGTGGTGGCACTGTCACCGCCCGTCGCTGACGCAGCACCGTCATCCAGGGGCGTCACCGTTCCGGTTACAGTACCGGTATCCGTGAGTGCACCGTCGCTGACCGTGTAGTCGAAGCTGATCGAGCCGCTGTAATCAGCTGCCGGTGTAAACGTCAGCGTACCGTCGCCGTTCAGGGTGACGGTACCGTTGGTAACGCTCACCGTATCGCCTGAGATGACCCCGGTGCCGTCGATCGCGGTAACACTCAGGGTATCGCCGTCGCTATCGGTATCGTCGTCCACAACTGCAAAGGTGATCGCAGTGTCTTCCGGTGTTGAGCCGAAGTCGTCGTCCACGGCCGCCGGCGGCTGATTGACATTGTTTACGGTAATGGTGAGGGTAGCGGTATCGGTATCACCGTCCGCGTCCTCAGCGGTGTAGGTAAATACTTCCGTCAAGCCGCCGGCCGGAACGCTACCCGGCGCCGGTGGCGTGTAGCTGTAGGAACCGTCGGTATTCAGGGTCAGGCTGCCACCTGCATTCGTCGGGAAGGCAACGCCGAGGGTCAGCGCGTCGCCGTCATCGTCTACCGCAGAGGCGACGGTAATCGGCGTATCAGCAGCCACGTCATTGCCAAGCACGTTGCCGCTGACTGCACTACCGCCTTCCGTCGCCGTATCGGTGTCATCCGTGGCCGACGGTGCACCTTCATCAACATCGGTGACGTTGATGGTCAGATCCTGGGTGACGGCCGGACCGCCGTCGTTTACCGACACGGTCACGTTGTAGGTATTGTCGCTGCCGACATCCCCCGGCGTCTCAAAGTCCGGCGCACCCACAAACGTGATGTTGCCGCTACCGTCTATGGTGAACAGGGCTGCATCCGGGCCGGACAGGGCATAGTTGAGTGTGTCACCATCGCTGTCTGTCGCCACCACCTGGCCCACTGCCGTGGTGCCTTCCGGGACGCTGAAGCTGGCACCACTGGTGATCACCGGGTCCTGGTTGACGTTGCTCACGGTGATAGTCAGCGTTGCGGTATCGCTGTCGCCATCGGCGTCTTCCACGGTGTAGGTGAACACCTCGGTCACGCCGCCCGCAGGTACCAGCCCCAGGGCAGGCGGGGTATAGCTGTAGGAACCGTCACTGTTGAGCGTCAGGCTGCCGCCGGCATCGGTCGCGAAGGCGACGCCCAGGGTCAGCGCATCGCCGTCGTCATCAACTGCGCCGGTGACCGTGGCCGGGGTATCGCCCAGGCTATCGTTGGACAGGACGTTACCCGTTGTCGCACTACCGCCCTCCGCGGCGGTATTGGTGTCCGCGGCAGCAGTCACCGGGTCGTCAACAGCGGTTACCGTGATGTTCACCGTGACGGTCGATGTGAAGCCATCGGCATCCGTTACGGTAACGTCGAAGCTGTCAGAGCCGTTGAAGTCCGCATCCGGCGTATAGGTGTATGCTCCGGTAGACGGGTTGATCACCACCGTACCGTTGGCCGGCTCATCAACGGCCTGGATGCTGAACGGGTTTATAGCCAGGCCGTCCGGGTCGGTGACCGTACCCACACTGCCGTTCAGCGCCGTGTCTTCCGCCGTCGTCTCGTTGAATACGCCCGGTGTGGCGGGACCCGCATCAGCTGCCGCCGTGACGGTGATGTTCACCGTCACAACAGAGGTGAATCCCTGTGCATCGGTGATCGTGACATCAAAGCTGTCACTGCCGGTGTAGCCCGCATTCGGGGTATAGGTGTACTCGCCGGTGGTGGCGTCGATCACTACCGACCCATTGGACGGGTCACCGGCAGGGCTCACAATGCTGAACGGCGTGGCCGACAGGCCGTCCGGGTCGGTCACCGTCAGGGTCGAGGTCACCGGCGTATTCACCGGGGTGGTGGCGCTGTCACCGCCGGTCGCTGATGCGCCGCCGTCATCCACCGCCGTCACCGTGAGACTCACCGTCGCCGGTGAACTCACGTTGCCGTCTAAATCCGCAATCGTGTACGCAAAC
>JAZBOY010000193.1:0-33387 GCA_036351375.1 Halieaceae bacterium
CCATAGAGCATTGGAACCACCTGACCCCATCCCGAACTCAGTAGTGAAACGATGCATCGCCGATGGTAGTGTGGGGTTTCCCCATGTGAGAGTAGGTCATCGCCAGGCTTCCAAATACAAAGGGCTCATCCGAAAGGATGGGCCCTTTTTATTTGTGGCGTTGATTTGCTCTCGGATGCAACGAAACCCCACGTAGAGTAGGGTGTGGCCGGGCAGGCCAGGCTCTGTGAATGTGCTAGAGCCTCGGCTTGATCATTTCCTTAGCTGTCGTCGTCATCTCGATTCAAGAAAACTGTCAATGTCCCCAATAACGGGTGCGCTGTTTTGTGCTCCCAGAGTCTGGATAGAAAGGGCGGCGGCTGCCTGGGCGAAGTTCACAGACCACTCCAGTGTCTCACCCCGGGTGAGGGCGGCGGCGAGGCAGCCGTTAAACACGTCGCCGGCTGCCGTTGTATCGACGGCAGTGGCTTTGAATGCGGGAAACATCCGGCTGGGTGCAGCAGTGCTGCCCTCGCGCGTAGACAGGTACACGCCTTTCTCGCCGAGAGTAATCAAGACTGTGGGCACACCTTTGCTATGGAGCACGTCGGCGGCTGCGTCGGCATCGTGCACGGTTTCAATCCGGACCCCGGTCAGCAGCTCAGCCTCCGTCTCGTTGGGCGTGATGATGTCAACCAGGGACCATATGCTATCGGGCAACTCGCAGGCAGGCGCAGGGTTGAGGATAACCAGTGCGTCGGAGGAGCGGCCCAGCGCCGCAGCGTGCTCGACAGAGGCCAGAGGTATTTCAAGTTGCAGAAGGACGACCTTCGCGCCGGAGAATGCTTCTGCAGCGGCTTCTATGTGTGCGGGCGACAGTGTGGCGTTGGCCCCCGGCGCTACGCCTATACAATTCTCGCCTGACGCAGAAACAAATATCTGGGCGATTCCGGACGGAGTGTCCTCGTCGACGCTACAGAAACGCGTATCGATTCCATCTGCCGAGAATCCCGCTAGTGCATGTTCACCAAAGCTGTCCTTGCCCACTCGCGCGACAAGACTTACTTCGGTGTCGGTGCGTGCGGCCGCCACGGCCTGGTTGGCGCCCTTACCGCCGGCTGCAGTGCTGGCACGGCCGGCAAGCACTGTCTCTCCCGCTTGAGGCAACCTCGGTAGCTGAAGAATCATGTCGGTATTGCTGGAACCGACTACCACAAGACGGCCCATCAGCCGCCCGCCTGCAGATTGGAGTAGATGATCATGCCGAGGCCTGCCAGGAAACAGAGGAACATGGCCCCAATCAACCTCTCGGTGCCTGCGGGTGTATTGCGGAATTCTTTCCAGATAAATACGCCCCAGAAGGCTGCAACCATGGTCGCACCCTGGCCCAGGCCATAGGAAACCGCGTAGCCCGCCTTGCCGGCTGCGATGATATTGAAACAGAAACCGGTCGCCCAGATCGCCCCCCCAAGCACGCCGACCAGGTGTAGGCGGGGTGTGCCTCGTGAAAAATAGTCTCCCGGCGGGGCGGACTCGCCGGTAATTGGCCTGTACATCAGCGGCAGTAGAAACAGCAAGTTGGACACCAGCAAGCCGATAGCGAAAACCACGCTGGCAGAGTAAGGGGTCAGCAGGCCTGCTTCCGGGCTTGCGAAGTCAAATGACATTGACTGGGCAACAAAGCGATAGAAAAACCCCATGGTGATGCCTGCGATCATGGAGACCGCCAGGCCCTTGCCAACCCCGGATGCCTGCTCGCCAGGAATGCGTCGATAGATTACTGCGTCCAGGATAATGGCTATCACTACCAGTCCCACCCCAATGAAGAGCAGGGCTGGGCTGTGGACCTGTTCAGGGTCGTAGTTGACCAGCACGCCAATCACCAGTGCCAGGCCAATCCCTACCGGAAACGCCACCGCCATCCCGGCGATGTCGATCGCCACCACCAGGAGAATATTCGCCAGATTGAAAACAGCGCCCCCCAGCAGCGCCATGGCAAGCGCGTTGCCACTGGCCTGGGAGATATCCTCCAGGAAGGGGCGCCCCGACTCGCCGCCGCTGCCCAGTGTTGCCGCCAAAAGCAGACTCAGCAGGAGCACGCCGAGGGAATAGTCCCAGTAGAACAGCTGGAAGCGCCATTCCTGCGAAGACAGCTTCTGGGTGTTGGCCCAGGAGCCCCAGCACAGCATCGTCACGAAGCACAGTGCGACCGCGGTGGCGTAAGTCTCTACGATAAACATGATTCTGGAATCTCCCGGCTATTATTCTTGTTATCAAGGTGGACAGGCTGACGTCATGTCGGAATGAGCGAATCAGTAAGTTGCCCTGATAGTCAGTTTAACTTATTATATGTGTGTTTCAAATTCAATAATATGGAAGCCGTGCGCACTGTCCGGCCCGGGAATCTGGGGCACCTGCTGCCCGGCGTACGCGCTGGCTGGCGCTGTGATCCACTCTGCCTCCGACCTCAGGGTGCTCATTATTGGCGATAAAAATTTGTTCATCTCTCAGGAGTTATCCCATGAAACCACGCATTTTTGCCCCAACCGTCCTTCTGCTCATGTCGGCTCTTGGGGCCGCAGTGCAGTCCTTTCCAGCACATGCAGAGTCCGCCCAGAGCGTCGCGAGCGAGATGACGTGGGCGGAGTATTCAGCGCTTGGTGAGCCCCATGAGATGCTGGCCCGACGGGTAGGAACCTGGGATATCGAGGTGAAGTCCTGGGAAGCCCCCGGTGTGCCACCTGTAGAAAGTGAGGGCGTCAGCAACAACAAATTGATACTGGGGGGCAGGTTTCTCCTTCAGGAGACCACACATACCGTGCACGGCATGCAGTTCCAGGTGGTATCCATCATGGGTTTCGACAACCTGAACGAGAAATTCGAGGGTGTCTGGATGAACAATAGCGGTACGGGCATGTCGTTCCTTGAAGGCAGTGCGGGTTACGCCGAGAGCGGCGTTACATCAACCACCGGTAAGATCCATCTGCATCAGCCTGGAAACCTGGTAACGGCCAGAAATGTTCAGCGCTTCGTAGACGAGAATGCGCTGGTCACCGAGATGTACCTCCAGGATGAAGAAGGCAATGAATGGAAGCGTCTGGAAATGGTGTTTACTCGCGCAAACTAGCCGCGCATCGCGTCCGTTACAGCCTCGGGTATTGCACATCAAATAACAAAGTGGACACAGCTATGCACCGACAGGGAACAAGTGGCCGCATCGCCGCGTTTGCGGCAGCAATCTGCGCCGTTCTATTGATGGCGCCTATGGCGCTCAAGGCTCAGGACGGGGAGTTGCGTATCTCTGTCAGTGAGTATCGGCAGAAGATGGCCGCTGGCTGGATCGGGCAGATGGCGGGCGTCGCCTGGGGTTTCCCCACGGAGTTCAGGTGGTTGGGAGAGATGATTCCGGCAGATCAGGTACCCCAGTGGCAACCTGAAATGATCAACGTGTTTGATCAGGATGATCTGTATGTGGAGATGACCTTCCTGCGTACGCTGGAAGAGCACGGTTTTGACGTTTCGATGGCGCAGGCCGGCGTTGATTTCGCCAACTCGAAGTACATGCTATGGGTGGCCAATCGCGAGGGTCGCACGAATCTTCGCAACGGTATCGCTCCTCCGGATTCCGGCCACCCCAAGTTCAACCAGGCGGCGGATGCCATCGACTACCAGATCGAAGCAGACTACTCCGGCCTGATTGCTCCAGGTATGCCGAACCTGGCGATAGAGCTGGGGGAGAAGTTTGGTCGCCTGGTGAACTACGGCGATGGTTTGTACGGCGGTCAATTCATTGGTGCCATGTATGCCGAGGCCTTTTTCGAGAGCGACCCCGCGAAGATTGTCGAAAAAGGCCTTCGCGCGATTCCCGCAGGCAGCCAGTACGCAGAGGCAGTTCGAGACGTCATTCGATGGCATGGCGAGAACCCGGACGACTGGACGGCAACCTGGAAGCTCGTAAACGACAAGTATCACCTGAATCCGGCATACCGCCAGTTTACCGCCAGTGCGTTTACAGGCGGTGATGGTGGTGACTTTAATATTGATGCAAAGCTGAATGGCGCCTACGTCGTCATGGGGCTGCTGTACGGCGAAGGGGATGTAGACAAGACCATTGAGATCGCCATGCGGGGAGGGCAGGATTCTGACTGTAACCCGTCGAGCGCCGCGGGCGTCTTGTTGACAGCGCAAGGTTACGATCGAGTGCCAGAGAAGTTCCTTTCAGGGCTCGACAGGGAAACCCGCTTTGAGTTCACGGAATATACTTTTCCTGCGTTGATTGATGTTAGCGAGCAGCTTGCTCGGCAAGCGGTACTCAGAGCCGGTGGCCGTATTGAGCCAAATGCCGACGGTGAGGAGGAATTTGTCATCCCGGTCGTGAGCGTTGTTCCCAGCGCATTGGAACAGAGCCACGACGCGGGTGAGATCGAGGGCAGCACCTTCACTGACGAGCAGTGGGCTCAAATCGAGGGCAGCAAACTGTTCAACTATGCGCTGCTTGCATTGCTCGCCGTGGCGCTGATCACCGTCAGGGATAATCGAAACTTGCAGGCCCTTTCGATAGGTATTCCACTGCTCGTAGTGCTCGGCGTAACGACGCTTCTGAGTACGGTCATCTCTGCCGACATTGCTGCTTCACTGGATATCGTCACCATCTTGCAGTGTTTGGCCATTGCTGTGGCTGTCCTTGTGCTGATCCAACCACTGGTTTCCCACCGAGGGTGGCTGGCGCAACTGATTGCTATCGTTTCCGTGTTTGCGCTGGCGGGATATGTTGGAACGCTTGGAGCTGAGGACGGGCGCGTTACCGCGGCATCTCGAGGCAACTTCACGGTCTTCACACGCTTAGCCGCCTTTCTCGTCGTTTCCATCATCGTCACAACAGCGCTCATGCGGAAAAAATACACCCCACTGCGATTCAGCGGGTGGTTTTCACTCACTTACCTCCTTGTCAGCATAATTGGCATATCCGTCCTTTTCGTATTCTTTGTGGACACCAAGGGGCCGTTCGGCGGGTTTGTAAACCCGATCTCTATCGCTTTCATCTCTGTGCTTCTGACGATAGCCAATTGCCTGGTCGTGCTTCCTTTTGTTTTGCTTTCCTATGTGAGTCAAGGCTATGACAGTCGAATCAGGGGCATTCTTAAAGCATAAATATCGAGGTGGCTGCTGCAGCGCACCTCACTCTGGCGTCAGCATCCGTGAAGCAAACAGTCTTCCCATGCCGAGCGCGTAAAGGCGGCCGCCTGCGTTCGTCTCCACCCTTGTGGGTAGCGTCGCTTGCCTTTGGGTTGGCGAATCTTGTAAGTCCTATCGCCAGCGTGGAAGCCAGCCTGGTCAGCATCGTGGTGGAATCCGTCCAGGCCAGAACACTTGCCAGCAGCGCAGATGACGATCATGAGGGCACTGCGATTGGGGTTGCTGTCCCTACGAAGTTCTCTATCTATACAACGCCGCTTGGAGTGCTACTGGACGACAGTCGCTGCAGGTCCATCCTGGACAAGCATATACCTGGCTTTTCCTCCGGGGAGATTGCGAGCAGTGCGCGGAGCGTGCCTCTGAAAACCTTGCAGCTGTATGTCTCCGACCAACTTTCAGAAAGAGCACTGGAAAAGATACAGGCCGACTTTGATGAGCTAACGCCTCTATGACTGTCAAATAGGTCTGTCGATGCATCAAGTAACCCGCCCGGAACCGTCCGTTGAAGTTACTTCGACACCATAAACCTGGCAATCCGATCCCGCCACAAGGCGTAGCCGTCACCAAGAAGGTGTAGTTCGTCATTGCTGAGATCGTTCCTAATCGACCCATCCGAGTCGAGAAAGATGGGGTACAGATCGATCCAGATAGACATACTTCGGGTATTTGCTCGAACAAGCGCGTTCAATTCCTCAATTTTTTCGCGAAAGCGAGTTTTTCTGGGGAGTACACTCTGTACATAGATCTCAGTTGACGGTGATTTCGTCTTGATGCTTGTGACGATTATTCTGATGTTTTCAGCGATCAAGGCCGGGTCAATTCCTAATCCCAAATCGTTGGTGCCGATCATGAGGAACAGCTTTGACGGCTTCGCCTGCGTTATCGGCTCCAGCCGCTCGATAACCCCCTGCGTCGTATCCCCGCCAATTCCGCGATTGATTGCGATGATATTGGGAAAATGCTCGTGCCACCTGCCCTCTTCGGTAATTGAGTCGCCCAGGAAAACCACCGACTCCGCTGCTAGCTCCAGCTCTCTGAATTGCGATACACGCCTTTCGTAGATGGGTTGAAGGAGATGCTCATGTATCAATTCAGGAAACGCGCTCCAAAGGTAGACAACGGCCGAAATGGACGCAGCGTTGAGAAACAGTGAGAAACTGAGCAGTGTTCTCATTCAGAAATCCTAATGGCTCTTTTCTCAGTATTCACGACCTTGTTAAGCAAGTGCTCTTGCTTTGATGGCGTACTCCGGGGGAATGGAGCATATCTTACAGCCTGGTCACCAATCGTACTGCAGCTCTACGCCATACATCCGGGGCGGTATGATCGTGGCCCCACCGAAACCAAAGCTGTCTACGAGTGAGACACCGCCGTTAACAAAGTCGTTGTCTTGCAGGTTTGTGCCGTAGGCAGTAATCCGCCAGCGCTCATCATTTGATAGCCAGGTGAGGCGTGCGCTGACGTCTTCCGCTTCATCTACCAGCCATCGGTTTGATACACAGCTGCTTCTATCAAAGCAGCGCTGGACATCGTTGATCAGGCTCCAGGCTATGCGGGGGACGAAGGTTCCCACGCTTGTTTGCAGGGTATATTGAGCCGCCAGGAAGTAGCTGGACTCCGGTATGTTCGGCAGCCTTTCATCGGAACGGTCTACCGGGCAGCCTTCAACTGCCCCACCCAGGGCTGGTACGCAATCGGGATTTCCGGTGTTCAGTCCAATCTGGATGTCGTCGAACTGGTCGATCTCATCATCGTTCCACGATGCATTGAAGCTCAGTTCCAGATTCGGGGTCGGAAGTAGTGTCACCTCCAGCTCCAGCCCGGTGATGGTACTTTCTTCGGCGTTTATAGACAGTGCCTGGACGCTGCCCGTTGCTTCATTTACTGCAATAGTGGTGAGCTGCCTGTCTCGGTAGTCGTTGTAGAACAGCGCAGCATTCATACGCAGGCGTCGATCCCAAGCGTCAATTTTTACGCCCAACTCAAAAGCGTCTACCTCTTCTGGTTGGAACGCCTGCGGGCCGAATAGACCTGTGCCTATGCCGCCGGAAAGAAATCCCTGGCTGTAAGTCAAATAGACGATACCGCCGTCGATAGCGCCGCCTCCTTCGAACGAACGCTTCAGGCTTACAGTAGGCGTCCAGTCGTCGTCCTTCACTTTAGTATCGAATTCGGGAAATTCAGTCGGGGGCAGGAAGTCGTAGGCAAATGTGAAGCTGTCGGGCTCGATCAACCAGGTGTCTGCTGCAATTGGTACCAGTAGGGACCCGGTGGTGATGGTGCTCGGGTCATAGGGGCGCGTGAACGCCCCTACGAGTTCACGCTCTTCTTCCGTGTATCTCAGCCCGACGGTGAGTTCCCAGTTATCTGCGAAGCTCCAATCCGCCTGAGCAAATACTGCCCAGGAGGTGTTTTCGGCTTCGTTGCCATCCACTTGAGAGGAGAGGTTGACGATGACGCCGGTGGGGCCAAGGTCTGTTACCGTCCAGGGTCCCGTCACGCCTACATTGCTCGCTGTACTCTCTTCGCGGAAGAAAAAGGCCCCTGCCTGCCATTTCAGTTTGCTGTCCAGGGCATCGCCCAGGATCTGGAACTCCTGGCTGTACTGATCCGTATCGTTGCCGTCTGCCTCAGGATAGAAGTTGGTGCTGCTTTCAAGTAATGGGGCAATGGTGCTGTCGAGATCCTGGTCGATTTGGGCCTCGGTGTTTCTCCAGGCGGTTATGCTCTTTATGCTCAGCGATTCGTTGATTTCCCAGTCAATGGTGGCGGATACGCCCGTCGCTTCGGAGTAGTACTTGCCCAGGCGGTTGGTGGTGAACTCATCGGAATCCAACGCCTCTGATTCCGCGCACAGCTCTTCTGCGGACCTGCCGAAGGTGGGTTCAATCAGCGGAGCAAAGAGCGTTGACTGCCAACCCACCACATCGTCAACCACGAGGCAGCGCTGTCCCCTTGCCATCTGGTCGGTTTCCGCGTAGTTGGCGTTGAGGTCTACGGTGACCGAGTCACTGGCCAGCCAGCGAATCTGGCCGAACAGGGTCGTTCTGTCTTCGTCTGTGTATTCATCCCCTGTCAGTACATCGGTCATATACCCATCCCGTTTCGCAAGACCGCCGCTGAAGCGAGTGAGTACCGTGTCTGTGATGGGTACGTTGAGCACGAACTGGGCGTCAGTGCGGTCGTAGTTACCCATACGCGCCAAAAGCTTGCCGCCAAATTCATCCTGTGGCCGGTTCGTGTTGTAGAGGACGGCGCCGCCCGTAGTATTTTTCCCGAACAGGGTTCCCTGAGGGCCTCGCAGTACTTCCACCGTGGCGATGTCTATATTATCGAGGAGTGCACCGTCGGGCCTTGCCAGATAAACACCGTCAAGGTAAATGCCCACCGCCGTGTCAGCTGCGATGCCTGCGTTGTTTTGCCCAACGCCGCGAATGTAGATGCTCGCTGCTCCACCCACGCCTGTGCCGTTGTTGACGTCCATATTTGGCACCACGGTACGGAAGTCCTGTAGATTGAAGAGACCCTGTTCAGCCAGGTCATCCCCGGAAAATGCAGAGACAGCAATGGGCGTCTCCTGGAGCGGTTCCTGCCGCCTTCGCGCACTGACGATAACCTCTTCAATGGCGGCCGATGGGCCCTGAGCTACTGCAGTTCCCGGCAGCGCGTAGGCGAAGATAGTGGCGGTTGAGAGTCCTATGAGCGCAGGCAGGGATGGCGCAGGCGTAATGCGTTTGGCGACCATGATCATTTCCTCTTGAAGCTTCTGTTAGCTTGTTATTTTGACTTCTATCAGCGGTGCATGAATCGGTTGAAGCAGGTATTGAGTTGGGTGCTTAACATCGCCGGATCAGCGTGTTGCGTGCTCCGGACTCACTCGTACCTGATTTTTATTGTGCTGACATGGCCGACCATCATCTGCCCAGGTCCGTGAGTGGGCTGGATGAATTGTAAATAGTCAGCTCAGCTAATAATCAGTTTAGCTTACTATAATGGAGAGTCAAGCTCACGCCTCGTACTTCTTTCAACAATGAGCCAGATACCCCCGCGGCACCAGCCGTTGCCGTTTTCGGTGGCGGATGTCAGCCTTCGAGCAAGAGGGGGCTTTATGTAAATTCCGCCGGAGCGAATACATGTTCATTCTCCCATTGAGCCCGATGGGTGAAGCCGTTCCTGCAAGTTAAATGAAGAGGAAAGACAGACAACGGGATGGTTTTGTCTTTAGAATATGACTTTGCCTTGCATATTCGAGACAAGTCTTTGTGAACGATAAAGACCGCCTGGGCCTGTACATTATTCTGACCTACGAAGACTATGAGCGCAGAATGGCGGAAGAGTTTGCGGCCTCCGATTCGCCGGATCAGCGCATCAGTGACCGCCACCGAGCGATCTTCATGCACCTCTCGTTGCATGGTGCAACGCGCAGTGTCGATTTGGCCAATGCTATAGGCATTCGCCCGCAGTCCATGATGAAGCTTGTTCACGAACTGGAAGCCATGGGCCTTATTTCCCGGCGGGTAGATCCCACGGATGCGCGCGCAAAGTTGATTGAGTTCACACCTGACGGTGAACGGCTTCAGGCGCAGTTCCGGGTCGCATCGTCACAGGTCTGGGACAAGTACGAGGATATCCTTGGAGAGCGTAAGCTCAACCAGCTTTGCAAGTCGCTGTCATTGCTGCTCGAATCACAAGGTATCCTGTGATTTTTGCAGATGCCTGGAGTTCAGCAAAGAGAGCGCCCGTTGTATCGGGTTTTTGCATTACCGATATTTCTGGCGAGCTCTCCGGCGAGAGCAGGTTGTTAGCGTTTGCTTAAGTAGCTGCGGAAAAAATGACGGGCGCCGGCGCTGGACCAGTTGTCGTGATCCTCGCCAAAACCGGTCGCACCGTCAAAGGTCCACCTCGTCAGGCAGTTCCAGGTAAAGAGGTTGGGGTTCAGGTGTAGGCCGATCTTGTTCAGACATTTCCCTTCGGCGCGAAAGCTTCGCCCCAGCTCATCCTCGGCCTCGATCAGCACACGCGTCGGCGCGCCGGTCGCTGTGTCTCGTGTCTCCACCACGCGTTTCCCGGACACGAGCCTGGCGTACTCACCGTTTCGCAGGAAGTAACCGTGGATGCCGATACACTCTCCCGGGGCGAATTCCATGCTGATGATATGGAAACTGTTCTGAGGATCGGCTGTGGCATAGCTATAACCGCCAGCGACCGCGCCGCTACCGTGAATGTCGGGACCAAACTGGGGGCGGAGGCTCCAGGAACGATCCCGCATACCATAGCTATCCACGGTAAAGGTTTCATCTTCCAGCCTTAGAGTTCCCTGGTAGTGTCCAGGCTGTTCGTAATGGCTCTCTCCCAGGTGATTGGGCGGAGCGATGGCGGTAAACGTCAGGTCTACTTCGACATCCTCGGCATCGGGGTCGACGTAGCGAATAGCGTATCGGGCCTGTGGCTCGAGGCAGCGGATGCTGATCCCGTTGAGCAGCTGAATGTCCGTCAAGTCCTGATCCGGCATCGGCAGATGCCAGAAGTTTTTGCCGTAGCGAATGGTGTGTGGCTCGTGGCCTGAGTGATCCCAGAAATAGGCGCCGGCGGCATATACGCCCTGGTTGGGTCGAAAAAACGGGTACAGCTGTCCCGAGAGTTTGTGCTCCGGCACGGCAAAGGTGAACCAGCAGGTCTCTGTCCAGAAAGGATCGTCACTGACGGGCGTATGAAACTTGTCGTCCGGATGCATATTCATGTCTTGCCCTGTTCCATCACGTAAACTCTTCCAGCATATTCGCCAGCATGTCGGCGACAGGGTTTTGCAACCATAGCGTCTGGTCCGCGGGCAGATCACCGTTGGCTACCCAGCGATTCATCACCCTCACCACCATTGCCGCATAGCGTGCACCAGCAAATAGCTCGTAAAAAACGCGGTCTTGTACAGTGGTGCCGGTGCATCGCTCGTAGTAGGCCACCTGTTCATCGCGCGTCAGCTCACCCGGCAGGCGCTCCACGCCCTGCGCTTCATGGGCGTAGCGGTCAAACATCAGCCACCAGCCAACGTCCATGGATGGGGAGGCGACGGCGATATTTTCAAAGTCACAGACACAGGCGCAGCTGAAGTCCTGCCAGATCATGTTGCCAAGCCGCGCATCGCCCCAGTTCAGGCACAGGGATTCTCCTGAAGGAGTGTTGCCTAGTAACCAGTCGTAGGTAGCTTCGATGACCGGGTGCTTGCGACCGGCGAGTTCGCGGCTGGTAAACTCGCGCCATATCTCGAGTTGACGCTGGATGCCAGGGGTTGCCTGCAACAGCCAGTCCACGCCGGCACCCTGCCAGTCGATATCGTGTATGTTGGCCAGCACCTCAAGGCCCGATTTGATCATCGCAGTGCGTTGAACGGGGGCTGCCTCGGCGTAGAAACCGGTGGCCGTGTAGATGGGTTGCTCAATCGGGACGTCACCCTCGATGTAACCCATTGCGAAAAACGGCGCGCCCAGAATGGATGCGTCGGCCTCGTACCCTATGAGAGGTGCGACGGGAATGCCCGGATTCCCGGAAAGGACTTCCATGGCGCGATATTGCAGTTCGATCTCGATATCAAAGTGGTCACTTTGCTGTGGATATGTGGGTGGGCCGTCGGATTCCATGCGAACCACAACGTGGTCGCGTGTATTCCAGCCATCACGGGTATAGCTGACTGGAATAATCAGGGTGGTTGCCGAGAAGCCACTGCCCGCCGGGCTGAGGCTATCACCTTCTACTCGAAGGTTTTCCGTACCGCGCCAATGCTGATTTAGCCAATCCTGTAAGGTGGCATTGAATGCTTCCCCGGACTTCATCGGAACGCGACAGCCAGGGCGGGGCGAATGTATAGCTCGTGGTGAGGATTGGGCTTTCTTGCAGGCTCAGGCATTGGCATCTAATTATAAGATAAACTGATAATCAGTCTATCTGCCGATATACCAAAGTCAAGGTGCGCTATTCCAGGTAGCTTGTTACCAATATGAGCCGGGTGGCTTTGACCGATCTCGAAGCCTGCTGCGATGTCATCAGGCCATGGGCCGCTCTCAGTAAACGACTTCTGGTGGATTGCGGAATAAACTATTCCAGCGCGGCCCGAAGCTTCCTCACGGCTTTTTCCACTTCTGTAACGGCATCTCCCAGGTCTGCCCGTGCGCCCGCCGCGCGGGAGGAGCCGAGGCGTCCGCTGGTCTCAATAATCTCCAGCGCAAGCTTGTTGAGGCTGATTCCTTCCCGGTCCGCAGCCTGCTGCATGGCCTCGAGCAGCGCCGGTTCGGGGCGAATCATGATGGCTTTGCGCTCTCTGACTCGCGGCTTCTTTTCCGGCATGGTTCTCCTCCGGGGTGATGGATTCAGTCGGCGGCCACGATGCTGGCAGCTGCCTCCGCATCGAGAGCGGCTTGCACGCTTTGGTAAAAGGCTTCTCGCTGTTTACCGACTGTTTCCCAGTCGGTTGCCCGCGGCCAATTGCTGTTGGAGGCAATCACCAGCTGCCTGTTGGGATCGATGAATATGCCCTGGCCGAATATGCCCTGCGCAGCATAGCTGCCGTCGTCGTAGGTCCACCACTGGTAGCCGTAGCCCTTGCCGGGCATGCCGATATCTGCGTTCTTTGTGGTGGCGTTGGCAATCCAGTCAGCCGGCAGCACCGGGCTGTCCTCGATGACACCGCCTGCCAGCATGAACAGGCCGTAGCGGGCAAAGTCCCGGGTGGCGGCCTGGATGCAGCAGCCGGCTATCTCATGGTCTGTCACTCCCAGCAGCCAGCTGGCGTTCTGTTGCATGCCGAACGGCGTCCAGATTTTCTCTGCCAGGTAGTCCGCGAGGGTTTTGCCGGTCGCTGAGCTCACCAGCACGCCAATCAGGTTGGTTTCGCCCGTGTTGTACTGCCAGCGGGTGCCCGCGGGTACCTCTCGCGGGAGCCTGCGCATATAGCTGACAGTCACATCCAGTCCCGGGTCAGGCGTGTGCTCGTTGAACAGTGCCACATCACTGTTCGGGTCCTCATAGTCCTCGTTCCAGCGCACACCGGAGTTCATGGTCAGCAGGTGCCTGATGGATACATCGTCATAGGCCGAGCCTTTCAGGTCCGGGATATAGTCAGAGACCATATCTTCAATACTTTCGATATAGCCGTCATTTATCGCAGCTCCTACCAGCGTCGAGGTGAAGGACTTGGCGACTGAAAAGCTGGTCCAGCGGCCTTCGGCACCGAATTCCAGGCCATATTCTTCCAGCCGAATCTCACCGTTGTGGACAATGACGAGAGCGGCAGTGCGTTGCTCGTCCATGTAGCGGCCAACGTCCAGGTCGATCGCGAGCGGCTTGCCCACGGGGAGGGGCAGGGCCTCGCTACCTGCGGCTATTGCGCGGGAGTCGGCCAGTACGGAAACGCGGTCCATGGCGCGGAAGGCCGCGTCTCGCTGCGGGATCGACCAGAACAGTACGTCGCGATCCGTGGGCAGGTTGGCTGCCAGATTGCGCAGGTCCTTGTCAGCGCTCAGGTAGGCAACCGCTAGGCCGCCAATCACCAGCAAAATGACGCCCGCCAGCACTTTTCGCATAGTCTTCCTCATATTTTCATTGTGCCCCGACCGGGTCGGCCCAGGGCTGCCGGTGCAGAGTATAGGCGAGAGCGAAAATAGCATGCCAGATTCGGCAGCTGGTGCCTCAGCGGATGGCGTCTCGCGGTGATTGTGCTTGAATGGTATCTGAATCCATTCGCACATGAGTCCGGGAGATGACTATGGCCAGGTTGGGATATGTAACGCTGGGCACCAATGATCTTGAGAAAGCGGCCGCATTCTACGATGCGCTGCTGGGCACCCTCGGCCACACCCGCATATTTCAGGATGAAAATGGCTTTATCGCCTGGGGTGTTTCACTGGAAGAGCCGGCGCTCGCCATCACGCCGCCTTTCGACGGCAAGCCGGCGACGGTTGGCAATGGTGTCATGGCGGCGATGAATATGGACACAAAAGAGCAGGTAGACGCGTTCTATGCCAAGGCGCTCGAGCTTGGCGCTACAGACGAGGGCGCTCCCGGTCAGCGTATCGAGGGGTTTTACGCCGGATATTTCCGGGATCTGGACGGCAACAAGCTCAACGCCTTCATCTTCGGCTGACAACGATTTGTAGAACTGCTGGGTCGACGCAAACCGGGCTACATACCGCACGGTCGCCCGGTGTCAGCAGTGGTGCCGTTGCGCCGTTGTAAAGGTGTGTAAATTCTCCGACGGCTAGCGTCCACACAGGCCTGCTCCCCACGGCTTTCCTTTATACTCGGCGTCTGTTTTGAGCGGGGGTAGGGATAATGCTGAGACGCTGTGGATTGATGGGTATTGCCTGCTACGTGTTTGCGTCTGCGGCACAGGCAGATTGCCAGGCCGACCAGGGCGGCGTGACCTCGATCAGCGCTTCCGGCGTCACGGTGACCTGTGACACCGCAGCCCCCAACCCCTTTGTCAGCGGCATCGGCAGCCAGGCTACGAATACCGACCTCACGGTCGAGATTAACGCCGACTCGATTGTTGAAACCGGGGGAACCGGCGTTCGATTGGCCAGTGGTGGCAGCCTCGAGAATGCAGGTTCAGTCCGCTCTTCCGGTGACGCCGTGGTGGTCACCGACAGCTTGGGCGCCACTTCGCCTACCATCAGCAACGAGGGCTCCATTACCAGTACCGGTGCCGCCGGGATCAGCATCGGCCAGAGCTTTAACAATGCCTCTGTCACCAACAGCGGCACGCTGCGGGCGGTAACGCAGGGCGTCGGCATGCCCGGCGGGCAGTTGGATAACAGTGGCACGATCAGCGTGAGTGGCGACGACGGAACCGCGGTATCTGCCGGCAGCGCCACCGTCAATAACTCGGGCACCATCACCGGCACTGCAGTGGGCGTCTCAGGCTCCGGTACCCTCGACAATAGTGGCAGGATCGAAGCCCGGTCCAGCGGGGTGGTGCTGACCGGCGGCACTCTCGTCAACAGCGGCACCATCGAGGTAAGCGACAGCAACGGCGTGGCCGTGGCCGCAGAGAACAGCACCCTGACCAACACCGGTACCGTGACCAGCGATGCGACGGCGTTTGCGCTGACGGGCGGCAGCCTCGATAACTCCAGCACTATCAACGGTCAGGTGGAGCTGGGCTCCGGCGCATCCTTGACTAATTCAGGCAGCATCAACTCGACGGTGACCGCCGCCGGCGACACTGCCATTATCAATAGCGGGACGATCGCAGCGGGCGATAATGCGCTGCTGCTGAGCGGCGGCAGCAACACGGTGACCCTGCAGTCAGGCAGCACTCTCACTGGCGCCATCCGCGCTACCATCGACGGTGCGCCCACCGACAGCCTGGTACTGGAAGGGCAAGGTACCCTGGGCTCCACCGTGGAGAATTTTGGCTCCCTGATCCTGCGTGGCAACACCTGGAACCTTTCCGGCAATGCTTCCGTAAGGAGCGTCGATATCGAGTCGGGCCGGCTCAATGTCAACGGGACGCTGGATACGCGTGTGGGCACCACAGTGCCTGGCGTCATCGACCTCGCCCAGGGCACCCTGGGGGGTACCGGCACGGTAATTGCCACGCTCAACAACCCATCTGGAACGGTCGCACCGGGGGACGCCACCGGTACCCTGACGATCGATGGCGAGTACACCCAGGGCGATGCGGGTACCCTGCGCGTCGCCAGTGATGCCAGTGGCCGGGTCGGTGTATTGCAGGTCAACGGTACCGCCTCCCTGGGCGGCACCGTCGTCGTGCAAGCGGGCTCTGACGGGATATACGACTTCCTGCGTGCCGACGGTGGCATCGAGGGGAGTTTTGACGAACTGGTGGTAGATGGCCGCGCGCTGGTCACACTGGTGCCCAGCGCCAGCGACACCACCCTGAGCTTTGTTCGCGCCAGCACAACGGTTGAGGACAACATGGTCTATGCAGCCCTGGATACGGCCACGTTGACCCTGGACGGCCTGCAGACCGGTGGTCGCACTCCGGGCCAGAGCGGTCTGTGGGTGAGGCCGCTGGCTCACTACGGGGAACGGGATGAAAGCGAAGGGATCGTGGGCGGCGACTTCACCGTGGCCGGTGCCATGGCCGGCGTCGACTGGAGCTCCGGCAATCTGCGGGCCGGGCTGGGCGCGGGCTATACGAAAACCGATCTCGACATTGACGACGGTGGTGAAGGTGAGGTCGACAACACCGTCTACGGCGCCTATGTCGAATATGCTACCGGGCAGTTTCACGGCAGCCTGACCCTGGCGGGCGGCTCTGGCGAGTATGAGCACCAGCGCAGCATATTTATCAACGACCAGCGCTCCCAGGCCAGCGCCGACTATGACGGCGACACCATTGCCCTCAGGCTGGCAATCGGCGGCAATGTACCCATGCGGGGTGGCTGGGGTGACTCCTGGCTGTTCGAGCCGGAGCTGCGTGCGGACTATATCCTGGTAGATCTGGACCCGTACACGGAGACCGGAGGTACCGGGCTGCAAATAGCGGCGGAGGATGATATCGAGGCTGCGGAGTTCGCTGCGCTCTTCCATATCCGGCGCAAGGCCGTGAATGAGCTCGGCCTGGCGCCACGGGTCCATTTTGGTGTGGTGCATCGCATTGCCATCGACGATCGCGAATGGTCTGCCTCTGACGCCGGCAGCGGGGTATCGCTATTGCTGCCGGGTGACGACGAGGAAGTCACCAACTTCCGGTTTGGCGCGGGTTTCGATTTCGAGCTGGGCCGTCGCTGGGTTGGCGCGGTCGATTACCTGGGTGAAGTGGGCAACGACGGCGACGGTCACTCACTGGTAGCAGGTATAAAGTTCAGGCTCTAGGCCCGCGCATCGGCTTCCTATCAGCGCCGCCGCTTCGTATCATAGCGGCGCGCCGCTGGCGGCGATAACCCTTATAAGGCGCGGCTGCTGGCGGCTGGCAATCCATGCTCTTCAACTCTTACGTTTTCCTGTTCATTTTCTTGCCGGTGGCGCTGCTCGGCTGTTACTTGCTGGCGGATCGCGGCTGGCAGCGAGCCGCTATGGTCTACCTGGTCGGTATGTCGCTGTTCTTCTACGGCTGGTGGAACCCTGTATACCTGTGGTTGCTGGGCGTCTCAATAGGGGCCAACTTCACCCTGGGCATGGCGCTCAACGGGACAGCCGGCGACCGCGCCCGTCGCGCCCTGCTGGTGCTTGGGGTGTGCTTCAACCTTGGGCTGCTGGGTTACTTCAAGTACGCCAACTTCTTTGTCGATTCGGTGAACGACGCACTGGGCACGTCTTTTGTGCTGGAAACCATCGTCCTGCCGCTGGCGATCTCCTTTTTCACATTCCAGCAGATCACCTACATCGTCGATACCTGGAAGGGCATAGTCAGGGAACACAGCTTCCTGCACTACTGCCTGTTCGTCACCTTCTTTCCGCAGCTGCTGGCCGGTCCCATCGTGCACCACAAGGAGATGTTGCCGCAGTTCAGGGAAGGCCGGGCGATGCGCTTCAGCCACAGCAACCTGGCCGTCGGCAGCGCCCTGCTGGTGCTCGGGCTGTTCAAGAAAGTCATCATGGCCGATAGCCTGGGAGCCTATGCAGCGCCGACCTTCGAGCTGGCCGAGCAGGGGGGCACCGTGTATTTCCTGCCGGGATGGATCGCAGCGATCGCCTTCACGCTCGGGGTCTATTTTGATTTCTCCGCCTATTCGGACATGGCGCTGGGCCTGGCGAGAATGTTTGGCATTCACCTGCCTATCAACTTCCTGTCGCCGATGAAGGCACGAAACATTATCGAACTGTGGCAGGGCTGGCATATCACGCTCACGCGCTTTCTTCGCAACTACATCTTCAAGCCGCTGGGCGGAGCTCAACGCGGCACCGGCAGGCGGCATCTCAATACGCTGATCACCATGCTACTCGGCGGGCTCTGGCACGGTGCATCATGGAACTTTGTCATCTGGGGTGGGCTCAATGGCCTGTTCCTCGTGATCAACCACCTGTGGATTACCGCCTGCCAGCTTGTGGGCTGGCAGCTCGGAAGCTACCGGGCCTGGCGAATCTTTTCTCACTTCCTGACCTTCAACGCATTCTGTGCCGCGGCGGTGTTCTTCAAGGCGGAGACTTTTGGCAGTGCCGCAGCCGTGCTCAGGGGCATGTTCGGCCTGAACGGTTTTGCCATGTCCGAATTCATTTTGAGCAGCTTGCTCAAGGGCGGGTTGCTGAACTTCCTGCTGTTTTACGGGCAGGGTCTTGCCATGATCGTCTGGACCCTGCTGATGGTGCTGGCAATGCCCAACGTCTACCAGATCATGGGCCGGGGTATGGCGGCTGCAGATTTTTACCCGCGGCGCCTGTACCGTTACAAGGGAACACGCCTGCTCTGGCAGCCTGACTGGCGCTGGGCCACCGCACTGGCGGCGCTGGCGCTGGTGGTGTTGCACTACATGGCTGCCGACGTGCAGGAATTCATTTACTTCCAGTTCTAGACCATGAGCGAATCGAACGAGCCAGCATCGTCTCCAGAACGCCACTACCTGCGAGTGTTCCTCGGCCTGCTGGGTGCGGCAGCACTGCTCAATGCCATTGGCGTGGCGCTGTTCCTGTGGGAACCGCGGGGCTTTTATTACCGACCCTGGGAGTACTTCTACGAGCTGGCCTATCGCTTCGAAGCCTATGAGCCCAGCTGGCACCGGGAGCAGTCCGCCGACCTCAGCCGGCAAAACCTGTTCTTCTACCAGGGCCGGCACTACACCGACGTGACCACAGACGCAGAGGGCTACCGCAGCGTGCCCCTCAGCAGCGACAGCTACCCGATCCTGGTATCCGGCGATTCACTGGTGTTCGGCAGTGGCCTCAGCGACCAGGAGACCTTGCCCTGGCGGCTGGCGGAACGACTGCAGACGCCGGTGTTCAATGGCGGCAGATCCGCACTCTTCAATACCTTGAAGAAGCCGGAGCTGGCAACGGCAGAAATCGTGATCGATGTGCGCGGCGAGCCGCTGGTGGCAGGCAATGTGTTTGCCGATTACGGCTACAGCGCCGACGAGGCGTATCGGCCGCGGGTTAGCAACGAATTCAGCCGCTGGGAAGCGATCCGTGAGGTTGCCCCGCAGCGCTACCTGTTGACACATATCGCCGGTCGGCTGGCGACTCGCGCGACGCGCGACCTGGTCGTCATGATCACCGGCGAGCGGGAGCGTCGCTACATGCCGTATCGATTGACGCAGCAGTCCCTGGAGGCCGCTGCCAACGCCATCGAGGCGCGCAGCAGGCGGCTGCAATCCATGGGCAAGCGCTACATCTTTGTGGCCGTACCGTTTGAGCAGACCCTTTACGCCGAGCAGGTCAACGAGACGCAGCGACGGTATTTGCAGCGGCTACACGAGGAGCTGCTGCGGCGCGATGTCGAGTCCGTGCTGCTGCTCGACCTTTTCCTGGACAATCACCAGCGCGAGATTTTCCAGCGCTATGATACACACTGGACACCGCTTGGCGTCGATCTGGCGGTGGATGCGCTCTGCAGCTACCTGCAGAGTCCGGGCGCCAATGGCGAAGCCTATTCCTGCCAGCGCTAACCCGCCGCCGGCTCGCCGAGGTTGTTAGGCAGCGCGTAGTAAAAGCGCACGGCCTCGGCGTAGTCATAGATGGCTACCTGTTCATCCACACCGTGCACACGCTTGGTGGTCTCCGCGTCGGCACGATACATCATGAAGCGATAAACGCTGTCCGACAGGTCTACAAAGTGCTTGGCGTCGGTTCCGCCCTGTACCAGGTAGGGGGCCACCAGCACGCGGTCGTCCATCCCGCGAATGGTTTTCTCCAGCAGGCCAAAACCGAAGCTCTCTGTTGACGATACCGGTGAAGGCTCGTTCGCCATATGCACCGAAACGTCGACCCGGTCGTCGTCAATCGCGGCAACGATATGCTGTCTCACACCCTCGACGGTATCGCCGGGAAGTACCCGGAAGTTAACGACGGCCACCGCGCGCGTGGGCAGAATATTTGACTTGGAACTCCCTTCCAGCATGGTGACCGCGGTAGTCGTCCTGATGCTGGCAGCGGAGACCGGGCTGGACAGCATCACCTGTTCAACTGCCGGCCCCAGCAGCCAGGTGTTCGCCAGGGCTAGCCGGGTGGGCAGCGGAAAGTAATGACCCAGGTATTCGAAGTTCGCATCCATTGCAGACAGATCGGTGGGGAAAGGATTCTCCTCTACCTTGACGATGGCCTGCGCCAGGATGCCCGCCGCCGTGTGAGGCGGCGGTTGGGAGGAGTGGCCGCCGGGCGCGTCTACCGTCAGGTGAAGGTTCATATAGCCCTTCTCGGCAATCCCTATAATGGCCACCGGGGGCTCAATCCCCGCAATCATTCCTTCAGTCACGACACCACCCTCATCGAGCACGAATTCAAAGCTGATGCCCTGGTCCCGGAAAAACTGCGCGACCTGGCCTGCCCCGTCATTGCCGCCCACTTCCTCGTCGTGCCCGAAAGCGAAGTAAACAGTGCGCTGTGGCGTTTTGCCGGCTGCCAGCAGCATTTCCATCGCCTCCATCAGCGCCATCACCGTCAGCTTGTCGTCGATGGCGCCGCGTCCCCAGACCACGCCCTCTTCGATCGCGCCGCTGAAAGGTGGGTGGGTCCATTGGTCAGCGGTAGCCGGGTCCACGGGCACCACATCCATGTGCCCCATGAACAGCGCGGGCTTGAGACTGGGGTCCGCTCCCTCCAGCCGGAAGACAAGGCTGTAGTCGTTGATAATCTGACGGGTGGCTGCCCGATGCACCGCTGGGTAGTGCTGTGCCAGGTAGTCGTGAAAATCCAGAAAGGCCTGGGCGTCAAAGTTGCTGCGGTCGTCGTGGGAGATTGTGGGTATGCGAATCGAACCCGCCAGCCGGGCCGCCATGGCGTCGGCATCGACTTCAGGCATTGGCACCGGTTCCATCCCGTAGAGCTGGCGATCAGGAAAATAGGTGTTGGCGCGTAGCAGCAGCACGCCAGTAAGCACGATGAGGGCGAGTGCCGAAACCAGGAGAATTCTCATGAGAGTGTGTTTCCTATGCTGAAAGCCAATAGATAGCAGTCGTGCGGTATCTTGCCCAGCTCAATCTGCACGCTACTGCTGGAGATAGTCGTAGCGATCCGGGAACGGCACTTCTTCGCTGCCGTCAATTTTGCCAGAGATGCGCTTGCGATAGTTGGCCACCTTGTGGGCCTGCACGCTCTCGTCGCCGAAATCACGCCAGAAAGAGCCCTGTGATACCTGCTCGGCTTCAAGCCCGGACAGATAGGCGTAGAAGGGGCCGTCCAGCAGGATCACAGTGCGTCCCAGGTGAGTGTACTCGCCGCCTTCCGAATCCAGCGGCGTGTCCGCCGGCAGCAGCGGCACCACGTCCTTGCCGTCGATCACGCGAGTCAGCGGCAGCGCTTGAAAGACCAGGGCGCCCGCCTTGTTGGTGATTTTTGGCTGACCGAAGTTCACGGACTTTACGACCCTGAAGCCGTCCTTCTGCAGGTACATCATCAGCAGGGTGCTGACGGCGGCGCCAAGGGAGTGGCCGGTCAGGTAGATGTCATACTGCGGGTCGAGCCTGGGCTTCAGGTCGGCGTAGATAACCCGCGTGTCGGCGTCAAAACCGCGGTGCACCGCGATACCCAGCTCGCTGTCTTCGGCCCGGAGGTATTCTGCATCCTGCAGCGCGTTTTCAAGGTTGTCGGTGCCGCGCACCGACACTATGTGCCGGCGCTGCCCGGCCCGGGTTTCCAGGAAGTACAGTACCTCTGTGTGAGCGGGCGAGCCCACAAAAACCGTGTCGGGGTACTCGGCGCGAATTTTTGCCGGATCGGCGTAGGCGGCCTGTGCACGCCTTGCGAACCAGTCGATCGATTCGAAATCCACCTTCCTCACCACCTCCGGTGGCGCCGCCTGGCGCATTTGCCAGGCGGCGAGGACGCCCAGCAGAAGCAGCACGGCCGGCAGCAGCAGTCGATATTTGTTCATTATTCCCTTCACCATAAGGGTGTATCGAGCCTCCGAAATGGGCTAACGTTTGCGCAAAAATAATTCCATCGCGACATCAGGGCAAGAATCTGCAGGCGGTTAGGGTGACAGGGGTTTCTGCGAAGTGGCGAAGACAGCCTGAGCGCTGGGTAGCCATGCTTTTCATAGTGTTTGCACTTGTTGCGCCCGGCGGCGCGGCGACCGCGCAACCGATTACCGTGACAGGGTCCGAAGCCGGCGCCGGGCTGGGTGAGAACTTTGTACTCTGGAGCGACCCGACCGGACAGGCCTCGCAGTCGGATGCCCTGGAGGCGTTCCAGGCCGGCGAGTTCTCCGCGCCTCCGCCGCGCGGCTCTACCGGCTTGGCGCCCGGCGCGTTCTGGAGCCGCTTTGAACTGTACAACCCCGGCACTGAGGCGGTGGAGCTGCGGCTGGAGTACATTGACCACCAGCTCGTCTCCCTGCAGGGTTTTCAGAGAGGCAGCGGCGAAGCCAGCTTCCAGCAGCAGGTGGATCTCTCCCTCGAGAAACCGTTCTCGACGCGGCCGATACCCCATCACAGGTTTGTCATCCCCGTCACCGTGCCAGCAGGCGATACCGCCGAACTCTTTGTGCGTTACGGCTCGCACCAGATGGGCTTTGTCTTCCCTGAACTGCGCATCTGGTCGCCCGCAGCACTGGCAATCACCCAGAGCAATGAACTGGCCCTGATCTCGCTGATCGTCGGTGGCCTGCTGGTAATGGCGTTCATTGCCACCGTCAGTGGGCTGGCAACGGGAAGCCGGTTTTTCTATGTCTACGCGTTGCATGCCCTGGCTTCGATCGCGGTGTGGTTTACCGTCATCGGTTTCACTCACCAGTTCCTGATGACGGAAAGTTTCCACTGGCGATACATGTCCATTACCGGTGCCTTCAGCCTGTTCACCGGTCTGTATTTTGCCCGGGAGTTTCTGCACACCCGCCAGAACATGCGGCGTATCGATTACCTGCTGATTTTCCAGATGGCCAATGCCGTGTTCCTGGTGGTGGTGGCGCTGGCGCAGCAGACAGCGCTCTCGGTCATCTCCATCACCCTGGCCCTGCTTCTGTACCCGACGGTGTCGATTGCCGGCCTTGTACGCTGGTACCAGGGCGCGCGGGAAGCGGGGTTGTTCACGATCGCCTGGACTTTCCTGGTCATCGGGCTCTTCACCCAGGCCCTGCGCGACCTCGGCTTTGTCGAACACAACATGGTGAACTATTACTGGCCGGCGCTGGCCTCCTACGGCGAAATGGCGGTCATCCTGGTGGCCATGGGCATCCGCATCCGCGACTTGAGGGGCCTCAAGGAGGCCGCGGAAAAAGCCCAGATGCAGCAGCTGCAGGAAAGCAAGCTGGTGCTGGAAGCGCAGGTGGCCGAGCGCACCCGGGAACTCGAGGCCGCCAAGAACGCGGCAGAGATCGAGGCGCGTACCGACACCTTGACCGGCGTGAACAATCGTCGCAGCTTCCTGGCCAAGGGCCAGAAGATGCTGGAGCGCTGCTTGCGCGAGGAGCTGCCCCTCAACCTGGTCATGCTCGATATCGATCATTTCAAGGCTATCAATGACCAGTACGGTCATGAGATGGGGGATCGTGCGCTGCAGTCATTTGCAGAATCGGTGATGGGCTTTATTCGCGACCGCGACCTGTTTGGCCGCCTTGGGGGCGAAGAGTTTGCCCTCATGTTCATTAGCGAACCGGAGGCGGCGGTGATGACTGCCGAACGCCTGCGGGACCACGTACGCACCATCTCCCTGGATACCGACACGGGCAGCCTGCGTTTCACCACCAGCATCGGCCTGGCCCACTGCTCCGGGCAGAAAACCGTTGAGGAGTTGCTGCGGCTGGCCGACGAGGCCATGTACGAGGCCAAGGACGCCGGCCGCGACCAGGTCAAGGTGTCGTCGACGGCCTGACCTCCGGCATCTCGGCCAGTGGATCGAATATCCGCGGCAGCGGCCACCTGGGGTGGCTCTCAATCAGTCCAGGATCACCCTCACAGCTCCCGGTACCCTGCGGCAGGCACCAGTTTTGCGGCTCCACCCGGGGCACATCGTTCTTCTCGTGGCGGTACTTCGACACGGCGTTATACACCAGCCGTCGAGCATTGCTGAGGCTGCCCAGCGGCCGCCAGGCATCCACCCCGTGCCAGGGATTCATCGACAGGTTTTCGCAGAACTCGCGTTGTGCAGAACCACCAATGGTCTGCGGCGGCAGGGTCAGGCGCGCGATAGGCTGGAACGGCGAGTCTTTCTCCGACCAGATAGCGGTGGCGTCGTCGATGGGCATATAGCTACCCGGCACCTGTGGCTGTACCAGGAAATCGAAACAGGCCCCGCCGTTGGCCAGGCTGTGCTGCATTTCCACCGTCAGGTAGTCGCTGGCGTGTCTGTCCTCCGCGGCCCGGAAGCGCATCCCCGGGCAGGGGCGCACTGAGTACTTGAGCACGGTTTCGCCGAGTTGGTAGGGCAGCATGGAGTAGTACTGGGGCTGCAGCGGGTTGTCGATGGTCGAGGACACAGTCTGAATGGCGCGGTAGAACTGCTTGGGATGCAGGCGCGGTGGAAACAGGCTGATGAACCAGCGGGTGCGCTCGAATTTCGCCAGGTAGGTCATGTCCTCGGCGTAGTCGAAGATATTGCGGTTAAAGAACGCCTTGGTATTGGTCATGATGAAATCCTGGGTGCCGTGCTTGCCGAGCTCCGGTGCTACAGGCTCACCGGCTACCCCCATCACCTTGATCGCCATACCCCGCGCATCGGGTTTGCTGTCGGACTGCACCAGGAAATCGCCATTCGAGAAGCGCACCCAGGCCTGGTACTCGGCGGCAGGTTGCGCAAACAGGCTGTGCTGGAAGCGAGCGGGGATATCCCCGTTCACCGAGAAAATAGCGCGAGCACAGCCGGTTGCCTTGGCGTGCGCATCCCGGCGGTAGGGCAGGCCGTTGACCCCCTCGGCCCGACGGGAGATTTCCCGTGCCGACTGAATTGAGGATTCCACCGCGGCGCGCTGCTCCGGTGTGAGCCCGTACTCGTCGAGCTCCGCCGCCGTTGCGAGGCAGCCGGGCAGGCACAGCAGGGCTAGTGTTTTACGAAGCATGCGGGCTGACCTCCGGGTGCTGGCAGGCGTGCTGGTCGCCCTGGTGAGTCTCGGGCCCGGGGTAGCGCGACCAGTCCTGGGGGTCGCCACCCAGCGCCTCGCTGAAGTCTGGATTGCCGAGCACCTTGAGGTATTCCAGCAGGTCCGTGCGCTCACCTTCGCTCAGGCGTCGCCCGATCCGCCCCGGTGCGTCGACGTCGGTGAACAGATGGCCACCGTTGCCGTTGCCGGTCACCCGCGTATCGTGCAGGAAACTGCCCGGGCGTTGGTCGGTGACATAGCCCAGCTTGCCGGGGTCGTATTCGCGGTGGCCGACGTAGAAGCTTGCCGGCCGCGCGCGCTGGGGTGACAGCAGGTCGTGGAGGGTGGGCACTGAGCCATTGTGCAGGTAGGGCGGTGTCGCCCACACGCCGTGCAGCGGGCGGGATTTGTAGGCGCGCTGGTTGACGATGCGAAACGGAACGTTGAGGCCGTCGTAGTCGGGTACCAGAGTGCCGTCGATATCGTTGTTTGCATACAGCAGCGGTACCACCCGGTTCAGCAGCACCTGCAAACCGTCACCTGCGCCCACCGGTTCAGAACCGGGTAGCAGGGTGGTGGCGTCGTAGCGGTTGTCCATGTAGTTATCGGCGGCGGTGGCATCCGTGCCGATCACCTCGGTGCTGAGCCAGGGCAGTGCCCACACCGACTGGCGCCAGTCCACCCGGTAATCCTTGCCGTCGATCCGGGTCACCTCTCCCGCCATGTCCCACTGCCAGTCGGCTTCCGCCTGCTTGGCGGGGTTCTCGCCCGGCCCGGTGGCGACGGGCCACCGGTAGGGTTCGGCGGGGTGTGGACCGTGGCAGAACACACACTGGTCGGCGAACAGGTCCTTGCCGCGTCGCGCCCGCTCTACATCAATTTTGCCGAGCACATCCTCCGGCCAGCGCGGTGGCTCGAGATCACGCAGCACGGTTTCAATGCAGTGCATACCGTGTACGTTGATGGTGGTCTTGCCGAACTCCTCCTCGGGAAGCAATGCCCCGGTCTCGTCTACCAGCGCGATAGGTGCCAGCACGCCCAGGCTCTCACCCACATTGCGCGCCATGGCCTGGTTGGTGAAGCCGGTGTATTGCACCCAGTCAAAGCGCCAGATGTCCCAGAGGAACGGGTAGCTGACCGGTGCATCTGCCGGGCGGTAATTGTCAGGCTTTCGCAGGTCCCTGCCGAACACCACATTGGCGATTCGCCCGACCGCGTCCGTGCGCCCGCGCCCTTCGGTGGTCGGGTACCACTTCGGTGCGCCGACGCCGCGCACGAACTCCCAGATGCCCGCCAGGAAATGCCCGAAGTCAGAGCGCAGGGCTGCGCGCTTGTCGGGGTCACTGCCTACAGTTCGGTCTGCAAAGCGGTTCCACTTCGCCGGGTTGAGGTAGGTTTCCAGGGCGGCGGCAGCCAGGGAAGTTATAAACTCCCCGCGGGTCGCTGTGGAGACACTCTGGATGGCCTGGCCGCCGTCAATCCTGAGTGCAACGCCGCGGTAGTGCAGCTCGCCGGTATGGCAAAGGGCGCAGGTCAGGTCGAGCCGTTGCGTGTCGGCGTCCGGGTTGTAGTGTTGGGTCATACCCACGGGCAGGTTGCCGGGGTTGGATGGGCTTGCGAGCTGGCCTGGGTCTACGATAAAGCCCCAGCCCCGCATGGCGTCGGCGCTGGCGAAGCGCTGCTTGCTGAGCGGCAGCTCCAGGTTGACCAGCCAGGCGTAGTCGAGGCCCAGCAGCTCGGTGCCCTGGGGGGTGAAGTAGTAGTGTTGCCGGGCCGTATCGTCCCAGCCGCGATTGAGGTAGCGAACCTCGTGGATGGTCTCCTGTGTCAGGTTCGGCGCCAGCAGGCTGGACAGCCCACTGTAGCCGGCAAGGGTCAGCATCAGAACGGCGACCAGGACTCGCATCCAGCGCGGACCGAGCGCCCTCCAGAGACCGGCGAGCGCTCGCAGCAGGCCTGTCAGCCAGTGCCAGGCTCCTCGCAGGGCGCCGCGTAGCTTGTGTGCGAGCGCGCCCAGGATGTTTCTCGCCATGTGCAACAAATTACGCGCCAGGCTGACGGCGTTAGAAAAATGGCCTTTCACAGAATATCCCCAAATCTGTTGTGGCGTTCTTGTTTACAGCTATTCGGCCAAAGCTGCGGAAGGCCGTCAACTTGAAAGCGTCGGAAAGGTGTTTTTTTGCAAAGCCTGACTTTGCGTTGCCGGACGGCTGAACTTTGACCGTGGGGATTGCTATGCTCTGGCCTTCACTCGATGAACGACGCTCTACACCATGGATTCCATCAAACGAACTCGCAGACAGGCTCTGAAGGGCGGCCTGTCGGTCCTGGCTGCGGCAGGCGTGCCCGGCCTCGCCTGGCCGAGCACCCACGATTACGACAGCATGCTGGTAATCGACGCGCTCTGCTTCGGTCGCGAGTGGGGCGAGGACGCCCTGGCCGGCCTGCGTGCCGCCAACTACTCGGGGATTATCGAGAGCCTGCCGCGCAGCGACCTGCAAACCGCCATCGATGCCCTGGTGGGTTGGCGCGAGCGAGTGCGCGAGAACGACAGCAGCCTGATGCTCGCGCTGGAGGCTGCCGATTTCGAGCGTGCCCAGGCCAGTGGGTGTACGGCCGTGCTGATGAACTTCCAGGACTCCACCATGCTGGAAGGGGAGGTTGCGAATATCGATGCGCTGCACGCGCTCGGCATGCGCGCGTTCCAGCTCACCTACAACTTCCGCAACCTGGTAGGTGACGGCTGCCTGGAGCGCACCAACGCCGGCCTGTCCGATTTTGGCCTGGAAGTTGTCAATCGTATGAATGACATCGGTGTCCTGATCGACCTGTCACACTGTGGCCGGCAGACGACGTTGGACGGCATCGCGTTTTCCGAGCGCCCGGTGGCCATGACCCACACCATGTGCGACAGCGTGCGCCCGGGGCATCCGCGCGCCAAGACTGACGAACAGATTCGCGCCTGTGCGGACAAGGGTGGAGTGAGCGGTATGATTGCGCTGGGCTACTTCATTGGCCCGGACCCCGGCGGCGAGACCACCATTGAACACTACGCAGATCATATCGAGTACGCGGTGAATATCGCGGGCATCGATCACGTGGGCATCTCAACGGACTTCCCGCCCCAGGGTATTTCCCCCTGGGCAACTCACGAGGAATGGTTTGTACCGCGCACAAAGTGGTTCAAGCCGAGCTACCAGCTGCGCTGGCCGCCCTGGATTCCCGAACTCGATAGCACTGACCGGTACCGCAACCTCCTGGCCGTGCTGGACAGGCGCGGCTGGGCGGTGGGCGATATGGAAAAACTGCTGGGCCTCAACTGGCTGCGCCTGTTCAAGGAGACCATCGGCTAACGTGGCTTCACTGGAACATATCACTCAACTGGTGGGCGCACGCCAGCTCGACAAGGCTGCCAGTGCGCTGGCCAGGCTGTTGGAGAAGAAGCGCAAGGCCGGGCTCGACTGGCGCCAGGCGGCCAACCTGGCCAGCACCCTGGGTGACCAGGACCTGGTGCTGGCTGCGGTCCAGAAATGGCGCGATGAAGCACCCGACGACCCGCAGCGACAGGTGGCGGTGATCAGCGCCCTGGGCGCAGTGGCGCGGCACCGCGATGCGGCGTTGGCGGCGCGCAAGCTGCAGGAGCATCCCCAGGCTGCGGCCGAGGGTTACTACCTGGAGGGTTACTACCAGGCCCGTTTCGGGCGCACTGAGAAGGCGCTCGCCCTGCATCGCAGGGCGCTTGAACTGTTGCCCCAGCACACGCCGGCCTGGGAACAGATTGCTCTGCTCGGCGGCTACCAGGATCTCGAGGCGGACCTTGCCGAGATGGAGCGCCTGCACGGGAGTCTGGGTAACCCGCAGCAGCGCGTACCCCTGCTCTACGCCATGGGCCGAGCCTACGATAAGGTCGGTGACTACGACACCGCCTTCGCCCGGATTCAGGCCGGGGCACAGCTTCGCGAACAGCTCTCACCCTTTGAACTGCAGCCACAGCTCGACTACTACGGTCGCCTCGCCAACAGTTTCAACGCCGAGATCCTGCAGCGCCATGCCAATCCCAGCGGTGGCAGCGGCGCTGTTTTCGTACTCGGCGCCCCGCGCTCCGGCACCACGCTGGTGGAACAGATTCTCGCGACCGCGCAGGGCATGACCGCCACCGGCGAGCATATGCTGATGCGGGTCGCCTCGCTGCCGCTGGCCAGCATGGAGCCGCCGGACATGCTGCGCGCCGAGCAGTTTGCGCGGCGCGACTGGCAGCAGATGGCGCAAACCTACCTCGGGCGCATCCGTCGTCGCTTCAAGGCCGATCGACACTTCACCGACAAGTCCCTCCTCAACCACAACTATGCGGGCCTGGCCGCGGTGCTGTTGCCGGAGGCGCGTTTTATCTGGCTCAGGCGAGACCCGAGGGATGTGGCCTGGTCCTGCTTTCGCTCGCGTATTTCCGCCAACCAGTGGGCGCAGAATCTCCAGGACTGTTTGCGCTATATCGAGGGCGTTGAGCGTCTCTGCACGCACTGGGCGGCGCTGCTGGGCGACAGGATGCTGGTGCTGGAGTACGAGCAGCTGGTAAAAGAGCCGGACGCCATCAGCGAGGCGCTGTTTGCGCACCTCGGCCTGCAGCGGCCCGTTGCATGGCAGCAGTTCCACAGCAGCTCCAGTCCGGTGGCGACCGCCAGCCTGGCACAGGTCAGGCAGCCCCTGTCTCCGGCGGCAGTGGGGAGCTGGCGGCGCTATGAAAAGCAGCTCGGTCCGCTCTACCAGCAGGCAGGGCTCAGCTGAGCAAACGCTCCCTGTGGCTCAGGTCTTGGCCCACATTTTCAGCAGGTTGAGGCGGATTTTTTCGATCTTCAGCAGGGTGTCGGTATCGAACTCTTCCTCGATAGCCCATTCCATCAGGTCGGCCAGGTCTGTGGCGATATCGCGCTGCATGGGGTCCTGCACCAGGCTTTCGATCCAGGTGACAATGGCCAGGCGTTCGCCGCCGGTGACCTCCGTGACCCAGTGGGGATAGTGGGTGGGGTAGAGCACCGCATCTCCGGCGTCCAGGCGGTACTCCTGCACGCCGAAGGGCGTTTCCAACGACAGGGTGCCGCCCTCGTACTCATCCGGGCTGTTAAGGAAAATGGTGATGGAAAGGTCAGTGCGCATTGCGGGGAAGGGACCCATGAATGCGTTGTCGACGTGGCGCTTGTAGAAGGCGCCTTCCCCGTAACTGGCGAACAGCGGCGGCAGAATGCGGCGCGGGATGGCGTGCTTGTTGAACTCGCCATGCGCCTGGAACGCCGCCATCACGCGCTGCAGCATGCCCCGGTATATCTCGGATTTGGCGTCCACCTGCCGGGTGGACTTGAGGTCCTGGCCCAGGGTACCGGCACTCTGGCGACCATCCATCATCGGCGCTCGCGCCATGTCCTTGACGATGGCCTCCCTGGTGGTGGAATCCAATAACTGCCGCAACACTGCAACCAAGAGTTTCTCCTTATCGGGGTTAACGCGCCTGCCCAGCAGGGTCCATTCTAGCCCCGTCCATTGCCGATGCGAACCGGCGACTGCTCGAACTCAATACGGCGACTACCTGGCCCGGTCCTTCCGAGCGGCGTTCAAGGCGCTCAACCCAAATGCAATGGGGCGCTGCCGAGGTCTAGCGAGGGGGCGGTTTTGGCATATACTGCTCGATACAAATAAAAAAACAGTATCCGAGGGTTGTTGGTTTGAATGCCACTGATATCGAAAACCCGGAGTATTTCCACAAGGTAGTGGACTGCCAGTGGGCCTGTCCTGCACATACACCTGTTCCTGAATACATCCGCCTGATTGCTGCCGGTCGTTACGACGACGCCTACATGATCAACTGGGAATCCAACGTGTTCCCGGGCATTCTCGGCCGCACCTGCGACCGACCCTGTGAACCGGCCTGCCGGCGCGAGCGCGTCGAGGAAGAGCCGGTGGCCATCTGTCGGCTCAAACGTGTTGCGGCAGACAATAAAACCGATACCGCTATCGACCAGCGCCTGCCCAAAATTCCTCGCCGCAAGAACGGCAAGAAGATCGCGCTGATCGGTGCCGGCCCGGCGTCGCTGACAGTGGCGCGCGACCTGATGCCCCTGGGGTATGAAATCGACATCTTCGATGACCAGCTGGAAGGGGGCGGCATGATGCTGAGCCAGATTCCCGCTTTCCGCCTGCCTATCGAAGTACTGCGCCAGGAAGTGAACTACATCCTCGACATGGGTGTGGTCACCACCTTCAACCACTATGTTGACAGCCTCAAGAGCGTGCTCGAGAAGGATTACGATGCCGTGTTTGTCGGCACCGGCGCGCCCCGCGGTAAGGATCTCCCGCGGCTGCCGGGCCGCGAGGAGGCCTCCGCCAATATCCACATCGGCATCGATTGGCTCGCCAATGTGGCGTTCGAGCATACCGCCACCATCGGCAAGCGGGTACTGGTGCTGGGCGGCGGTAACACCGCCATGGACTGCTGCCGCACCGCACGCCGCCTCGGTGGCGAAGATGTGCGGGTGGTAGTGCGTAGCCCCTTTGCAGACATGAAGGCATCTCCCTGGGAGAAGGAAGATGCCATGCACGAGGACATCCCGATCTACGACAACCACGTGCCCAAGGAATTTGTCGTTGAAGACGGCCGCCTGCAGGGTGTGCGCTTTGAGAAGGTTGAAGCAGTCTACGACCGCGATGGCGGGCGCGAGCTGGTGCCTACCGGTGAGGACCTGGTATTCATGCCCTGCGACGATGTGCTGATGGCCATTGGCCAGGAGAATGCATTTCCCTGGATCGAGCGCGATGTAGGCGTGGCCTTCGGTAAATGGGACATGCCCGTGGTGGATGAGGTGACCTTCCAGTCTTCAAACCCCCGGGTATTTTTCGGCGGCGATTCGGCCTTCGGCCCGGAGAACATCATTACCGCTGTTGCCCACGGTCACCAGGCTGCCATTTCCATCGACCTGTTCTGCCAGGGCGAGGATGTCAGCCAGCGGCCGCCGCCGATGGCCAACCTGCTCACCCAGAAGATGGGCGTGCACGAATGGAGCTATGACAATCGGGTCGAGAGCGACCACCGCTTCATCGTGCCCCAGGCCGACAAGAAGAAGACCCTGCGGGATCGCAAATTGGAGGTGGAGCTGGGCTTCGATGTGGAGACGGCCTTCCACGAGGCCCAGCGCTGCCTGAACTGCGACGTGCAGACGGTTTTCGAAGCGCCCAAATGTATCGAGTGCGACGCCTGCGTCGACATCTGCCCCACCGACTGCATCAGCTTCACTGCCAACGGTGAGGAAGAGGATTTGCGTCAGCGGCTATCGGCCCCGGCCGGCAACCTGGCCCAGGACCTCTACCTGTCGCCGGAGCTGCCCACCCAGCGGGTAATGGTGAAAGATGAGAACGTTTGCCTGCACTGCGGGCTCTGCGCCGAACGCTGCCCGACGGCGGCCTGGGATATGCAGAAGTTCATGTACAACGTGACCAAGGCGGGGGCGTAAGCCATGAAGAGCATCGAATCCGTCAATGAGTTCGTCATCAAGTTTGCCAACGTCAACGGCACCGGTTCTGCCAGCGCCAACAACATGTTCGCCAAGGCCCTGTTCCGCATGGGCCTGCCGGTTTGCCCCAAGAATATTTTTCCGTCCAACATCCAGGGCATGCCCACTTGGTATGAAGTGCGGGTCAGCGAAAAGGGCTATCTCGGCCGGCGCGGTGGCGTCGATATCGTTCTGTCGGTCAATCCCCAGAGCATGCCCAACGACATCAAGGAAGTGGAGCCGGGCGGCTACTTTATCTATGACAACACCAAGCCCCTGGACCTGCGACTGATACGCAATGACGTCAACATCATCGGCATTCCCCTGACCGGTATCTGTAACCAGCAGTACTCGGATCCGCGGCAGCGGCAACTGTTCAAGAACGTCATTTACGTCGGCGCCCTGGCGGCGCTGCTGGATATCGACTTTGCCGCCCTTACCGGCCTGGTGGGCGACCAGTTCAAGGGCAAGGAAAAACTGATCAAGCCGAATATCCACGCGCTCGAGCTCGGCCACCAGTACGCCAGGGAAAACTTCGATTGCCCCATCTCCATC
>JAZBOY010000194.1:0-2255 GCA_036351375.1 Halieaceae bacterium
AATCGAGTGCGGCAAACAGCGAGAGCTGGTCGGCCTCGTCGGCGTGTCGCGGCGTCAGCCTCAGGCCGGCGCCAAGCAGGCGCACCGACAGGGGTTTGCGGGCGCGCGCCGCCAGCACCAGGCGCTGGTACTCGGCCCGCTGCAGCCAGGCTTCTGAACGGTCCGGGAGAATTTCCTCAAGGGTGGTCTGGCTGAAGTTGCGGAACTTCACTTTCACGAAGCGCTTGGTGGGCAGGTATTGCTGCTCGATCTTGCCGAAGCGGGTGGCCAGCTCATCGAGAACCGTGTCGAAAGCCTCCAGCAGTTCCTGCTCGGAGCCCAGGTCGCGGGAATAGGTGCGCTCCACGCTGATGGATTTGCGGATGCGGCTGGTCTTGACCTCGCGGTTATCGATTCCCTGGGCGAGTTCCGCCAGGCGTGGACCGTACTTGCCGAAGCGTCGCGCCAGATCCTCGATCGGTACGGCCTGCAGGTCGCCGCAGGTGATCACTCCCATGCGTTTGAGCTTCTCGGAAGTCACCTTGCCGACGCCGTTGATTTTCGACACCGGCAGGGTCCTGACAAATTCCGCGACCTGTCCCGGCGCCACCGTGAACAGGCCGTCGGGTTTGTCCCAGTCGCTGGCCACCTTGGCCAGGAACTTGTTGGGCGCCACGCCTGCCGAAACGGTCAGGTTCAGCTCTTCGCGCACGCGGCGGCGAATCTCTCCGGCAATCAGGGTGGCGCTGCCGCCGAAGTGGGGGCTGTCGCTCACATCCAGGTAGGCCTCGTCCAGGGACAGCGGCTCGATCTGGTCGGTGAAGTCGCTGAAGATCTCCCGGAACTGGCCCGAGACCTTGCGGTACAGGTCGAAGCGCGGCTTGATGATAATCAGCTGCGGGCACAGCTGGCGCGCCCTGGCGGTTGGCAGCGCCGAGTGAACGCCGAACTTGCGCGCCTCATAGTTGGCGGTGGCCACCACCCCGCGGTCGGAGGAGCCGCCCACGGCAATCGGCTTGTCACGCAGCTCGGGGTTCTCTCGCATCTCCACGGAGGCGTAGAAGGAGTCCGCGTCAATGTGGATGATCTTGCGCATCACGCTGCTTCTGTTGGGCCTGCCACAGCTCGGCGTAGTGACCGTTGTGCTCCAGCAGCTCACGGTGCCGGCCCTGTTCCACCACCTGGCCGTCCTGCAGTACCAGGATGCGATCGGCGTCGATGATGGTAGACAGCCGGTGGGCGATCACCAGGCTGGTGTGATCGGCGGAAATTTCCCGCAGGGCTGCCAGGATGGCGCGCTCGGACTTGCTGTCCAGCGACGAGGTGGCCTCGTCGAATACCAGGATGGGTGGTCGCTTGAGCAGGGTACGGGCAATCGCCACCCGCTGTTTCTCACCGCCGGAGAGTTTCAGGCCGCGCTCTCCCACCAGGGTGTCGCGGCCCTCAGGCAGTGAGTCGATAAAGTGGTCCAGGTGGGCGAGGCGAATGGCTGCCTCTACGTCCTCGTCGCTGGCGTCGGGCTTTCCGTAGCGCACGTTCTCGAACAGGCTGTCGTTGAACAGCACCGTGTCCTGGGGAACGATGCCGATGGCGCGCCGCAGGGAGGCCTGGCTGACCGCGCGGATATCCTGGCCGTCGATGGCAATACGGCCGGCATTCGGGTCATAGAAGCGGAACAGCAGCTTCACCAGGGTCGACTTGCCGGCACCGGAAGGCCCGACCACAGCAACCTTTTCGCCAGGCGCCACAGTGAAGCTCACACCCCTGAGGATGGGACGCTCGGCCGTGTAGGCAAAGCTCACCCCTTCGAAGCGAATCTCGCCCTGCGTGACGGATAACTCCGGGGCGCCAGGCGCATCCACCACTACCGGCTTCACGGCCAGCAGCTCGAACATCTTCTCGATGTTGGCCAGCGAGCCCTTGATCTCCCGGAATACAAAGCCGAGAAAACCCAGCGGCAGGAACAGCTGGATCATGAACTGGTTGATCAGGATGAAGTCCCCGAGGGTCATTTCACCATCGCGTACCCCGGCCGCCGCCAGGCCAATCATCGCGGTCTGGGCGAGGGCGATGATCAAGGCCTGGCCGCCGTTGAGACCGAACAGCGATAGCCGGTTGCGACGCCGCGCCAGTTCCCAGCGTGCCAGTTCCTCGTCGTAGCGGTTGGCCTCGAACTCCTCGTTGGTGAAGTACTTCACCGTTTCAAAATTCATCAGGCTGTCCACGGCGCGGGTGTTGCTGGCGGAGTCGGCCTCGTTCATCTCGCGCACAAACTG
>JAZBOY010000195.1:0-2495 GCA_036351375.1 Halieaceae bacterium
GCCTGTATAGCAAGGTATACCCCTGTTCGGGACTCGCTAAATCTAGCACGATTTCGATGACTTACAAATGAAACGGCGGCCAGATCCCGCGTTTGTGACAGAATTCACACATATAGCGCAGCCGCATGTGAAACAGGTCCGGAAGCGGCAAGAACGACTAGGGTGAAGCGGGCGCCACGCCTGTGTTGGTGGCAAACGCGTCCGTCAATTGTTCGGTCAGTTCCTCGGCGTCCTGGGGGTCGTCCATGACGTAGGGAATGATCATCACCAGCAGCTCCCGGCGATCCTCCACCTGCCCCTCGGAACGGAACAAGCCCCCCACTCCGGGCAGGGCACCAAAGAAGGGCACGCCCCGCTCATCGTCCGATCGCGAAGAGGAAATCAGGCCACCCAGCAGGATCGAGCCGCCATCCCTGAGGGTCACCGTGGTCTGTAAAGTGCGGTTGCGGATGGTCGGCGAGTCGATACCGCTGGTTTCATTGATCTGCGCCTCACTCAGCTCCTGGCTGACGTCGATATCCACGAAACCGGAATTGTGCACCGTCGGCTTGATTGTCAGCCGTACGCCGGTATTTCTGTAAGCGACATCCTGGACGATGGGCGCGTCCGGGTTCTGGGTAGACTGGGACGACGTGGTTAGAATTGGAATCTCGTCACCTACGTCAATAGAAGCGGTTTGGCCGCTTTTGACCATGAGCCGCGGCCTGGACCGAATTTCGGCCCGCCGATTCTCATAGAGCAATCTCAGCACCGCCCGCACATCGCCTGCCTTATTAAGGGTGGCAGAGAAGGCCGATGACCCGGCGCCCAGCTGCCCCAGCGTGCCCAGCACCAGGTCATAGTCACCTACCATGGTGCGCTCCAGGAACTGGAAGCTGGAGCTGTCGGTGTCGGTGAGCGAGATTTCCGCCAGCAGTACCTCGACCAGCACCGACGGCGCCAGCTGGTCCATTTCCTGGATCACAGGGAGCAGGTCGGTCCACTGCTTGCCCGAACCGCGAAAGATAATTGCGTTGCGGTTGGAATCCACCACGAACTGGCCTTGAGGTGATTGCCCGCCTCCGGGGCGCTGGGTCGAAAGCCCGGCCTGCGACACGTTGCCGCCTGTTACTGCTTGCGTTGCTACCGGCCTGTCTGACTCTGACTGGACTCCGTTCAATGAATTGAGCAGGTCGACAATATAGGAGGCCTGAGTATTGTTGACCTCGTAGCTGAAAATGCCATCCTCTACCGCCAACTGTTGGCGGCGGTCGATGATTTCTACCCAGCCCTGCACGTGGTTCAACACGTCTCTTGAAGGTGCAAACACCACCAACTGGTTATTGCTTTTCAGCGGCAGGATCATTATCGCCCCGATCGGGGGTCGTGTACTTGCGTCGTAGCCTTCAGAGGCAAGAATGTTGACGAGGTCCTCCGCCAGGCTATCCACCTGGGCGTAGGCCGGTTCGATGCTGGCCGAGAACTTGCCGCGCATAGTGGGCTGGTCCAGCACCTCGATCATCGCCAGCGCCTGCTCGACGACAGAAGCCTTACCGCGCAGGGTGATGGAATTCCGCAGCGGGTCCTGGTTCATGTCCAGCTCCTGGCCCTTGAGGGCGGAGCGCAGCCAGTTGAAGACCTTGTCCGGCTTTACTGCCTCCAGCTGCACGAAGACAAACACCGGGCGATGGCTCTCCGGCACTTCCGGCAAAGCCCGGCCAGTGACCAGGATGGGCACATTGGTCGCTGAAATGTTCTTGTCTATATAGAAGGTATAGATGTCGTTATCGACGCGCATGGCGACGCCGTAGTCGATCAGGGTGCGGCGGGCGATACGGAACAGCTCTGTTGGAGTAACCGGTTCCTGGAGTCGCAGGGTCACCAGGTCCGACTGGCCGGCAAGTCCGCCGTCCAGAGAATAGGGCAGGCCGAGCTGCTCGCCAAACACCAGGTCCACGAAGGCCGGCAGCGGTACATTGTTGTAGCTGCCACCGAGGGGTTCGCCCTGCAGGTCCGGAACAAAATCCTGATCGGCGGTCACTGCCACGGTGCGCAGCGGGCGCTGGCCCGGCCCGGGAGTTATTCTTGCGGTTTCAGGCTCCGACGGGGCGGCGCCGGTGGCCGAGCTGACAGCCTGGTCGGAAGCCGCTATGGCGGCATCTGCCTCGGTCCGCCGCTCCTGCGCTGCGCCCTTGGCCTGTTGCACACCGTCTTCATGGTAGAGGCCGGGGTCGTCCTGGCGGTGCATTTCCGCCAGCTCGCTACAGGCCACCAGCATCGTCACGGCCAGGACAGCCGGCAACGCGCGAAAGCCGCGCGCAGCATTCCGCCAGGCGCCGTTATCGCTTGTCATGCCATCTACCAGGATACGAGCAGTCTGAGCCATCTAATTTGAGCCATTCAGGCGCTGCCAGTCGAAAAGCCGGTACTCCAGCACCTCGTCTCCCTCCAACTGGTCTATCAGGAGCATTGTGTCGGTGATGCCTGACACCACCCAACCCTGCACGATCTCATCC
>JAZBOY010000196.1:0-2495 GCA_036351375.1 Halieaceae bacterium
GCCTGTATAGCAAGGTATACCCCTGTTCGGGACTCGCTAAATCTAGCACGATTTCGATGACTTACAAATGAAACGGCGGCCAGATCCCGCGTTTGTGACAGAATTCACACATATAGCACCGCAGCGTGTGAAACAGGTCCGGAAGCACCAATGACGACTAGGGTGAAGCGGGCGCCACGCCTGTGTTGGTGGCGAAAGCGTCCGTCAGTTGTTCGGTCAATTCCTCGGCCTCCTGTGGGTCATCCATGACGTAGGGAATAATCATCACCAGCAGCTCCCGGCGATCCTCTACCTGCCCCTCAGAACGGAACAACCCACCCACGCCGGGCAGGGCACCAAAGAAAGGCACGCCCCGCTCATCGTCCGATCTGGAAGAGGAAATCAGGCCACCCAGCAGGATCGAGCCGCCATCGCGGAGAGTGACCGTGGTCTGCAGGGTGCGGTTGCGGATGGTCGGGGAGTCGATACCGCTGGTTTCATTGATCTGCGCCTCACTCAGCTCCTGGCTGACGTCGATATCCACAAAGCCGGAATTGTGCACCGTCGGCTTGATTGTCAGCCGTACGCCGGTATTTCTGTAGGCGACATCCTGAACAATGGGTGCGTCCGGGTTCTGGGTGGACTGGGACGAGGTGGTCAGGATGGGAATTTCGTCACCCACATCGATAGAGGCGGTCTGGCCGCTTTTGACCATCAGACGCGGCCGGGAACGAATCTCGGCCCGCCGGTTCTCGTAGAGCAACCTGAGCACCGCCCGCACATCGCCTGCCTTATTAAGGGTGGCAGAGAAGGCAGATGACCCGGCGCCCAGTTGCCCCAGGGTTCCCAGCACCAGGTCGTAGTCACCCACCATGGTGCGCTCAAGGAACTGGAAGCTGGAGCTATCGGTGTCGGTTAGGGAGATTTCCGCCAGCAGCACTTCCACCAGCACTGACGGCGCCAGCTGGTCCATTTCCTGGATCACCGGCAGCAGGTCCGTCCACTGCTTGCCGGAACCGCGGAATATGATGGCGTTGCGATTGGAATCGACGACAAACTGGCCCTGGGCTGATTGCCCACCCCCCGGCCGGAGTGTCGACTGCCCGGCCTGCGACACGGCGCCGCCCGAGACGGCCTGGGTCGCCACCGGTCTATCGAGATCAGTCTGGGCACCGTTCAATGAATTGAGCAGGTCGACAATATAGGAGGCCTGTGTGTTATTGACCTCGTAGCTGAAGATACCGTCCTCCACCGCCAGCTGTTGGCGGCGGTCGATGACCTCTACCCAGCCCTGCACATGGTCCAGCACCTGTCTTGAGGGCGCAAATACTACCAACTGATTGCTGCTTTTCAGCGGCAGGATCATTATCGCCCCGATCGGCGGCCGAGTACTGGCGTCGTAGCCTTCCGAGGCGAGAATGTTGACCAGGTCTTCCGCCAGGCTGGCCACCTCGGCATAGGCCGGCTCAATGCTGACTGAGAACTTGCCGCGCATATTGGGCTGGTCCAGCACCTCGATCATGGCCAGCGCCTGCTCGACGACAGAAGATTTACCGCGCAGGATGATGGAATTCCGCGTCGGGTCCTGGTTCATGTCCAGCTCCTGCCCTTTGAGCGCAGAGCGCAGCCAGTTGAAGACCTTGTCCGGCTTCACTGACTCCAGCTGAACAAAGACAAATACCGGGCGATGACTCTCCGGTACTTCCGGCAAAGCCCGGCCAGTGACCAGGATGGGCACATTGGTCGCTGAAATGTTCTTGTCTATATAGAAGGTATAAATGCCGTTATCGACGCGCATGGCGACGCCGTAGTCGATCAGGGTGCGGCGGGCGATACGAAACAGTTCCGTTGGGGTCACCGGTTCCTGCAGTCGCAGGGTCACCAGGTCCGACTGGCCGGCAAGTCCGCCGTCCAGAGAATAGGGCAGGCCGAGCTGCTCGCCAAATACCAGGTCCACAAAGGCCGGTAGCGGTACATTGTTGTAGCTGCCACCGAGGGGTTCGCCCTGCAGGTCCGGAACAAAATCCTGATCGGCGGTGACTGCCACGGTGCGCAGCGGGCGCTGGCCCGGCCCGGGAGTTATTCTTGCGCTTTCAGGCTCCGACGGGGCGGCGCCGGTGGCCGAGCCGACAGCCTGGTCGGAAGCCGCCATGGCGGCATCTGCCTCATTGCGCCGCTCCTGCGCAGACCCCCTGGCCTGTTGCACGCCGTCTTCATGGTACAGGCCGGGGTCGTCCTGGCGGTGCATTTCCGCCAGTTCGCTACAGGCCACCAGCATCGTCACGGCCAGGACAGCCGGCAACGCGCGAAAGCCGCGCGCAGCATTCCGCCAGGCGCCGCTACCGCTTGTTATGCCATCTACCAGGATACTAGCTGTCTGAGCCATCTAATTTGAGCCGTTCAGGCGCTGCCAGTCGAAAAGCCGGTACTCCAGCACCTCGTCTCCCTCCAACTGGTCTATCAGGAGCATTGTGTCGGTGATGCCTGACACCACCCAACCCTGCACGATCTCATCC
>JAZBOY010000197.1:0-3367 GCA_036351375.1 Halieaceae bacterium
TTCATCTGGGCATGCAGCAGGTTGACGGCCTTGAGGGGCCGCACCATCACCTTGAAGCTGTCGATCTTGCCGTCTTCATTCCAGCTGAAGATATCCACGCCGTTGATGGTGATGCCTTCGTTCTCGCCGACGAATTCCAGTACCGCCTGGTGGTCGTCACTGACCTCACGCACGTAGTGGAAACCCTCTCCAAGCACTTGCATGGCCGCCGCCAGGTACAGCTTGGTCAGCGCCTTGCCCTCCTGCGGCGTGTGCACAATGGGCGAGTGGAACACACAGTGCTCGTCGAGCAGGTCGTCGAGCAGGTCCGGGTCCTTGTGCTGCACCACTTCGTGCCAGCGCTCCAATACAGTCATGATGCTCTCCTGTGGCTTCGGTTGATTATGCCCCAGCGTATGGCGGCTATGGCAGCAGCAGGGTAGAACCGGTGGTCCTGCGAGCTTCCAGGTCGCGGTGCGCCTGCTGCACTTCCGACAGCGGGTAGCGCTGCTTGATATCCACGCGAATGTCGCCGTCCAGCACGCGCTGGTAGACGTCGCCCAGGCACTTCCTCAACTCCGCGGTATCCATCACGTAGCTGAACAGTGTGGGCCGGGTGATAAACAGTGAGCCTTTGGCGCTGAGGGTGGACAGCTCCAGTGGCGGCGGCGAACCCGAGGCGTTACCGAAGCTCACCATCAGCCCCCGCGGGCGCAGGCAATCCAGGGACTGCTCGAAAGTGTCCTTGCCGACACCGTCGTACACAACCGGTAGTTTGGCGCCTTCGGTAATCTCCATCACCCGGGCCACCACGTCTTCCTCGCTGTAGTTGATAACGTGCTGGTAGCCATTGGCCAGGGCGAGTTCGGCTTTCTCCGCGGTGCTGACCGTACCGATGGCGATGGCGCCAACAGCCCGGGCCCACTGCCCGAAGATCAAGCCGACGCCGCCGGCTGCGGCATGGAACAGGCAGTATTCACCCGCCGCCAACGGATAGGTGCGCTGCAGCAGGTATTCGCAGGTGGCGCCTTTCAAGGACACCGCGGCCGCGACGTCGGCTGAGATGCCGTCAGGTACCGGCACCAGCCGGGCAGCCGGCAGGTTGAGTGCCTCGCTGTAGGCACCGATGCTCGCCGCGCAATAGGCCACCCGGTCGCCGACGGCAAACTCAGCGCCTTCGCCGACGGCCTCAACCCTGCCTGCGGCTTCCAGCCCCAGGCCGCTCGGCAGCTCCAGCGGATAGAGGCCGCTGCGATGGTAGGTGTCGATGAAGTTCAGGCCCACGGCTTCATTGCGTACCGTCACCATGCCCGGGCCGGGCGCCTCCAGCGACACCTCCTCCAGGCTCATCACCTCCGGACCGCCGGTGGCGTGAATGCGAACTGCCTTCACCATGGCCATTTACTCCTCACAACATTACTCTGGTAGGACGGCTAGTGTAGAACACGAGGGTCGTTTGTCGCCGCATCATTATTCGAGGCTGAGTCCAGGGCTTTTCCGGTTAATTTCGCTGCTGCTGGTGTCACAGCTTGCGCAGGGCCAGGAAGCCGCACCCGCAGAGCAGGAGCCCTCCTGGGCCGACGAACGCCGTGAGGACATGAGTGCGCAGGCGAATGAGTTTGCCAACTGGGTAGACAGCTTCTTCGGCCACCCGCGGGAGATCGAGGACGAGGCGCGTTCACAGATCAGAATCCGCCCCCAGCTGGACTGGGATGAAGAAGATGGCTGGGACTGGAAACTGCGGGCCACCGGGCGTCTGCACCTGCCACGCACCAGTGATCGCCTGAGTGTGGTCTTCTCCGGCAATGACGGAGACTTCCAGGAAGAGTTCTACGATCCGTCTATAGCCACCGGGGACGATTCCGCGGCGGGCGTGCAGTACCAGGTGCGGCGCAAGAAGCGCTCCGCGGCCTACCTGTTCGCGGGCGCCAAATCAGGCCCCAACGTCAAGCTCGGCGGGCGCTATCGCTTCGTGGACGGACTGTGGGAGAACGCCAGTTACCGATTCAGCGAGGAAGTATTCTGGGTAGGCGGCGACGGTTTCACCAGCCGCACGCGCCTCGATCTCAACCAGTCTCTCAGCGAAAACACGCTGCTGCGCTGGGCCAACCGGGTCGACTACGGCGAGAAAACCAACGGCGGCGAATGGGTCACACGACTTTCCTGGATCAGGCGCCTGAGCCAGCGCCAGGCGTTTCGCGTATTCGGGTTTGTGCGCGGAGACACCGATCCGGAACTGCTGAAGAACCGGGGCGTCGGCTTGAGCCTGCGCCGCCGCTGGCTAAGGGACTGGCTGTTTGTCGAACTGGAACCACAGTATTCCTGGCGTAAACGCCGGGTGGATGAGGACCGCGAGGGCGTGGCGCAGGTCAGGCTGCGCCTTGAAATCCTGATAGGCGAACGCTGAGATGCGTCACGGCAACTTCGAGATGGAATCGCAGAGCACCTACCACTGGGAGGTCCTGAAGCACCTGTGGCCATTCCTGCGCGAGTCCCGGCGCCGGGTACTGCTGGCACTACTGTGCCTGTTGTTGGCGAAGGGCGCGGTGATCCTGATCCCCTTCCTGCTTAAGCACCTGGTCGACTCGCTCGATACGTCTGGCCCGGGACTGTCCCTGTACGCCCTGGCGGGGCTGGTGCTCGCCTACGGCGGCGCGCGCTTCTCCAACGTCTTTTTTGGGGAACTGAGGGACACCATCTTCGGGCGCGTGACCGAGCGCGCCATGCGCCGCGTCGGCCTGCAGGTATTCCGCCATGTGCACGCGCTGGACCTGGATTTCCACCTCAACCGCCGCACCGGGGGGCTGGCCCGGGATATTGAACGCGGCACCACCGGCATCAGCTTCCTGATGCGCTTCTTTGTATTCAATATCGCTCCCACCCTGTTCGAGATTGCCGTGGTGGCGGTGATACTGCTGACCGGCTACGGTGCCTCCTTCGCCGTTATTACCCTGCTATCGGTATTCGTGTACGCCCTGTTCTCGCTGCGCGCTACCGAGTGGCGCACGCAGTTTGTGCGCGAGATGAACGAGGCCGACTCCGCCAGCAACACCCGCGCCGTGGACAGCCTGATGAATTTTGAAACGGTGAAGTACTTCACCAACGAGGAGTTCGAGGCCAGCCGCTACGACGAGGAACTGGCACGCTGGGAACTGGCGCGGCGCCGCAACCGGCTTTCGCTGTTCGGTCTCAACGGCGGCCAGGCTCTGATCATTGCCCTCGCCCAAACCGCGATGATTGGCCTGGCGGCGGCCGGGGTACGCGATGGCGAAATGACTCTCGGGGACTTCATCCTGATCAACCAGTTCATGATCCAGCTGTTCCTGCCGCTGGGTTTTCTCGGCTTTGTATTCCGGGAGATCAAGGGCTCGCTGGCCAACATCGAGAA
>JAZBOY010000198.1:0-4833 GCA_036351375.1 Halieaceae bacterium
AGTCTTGGCGTCAGATTCATCGCCGGAGCAGCCCGTGGACCCTAGCGTAGCAAAACCCTCCTTCAGCCAGCGTGCGCTGGCCGCCATCGAGAGAACCGGCAACAGGCTGCCGGACCCTGCCATGCTGTTCATCGGCCTGCTGCTTATCGTCTGGGTGGTGTCCTGGCTGCTTTCCTACATTGAGTTCAGCGCCATCGATCCGCGCAGCGGCGAGCCGGTGCGGGTAGTGAACCAGCTTTCAGGGCAGTCCTTCACCCAGTTCATGTCCACCATGGTCAGGAACTTTGCCCACTTCCACCCGATCGGCGTGGTACTGGTAGCGATGCTCGGCATTGGCGTGGCAGAGCACACGGGCTTTATCAACAGTGCCCTGCGCGCCATGCTCAGGGTGACCGCGCGCTGGCTGCTGACGCCCATGATCATTCTGGTCGGCATAGTCAGCCACACCGCTGCAGACGCGGGTTATGTGCTGGTGATTCCGCTGGGCGGGGTGATCTTTTTCGCCGCCGGCCGCCATCCGCTGGCCGGTATTGCCGCCGCTTTCGCCGGCGTGTCCGGGGGTTTCTCCGCCAATTTCATTCCCGCCGCCATCGACCCGATGCTGCAGGGCATCACCCAGTCTGGTGCGCAGATTCTCGACCCGGACATCACCCTCAACCCGCTCAACAACTATTTCTTCACGGCCACCTCGTCGCTGCTGATCATTGGCCTGGGCTGGCTGGTCACCGACCGCTTCGTGGAGCCTCGCCTGGCAGACCACGCACTCGATGACGACATCGAGGAAATGCACAGCATGGAAGCGCTCAGCGCCCACGAGTCCCGCGGGCTGAAGTATGCCCTGTGGTCCATGCTAGGCGGTATCGTGTTGCTGGTTGCCAGCGCCTGGTCGGGTGACTCGCCGTGGCGCGGCCCCAGTGGCTCATTAACCGAACTGGGCGCACCGCTGATGGCCTCCATCGTGCCACTGATTTTCCTGCTGTTCGTGCTGCCCGGCATCGTCTACGGCATCGGCGCCGGTACCGTGCAGAGCTCCAGGGATGTGATTGCCGGTATGACCAAGGCCATGGAGAGCATGGCCTACTACCTGGTGATCATGTTTTTCATTGCCCAGTTCATCTACGCTTTCGGCCAGTCGAACCTGGGCGTACTGATGGCATTGGAAGGCGCCGCCGGCCTCAAGGCACTTGGCCTGTCCTCCGGACTGACCATAGCCGGCATCGTGGTGCTCACCGGCCTGCTCAACCTGTTTATCGGCTCGGCGTCTGCCAAGTGGGCACTGCTGGCGCCGATCTTTGTGCCAATGCTGATGGAACTGGGGATTTCTCCGGACCTCACCCAGGCCGCCTACCGGGTGGGTGATTCCACGACCAACATCATCACGCCGCTGATGCCTTACTTCCCGCTGGTGGTGGTGTACTGCCAGCGCTACATCAAGGCGACCGGTATCGGCACCGTCACTGCGATGATGCTGCCCTACTCCGTGACCTTCCTGACGACCTGGACGATATTCCTACTGCTCTACTGGACGGTGGGTATTCCGTTGGGGCTGCAGGCCTCTTACCAGTACGGATGAGGCTGCGGGACTACGAGCCGGGCGACGAGCCCACCGTACTGGCGCTGAATGCCGAATCGGTTGCGGTACTCAGCCCGATGGACGCCGGCCGGTTTGCGCGCCTGCGGGAAGCGGCGGCGCTACTGCGGGTCGCGGAGCACGAAGGCACAGTGGCCGGCTTTCTGATGGGCTTCTGCGCCGGCAGTGATTACGACAGCCCCAACTATCGCTGGTTCTCCGACAACTTCAGCGACTTTTTTTACGTGGACAGAGTCGTTGTAGACAGCACGCGACGTGGACTGGGCCTTGCCTCGGCCTTCTACGACGAGTGCATTGCCTGGGCGACAGCGCAGCAGCTCACCGCCATCGTTGCCGAAATCGACATCGAGCCCCCCAACGTCGGCTCACTCAGGTTTCATGAGAAGTACGGCTTTGAAGAAGTGGATCGGTTGACGCACTCCGCCAGCAAGGTGGTGTCCCTGCAGCGCCTGTCGCTCTAGTCGGGCCTGGGCTTGTCCGGTTGCCCGGCGCGGCTCACCAGTTCATCCACCAGCTCCGCCACTTCCGGGAAGAAATCGCCGTCGCGAAACGCCAGCGGCGTGCTCGACGCGCCTTGCTCACGTACTTCACGCAAATGCAGCTGGATGCGGTAGATTGGGCCCGCAATCTTGTGCGAAAGCACCAGCCCCACCAGCACAAGCCCGCCCAGCACAAGCGCAGCCACCAGCACGAATGTGGCGTTGAGCACTTCCCGCTGCTGGTTGACGAATTCGAAGTAGACATGGTCCGGCGCCAGACCCAGCTGTTGCCCCTGGCCGATCAGGCGTTGGAAATAAATATGATTGGAGGCGTACAGCACGATGATGCCGAACAGCGCAAAGCCGATGATGTACATCATGAAACGCAGCTGAAAGCCTGGCAGCACCAGGAAGTTGGTGCGCTTCTGGTGACCGGTATCTGGAGTCGCAGAAAGCTCCCTGTTCATAACTCTGCCCTCGCCTGGTTTTTTGCGATGAAACGACGCTTAACCTCGCTCTGGTCCTCGCGCCGGCGCCCTTGTAGTAGACCTGCCGCAGCACTCACGCCGCGTATCCATCAGTTTCATAGTAGCAGCCGAGAATCAGGAGCCCGGGAATTTTTCCCAGTCAGTCGGATCGCGCTGCCCGGCCGGCAGGGGTCGCGCCCTGTCGTGACGGATGCTGCGCGCGCCGTATAATCGGGCGAGAGCAATCCTTAAACCTTACAGGGACGTCAGCGAACCGGAGCACAGAACTGGTATGAGTAAACGCAGCAACCCCCTCGACCGATTCGCTGCCGATCTTCCCGCGGGACGACTGGAGTGGATCGGCGTGCGCCCTGCGCGACGCGAACCCCTGGTATCACTCGACCGCGTGGAGGCCACTGCGGGCCTGGGCCTCGAAGGCGACCACCGGGTAAAGAAAACGCCTGGGTCGGCGCGTCAGGTCACACTGATATCGCAAGAGTTCATCAAGCAGATCGAACACTTCACAGGGCTTAGCAATATCGAACCTGGCACCCTGCGACGCAACCTGGTGATATCCGGCATCAACCTGAACGCCCTGCGACGCCAGCGCTTTCGTATCGGCACGGCACTGTTCGAAGCCACCGCCCTGTGCCACCCCTGCTCGCGCATGGAACAGGCGCTTGGTAAAGGTGGAGTAGCGGCCATGATTGGCCACGGTGGGCTGTGTGCAAAAATCCTGGAGTCCGGCAGCCTGCAGCTGGGCGACAAGGTCGAGGTGGTCGCGCCGGAGATTGATACCGAGACTCCGGCCCGGCAGCGAGGGCTGTTCTGAGTTGAGTTACCGGATGCCGGCCGAGTGGGCGCCCCACGAGCGTTGCTGGATGGCCTGGCCCTGTCGTGAGGAAATGTGGTCAAACCTCGAAGCCACCCGGCGCGCCTACGCCGCCGTGGCCCATGCCATTCGTGAGGCTGAGCCGGTGACAATGCTGGTACCGCCAGCACTGGCGCATGACGCGCGCCACATCCTCGGCAGTGATGTGGAGCTTTTCGAGGTGCCTATCGATGACTCCTGGGCCCGCGACAGCGGCCCCAATTTCGTGATGAGTGACGAGGGTGAGCTGGCCGGCGTATGTTTTCGATTCAACGCCTGGGGGGACAAATACCAACCCCATGACCAGGACGCGCTGATGGCGGAGCGTGTTCTTGCCGAGGCCGGCATACCTGCCATCAAGTCGGAGCTCATCGCCGAGGGCGGCGGTTTGTGTGTGGATGGCGAGGGCAGCCTGCTGACCACTGACACCTGCTTCCCAAACGCCAATCGCAATCCCGACTGGAGCCAGCAGCAGATAGAGGATGAGTTGAAGCTCAGGCTGGGCGTCGACAAGGTGCTGTGGCTGCCCGGCGACCCGCTGGACAATGAAACCGACGGCCACGTGGACGGGCTGGCCGCATTTTGCGCGCCGGGCAAGGTGATTCTGGAAACGGCCGGCGAGGCAGAGCGCGAGCCCTACTTCGCCGAGCTGCGCGCGGCGCTGGAGAGCCTGACCGATGCCCGGGGGCGTTCACTGGAGGTTGTCGAGCTGCCGGAGGCGGACTGGAGCGTTGCGACCAGTAATCGCTTCTGCCTGTCGTACGTGAACATTTATATCGCCAACGGCGCGGTGATTGCGCCGAGCTATGGGGTTGCCACCGATGCGGTCGCCCGGGAGCGCCTGCAGGACTGTTTCCCGGACCGGGAGATTGTGATGGTGCCGATTGCCGCTATCGCCGAGGGCGGTGGCGGTATTCACTGCATCACCCAGCAACAGCCGGCGGTTTGATCACGGTCGTGCCTGCGCCTTTCTAGTCATTCCCACGCATTCCCGTCATTCCCGCGAAGGCGGGAATCCAGTCACGGGATCTCTGCGGGCGTAATGGATTCCCGCTTTCGCGGGAATGACGGTGTGGAGGAAACCCGCGTAATTCAGTAATAACCGCAGGTTACTAGCCCGGCTAGGCGCTGGCGACGGCCTTTTCCGGCCCGGCGCTGTACACCAGCTGCGGCTCATCGAGGTCGACTTTCGGCAGTAACTCCCGCTCTTTGTAGTAGTCGGGCACGTTTTTCCAGGGGTCGCGGTCGCCCTGTTTGGGCATCAGGTGCAGGCTGCGCTTCAGGTAGCCCGGGTTGAACACGTCCTCAGTAATCCAGGGCAGCAGCTCCATGTCACGTTCGCTGTCCAGCAGAGTTGGCGTGACGCTGGTAGCGCCCTTCGCTTCCATATTGTTGAGCAATCGGCAGATCACATCGCAAAGCAGA
>JAZBOY010000199.1:0-6850 GCA_036351375.1 Halieaceae bacterium
CTGCCGGCCAGTGACCGGCGGCAGTCTCTATCGGTTTACTACTGCTCGAGCTCGTAGGTGAACTTGTTCTGAACACCTGCCACCTCGATCGGCTCACCATCCACCACGCGCGGCTTGTACTTGAACTTCATCGCAGCTTTCACTGATGCGCGTTCAAAAATACCGGCCGGCGAGCAGTCTACTGGTTGCGGGTCACGGATGGAGCCACTCTTGGTGACCGTGTACTCCACAATACAATAGCCCGTGATACCGCGGGTCTGGGCACGACGCGGGTAAATCGGCGCCACTTTCACGATCGGCAGGTATTCACCGTCCGATGCACCCAGGCCACCGCCTCCGGCGATGGCAACATCAACCCCTGCCGCCGGCGCCATATTCACCGCGTCGAGGTTCATGTCCATGTCCAGGTCGGGCGTGTCAAGCTCCGGTGGCGGCTCTTCGGGATCATCCGGCTTGTCCGGTTTCACCTCGGCAATATTGGTCTCGATGTCGCGCTCCGGCATGAAAATATCCGGGAGCTTCCGGGTCTTTTCATCATCGATCTTTGGGTCGGCCGTGGCGATCAGGTACTGCATGATGAAGAACAGGCCGCCGGCCACCGGTACGGCCAACGCCGCTCCGACGGCCAGTCTGACTGCTGAATTACGTGCCATGATCGTTATTCGTCTTCAGTTGCCAGTGAAACATCCAGTACGCCCGCCTCGCGAGAGGCGTCCAGTACCTTCACCACAGTCTCGGTGGTAGACGTGTTGTCGGCCTGGATGACCACCGCCCCTTTCGGGTTTTCGGCGTGCAATCTTTCGACGTTGGCGCGCACTGCACGTACATCGATACGGCGACCGTCCATCCACACTTCGTCATTACCGGTAATGGCGATCAGGATGTTCACATTGTCTTTCGGGTTAGACGTCGAAGCTTCCGGTCGGTTCACTTCTACGCCCGCTTCCTTGATAAAAGACGCCGTTACAATAAAGAAAATCAGCATGATGAACACAACGTCCAGCATGGGCGTCAAGTCAATTGCAGCTTCGTCTTCGGCGGCCTTGGCTTTTCTGGATCGCATTCTGGGCCTCTTAGTGATCGGTAGTTAGGTTGTCAGCGAGGAACTGGCTTTCCCGAGCCGCCGTACGCGTGACATAGGTATTGGCGAATACGCCTGACAGCGCAGCCACCATGCCCGCCATGGTGGGAATAGTCGCTCGCGACACACCGCCCGCCATGGACTTGGCGTCACCACCTCCGGTGACCGCCATGATGTTGAACACCTCGATCATACCCGTCACGGTGCCCAGCAGCCCCAGCAGGGGGCAGAGGGCGACCAGCGTCTTGATGACCGGGAGGAAAGTATTGATCTTGAGATCTGCATCCGAGATGAGCTTGCGCCGCACCTGGCGGGCGGCCCAGGACTTGCGCTCCGAACGGCCCTCCCAGCTGGCGATCGCCTCAGCGGCGTCGCGTTTCCAGCCAGCGTAGAAGTACCAGGCGCGTTCGAAAATCAGCGCCCACATCACGAACAGCAGGATCGCGATCAGCCAGAGAACGTTGCCGCCCATATCCATGAAGCGGGCAACGGCCTCGTAGGCAGTATCGAACCAGTACATCTTACTGTTGTCCGCCCAGCTTGGCTTCGGTGTGCTCGGCGATGATGCCGGTGGACTGCTCGTTGAGGATGTGGATGATGCGCTGGGCGCGGCCATTCACAATCGTGTGGAGCAGTACCGTCGGAATCGCCACCAGCAGGCCGAGTACCGTGGTCACCAGGGCGCCGGAAATACCGCCGGCCATGGCTTTCGGGTCGCCGGCACCGAAGATGGTGATGGCCTGGAAGGTAATGATCATACCGGTCACCGTACCCAACAGCCCCATCAGCGGGGCCACTGCTGAAATGATCTTCAGCAGGGTCAGGCTGTTCTCGATCGCCGGAGTCTCTTTCAGAATCGCTTCCTCCAGCTTCAGCTCCAGGGTCTCGGTGTCCATGGTCGGGTTTTCCTCGTGCACCTTGAGAACGCGACCCAGGGGGTTGTTGGTGTTGGCCGTGCTCTGCTTGAGCTGGGAATTCACCTTGGAGCTCATGGCAGACAGCACCACCAGGCGCCAGATGGCGATCAGGAAGGCAATCGCACCCACCGCGGTGATCGCGTAGCCGATGTAGCCGCCCTGGTGCCAGCGCTCTTCCAGCGTCGGGCTGTTAATCAGCGCAGACAGGAAGCCACCGCCGGCGGGGCCGGTCGGATCGACGCCGAACTTGGACAGGCCGGTGGCGCCAAACAGGCCACGCGCCCAACCCTGGTAGGGGCCGGCAGGCTGGCGCGCCAGCTCTTCGAGGCTGCCCTTGGCCGGAACGAAGGTCAGGTACTTGCCGTCCTCGGAGACCACGTTCCAGGTGCCGACACGGATGACCTGCTGCTCGACTTTTTCACCGTCGGGCTTGGAGACCGTGTGGGTGAACTGTGCCACCCGGCCGGACTCGGTCATCTCGCGCTGCAGTTCGAACCATACGCGCTCGATTTCCTCGATGCTGGGCAGCTCATCCTGGCCCGCCATCTTGGCGATCAGGTCGTTCAGGAACTGCTCCCGATTCGGGAACTGGACGCTGATCATGGAGGTTTCAAAGTTAGTCGCTGCGTCACCCGCGGTGGACGTCAGATGGCCGAACAGTTCTGCGAGGGTGCCCAGGCGATCCTTCAGCTGCTTCTGCTTCTCGGCGATGCGCAGTTCATTTTCCTCGAAGGTGTTTTCCAGTCGCGTGGAGATCTGCTCCTGGCGCTCACGCTCGGCTTCAGCCTCGCGCAGCAGTCGCGCCTGGTCAGCCTTGGCCGCCTGGAAGCGCTGTTCGCGCTGGCGGTTTTCACGGGCCTCGCTGGTCTTGCCTTCGCGTACGAAGTCGAGCAGCTGGTCGAGGGAGTTGGCCTGCGGTTCCGCCGGAGCGTCCGCGGCTTCGTCCTGCGCGTAGCTGGTGGCCACGCCCAGGGTCAGTACTGTGCCCAGCGTAAAGGCTGCGGCTTTAAGCATTGTCTGTTTCATTATTCAGCAGCCTCCGGAGCGGGAACAGGAACGGCGAGAAGATCGATGGAAGCCTCCTTACGGGCAACACGCAGGCCCTTGAGGATGGCGGCACGATACTCGCCCCGGTCCAGTGCTACCCAGCTACGGCTGGCCTGGTCCCAGGCGCCGGATACCTCGGTATCGGTGGTCTGGTAAAGCAGTGCGATACGACCGACGCGGAAGAAGTTGACGTCACGCTCAACCCCGTCAATGTCCACGCTACCTTTATAGGCATCAATCTTGCGGCCGTATTCGTTCTCGATCTTGTAGGCTTCGAGGACCTGGCGGAATTTCTCTGCCACGGTGACATCGGAGCGGTCCAGGTTGTTGCGCAGGAAGGCAATACGCTGGCGACGCTCTTCGATGTGGAAGGGCACGTCCAGCTCTACGAACTGCTCGAGGCCGTCGATCATGCGGATCACCAGCGGCGTCATCTGGCGCTGGATGACGGTAACGTCGCCGATGGACTTGTCGATGGAGACAAGGCGACGTTCCTGGTTGTCGATCTGCTTCTGCAGACGGGCGTTGTACACCTTGAGGCCGTCGATTTGCTTGAGCACGGTCTTGTAGTCGCCGAGCAGGGATCGGGTTTCTTCCGCCAGCTTGTCAATCTTCAGCTGAGATTGCTTGGCTGCGGCCGTTTTTTCCTCACTGACTTTGAGGATTGCTTGCAGCGTCTCATCAGCGCTTGCAACGGATGCCGTGCCCAGAAAGGACCCCAGCAGCACCATCGCAGCGATTTTTAGTGTTTTCAATCGATGCTTATTCATGGATGAGCGTTTCCTATAACCAACAACAGATTGTGACTTGGCCACTTGAGGGCGACCGCGCTTACAACTAACTACTTATAGAAGAAAAAGCGGGGTCGGTAAAACAAGGGAGGGCAATTTAATACCATTGGGGAAAATTAAGCAAAGAATGGGCTTTTTCACACTTTCCAAGCCCGGCGCGGCACAATTGCAGTGTGTAGATTGGTTACACGCGCACCATCATGCTGCAGCCGCGGTAACACTCCTGGCGCTGTGATTCAGTTTGGTGCCCGCTCGTAAACCGCGAAACTGTAGCGGTAAGCGTCGCTACCCGGCGCTTCGTGCTGCTCCCGGGACGCCTCCTGCCAAACGCCGCGGTCCCAGTCCGGAAAGAAGGTATCGCCTTCCACGTCGGCATGCACCTCGGTGAGGTAGAGGCGCTTGGCCGCGGGCAGGGCCAGCCGGTAGATTTCCGCGCCGCCGATAATCATGATCTCTTCTATTCCGTCGATCAGCGCAACACTTTCCGCCAGTTCGATGGCGGCGGCCAGGTCTGGCACCACCCGCGCGCCCTCGGCGACGTAGTCGGCCTGGCGAGTGATGACGATATTGGTGCGGCCGGGCAGCGGTCGGTTCATGGATTCCCAGGTCTTGCGGCCCATAATGACGGGCTTGCCAAGGGTCACCTGCTTGAAATAGCGCAGGTCGGCGGGGATGTACCAGGGTAGCCTGTTGTCGCGCCCGATGACGCCGTTGTCGGACACCGCCGCGATCAGCGCCACGCTCATACCGCTTTTCATACCGCCACCGGCGCCGGGATATGCGGCTGGGCGTCATAACCCTCCAGCGTGAAATCGTCGTAGCTGAAGCCGAAGATGTCGTCGATGGCCGGGTTCAGGTGCATGGTGGGCAGCGGCCCCGGTGTGCGCGTGAGCTGCAGCTCGGCCTGCTCGAAGTGGTTGCTGTAGAGGTGCGCGTCGCCAAATGTATGCACGAACTCGCCGGGCTCGAGCCCACAGACCTGGGCCATCATCAGGGTGAGCAGGGCATAGGAAGCGATATTGAAGGGTACCCCGAGGAACACGTCGGCGCTGCGCTGGTAGAGCTGGCATGACAGCCGACCCTCGGCCACGTAGAACTGGAACAGGCTGTGGCAGGGCGGCAACGCCATGTTGTCGACTTCCGCCACATTCCAGGCGCTCACAATCAGGCGCCGGGAGTCCGGATTGCTGCGAATCTGCTCCACCAGCTTGCTGATCTGGTCGACGGTGCCTCCTTCGGGCGTAGGCCAGGAGCGCCACTGGTGGCCGTAGACCGGGCCCAGGTCGCCGTTTTCATCGGCCCACTCGTCCCAGATACTGACGCCGTTCTCCTTCAGGTAGGCGATATTGGTGTCACCGCTCAGGAACCACAGCAGCTCGTGGACGATCGAGCGCAGGTGCAGTTTCTTGGTAGTCACCAGCGGAAAGCCCTCCGCCAGGTCGAAGCGCATCTGGTAGCCGAAGATACTGCGGGTGCCGGTGCCGGTGCGGTCTGACTTGTCGACACCGGTGTCGAGGATGTGGCGAAGGAGGTCGTGGTACTGCTGCATGGTCTATCCGTGGGTCAGGCGCTTTGCCGCTCACCAAATACCTTATGGCGGGCGATGTAGGCGTTATATAAAAGAAACAGTCCGAAAGCGATCATCGGCAGGCACAGGAGCTGGCCCCGGGTCATCCAGCCGAAGACCAGGGTGCTGATATGGGCATCGGGTTCGCGTACGAACTCCACCAGGAAACGGAACAGCCCGTATCCCAGCATGAAAACACCGCCCACCGCCAGCCGCGGCCGCGGCTTGCGCGAAAACCAGTAGAGCACCAGGAACAGCACCAGGCCCTCGAGGAAGGCCTGGTAGAGCTGGCTGGGATGGCGCGGCAGCGCCAGCGGGTCGCGCGGGAATACCATCGCCCAGGGCACGTCGGTAGGCCGGCCCCACAGCTCCTGGCCGATGAAATTGCCAAGGCGGCCGAGGCCGAGGCCGACCGGCACCAGCGGCGCCACGAAATCCAGCAGATCGGCAAAGTTCACTTTCAGGTAGCGGGCATAGAAATAGTTGGCGAGGATGACGCCCAGCATGCCGCCGTGGAAGGACATGCCGCCCTCCCAGACCCGCAGCGCGTAGAGCGGGTCCTCGGCCAGCCGGCCCAGCCCATAGAACAGGATGTAGCCGATACGCCCGCCCAGCACTACGCCCAGGGCAGAGTAGAAAATCAGGTCGTCGACCTGCCCAGGCTGCAGCGCAGACCACGGCTTTTTCGCCCGGCGGTTTCCCAGCCACCACGAGAAAGCAAGGCCTGCGAGGTAAGTAAGCCCATACCAATGCACCTTGACCGGTCCGAGGGCGATGGCGACCGGGTCAATCTCGGGATAGGGGAGCATGTTGGCGGGGTCGTCTTCCGTTGAAACGAACCGGTGTATTATCTGCCAGCGCCCGCCCGAATGACAAACCTTGCCGTGACAAAAGCTGCCAACACCGCCCCATGTGCCTGATCACCCTCGCCTATCGCGCCCACGCCGAGTTCCCGCTGGTGGTTGCCGCCAACCGCGACGAGTACTACCAGCGCCCGACCCGCGGCATTCATTTCTGGGAGGACCACCCCCAGCTGCTCGCAGGGCGCGACCTCCAGGCCGGCGGCACCTGGATGGGCATCACCCGGCGCGGGCGCTTCGCTGCCATCACCAACCATCGGGGCTCGCAGGCGGCGCCCGACGGGGCCCGCTCCCGGGGCATGTTGACCCTGGACTTCCTGGCCGGTGATGCGGCTCCGGAAGAGTATCTGCAGGCCATCTGTGACGCAGACGCGCGCTACGCCGGCTTCAACCTGCTGGTGGGCGACGCCGAGGGGCTGTACTACCTGTCCAATATTGAAGGCCGGGTGCGGGCCCTGTCGCCGGGTATCCACAGTATCAGCAACGGGCTGCTGGATTCGGGCTGGCCGAAACAGCGCAGCGCTGAAGCCCGGCTGGCGGCGGCGCTGGCAGACCCGGCCGATCACGAGGCGCTGGCCGCAACGGTC
>JAZBOY010000200.1:0-3411 GCA_036351375.1 Halieaceae bacterium
ATCCAGGACTACCAGCGCGGCATCGTGGTCGGCAGTCAGTCCTTCGGCAAAGGCACCGTACAGACGCTGATCCCGCTGCCGGAAGGCCAGCTCAAGCTGACCGAGTCGAAGTTCTACCGCATCAGCGGCGACAGCACCCAGCACCGCGGCGTTATCCCTGACGTGGAATTCCCGGATCAGTACGATTCCGAGGAAATTGGCGAGAGCACCCTGAAACACGCCCTGGACTGGGACCAGATCACTCCGGTGCGGCACCGCAAGTACCACGACATTCCGTCGCTGGTGCCCTACCTCACCGACCTCTACCAGGACCGGGCTCGTAACAACCCCGACTTTATCTATCTCGAGGACAGCCTGGAACTGGCCGAAGAGGCCCGCAACGCAGTTTCACTGCCGCTCAACGAGGAAGCGCGCAAGGCGCTGCGCGAGGAGCGCAAGGCCAAGTCGCTGGCTATCGAGAACAAGCGCCGCAAGGCCAAGGGTCTCGCCCCGCTGGATGATTTCCTGGATGGTGAAGACCAGCTGGCCGCAGCAGACCTGCCCACTGAGGGCGGTGACGGCCAGTCCGGCAGCGGCCAGGAAGGTGTCGACGGCGCCTCGATCGGCAGTGATTCCCTCAGCGATCCCGAGGAAGAAGAGGAAGAAGAAGTGGACGTGCTGCTGATGGAAGCCGGGAACATCCTGGTGGACGCGGTTGCCGCCCGCAGCGAGATGCTGGCCAACAACCAGCGTTAGGCTCCGTCCTCCTCGGCTTTCCAGCCTACCGGGTGGTTCTCCGCACCAGCATTGGGTGGCCAGCTGGTAGGCTCGTTCGCCTCACCGAACCACTCCAGGCGCTCTCTTAAGCCCACTACCTCGCCGACGATCAGCAGCGTCGGCGCATGTACTTCCATCACCTTCACCAGACCGGGCAGCGAAGACAGCGTGCCCGTCAGGGTGCGCTGGTTGCGCGTGGTGCCCTGCTCTACCAGCGCCACCGGTGTTGCTTCGGATCGCCCGTGGGCGATCAACTGCTCGCAGATGGTGTCGAGCCCCTGCAGACCCATGTAGAACACCAGCGTCTCCTGTTTCGAGACGAACTCTTCCCAGGGCAGGTCGACGCGGTCATTCTTGAGGTTGCCGGTGATAAATCTGACAGATTGGGCGTGGTCGCGATGCGTCAGGGGGATGCCCGCATAGGCAGCGCAACCGCTGGCAGCGGTAACGCCAGGTATCACCTGGAACGGGATGCCGTGACTCGCCAGTTGTTCGATCTCTTCCCCGCCGCGGCCGAAAATGAACGGGTCGCCGCCTTTCAGGCGAGCCACGCAGAGGCCCTGCTTTGCCAGGTCCAGCAGCAGCTGGTTGATCTGGCCCTGGGGCACCGCGTGGCGCTCGCGGCGCTTGCCCACGTAAATGCGCTCCGCATCGCGCCGCGCCATGTCGAGAATTTCCGGCGTCACCAGCCGGTCGTACAACACCACGTCTGCTTCCTGTAGCAGACGCGCTGCCTTGAAGGTCAACAGCTCCGGATCTCCGGGGCCGGCACCGATCAGGTAAACCTCCCCTACCGGTTGGGCCTCCGCCGGGCGCTCAAGGTACTGTCGCACCAGCGCCTCCGCCTCCGCTTCGCGGCCGGCCAGCACCAGCTCCCCTGCGGGGCCGTTCACCACCTGCTCCCAGAAGCGTCGGCGTTGACCCTCTTCCGAGGCGACGGCTTTTACGTCATCCCGGAAACGGCCGGTAAATTCCGCCAGCCGGCCATAGGCGGCAGGCACCAGCGCCTCGATCTTGCTGCGAATCAGCCGCGCCAGTACCGGGCTCCTGGCGGAACTGCTGATACCAATCACCAGCGGTGAGCGGTCGACGATGGATGGAAAGACAAAGCTGCAGAGTTCCGGGCAGTCGACAACGTTTACCGGGATATGGCGGGCGCCGGCGTCATCCGCCACCTGGCGGTTGACTGCGTCGTCCGGGGTCGCTGCCACCACCAGGGTGACGCCTTCCAGGTCCTTGCTGTCATAGCGCGCCATGCGCCATTCGCCGCCGGTGCGCTGCAGCATGGCTTCCAGCTCGTGGTCGATGTCCGGCGATACGCAGGTCAGTGTGGCGCCCGCCCGGGTCAGCAGCCGGGCCTTGCGCACAGCGACCTTGCCACCGCCCACCAGCAGCACGCGGCTGCCGCGCAGTTGGAAAAACAGCGGCAGGAATTCCAAGGTCTAGGGCTCCAGCACGGCCTTGCCGCCCAGGTAAGGCTGCAGGGCTTTCGGAATGGCCACCGTACCGTCCTGGCGCTGGCCGTTTTCCAGCACCGCCACCAGGGTACGGCCCACCGCCAGGCCCGACCCGTTGAGGGTGTGCAGCAACTCGGGCTTGCCGGTCTCCGGGTTGCGCCAACGGGCCTGCATGCGGCGCGCCTGGTAGTCGCCCATATTGCTGCAGGAAGAGATCTCCCGATAGGTGTCCTGGGCCGGCAGCCAGACCTCGAGGTCGTAGGTCATCTGCGCCGAGAAGCCGATGTCACCGCCACACAATATGACCTTCCGGTAGGGCAGCTCCAGGGCCTGCAGCACCGCCTCGGCATGGCCGGTCAGCGCCTCCAGCGCCGCCTCGGAGTCTGCCGGGCGTACCAGGTGCACCAGTTCCACCTTCTCGAACTGGTGCTGGCGGATCATGCCGCGCGTGTCCTTGCCATGACTGCCCGCTTCGCTACGGAAACAGGGCGTGTGGGCGACAAACCGCAGCCCCTCACCAATCTCGACTGCTTCCAGGATGCGGTCGCGGGCGATATTGGTGACCGGGACTTCCGCCGTGGGAATCAGGTAGTAGTCCGGATCGTGGTGCAGCTTGAAAAGGTCCTCGCCGAATTTCGGCAGCTGACCGGTGCCACGCAGTGAGTCGGCATTGACGATATAGGGCACGTTCACTTCCTGGTAACCGTGCTTGCCCAGGTGCATATCCAGCATGAAGTTGACCAGCGCCCGGTGCAGTCGCGCCAGGTCTCCGCGCAGTACCACAAAGCGCGCACCGGTGAGCTTGCTGGCGGTCTCGAAATCGAGCCCGCCGAGGGCCTCGCCAATGTCGACATGGTCCCTGGGCGTGAAATCGAAATCGGGGATATCGCCCCAGCGCGCCACCTCTATGTTGTCAGATTCATCCGCCCCGGGCGGCACTTTGTCAGACGGCAGGTTGGGCACGCCCATCAGCAGGTCTTCCAACTCCGCGGACACCAGCCGCGCCTCTTCCGTCGCGACGTCTATCTCCGCGGCAATTTTCTCCAGCGTCTCGTTCACGGTTTGCTTGGCTTCGTCCACCGGCACGCCGGACTGCACCAGCTCGCCAATCTTCTTCGAGGCCGACTTGCGCTCGGCGAGCAGGTCCTGGCTGCGCACATCCGCCGTCTTGCGACGGGCGTCCAGCTCGGTGAAGCGG
>JAZBOY010000201.1:0-2104 GCA_036351375.1 Halieaceae bacterium
CTGCGTGGTGGCGACACCGACGCTGTCGGGCTCCTGCATGGCGTGCTCGATGCGGGTGCGCTCGGTGAAGCTCTCCAGCAGGGAGCCGGTGGTGCTGAAACTGGGTAAGGCTTTGACAAGGTTCTTCATCAGGGACACCTGCTTGTCGACCTGCGGCTGGTTGGCGCACTGCCAGTACGAGCGGCCCTCTATGTCGGTGCGGGCCTCGCAATCATCGAGTGTGTCGGCGATACCATCCGGTGCCACCAGCATAAAAATGGTGAATTCCTGGTCAAAACGCTCCGGCAGCCAGTACTTGCGCCGAAGCTCCGGCCAGCGACTGACCCGGGGCTTTAGCTCACGGTCGCCAGTGCCCGGTGTCGCCCTGTTGCTGTCTTCTTCTCGCGCCTGAAGGCTGAACACCTCGGTGCGTGGCAGGTACACGCCCTGCCAGGTCTTGAGCATGAAGTCCCCAAGGTCGGAGGCCTGGTTGGTACGCTGTGCGTATGCCTCGTAACCCGCTGAGCGGTCCCGCAACTGGTCGCTGTTGTACCAGTTGTTGTATTCGACCCAGAGCTTCTCGTGCACGTCGAAGTTTTCGTTGTAGAGCAGGATGGTGGGCGACACCGACAGCATCAACACGAAAACACAGGTCGCGCGGCGGTAGTTCACGAGGTCTCGCGCCCTCAGCCCAGCCTGCTGTTGCGAGACGGGCTGGCTAGCCAGCCTACGCCGCTTCCTGGCCTCGTTGAAGCGCATCAGCAGGTACAGGCCGACGGCCACCAGCGCAGACCCCAGCAGATAGTAAAGTCCACCATGAGCAATCAGCATGTCGCCGTAGGCCAGCACAACGGCCAGCGCGAATCCGTAGGGGACCCAGGTCACCCAGGGCTGCATCCAGCGCGGCAACTGCCTGGAGTAGAACTCGGGGCACAGATGCCGGTGCCAGAGGCCATAGATCGCTGCAGTGGAAAGCACCAGCCAGGGCCAGGAGTGAGTGATATCCAGGTGGTAGGTGATGCCGGTGTACAGAAACAACAGACCCAGGTTCATACCGGTCAGGTCCACATACTGCGCGGCCTTGCCGTCGAGCGGATAGACCCACTCCGGTACGAAGCTCGGCGGCGGCTCCTCGGCGGCCTTCCACACCTGTATCAACCTCGGCACCGTCAGCGCCAGAATCCCGGAGCCGATCAGGAACATCAGTATGAAAACCGCGCTCAAGATCGACGCGGTCACACCGAAGTGGAAATTGATGATGTCTACCAGAGGCTTGCGGTAATACACCACCAGCGTCCAGGGCGTATCCGCCAGCGGGCCCATCACCGCGTGAACACTCTCGCCCTTGTAGTCCAGGTCGAGGCCCATCTTGACGCCGGCAATCACAGCCGCCTTCAGGTCACTGTCGTCATCCGTGGCGCGGTAGAAGTTCTCGCGGAGGCTGCGCCGATAGTCGTTGTGGAACAGTACCTTGCCGGACCGGTTCTCGAACACGGCGAAGCCAAAGCCCGGCGGCATCACCACATCTTCCAGACTGCGGAACCTGGCCACCGCCACCCGTGCGCCGACCAGCTTGTCGGGCCCTGTCAGCGGACCCGGCTCACCCGCCGCTACCGACTCATTCGTCCCGCCCGTTTCTTCCGGCAGTTCCGACTTGAACAGGGGCACAGAGATGGCTGTCTCCAGTGTGCTGTCTACGTAGGACTCGATGCGCTGCAGGTAATAGCGTTGGCCATCCAGCGCCTGGATGAGGGGCGAGTAAGTCTCCCCGGGGAGCCAACGCTGTAGCCGGGAACTGTCCAGCCGCCAGGTATCCCCGTCGCGAATGGCCTGGAAGTAGCGGCGGCTGGCGAGGTTGAAAGGCGGCGTGGGTGAACTCTTCAAGTGGGTCTGGTAGATGCCGTACTGATCGCCTTCAAGGTTGAGCTTGAAGCGCGCCGAAATAACTGGCACCGGGTCCCCGGTACAGTGTTCCTTGGAACTGTTGCCCTCGCCCTCCTCCGGCGTAAGTTTTCCTTCGCAGAAAGAAATGCCCAGCGGCCCGGTGACGTCCAGTTCGCGGATCAGGGCCAGTTTCTTCGCGAGCTCCAGCTCGAACTCGGTGCGGATGCGATCGAAAATGGAC
>JAZBOY010000202.1:0-2056 GCA_036351375.1 Halieaceae bacterium
GATGCGGGTGCGCTCGGTGAAGCTCTCCAGCAGGGAGCCGGTGGTGCTGAAACTGGGTAAGGCTTTGACCAGGTTCTTCAGCAAGGACACCTGCTTGTCGACCTGCGGCTGGTTGGCGCACTGCCAGTACGAGCGGCCCTCTATGTCGGTGCGGGCCTCGCATTCATCGAGTGTGTCGGCAATACCGTCCCGTGCCACCAGCATGTAAATGGTGAATTCCTGGTCAAAGCGCTCCGGCAGCCAGAACTTGCGCCTGAGCTTCGGCCAGCGACTGACCCGGGGCTTTAGCTCACGGTCGCCAGCACCCGGTGTCGCGCTGTTGCCGTCTTCTTCTCGCGCCTGAAGGCTGAACACCTCGGTGCGTGGCAGGTAGACGCCCTGCCAGGTCTTGAGCATGAAGTCCCCGAGGTCCGAAGCCTGGTTGGTACGCTGTGCGTAAGCCTCGTAACCGGCTGAGCGATCCCGCAACTGGTCGCTGTTGTACCAGTTGTTGTATTCGACCCAGAGCTTCTCGTGCACATCGAAGTTTTCGTTGTAGAGCAGGATGGTGGGCGAGACCGACAGCATCAACACGAAGACACAGGTCGCGCGGCGGTAGTTCACGAGATCTCGCGCCCTCAGCCCCGCCTGCTGTTGCGAGAGGGGCTGGCTCTCCAGCCTACGCCGCTTCCTGGCTTCGTTGAAACGCATCAGCAGATACAGGCCGGCGGCCACCAGCGCAGACCCCAGCAGATAGTAACGTCCACCATGGGCAATCAGCACGGCGGCGTAGGCCAGCACCACGCCCAGCGCGAACCCGTAGGGGACCCAGGTTACCCAGGGCTGCATCCAGCGCGGTAACTGTTTGGAGTAGAACTCCGGGCACAGATGCCGGTGCCAGAGGCCATAGATCGCTGCAGTGGAAAGCACCAGCCAGGGCCAGGAGTGAGTGATATCCAGGTGGTAGGTAATGCCGGTGTACAGAAACAACAGACCCAGGTTCATACCGGTCAGGTCCACATACTGAGCGGCCTTGCCGTCGAGCGGATAGACCCACTCCGGTACGAAGCTCGGCGGCGGCTCCTCGGCTGCCTTCCACGCCTGTATCAACCTCGGCACCGTCAGCGCCAGAATCCCGGAGCCGATCAGGAACATCAGTATGAACGCCGCGCTCAGGATCGACGCGGTCACACCAAAGTGGAAATTGATGATGTCTACCAGCGGCTTGCGGTAGTACACCACCAGCGTCCAGGGCGTATCCGCCAGCGGGCCCATCACCGCGTGAACACTCTCGCCCTTGTAGTCCAGGTCGAGGCCCATCTTGACGCCGGCAATCACCGCCGCCTTCAGGTCACTGTCGTCGTCCGTGGCCCGGTAAAAGTTTTCGCGCAGACTGCGCCGGTAATCGTTGTGAAACAACACCTTGCCGGACCGGTTCTCGAACACGGCAAAGCCAAAACCCGGCGGCATCACCACGTCTTCCAGGCTGCGGAACCTGGCCACCGCCACCCGTGCGCCGACCAGCTCGTCGGGCCCTGTCAGCGGACCCGGCTCACCCGCCGCTACCGACTCATTCGTCCCGCCCGCTTCTTCCGGCAGTTCCGACTTGAACAGGGGCACAGAGATGGCCGTCTCCAGGGTACTGTCTACATAGGACTCGATGCGCTGCAGGTAATAGCGTTGGCCATCCAGCGCCTGGATGAGGGGCAAGTAAGTCTCCCCGGGAAGCCAGCGCTGCAGCCGGGAACTGTCCAGCCGCCAGGTATCCCCATCGCGAATGGCCTGGAAGTAGCGGCGGCTTGCGAGGTTGAAAGGCGGCGTGGGCGAGCTCTGCAGGTGAGTCTGGTAGATGCCGTACTGATCGCCTTCAAGGTTGAGCTTGAATCGCGCCGAAATAACTGGCACCGGGTCCCCGGTACAGTGTTCCTTGGAACTGTTGCCCTCGCCCTCCTCCGGCGTGAGTTTTCCTTCGCAGAAAGAAATGCCCAGCGGCCCGGTGACGTCCAGTTCGCGGATCAGGGCCAGTTTCTTCGCGAGCTCCAGCTCGAACTCGGTGCGGATGCGATCGAAAATGGAC
>JAZBOY010000203.1:0-8408 GCA_036351375.1 Halieaceae bacterium
AGGAGCCCAATAAGACCATTAGGAGTGAAACATAAAGGAATTGCTTCCCTGATTGGAACACGAGAGGTGTCCCAGCGAGCACCCGTTTGAACTAGGGGATAGGTGCCCACATTCTTAGTATTGCGCAAAAATGGTAATTTTCCATAACGATTTATCGGGTTTTTTAAAATAAATCGCGATAACGAAATGACGTCTAATTCCAAGGACGCTTATGAAGCGGGAAAAAAATTGCCCCAGGGGCGTCATCGAAGGCTTCTATGGACGCGAGTGGAGCTGGGGCTCCAGGCGCGAATATGCCGCCTATTTACAGGCCCTGGGACTGGATACCTACCTCTATTGCCCCAAGGGTGATGCCTATCTGCGCAAGCGCTGGCAGGAGCCCTGGCCGGCCGCGACCGCCGGCGCCCTGGCGCAGCTCGCCGCTCACTATCGCGACAGTGGCCTGAATTTCGGGGTAGGCCTGTCACCATTTGCGCTCTACCAGGATTACAGCGCCGCCAGTCGTGATGCCCTGCGGCGTCGCCTCGCTGAGATCGATGCCGTCGGTGGCAACTGCCTGGCACTGCTGTTCGATGACATGCCGGGCGAGCTGGACGATCTCGCTGCCCGCCAGGCGGAGATTGTTGCCGATGTGCTGGCCTGGAGCGGAGCCGAGTGGCTGGTCGTCTGCCCGACCTACTATTCCTACGATCCGGTCCTCGAGCAGTTCTTCGGCGCGCGTCCGACGCGCTACTGGGAGGACCTGGGTAACAGCCTGGACCTCGCGGTCGATGTGTTCTGGACCGGCAACAAGGTTTGCTCGACCACAGTGTGCGCCGACGACCTTGCGGAGATTACCCGGCAGCTGCAGCGCAAGCCCGTGCTGTGGGACAACTACCCGGTGAACGACGGCGCCAGGGCCAGCAAATTCCTGCACCTGGCACCGCTCCCGGGTCGGTCCAAAGACCTGGACGGGGCACTGCACGGGCACCTGTGCAACCCGATGAACCAGGCCGAATTATCCCGGTTTCCGCTGGGCGGCCTCGCTGCGCTTTACGGCGGGCAGGCACCGGAAATGGACGCGCTTTACCCGACGGCGCTGGCCGAGCTGCTGGCCAGGGACCAGGAGTTGTTCGAGGAACAGGGCCTCGACGCCATCGATGCCCCGGCCCGTGAGCGACTGGCTGCTGAGTACCGCCAGACGGGGGTCCCCGCAGGCCTGGAGGTGGCGGCCTGGTTGCGCGGGGAATACGCCTTCGACCCCGCCTGCCTGACCGGTTGACACCCCGCCCGACTTGCTTGAAGGGGCAAACCCTTTGTGGCAGAATCCCCGCCCTTAAATCGACCCGCGGCCCGGCTTGTGCGCGGTACTCTAAAACCCCGGTTTTTCAGCCACTTACGGTTACTACTTAAAAGGTTACTACCTAGAGTGTGATACCTGGTACAGCCGGGTTGTGACGGGACATGTGCGAAAGTGGCGGAATTGGTAGACGCGCTGGATTTAGGTTCCAGTGCCGCAAGGCGTGAGAGTTCGAGTCTCTCCTTTCGCACCATTTTTTTCTGAGGAAGTTACATGCAGGTTTCTATCGAGACGACGTCTGGCCTGGAACGTCGTTTGACAGTGGGTGTTCCCGCCGAGCGCGTGGAGAACGAGGTCAACAACCGCCTTAAGAAAGCCGCAAAGAATGTGCGACTGGACGGGTTCCGCCCGGGCAAGGTGCCGCTCAAGGTCATCAAGCAGCGCTTCGGGGCAGGCGTACGCCAGGAAGTGCTGGGCGAGGTCATGAGCCAGTCCTTCTACGAGGCGGTGAGCCAGGAGAACCTGCGCCCCGCCGGCCAGCCGAATATCGAGCCCAAGCAGCTCGACGAGGGTTCTGACATCGAGTTCGTGGCCACCTTCGAGATCTTCCCGGACATCGAGCTGGCTGACATGAACGGTGTCGAGATCGAGCGCCCGGCCGCTGACGTGACCGACGAGGACGTCGACAACATGATCGAGGTGTTCCGCAACCAGCAGGGCAAATGGGAAGCGGTGGAGCGCCCGGCCCAGAGCGGTGACCAGGTGACCATCGACTTTGTCGGTACCCGTGACGGCGAGCTCTTCGAAGGCGGCAGCGCCGAAGGCACCGAGCTGCAGCTGGGTTCCGGCCGCATGATTCCGGGCTTCGAAGACGGCATCGTCGGTATGTCCGTCGGCGAGGAAAAGACGCTGGCACTGAGCTTCCCCGAGGAGTATCACAACGAGGAACTGCGCGGCGCTGAAGTCGAATTCAAGGTAACCCTGCACTCCATCAGCGAGCGCGTGCCGGCGGCCATGGATGAGGAGCTGTTCAAGGTTTACGGCGTGGAAGAGGGCGGGGAAGAGCAGTTTCGCGCCGAGATTGCGGACAACATGCGCCGCGAGCTGAAGACAGCGGTGCGCAACCTGGTCAAGCAGCAGGTACTGGACGCCGTCATCTCCCGCCACGAAGGCCAGGAAGTGCCAAAGGCGCTGATCGACAGCGAGATTAACACCATGCGCCAGCAGATGTTCCAGCAGTTCGGCGGTGCCGGTACTGAAGACATGGACATGGAGAGCCTGCTGCCGGCGGAGATGTTCACCGAGCAGGCCGAGCGTCGCGTGAAACTGGGCCTGGTGCTCAATGAGCTGATTACCAGCAATGAGCTGAAGGCAGATGCCGACAAGGTGCGTGAGGCCGTCGAGGAGATTGCCTCGACCTACCAGGAGCCTGAGCAGGTTGTAAACTGGTATTTCTCAAACCAGGAGCAGCTTTCCGGCGTAGAAAGCATGGTGTTGGAGGATGCGGTGATCGAGAAGATCCTCGAATCCGCCAACGTGAGCGAGAAGACGTGCAGCTATCAGGAAGCGCTTGCACAGGCACAGGAGAGCCAGAACGCATGAGTGGACAGTTCGACGGACACAGCAGCCAAGAGGTCCGGAACCTCGGCCTGATCCCGATGGTGGTCGAGCAGACCGCCCGGGGTGAGCGTTCCTATGACATTTTCTCCCGCCTGCTCAAGGAGCGACTGATCTTCTGCGTGGGGCCCATTGAAGACGGCATGGCGAACCTGATTGTCGCCCAGCTGCTGTTCCTGGAAGCGGAAAACCCCGACAAGGACATCAACCTTTACATCAACAGCCCCGGTGGCGTTGTGACTGCGGGCCTGGCGATCTACGACACCATGCAGTTCATCAAGCCCGATGTGAGCACCACCTGCATCGGCCAGGCAGCCAGCATGGGGGCTTTCCTGTTGGCCGGCGGCGCCAAGGGCAAGCGTTTCTGCCTGCCCAACGCCCGCACCATGATCCACCAGCCCAGCGGCGGTGCTCAGGGCCAGGCCACGGATATCGACATCCAGGCCCGGGAAATCCTGATCCTGCGGGAGCGCCTCAACAACCTGATGGCAGAACACACCGGGCAGGACATCGAAACCATCCAGTCGGATACCGAGCGCGATCGCTTCATGAGCGCCGAGCAGAGCAAGGAATACGGCCTGGTCGATGAGGTTGTCGGACGCCGGCTGGCCGTCCCGGAGGACAGCTCGTCCGAATAGCGGCGGCTCGCCCACAGCCCGCTGTTCATGCGGGCCCTGGTCCCTGTTCCTCATATTCGGAACAGGGACTTGCATTGTGCTGGGAAAATCAGCATCTTTAGGTAACAGCGATGAAAGGATGTTGCGTTTTGAGCACATCCGCGAACCTCGTGCAGGCAGGTATTGCTAGCGATGACTAGCGAATGCCAGTGATAGCCAGTGGGCTAGCAAGGGAAGAGTAGCGTTACAGCGGTTCTGGCCGCGCACCGCACCCACTGCGATCCGCCAGTGACGAGAAAAAGTTTTAAGGTACCCAGGTAGATAGATGACTGACGAGACGACGAATTCCGGGGACGACGGCGGCAAATTGCTCTACTGCTCGTTCTGCGGCAAGAGCCAGCACGAAGTACGCAAGCTGATTGCCGGTCCTTCGGTATTCATCTGTGACGAATGCGTTGATCTCTGTAACGACATCATCCGTGAGGAGGTGCAGGAGTCCGGCGGTGAAAGCTCCCAGGACCGCCTGCCGGTTCCCCAGGAAATAAAGGCCATTCTCGACGAGTACGTCATCGGCCAGCAGCGCGCCAAGAAAGTGCTGTCGGTGGCCGTCTATAACCACTACAAGCGTCTGCGCCATGATGACGGCCGCTCGGAAGACGTAGAGCTCGGCAAGAGTAATATCCTGTTGGTCGGTCCGACCGGCAGTGGTAAAACCCTGCTGGCGGAAACGCTGGCCAGGCTGCTCGATGTGCCGTTCACGATCGCGGACGCCACCACGCTCACCGAGGCGGGTTACGTCGGTGAAGACGTAGAGAACATCATCCAGAAGCTGCTGCAGAAGTGCGATTACGATGTAGAAAAAGCCCAGGTGGGTATCGTCTATATCGACGAGATCGACAAGATTTCACGCAAGTCTGACAACCCCTCCATCACCCGCGACGTATCCGGCGAAGGCGTCCAGCAGGCACTGCTGAAGCTGATCGAGGGTACCGTCGCCTCTGTACCGCCCCAGGGTGGACGCAAGCACCCGCAACAGGAATTCCTGCAGGTCGATACCTCCAATATCCTGTTCATCTGTGGCGGTGCCTTTGCCGGGCTGGACAAGGTGATTCGCGACCGCTCCGAAAAGGGTGGTATCGGCTTCGCGGCCGAGGTGAAAAGCAAGGACGATTCCAAGAACGTGGGCGAAGTACTGCGCGACCTGGAGCCGGAAGATCTCGTGCGCTACGGTTTGATTCCCGAGTTTGTCGGTCGCCTGCCCGTGATCGCCACCCTCGAGGAACTGGACATCGATGCCCTGGTCCAAATTCTCACGGAGCCCAAGAACTCCCTGACCAAGCAGTACAGCAAGCTGCTTGAAATGGAAGGGGTGGAAGTTGATTTCCGCGACGACGGCCTGCGTGCCATCGCCGAGCGGGCCATGGAGCGCAAGACCGGCGCCCGGGGCCTGCGCTCCATTCTCGAAGCCGTGCTGCTCGACAGCATGTACAACATTCCGTCTCGCGATGACGTCAGCAAGGTCGTCATCGACGAATCCGTAATCAAGGGCGATTCCGAGCCGCTGCTGGTCTACCAGAACAGCGAACCGCCCAAGGCGGCGGCGCCAGAGGAATAATGCCGGAGGGCAGGGGGTAGCTGGCACGACCTGTTGCCTGCCATCCCGGTACCTGGTCGGAGCTTCGCGCCCTGCCGTTCTTTACCGATTCTCACGCTTTACCAGCTGCGGCTTTGCGCGGGGCGTCAGCCCTTGCAAACCGCTCCACAAGCCCCATATCACACAGTTCACATAGACGTGATACGCCAGGGAGAAACCTATGGGATCCGAAAGTGTTGTAAGCCTGCCTCTGCTTCCCCTGCGGGACGTGGTGGTATACCCCCACATGGTTCTGCCGCTGTTTGTGGGCCGTGAGAAATCCATCGAGGCCCTCGAAGATGCCATGGCCGCGGACAAGCAGGTGCTGCTGGTGGCGCAGCGCAATGCTTCCGAGGACAACCCGGGCGTGGACGACGTCTACCAGGTCGGCACCGTTTCCAGCATCCTGCAACTGCTGAAGCTGCCCGACGGCACCATCAAGGTGCTGGTGGAAGGGGGCTATCGCGCGTCGATCGGCAGCGTCGACGATGGTGAGCGCTTCGCGGTGGCTGAAGTGCGCGAAATCGAGAGTGAAGAGATTCCCCGCGATGAGGCAGAAGTCCTCGTCCGTTCCACCATTTCCCAGTTTGAAAAATACGTCAACCTGAGCAAGAAGGTGCCCAGTGAGGTGCTGACTTCACTGTCGGGTATCGACGAGCCCGGCCGCCTGGCCGACACCATCGCCGCGCACATGAGCGTGGACCTGGAGCAGAAGCAGGCCATCCTGGAAATCTCCGGCATCCGCGAGCGCCTCGAGCACCTGATGGGCCTGATGGAAGCCGAAATCGACCTGTTCCAGGTAGAGAAGCGCATCCGCGGTCGCGTCAAGAAGCAGATGGAGAAGAGCCAGCGCGAGTACTACCTGAATGAGCAGATGAAGGCCATCCAGAAGGAGCTGGGTGAGCTGGATGAAGAGCCCAATGAGATCGAGGAGCTGCAGGCCAAGATCGAAGAGGCCAAGATGCCGGAAGAGGCTCGCGACAAGACCACCGCCGAGCTCAACAAGCTGAAGATGATGTCGCCCATGTCCGCCGAAGCTTCGGTGGTGCGCAGCTACATCGACTGGATGCTCAGTGTGCCCTGGTCCAAGCGCAGCAAGGTCAAGCACGATCTCAAGCGCGCCAGCGATATTCTCGAAACCGATCACTACGGCCTCGAGGAAGTGAAGGAGCGCATCCTTGAATACCTCGCGGTGCAGAAGCGCGTGCGCAAGATCAAGGGCCCGGTACTCTGCCTGGTCGGCCCGCCCGGCGTGGGCAAGACCTCCCTCGGTGAATCCATGGCGCGGGCGACCAACCGCAAGTTCGTGCGCATGGCGCTCGGCGGGGTACGCGACGAGGCCGAGATTCGCGGCCACCGACGCACCTACATCGGGTCCATGCCCGGCAAGCTGCTGCAGAAGATGGCCAAGGCCGGCGTCCGCAACCCGCTGTTCCTGCTGGACGAAATCGACAAGATGGGCATGGACCATCGCGGCGACCCGGCCTCGGCCATGCTCGAGGTGCTCGATCCGGAGCAGAACCATGCCTTCAACGATCACTACCTGGAGGTCGACTACGACCTGTCAGACGTGATGTTTGTGTGTACCTCGAACACCATGAACATTCCGGCACCGCTGCTGGACCGCATGGAAGTGATCCGCATCCCCGGTTACACCGAGGACGAAAAGCTCAACATCGCGCAGCGCTACCTGATTCCCAAGCAGGTCAAGCAGAACGGCCTCAAGGCGGACGAACTGGAATTCTCGGCCGAGGCGCTGTTGGACATGATTCGCTACTACACCCGCGAGGCGGGCGTGCGCTCACTGGAACGTGAAATCGCCAAGGTGTGCCGCAAGATGGTCAAGGCCTTCAGCCTGGCGGAGAACGAAGCCCCGGTGACCATCATGCCGGATATGCTCACCGACCTGTGCGGCGTGCGCAAATTCAACTTCGGCCGCGCCGAGGAAGACAACAAGGTGGGGCAGGTGACTGGCCTGGCCTGGACCAACGTCGGCGGGGAACTGCTAAGCATCGAGGCAGTGGCTGTAGCGGGCAAGGGGCGCCAGGTGACCACCGGCTCCCTCGGTGATGTCATGCAGGAGTCGATCAAGGCCGCTACCACCGTGGTGCGTTCTCGTTCTCAGCTGCTGGGTATCCCGGCCAGTTACCACGACAAACACGACCTGCACATTCACGTGCCGGAAGGAGCCACTCCAAAGGACGGCCCCAGCGCCGGTATCGCCATGTGCACTGCGCTGGTGTCAGTGCTGACCGATATCCCGGTGCGCTCCGAGGTGGCCATGACGGGCGAGATCACCCTGCGTGGCGAAGTACTGCCGATTGGTGGCCTCAAGGAAAAACTGCTGGCGGCCCACCGCGGTGGAATCACCACTGTGGTTATTCCCAAAGAGAATGAAAGAGACCTCAAGGAGATCCCGGAGAACATAAAATCCGACCTGGACATCCATGCGGTCAAGTGGATTGACGAGGTGCTCGATATCGCACTCGAAAAGATGCCCGAACCGCTCTCCGACGAAGACTATCTTGCGGACCCTCTGGGGGCGTCAGACGCCACAGATTCAGAGGAAAACAATCGCATTAACACCCATTAAACGATATGCTCCGGTTGACCGGGTTGAATTACCTATATTAGAGTCCACGGCTCGAATACCCGAGTATTTGAGCCATAACAACAAGTCCACGCATTACAAGATGAAAGGGGATAAGTGTGAACAAAACAGAACTTATTGATGCTATTGCGGCATCTGCTGACATACCCAAGGCCGCGGCCGGTCGCGCCCTGGATGCCGTCGTAGATTCCATCACCGGCGCATTGAAGAACGGCGACTCCGTTGCCCTGGTTGGCTTTGGTACGTTTGCGGTCAAGGAGCGCGCTGCGCGCACCGGCCGTAACCCGCAGACTGGCGCGGAAATCCAGATTCCCGCTGCCAAGGTACCTGGCTTCAAGGCAGGCAAGGCACTGAAGGACGCTGTAAACAGCTAAGACCGAGCGAAATACAGGAAAAAGGGCGCACTTCACGGTGCGCTTTTTTTTTGAAGTAGATGCAACACCCACGATTCAGCTAGACACCCATGCTCCAGAATATTCGCAAGAACCTGAAAGGCACCATCGCCATGGTGATCATTGGCCTGATGGTTATCCCCTTCGCTATCACCGGTATCGACTCGCTGCTCACTGGCGGCGGCATCCAGTACGTGGCGGAAGTCAACGGCGAGCGCATCAGCGCGGCTGACGTACAGCTGCAGGTCAACCAGCAGAA
>JAZBOY010000204.1:0-3259 GCA_036351375.1 Halieaceae bacterium
CCCACTCGTAATAGCGCGAGGAGCCGATCACCTCGCCGCTGTCATTGGCAATCACTGCAAGGGCGCCGCCCGATGCGATGGCACCGCGGAAGAAGCGCGCCTCAAAGGCGTCACGCTGATAGCGGGTATTGTCGGGGTGCTGCTCCCAGATCATGGGATCCGATGCAGCCGCGTGCAGGGCCTCGAAGTCCCTCTCTTCCAGCGGCCGCAGGGTGATTCGGTCTCCCACCAGGGTGGGCTGCAGGTCGGGCCCCGCGCCGCTCACAGGGCCGACAGGTCCACGGCCCTGACAACGTCCGGCAGGTATTCATTGGCGTCTACCGGCGGTGCGGGGCGATTGGCGGCAATATCCTGCCAGGCGAGGATGTTGTAGTAGTGGCGAATATTCTTCACATAGGTCACCGGCTCGGCGCCGCGTGCATAACCATATCTCACGGTCTTGTAGTACTTGCTGCGCTGCAACAGCGGCAGCCGCTCCTTCACGTCTGACCACAGGTGGGGGTCGCCGCCCTGGCGCTCGGTGATGACCCGCGCATCTTCAAGGTGACCGCGGCCGATGTTGTAGGCGGCCAGCGCAAACCAGGTGCGATCAGGCTCCAGGATGTCATCCGGCAGCTGGCGTTTGATCTTCTTGAAGTAGCGGGCGCCCCCGCGCAGGCTCTGCATGGCATCGAGCCGATTGCGCACATCCATCTCCCTGGCTGTCGACTGGGTGAGCATCATCATGCCGCGTACGCCGGTGGGGGAGCGCGCCCGCGGGTTCCAGTGGGACTCCTGGTAGGCAATGGCGGCCAGCAGCTGCCAGTCGAGCTGGTACTCCGCTGCCACCTGGCGAAACATCTGCTCGTAGGTGGGCAGGCGCTGGCGCATCCGCCGGTTGAAGGTTTGCGAGTCGACCTGGTCCACGCCCCAGGCGTGGCCGAACTGGCGCTCCTTGAGCTGTGACAAGGTGCCGTCGGCCTCGATGCGCGCCAGGAAGTCATTGGCGGCCTGCCACAGGCTGTCATCTTCCTCGCGCTGGCTGAACAGCCAGGCCAGTTCCTGTTGCTCGCCGAGATTGAAGCCGATTCTGAGTTTGGGATGGAAGCTGCGGTTGGCGACAAATTCATTGGAGTCGATGACCGCATAGGTGGCGGAACCGGTGGTGACCATGTCCATCAGGTCCAGCGGTTCCACGTCTTCGATTTCCTGCCACTCCAGGTCCGGGTGGTCCTGGTGCAACAGGGCCATGGCCTCGGCGTGACTGCTGTTGGCCATGGTCACCACGCGACCGTCGTACAGGTCTTCCACACTTCGCGGCTTGGCGCTGCCCGCCTTGTAAACAATTTGCGGGTCGATATCGTAATAGGGCGCAGAAAAGCGAAACTCGGCTTGGCGACTGGCAGTAACCGTCAATCCCGCGGCCGCGAAATCCACCTGCTCGCGGCGGATATCGTCGAAAATGTCGCGGATATTGTGCCGCGAGCGGTACGTCACCTCGACGCCCAGCTCTTCGGCAAAGCGGCGCACCAACTCGTGTTCAAAGCCGGCGGATTCACCCTTGTCTATGAAATAGGTGGTCGGACCGTTACGGGTCGCCACTATCAGCTCACCCCGCTCCAGCACCCGCTGCAGGGTGTCGTCACTGGAGCAGCCCGCCAGCAGCAGCGAGAGGGTCAGGGCGATGGTCATTTTCAAGCTCATGCTGGAAGTGTAGCCCTGTGCCGGGGCCGCAGAAAGCTGGCATACGGCGCTGACGCTCCCGGGGGAATACAGTACAATAGCGCGCTTTTCAGGCGGGGTGTTCGGTCCCGCCGCACAGCCCACACAGGCGACTTACACAGGCTAATCGCGGATGATCACGCTGCCCGGCGCCCCGGCCCTGTCGGATTTCAGGCTTCAGAAACTCAAGGTTCAACTCACCCAGCTTCACCCCGACCTCGGCGCTCTCAGCGCCCGCTTCATGCACTTTGTTGATTACGACGGCCCCATCGGCGACGCCGAGCTGGCGGTGCTGGAGCGCCTGTTGCAGTACGGGCCGCGCCAGGCGGAGGCGGTGGATGCCGGCACCCTGTTCCTGGTGGTGCCCCGCATCGGCACGCGCTCACCCTGGTCCAGCAAGGCCACGGATATCGCCCACGGCTGTGGGCTTGATCAACTGCGCCGCATCGAGCGCGGTGTCGCCTACCGCGTAGAACTGCCGGAGGGTGCCGACGCTGCTCCGTTGGCGGCACTGCTGCACGACCGCATGGTGGAGACCGTGCTGTCCCACGAAGACGATGCCGCGGCCCTGTTCGAGCAGCATGCACCGGCCGCGATGGGGAGCGTGGATATTCTCGACGGTGGGCGTGAGGCACTGGCAGCCGCGAATGTCAGCCTCGGCCTGGCACTGGCAGAGGATGAAATCGATTACCTGGTGGAGAGTTTCCAGGGCCTTGAACGCAACCCCACCGATGTCGAGCTGATGATGTTCGCCCAGGCCAATTCGGAGCATTGCCGGCACAAGATCTTCAACGCCAGCTGGACCATCGACGGCAAGGCCCAGGACCATTCCCTGTTCCAGATGATTCGCAATACCCACGCCCGCGGCGGAGAGGGCGTACTGTCTGCCTATTCCGACAACGCGGCCGTGGTACAGGGCCACCGGGCCGGGCGCTTCTACCCGGCGCCGGACAGTGCCGAGTACAGCTATCACCAGGAGCCGATCCACCTGCTGATGAAGGTGGAAACCCACAATCACCCCACGGCGATAGCGCCGTTTCCCGGTGCGGGCACCGGCTCCGGCGGGGAAATCCGCGATGAGGGCGCGGTGGGGCGCGGTTCCAAACCCAAGGTCGGCCTTACCGGCTTCTCGGTATCCAACCTGCAGATTCCCGGCCACCGTCAGCCCTGGGAACAGGACTACGGCAAACCCGGGCGCATCGTCTCTGCCCTGGACATAATGATCGAGGGCCCGATCGGCGGCGCTGCTTTCAACAACGAGTACGGGCGCCCCAACCTGTGTGGCTACTTCCGCAGTTTCGAGGTGTCCCTCGACAACGAGGTGCGCGGCTACCACAAGCCCATCATGATTGCCGGCGGCTACGGCAATATCCGCGAGGAGCACGTCGAGAAGGGTGCTATCGAACCGGGCTACCAGCTGGTGGTGCTGGGCGGCCCGGCCATGCTGATCGGCCTTGGCGGCGGTGCCGCCTCGTCCATGGACAGCGGCGCCAGCGCGGAGGACCTGGATTTTGCATCGGTGCAGCGCCAGAACCCGGAAATCGAGCGCCGCTGCCAG
>JAZBOY010000205.1:0-7089 GCA_036351375.1 Halieaceae bacterium
CCTGTCCTGTTTGTCGCAGACCGCGGGCTGTGAACTCGCAAGCCACACTGCCGGCGCGATCATACCTGGAGCTGTGTGAAGGTACAGTATCTGGGAAACGCGCGACATAGTCTTCATCCGGCTGATTTCCAGACACAGGAAAGCCGGCGGAGTATCGCCCGAGCCAGAAGTCGCTGATTTTCGTCTAGACTGTGGCGATGAGTGACACGGACCCGCGCAAAACCCCACGAATTACTTCGAGCATGATGACCGCGCTGGCGGCAGGCATCGTCAGCCTGTCAGCACTGACGGTGTCGATCTACGAGGCCTACCTGATGCGTGAGCAGCAGGCTGCCTCGGTACTCCCCATCATCGATTTCTGGGCGGCCTACAGCACCGACCACAGCTATTCGCTGAACCTTGCCAACAAGGGCCTGGGGCCTGCCTTTATCAAGCACATAACCGTCGATGTCGATGGGGAGCCGGCCAGGAGCTGGGGTGAAGTGACGAAATTCCTCACCGGCCGCCGGGTTGCCCTGAGTGAATCCGCGTTGATAGGCAGCGTACTGGCGCCTGGCGAGGCCGGGGAAATGCTGTCGATCAATCATGAGGACAGCGGCACGCTCGTGTGGCGCAACGCCGGACGTGTGGTGCTGGGCGTTTGTTACTGTTCGGTATTCGGGAACTGCTGGACCACCACGGTAGAAGATCTCAACACCGGGAAACCGGTCACTGTCGAGGCGCAGGCCTGCCCCTCCAGTGACGACACGATTTTCTAGGCCTGTCGACTTCGCAGATTCGAAAACCCCGTTAAACAGATAGCGGCTCACCTGCGTAGCAAGCAGCACTGGCACTATTTGCGCGCCGTGCTGTCTATGCATGGCAACAATCAGAAACGGAGACACTCGTGAAACGACGCGACTTCCTGCTGGGCGGCCTGCTGGCAGTACCGGCCCTGTATGCCCTGCGACCCGCAATGACGGAGGCGAGCATGAGCGAAGCTGAATTACAGGCGGCCTGGCGCGATTTCCTGCCGGCGGACTTTACCCCACCCAGCGCCGAAGACAAGCTGGAACTCTCGCCGGATGAGTGGCGCGAGCGGCTGTCACCACTGGCTTATGACGTGCTGCGCCGCGAGGCCACCGAACGACCTGGCACCAGCCCGCTGAATGCCGAGAAGCGGCGTGGCATCTTCGCCTGCGCCGGCTGCGATCTGCCCCTGTTCACGTCAGACATGAAGTACGAATCCGGCACTGGCTGGCCGAGTTTCTTTACTCATATCCCCGGCGCCTTCAACACCAAGAAGGATTACAAGCTGGTCTGGCCACGCACCGAGTACCACTGCGCACGCTGCGGCGGCCACCACGGCCACGTATTCAGTGATGGGCCCCGGCCTACCGGCCAGCGCTGGTGCAACAACGGTGCGGCGTTGCAGTTCCTGCCGGCCTGAAGGCACAGCCCGGCGCGAAGATATCGATAATCTTTCATCGGGTTGCATCCAGAGCGTCAGTCGTCTCGAATAGGGTTCCGGGCAATGTACGGAAATGCCGATGAACACAGCTACAGCTCGAAAACTTGTTGCCGCATGGCTGATGTCTGGTGCAGCGGCAGCCGCATCTGGCCGCCAGGAACTGGAAGAAGTTGTTGTCTTCGGCCGCGCACAGCAGCAGGTCGGCACAGCACAGACCGCATCGGAAGGTATGGTGGGCTATGACGACATCACCCTGCCACCCCTGCTGCGTGTCGGCGAGTTGGTCGAGGCAGTGCCCGGCATGGTGGCCACCCAGCACTCGGGCACCGGAAAGGCCAACCAGTATTTCCTGCGCGGCTTCAACCTCGACCACGGCACGGACTTTTCGGCCCATGTCGACGGCGTGCCGATCAATATGCGTAGCCACGGGCACGGCCAGGGCTACCTGGACCTCAATTTCATTATCCCCGAACTGGTAGAGACCACCCGCTACCGCAAAGGCCCCTACCACGCCTCGCGGGGTGATTTCTCTTCTGCCGGCAGCGTTGACTTCAGCATGTACCGAGAGCTGCCGGAGACGATCATCAAGGTCACTGCAGGGGAGTTCGCCTACTATCGTGGTCTGCTAGCAGGCAGCGCCGAACTTGGGGCCGGCGCGCTGGTCGGGGCCCTGGACGTCACCACCTACGATGGCCCCTGGGACCTCGAGGAAAACCTTGAACAGCACAAAGGCTACCTGGGCTATAACGTCGACTTGGGAGAACTGTCCGCCAATGTCACGCTGCAGGGCTACGACAGCCAGTGGGATGCTACCGACCAGATTCCACAGCGGGCCGTGGACAGCGGACTGATTGATGAGCTGGGTTTTATCGACCCGGATCTCGGCGGCGAAACCGAGCGCTATGCCCTTACAGCAGAGTTGGCAGCTACCCATTGGCGCGCCGGCGGCTACCTGGTCGATTACGATTTCACCCTGTATTCCAATTTCACCTACCTGCTGGACAACCCGGTGCAAGGCGACGAGTTTGAGCAACGGGACGAACGGCAGGTCTGGGGCGCCTGGATAAGCGGTGACCTGCCTCTGGACCTGGCCGGCCGCAACATCAGCCTGTACTACGGCGCTGACGCTCGCTACGACGATATTGACCAGGTGGGTCTGTTTAATACCGCCGGGCGCCAGCGCTTCGATACCACACGAAATGACAGGGTCGAGCAGTGGTCAGTCGGCGCCTGGGCTTCCCTGGAAGTACCAGTGACAGAGCGGCTGCGCGCCGTGGCCGGCCTCAGGGGTGACCATTTTGATTGGGACGTCTCGGCACTGCTTCCGGAGAACAGTGGCAGCGGCGACGACAACCTGCTGAGCCCCTCGCTCAACCTGGCCTATCGCTTCTCTGAAGGTGTAGAGGCATATGCCAGTTGGGGCCGGGGCTTCCATTCCAACGACGTGCGCGGCGCTACCATTTCCCGCGACCCGGGCAGTGGCGAGTTGGTCGATTCCGTAGACGCCCTGGTGGAGTCCGAGGGCGCCGAATTGGGTTTGCGATTCGAACGCGGTGCGCGCTTCAATGCCAGCGTCGTCGCCTTCTGGCTGGAGCTGGATTCGGAGCTGGTCTACGTGGGTGACGCCGGCACCACCGAGCCCAACGACAGCTCGCAGCGCACCGGTATTGAACTGTCCACCTTCTGGCAGGCCTCAGACTGGCTGAGCCTGAACGCGGCCTACACCTACACCGACGCCGAGTTCAAAGCTGACCAGGGCGGCGGTCGTGAAATACCTGGCGCCGTGGAAGATACGCTGACAGTAGGCGCCAACGCCGCCTGGTCGAACGGCCTGAGTGCAAGCTTGCGCGCCCGCTATCTGGGTGAGGCCCCGTTGGTGGAAGATGACTCGGTACGCGCTGACGATTCCTGGCTGCTCAACGCAGGCATCGCCTACCGCTGGAAGCTGGCCGAGTTTCGGGTCGACGTCTTCAACCTGCTGGATTCCGATGACAACGACATTGCCTACTTCTATGCCTCACGCCTGGATGGCGAGCCTGCAGAGGGGGTCGAGGACATTCATTTCCACCCACTTGAACCACGCAGCATACGGGGCACGGTAACGCTGCACTGGGATTAAGCCGGGCTAGTCGAACCAGCCCTCTGCGGCGAGTCGTGACCAGATTTCCCTGACCACCTCGCCGCCCTCCAGCGCCACCCGGGTGGCGTCATCAGCTACGAACTGCCCGTCGAATACCTGGAACATGCCGTCGGTCATCACCATGCGGGTAGACAGTCCGTTGGCATACAGCAGGTTGCTGAGCGGCTCGGGCGGGAAGGCACCGGTACCCACCAGCGGGCCACTGACGTCAATGCCGACCAGATCGGCCTTCGCCCCGGGTGAGATGCGCCCGATATCCTCACGGCCCAGGCCATTCGCTGCGCCCAGCGTGGCGCCGCGCACGGCATCCCAGATGGTCGGTTTCTTAAGCGGCACCGGGCTGGTCTCGGCAATCAGGGATTCGCGGGCCTGGCCGTACAGCACGGCGAGCTTCAGGTTCTCGAGGTAGTCATTGGAATGGGTATCGATACCGATATTGACGTTCATGCCCGCGGCCAGCGCCTCCGGGTAGGGTTGGGTCGGGCCACCGGCACCCCCGCCCGAGGGGCAGTGGGCGTACACGGCACCGGCGGCATTGAGCAGCGGTGGGTCCACCTCGAAATCCAGCCCCACCATGTGGGCACCGAAGAAGGGCCCATCGAAGAAGCCGAACTGCTTGCACCAGGCTGTCGGTGTCATCCCCCACAGGCGTTTTACCGTCTCGGTTTCCCGGCCCGACTGGGACAGGTGAATGTGAATACCGTTACCCAGCTCTGCCGCAGCGGCGGCGTGGGCGCGCATGGTCTCCGGCGTCTGGGTGTCGGTGGCATGCGGTGTCACCTGCGGCAGGATACGACCATCGGCACTGCCGTTGATGCCGCGTGCAAAACTGAGGTTGGCCTCGATCTCCTCGAGCGTGCCGGCCACGGACTCTTTCAGCACCTGGTCATCGCCGCGAAACCAGATCGGGAACAGGCGGGCAATGCCTGGCACCATACCGCCGGGGTAGCCGCGTACGCCCCAACGTGTGGCCACGCGCACATAGGACTGGGCCTGGCGCAGGCTCAGCGACATCTCCAGGTGGGTGGTGGCGCCACCCAGCAGCAATTCCATCACGTTGAACGCGGTGAGAGCATCCAGCTCGTCGCCGCTGAGGGTTTCTACCAGTTCCAGCGGCCGCGCGAAGGAGCGGCCCATCTCAATAATGCCGCGGGTGGGCGTGGCGCTGGCGGCATGGGTATGCCCGCTGATAAAGCCGGGCACCAGGAGCTGCTTGCGGGCATCCACCACTTCGAAGCCACGAATCGGCTTTCGCGCCACTGTTTCGATCACTCCATTGCGCACCAGTATTGAAACGTCGTGATCGATGGCGATATCGCCGTCGCGCAGCACCAGAGCGGCACCGGCATTGATCACGAAACTGCCGCTCTTCGGCGGGCCGACAGTGCTCCCCTGCGCAGCTGCGCCGAAGGCAGGCGCCAATGCCAGTGGTGCCGCCAGTGAGGCCTTGAGCAACTGCCGGCGCTGCACACACTCCGGCGTATCCGCTTGCCATTGCGCCCCCTCGCAGATGAAGCACCCACCCTGCGCCTGATCATGATGACAGTGGTTCGACATGCAGTACTCCCTGGGCTGTGGCGGGCTTGGCATCGCGCCGGCAAAGTTGGCACACTGCCGCTTTCACTCTCAAGAATAACAAGGAGACGCCCGTGTCCCCATGGTCCCGGTATGCCCTGTCATTGACCGCCCTGCTGTTGGCGGCCTGTTCGGACAGCGACAACACCTTTGTCGAAGTCGAGCCCCTGGAGCCACTGGGCACCGCGGTCAGCCTCGACAGCGGCCCGATCGAGGGCCAGGCCAGCAGCCGCGCCCTGGCCTGGGAGTACCTGGGCATTCCTTTCGCGGCGCCGCCGGTGGGCGAACTGCGCTGGCGCGCACCGCAGCCGCCGGAGCCCTGGACCGAGACACGCCCCGCCACCGAGCTTGCGGATTTCTGCCTGCAGGTGCCCTATTTCGAGAGCGAGTTTGATGGCAGCGAGGACTGTCTCTACCTGAACGTATTCCGGCCCCAGAGCCAGGAACGCGACCTGCCGGTGTTCGTATGGATTCACGGCGGTGGCAATAACAACGGCGACACCGGCCAGTTGACCCCGGCCTACGATGGCGCGCGCCTGGCAGAGCGCGGCAACATGGTGGTGGTAACCGTGCAGTACCGGCTCAGCACACTGGGCTGGCTATACCACCCGTCCCTGGCCGGCGACAGCGTGCAGGACGCGTCGGGCAACTACGGCACCCTGGACCTGGTCAGCGCGCTGGAATGGATCCAGCGCAACGCGACGGGCTTTGGCGCCGATGCCGACAATGTCACCATCGTCGGTGAATCCGCCGGCGCCGCCAACGTGTTGACGCTGGTGATTGGGGACCAGGCCAGCGGCCTGTTCCACAAGGGCATCATCCAGAGCCTGGGCGGCAGCGTGACGCCAACGTCGGTGGCCCTGGATGCGGCCAACACACTGATCGCCGACCTCACTGCCTTTGCAGGGCTACCGGATCGGCAAATGACGGACGAGGAAACCGCCGACTTCCTGCGCAGCTTTGACGCGGAAACCATCCTCACCCTGGCCAGCACCCCCGAGATCATCGGCGACGGGGTCGTCATTCCCGAGGCCGGCTACGATGTGATCGATAGTGGCAATTTCCCCAACAAGGTGCCCCTGCTGCTGGGGACCAACAAGGACGAATACAAGCTGTATACCAGCCCCCTGGGGTTCAACCAGTACCCTGACGGGCCGCCCGAGTTGCGTGAAGCCGTGGGCACCTACCTGAGCCAGGCCTGGCGCGTCACCGGCGCCGACGATCTCGCCACCCGCTTGCGCAGCAACGACGACATGCCAGGGGTGTATGTGTACCGCTTCAACTGGGGCTCTCCGGACGAGAACGGCGACAGCCCGTTGCCTGGCCCCTTCGCAGCCACCGGCGGCGCGTTTCACAGTGGTGAGATCTCCTTCATGATGGGCAACGAAGACACCTTTATTTTTGCTGCCTTTACACCCCTGGTCTTTACCGAAGACAACGCCGACAGCCGTGCCACCATGGCCGACATCATGGTGAGCTACTGGTCGAGCTTTGCCTGGATGGGCGACCCCAACGGCAACAGCCTACCGGTCTGGGAGCCCTGGAGTAATGCTGCCGGAGCGACCAAAGCGGTCACGCTGGATGTGAACTTTGCAGACAACAGCCCGCGGGTCGAGCCGGACAACACCGTGTTGACCGAAGCCGAGGTTTACGCGGATGCGAATGCCAACCTCGAGGGCGAAATCCTCACAGAGACCCTGCGCCGTCTGGACGGCTGGTTCGGGAATTAGCGCGGCCGGCGAGGCGCGGCCGGCGAGGTGTGGCCGGCGAGGTGTGGCCGACAAATGCAGCCGACTAGGTAATCGCGGGATAATCCTGCCAGTAGTACTTCAACGCATCGCTGCGCCAGTCCCGGTAAATTGCGTCCCAGTCCAGGCCGGCAATGCGCCAGCCGTGGTGAGGGTCGACATTGGTGCGGAAGACC
>JAZBOY010000206.1:0-10577 GCA_036351375.1 Halieaceae bacterium
TCTTCGTACTCGAGGTTGTCATCGAGCTCAACGGCCCGCCGGAGATGGTCCAGGCCTTCCTCACGGCGCCCGGCCTTGAAGGCGATTTCGCCCTTCATCATTTCCTCGGCAATCGCCAACACGTCCCTGGCCTTGTTGTTGAACAGCATGCGGGTGTCCGGCACGCGGGCATAGGCCAGGGTAAAGTCCGCCATGGTGGCCTGCGCTTCCTCGTGACGCCCCAGGTTGGCCAGGGCCACGGCCTTGGCGTAGTAGATCAGTGCGTGGGTCGTTACATACAGCTCGGTGTCTTCAGGCTGTTCCAGTTCGAGTATCTCCGGCCACATCCCGAAGCGGATATAGACATGCGGAGCTGCCGCCACGAAAGTTTCGAAAACATCCGGGTAGGAGCGCACCACTTCATCCGGCACCTCCTCGCGCAGGCGTACCACGGCGTCCATTGCCGCCGCCTTCTGGGCCAGGAACATCGCGCCGTAGAACGCGAAGTGCAGGTTGTGAATGCGGTACAGCGCATAGAAGTTTTCCGGGCCGGCATAGGCCTTGAATTTATTGTCGACGTCAGCGGCAGCAAGGTTGCGGTAGAGCACGGTCTGGTAGTCGCCACACAACACATCAATGTGGGTGCCCATGTGCACCAGGTGGCCGGCATCGGGCACCAGGTCCTTGAGGCGGTCGCCGTGGCGCAGCGCGCGCTCCGGGTGGGGGGACATCTCCATCAGGTGGATGTACATATGCAGCAGGCCGGGATGATCCCAGGCACCGGGTGTCTGGTCGAAGGCTCGCTCCAGCACGGCCATCGCCACCGGCGTCGAGGCATCGGGGTTGGGCACGCTGTTGTGAAAATCCCAGAGCTGCCAGGGTGTCCGGTTCATCAGGGCTTCGGCATAAGCAAAGGCAATATCCAGGTCATCCGGGTTGGCTTCATATACAGGCTTCATGGCAGCAGCAAAGCCATCATTGAAGGGCTGGTAGTCTTCTATCCCAGGGTCGGTGGGATAGCGTGACGCCAGCGCTTCCAGCAATGCGCGCTCGACTGGCCCGGCGTTGTCCAGGGCAAGCCCGGCCTCCAGCGCCGTATGGGCGCGCTCCAGGGCCGGCCCCCTTTCTTCCGGCGTGAAGATTTCCCAGGGTTTGTTGTAATTGGGGCCAATCGCATAGGCGATGCCCCAGTGTGCCAGCGCACAGGAAGGGTCAGCTTCCAGAGTGTGTTCGAAACAGACAATGGCCTCTTCGTGGTTGTAGGCAAACAACCAAACCAGGCCGCGATCAAACCAGGTTTGTGCAGCAGGAATACCACTGGCTGGGCGGCCATAACTGCCCAGATCAAAGTAATCTGACATCGTACAGCCTCCGTTGTGGGTGCGTTGAGCATAGCAGAGCCCAGAGAATCTGCCGGGCAGCCTGCTTTGGCGACTGAATAGCCACGCCTACCGCATCACTAGCATCTATACTCGACCTCGTTTCCAATGATCCCATTCCGGGCGGGCAGGTATGGCAGACAACAACCGCTGGCAAACCAAAGACGTGATTGAGATGGTCGGGATAGCAGCCGTTGTACTCTCACTGCTGCTACTGGCCTACGAAGTTCGGCAGTCCAACCGGATTGCCCAGGCGACCACCACCTACGAGATAAACCGGGACATTAACCAGTTCAACGAGCTGGGCTATTCCAGCGCCGAGACAGCAGCGCTGCTGATCAAGTTCAGGGAGAACTCTCCGCTTACCGATATCGAGACTCTCCAGCTTCAACTGATGGCCCGTCGCTTCCTCAATCTCTGGACGGTCCAGGAAACTGCCTACGAGAACGGCCTGCTGACAGACGAGCAGATTGAAATGACCAAAGCCGACGTGATCTCGGTGATGACGATCTTCCCTGCCCTGAAAAATGTTTTCCTCACGTTGATCAGGGAGCAACCTGAGCTCCGTGAATTCTATGTGCTGCAACCCCTGGTATCAGAGCTATCCGAGGCGGCGAGCACACCATGACAGACACGTGGAAGGAACACCCCAGTCTCGTCGTCTGGTTCGACGACCTCGAGGATGCCGTCACCACGGCCTTCGCGCTTACCGACGAGCAGCGTGCCGAGGTCAAGGCGCCAAACGGCGCCTTTTTTGTGCCTGGTCTAAGCTCAGTAAAACATCCTGCCCGGAGACGAGGCCATGGAATATATCGACGGCTACGTGGTAGCGGTGCCCGCCGCCAACAAGGAGGCCTACCTTGAGGCGGCCCGCAAGATGGCGGATGTATTCAAGGACCATGGCGCTACGCGCTGTGTGGAAAGCTGGGGCGACGATGTGCCCGACGGGGAACACACCAGCTTCCTGAAGTCGGTACAGGCCAGGGAAGATGAAGTCGTGGTGTTCTCCTGGGTCACCTGGCCCTCAAAGGAGGCACGCACCGCAGGCATGGAAAAAGCCTACGTGGATGAGCGCCTGAAAGAAGACAATGACCTGATGCCCTTTGACGGCAGTCGCATGATTTTCGGGGGGTTCCAGGTAATCCTGGACGAATAGCGGTTCGTTGAGGCTATAGCCCCAGGAACAGCATCGCGGCGCCACAGGCGCTGAGGGTCGCACCCGAGAGTGCGTGACCATAGCGCTGGATGCCGGGGAACTCTACTTTCTTCAGGCTGAAGTAGCTGAGCGACACCGCCATCAACATGGTGGCAATGGTGACTATGCCGAACACCGCTGTCACCGCCACCACGCCTGCCACGCTAGCGGTCGCCGCCGGGTACATCAACAGCGGAATCAGGGGTTCGCAGGGGCCGAGAATAAATACGATAAAGATTACCCACTGCGGGTGGGCACCGCTGTGGCGGTGCACATGCTGCTTGCCGGCCTGGCGCAGCCCCCAGGCCAGGTAGAGCAGGCCTGCACTCAGTAGCAGCCACGCGGCCAGTTCGCCGCGCACCGACTCGATGGCAACCAGCCCGGCGATCTCTGACTGCAAGGCAATCCCCAGCGCGCCCAGTAGCACCGAGCCGATAAGATGCACTGCGCCGCACAGCAGCGTAATAGTCAACAGCCGGTGCCAGCTCCAGCGCCGCTCCACCGCCATGGCCACAAAAGGCAGGTAGTGGTCGGGGCCCATCAGGGTATGGGTGAACGCGATGCCGGCTGCACTGAGCAGCAGCGCGATGATTTCCGGGTTGTCAAGAATCATGCCTGTCAGTCTGGTCCAAGCGCGGCCAAATGGGTAGATACAGTAAGTTGACGGGGATCAATAAAGCTTCCGAAACCCTACCTGTATAGCCTTTGTATAGCGACCCCGGGTGAAGGCCTCTGCTAGCTTCACTCTATAAAGCTAACGAACAAAATACCGGGGTTGAGTATGGGCAAGCCACAGACCTTCTACGAGGTATTCCGTCAGCAGGGCATCAGTAGACGTTCATTCAACAAGTTCTGCTCTCTCACCGCGGCCTCCCTGGGGCTCGCCCCCTCCTTCGCCCCGAAAATCGCGCACGCGATGGAAACCAAGCGACGAACACCGGTGATCTGGCTCAACGGGCTGGAGTGCACCTGCTGTTCCGAGAGCTTCATCCGCTCGGGGCACCCACTGGCCTCTGACATGGTGCTGTCCATGCTGTCCCTGGACTATTCACACACGCTCATGGCCTCTGCTGGCCACCAGGCGGAAGAGATCCTCGCGCAGACCCTGGAAGAGAGCTACGGAGAGTACATTCTCGCCGTCGAGGGCAACCCTCCGCTGAATGAAGACGGGATGTATTGCATAGTGGGCGGCCGGCCGTTCGTCGAGCAACTCAAGGAAATGGCTGAGGGTGCCTCCGCCATCATCGCCTGGGGCTCCTGCGCCTCGAACGGCTGCGTGCAGGCAGCGCGGCCCAACCCCACCGCCGCCACCCCGATCCACGAGGTCATCAAGGACAAGCCCATCGTCAAGGTGCCGGGGTGCCCGCCCATTCCCGAGGTGATGACCGGGGTGGTCACCTACATGCTTACCTTTGGCCGTATTCCGCCGCTGGATCGTCTCGGCCGGCCAGAGATGTTCTACGGCCAGCGGATTCACGACAAGTGCTACCGCCGCCCGCATTTCGATGCCGGCCAGTTTGCCGAGAGCTGGGACGACGAGAACGCCCGGCGCGGCTACTGCCTTTACAAGATGGGTTGCCGCGGCCCCACCACCTACAACGCCTGTTCCACCACCCGCTGGAACGGCGGTGTGTCATTCCCCATTGAGTCCGGCCACGGCTGTATCGGCTGTTCCGAGGAGAACTTCTGGGACAACGGCCCCTTCTATGAGCGCCTTGCGGATGTGCAGACACCGCTGGGCGTTGAGGCGAACGCCGACAAAATCGGGCTGGGCGCCGCCGGTGTTATCGGCACGGCCATCGCGGCCCATGCCGCCGCCTCGGCGCTGAAACGGGCCCGGGCCAACCCGGAAGCAGACTACAGCAGCAAGACCGAGTCAGAGGGGGTATAACGCATGGCGATTCAGACACCGAACGGTTTTACCCTCGACGATTCCGGCCGCCGCGTAGTGGTCGACCCGGTTACCCGCATCGAGGGCCACCTGCGCATTGAGGTCAACGTCGACGACGAGAACATCATTCGCAACGCGGTATCCACCGGCACCATGTGGCGTGGCCTGGAGGTTATTCTCAAGGGACGCGACCCGCGCGATGCCTGGGCCTTTACCCAGCGTATCTGCGGTGTCTGCACCGGCACCCACGCGCTGACGTCAGTGCGCGCGGTGGAAGACGCTCTCGATATCGACATTCCCGAGAACGCCAACACCATCCGCAACCTGATGCAGCTCACCCTGCAGGTACACGACCACATCGTGCATTTTTATCACCTGCACGCGCTTGATTGGGTGGATGTGGTGTCGGGCCTGTCGGCCGACCCCAAGGCCACCAGTGAACTGGCCCAGTCGATCTCGCCCTGGCCGAAGTCTTCACCGGGGTATTTCAAGGACCTGCAGTCGCGATTGAAGAAGTTTGTAGAGTCCGGCCAGCTCGGACTGTTCCGCAATGCCTACTGGGGCCACCCGGCCTACAAGCTGCCGCCGGAAGCCAACCTGATGGCCACGGCGCACTACCTTGAGGCATTGGATTTCCAGAAGGAAATCAAGAAGATACACACGATATTTGGAGGAAAAAATCCACATCCGAACTGGCTCGTGGGCGGTGTGCCCTGCCCCATCAACGTCTCGGATACCGGCGCGGTGGGCGCCATCAATATCGAGCGCCTGTCGCACGTAAAGCGCATCATCGACCAGTGCCGCCAGTTCTCCGAGCAGGTCTACCTGCCCGACCTGCTCGCCATCGCCTCCTTCTACAAGGACTGGACCTACGGCGGCGGCATCTCCGGCCAGAACGTGATGTCCTACGGCGACATTCCCGAGCATGCCAACGACTACTCCGCCGACAACCTGCTGCTACCCCGGGGCGCCATTCTCAACGGCAACCTCGCCGAGATTCACGAAGTGGACCAGCGCAACCCGGAGGAGATCCAGGAATTCGTGCCCCACTCCTGGTACAGATACGCCGACGAAAGCATCGGCCTGCACCCCTGGGACGGCGTGACCGAGCCCAACTTCGAGCTGGGGCCCAATGCCAAGGGCACCAAGACCCACCTGGAAGAGCTGGACGAAAGCGCCAAGTACTCCTGGATCAAGAGTCCGCGCTGGAAGGGCAACGCCATGGAGGTCGGCCCGCTGGCACGCTATATCATCGGCTACGCCCAGGGGAACCCGGAGTTCAAGGAACCGGTCGACAAGGTACTCACCGACCTCGGCCTGCCGGTCACCGCGCTGTTCTCCACCCTCGGTCGCACCGCGGCCCGCGGCCTCGAGTGCGTGTGGGCGGCGGAGAAGATGGACCACTTCTACAACAAGCTGGTCAACAACATCCGCAACGGCGACGTGGCCACCGCCAACACCCAGCGCTGGGACCCGAAAACCTGGCCCAAAGACGTCAAAGGCGTGGGCTTCACCGAAGCGCCGCGCGGCGCGCTGGGCCACTGGATTCACATCAAGGACACGCGCATCGAGAACTACCAGGCGGTGGTACCCACTACCTGGAACGCAGGGCCCCGTGACAACGAGGGCAACATCGGCGCCTACGAGGCCTCGCTCATGGACACGCCCATGGCGATTCCCGACCAGCCGCTGGAGATCCTGCGCACCATTCACTCTTTCGACCCCTGCCTGGCCTGCTCTACCCACGTCATGAGCCCGGACGGAGACGAACTGGCCGACATCAAGGTCCGCTAGGAGGCATTGCCATGGCTGACTCCACCGAAGCGAGCAAGCGCGAAGGCGGCTTCTTCGGCTCGCTGGTCCAAAGCGCTACCGAGGCCAAATCACCCGCAGAAAAGGTGTATGTCTACGAGGCGCCGCTGCGGCTCTGGCACTGGGCAAATGCCCTGTGCATCGTGGTGCTGTGCGTTACCGGTTACCTGATCGGCTCGCCGCCGTCCTCGGTGATTGGTGAAGCGTCGGAGCACTTCCAGTTCGGCTATATCCGCATGATCCACTTCGCCGCCGGGCAGATTCTTGCCCTCGCCCTGCTGTACCGTATTGTCTGGGCCTTCTTCGGCAATCACCACTCGCACCAGCTGTTCCTGCCGCCGGTGTGGAGCGGCAAATGGTGGGGCGAAGTGTGGCACGAGGTGAAGTGGTATGCCTTTCTCGCCGATACGCCGAAGAAGTACATCGGCCATAATCCCCTCGCCCAGCTCGCCATGTTCCTGATGTTCGTGATCCCGCTGTTCGTGGCAATCTTCACAGGCTTTGCGCTCTACGCCGAGGGCCAGGGCATCGACTCCTGGTGGTACGCAGCCTTCAGTTGGGTATTCACCCTGCTGGGCGACAGCTTCTGGGTGCACACGGTGCACCACGTCAATATGTGGATCATCATCATCTTCGCGATGATTCACATCTACGTCGCCGTGCGCGAAGACATCATGAGCCGCCAGAGCCTGGTGTCCACGATGATCTCCGGCTGGCGCTTCTTCAAGGATGACCGCGAATGAAAGCGCTGGCACTGGGGGTAGGCAACCTGCTGTGGGCCGACGAGGGCTTTGGCGTACGCTGCGTCGAGGCCCTGGCCGAGCGCTACCAGGTGCCGGAGAACCTCACTGTCGCCGACGGCGGCACCCAGGGTTTGTACCTGGTTGACCTGCTGCGCGAGTACGACCCGGTGGTGATCTTTGACGCGGTGGATTTCGGTGACCAGCCCGGCAGCATTCGCGTGGTGGAGAACGATGCCATCCCCGCCTTCGTGGCCGGGCGCAAGGTCAGCCTGCACCAGGCCGGCCTGCAGGACGTGATTGCCTGCGCCAAGCTGCTGGGTGACTGCGCCGAGAACATGCTGCTGGTGGGCGTACAGCCGGTAGAGCTGGAAGACTATGGCGGCAGTCTGCGGCCCGCCGTCAGGGCACAGATACCCCGCTGCCTGGAGATTGCGGCAGATTTCCTGGCGGGCTTTGGCATCGAACTCACGCCACTGGACCAACCGGGCAAGACCAGCATTATTACTCCCGGCCTCGAACTTGAGCGCTACGAGGCCGACCGCCCCGACAGCAACAGTGCCTGTCGCCAGGGCGACGCCCGGGTACTGCAGCGGGCCAGAGTGCAGTAAACATGTGCCTCGGTATCCCGCTCCAGGTTCACAGCGTCGAGGCCCCGGGGCTGGCCCTGTGCACATCCGGCGCATCGAGCTCCCTGCGCCGCATTAATACCGCCCTGCTCGACAGCCCACCGCGCGCCGGTGACTGGCTGCTGGCACACGTGGATATCGCCATCCGCGCGCTCGACCCGGAAGAAGCCCGGCTGATTGGCGATGCCCTCGCCGCGGTGACTGCCGCGGCCGACGGCGACCCCTTTGAACACCTGATCGCTGATCTTGTAGATCGCGAACCCGAACTACCCGAACACCTGCGCACACCCGAGGGAGCACTGAAACATGGATGAGACCGTGAGCCCGGCCATTGTTGCCATGCTCGAACAGGGCCAGCTCAGCGAGCTGGACGACAACTCACTTCCACCGTTTATCGAGGACTCCGGCCTGGCCGTGCTGCTGTTTACCGGCGGGCCGAAGCGCGTTCGCGAAGCCCACGATGTGGCTGTAGCGCTGCGAGAAGTGCTGCGCGACTACCCGGGCCTGGTCCGCGCCGCCGTGCTGCAGACAGAGCTGGAGCGCGACTACCAGGATCAGTTCCGCATCATCACACCGCCGAGCCTGGTGTTTGTCAGCGCCGGCAAAACCCTCGAGGTGCTACCCGGCGTGCGCGACTGGGTAGAATACACCCGAGCCTTTTCCCGCTACCTGGGTGCACCGCGGCAGGAGGCACAGGCATGAAAAGCGACAACCTGATTCCCGCCGTCGACCTCGACAACATCTCCAACCCCATGATCTGGGAGGACGAGGAAGCGGCTGAGGGCGTCTTTGTCGGGACCACCCCGGACGACGCCCTGGCACTGCTCGGCGTACCCAGCATGCAGGCTCCCGCGGCGCCACGGCTACCCGATGACTTTGAGCCCTCGCAAGCACTGCGCAGCTGGTTGGATAATCTCGAGCAGAGCCTGCAACAGGTGGCCCGGCGGCCCGAGTCTCAGCGTCGCCTGCCGATGCAGGGGCTCAGCGATCTGGATATCCAGGCGATAGAAGAGATTCTTGGCAGCGGCGAGGTGAACGGCCACGTCACCCTCGATGGTGTGCGCTATGAGCTGGCCGAATCCCTGCTGGCGGGCGTCTGGCAGATCAACGGCGACGATGGCCATCGCTGGGTGGAGGTGGCAGCCGCCCCGTCGGTGGCGGTAGAAGCGGCAGCCGCACTGGAGCCAGCGCGTTACGACGTCCCCGCCCCCGGAGGTGAGGTGATGAATGCACCGGCGGTGCTCACCGAGATCAGCGAGCGCGCCCTGGCCTGGCAGGATGAGGAAGAGGCCAGCAACCACGTGCTGAACTTTACCCTGCTGCCCATGAGCGAGGCCGATCACGCCCTGCTGACCGCTGTACTGGGGCGTGCGGATTTCGAGCTGGTGTCCGGCGGCTTCGGCGATTGCCGCATCATGGCCACCCGCTACCGCCATGTATGGGCGGTGCAGTTCGTCAATGCCATGGGCCACACCATCCTCGACACCGTCGAGATCGGCGACCTGCCCACGGCAGCGCGCGCGGCGCAGCAGGACTTTGAGGATTCTGCCGAGCGCCTGGTGGAATTGCTGGAGGCCTACCTGTAGTGAACGTCTTTGAAGGCTCTTTCCTGGGCGATGGCGCCCGTATCGATCCCAACACGGTGATGGAATGCGGCGTGTGCTGGTGGGTCTATGACCCGGCGGCAGGCGATGAGGTCTGGCAAGTTGCCCCCGGCACCGCCTTCAGCGAGCTGCCCGATCACTGGCGCTGCCCCAACTGCGACGCGCAACAGCACCAGTTCATGGTGCTGCGGCCGGGAGAAACCCGGGAGCGGCCGGCGGAAGTAGCAGGCCAGGCCAGAATTGCCGAACAAACCGATGCGCTGGTGCAGGCCTACCGGCGCGTGGCCGATTCCATGCGCAGCCTGCCGGTCTACAACACAGCACTGGATATCGACGTGGTAGGCATGCGCCGCTGCACACACGGCCTGCTGGCCGTGGTGGTTACCCCGTGGTGCATGAACCTCTGCCTGTTGCCACCACCTGCCGTCACCGGTCGCGAAGGCAGCAAGCGGGAGCTCGAATTCCCGTCAGGCAACTACAGCTTTATCGCGGGTCATCTCGATGGTGTCGGCGTAATCGAGACCTGTTCCCTGTTCTCACCCATGGCGGAATTCGAGGACCGGGCGGCAGCAGTCGCTGTCGCTGAACATGCCATCGAAGGACTCTTCGAACACCCGCAACCCGAGGCAACCGTAGAGAAGCCCATGAGCCGGCGCTCCTTCCTGCGCGCCGGTGGCGAGGAGTGACCGGGTGCCCGGCAGTACCCCACATATTCGCATCACACAGAACGAAGGCTGTATCGCCGTCGACCAGCACCGCCCCAATGTCACCGGCGTTCTGGGCGGATTGAGTCTAGATGAAGCCGTGCTACGCATTCCCCTGTTGCTGCCCATCTGCGGCCACGCCCAGGGGATTGCCGCCCAGCGCGCCGCTGCTGCCGCCCGCGGCGAGAGCGAACCCCATGCCCGGGAACACAGTGATCAGCTCTGGCATGAGCAGGCAATTGCCGCGGCCTGGCGACTCACCATTGACTGGCCCGGCGCGCTGGATCGCGAGCGCGACATCGCGCTGTTCAAGGCGGTGCAAAATGCCGATGACACCGGATCACTGGCGAACCGGTTACTGGCCTGTGTGCCGGGCCTGGACAGCGTGGAAACACAGGAAGACCTGGCGCGCTGGCTGAGTGAATCCGATTGCACGCCGGCCTCCGTGGTGCGCCGTGCCAGGGAGCTGGAAGCAAACCTCGGCGCTTCGCCCGAGGCCCAACTGGCTGCGGGAGAAACGCTGCAGTCCCTGGCGCAGTCGGCGCTGGACGCAACAGATTTCAATCCACTGGAGCCCGCCGGCGCCGGCATCGAAGTAGGCCCACTGGCCATGCAGCGCCATCCGATGATCGTCGAGCTCACCA
>JAZBOY010000207.1:0-17532 GCA_036351375.1 Halieaceae bacterium
CGCCATCAGGTAGATACTCCGGCCTTTCTCCGGCCCCAGTTCCAGGCCGGTAAATTTCACCAGCGCGCGGTTGGCCGGCGACGCTTCAAAACGCCGGTAGAATTCGCGCAGCAGCTCAATAATTTCCCAGTGGGCATCGGTCAGTTCGATGCCTTCACGCTCGGCGATCAGGGCAGCGACTTCCGGTGACCAGTCGTCCAGGTGTCGCAGGAAACCTTCCTTGTCAAAGCTGATTTCGCTCATCAGTACCAGCTCTGCACGGAATTGCAGGCCGCGGCGAGTTCCACGAAACCACCGTAATCTACCGGGGTGATGGACGCGTCGAGGCGTTCCCTGATGCCCCGTGCATCGGCGTCCGCCTCCAGCACGTAGCAGTCGACGCCTGCATCCCGCAGCGTGGCGACATAGGGATCGCAGGCCGCATAGACCGCATCTTCCAGCAGCAACAGCTTGTCGCCCGGCCCGAGGCAGCGCAGGCAGCCCGGCAGGGCGTCGCCACTGGGAGACTGGTTGAGTGTGTGCAGTACCGGCATGGCCTAGAACACCAGCACCTGGTCGTGGCCGGCCATCAGTTCGCGCACGCCAGCGGTATCCAGTGGAGTCGCGGCCTCCACCAGGTTGCCTGCCGCCAGCGCACGCTGCGCCAGTGATTCGCTGTCGACGTAGAGGCGGTCGATGTCATACAGGGGCAGGGACTCCAGGGTCCGGGCAATGCTGCGCGCCCCGATAGCCTCGGGGCGCTGCTCCGGCATTAACTGCCATACGCCATCATCCATGAATAACAGGCTGACCGGCTGCTCAAACGCGGCCGCCGCCAGCGCAACATCGTAACCGGCACGGGACAGGCTGCGGCCGTAAGGCGCTCGGCGGAATACCAGCAGCAGGGACCTGGCAGCCACGTCAGCGCCCGAAGGTGACCAGCCGGTCGCTGTTGATGTGGGCATCCACCAGCTGCCCCAGCCCCGACAATTCAAATGCCGGGTGTGCGTTGGCGGCGGGCTTTTCGTGCCGTTCGGCTTCGCCGCTGTCGAGCACGCCGCGCTTTACCGCCGACGCGATGCACAGCACCAGGTCGGTACCCTGTTCCCGGGCAAGCCCGGCCCAGCGCGCCTGGCGGTCGACATCGTCCTGCGCAGGCGTTGCCAGCATATTGCCGTGCGCCACACCCTCGTCGTAGAAAAACACCCGGTACAGCTCGTGGCCGGCAGCCACTGCGGCCTGCGCGAACGCCCAGGCGCTGTCGCCAGCTTGTGCTGCAGTGGGTGAGTTGAGAACCAATATGGAAAAGCGCATGGGGCTAGATGGTAGCTGAAAACCCGGGTTAACCGCCTGCTAAACGACAAAGCCCCGGCCGGGCCGGGGCTTTGCAGGTATCAAGGGAACTGGCCAGTGGTGCTGCCAGCCCGGCTAATCCGTCAGTCAGTCTTCACCGCTGAACGCAGCCAGCAGGTGCAGCATGCTGGTGAAGAGGTTGTAGATCGCCATGTACAGGTTGATGGTGGCGATAATGTAGTTCCGCTCGCCGCCGTTAATGATCGCGCTGGTGTGGAACAGGATGAACCCTGACATGATCAGCACGATGGCCGCCGACAGGGCCAGCGATACAGCCGGAATGCCCAAGAAGATATTGACGATGCCGGCGACGATGGCCAGCAGCAGACCGACCACGAGGAAGCCCGCCATGTAGGAGAAGTCCTTGCGCGTCGTCAGGGCATAGCCGGAGAGGCCGAAAAATACGATAGCCGTGCCGCCCATGGCCTGCATCACGATGGATGGACCGTTCGACATTGCCAGGTAGTGATTAAGGATTGGGCCCAGGCCGGCCCCCAGCAGACCGGTCACCGCGAACACGGTGTAGATACCGGAGGTGCTGTTAGCCGTGCGCGGCAGCACAAACCAGATCAGGCCGACCGCTGCCAGCGTCATCATCATGCCAACGCCGTAGGACAAGCCGAGGAACATGGCCAACCCGGCGGTCATGGCACTGAACAGCAGGGTCATGCTGAGCAGCATGTAGGTGTTCTTGAGGACACGGTTGGTTTCGAGGATGGACTCCACGCCACCTGACTGTGCGGTGTACAAGCTTTTCTGTTCCATTCTTACAACTCCATGGGGCGCAATGCGCGCAATTGGTATGCAATGAATAATAGGGGCGAGGCCGCCAAAATCAAGCGTTTATCCGCCTGTGTAGAGGTTTATACGTTGGGAAGTTTGCTTTGTATGTGTTTGATATGGATTGGGTTTTTGGGTTCAGGGGTTATTAGAGTGAGGATTGGGGGGAAAGTTCGTTGGGTTGGGGGTTGGGTTGGCTGGTTGGGGGATCGAGTTTGGGCCAGGGATGCATCACAACAGCCTTTGGGCTGTTGTGACCCTCCGGGCGTCCTCGCGCGCCTTGCGCGCTGCGGGCGTGCAGAATGCTCCTTTGGTCGCATTCTGTCGAACCCGCGGGCTGCCTCAATTCCCGGGCGCAGCACTCAAATGAAAAGGCCCCGCAGATGCGGGGCCTTTTCATTTGTTGGCGGTGGGCCAGGGATTCGAACCCCGGGAACCTCTCGGTTCAACGGTTTTCAAGACCGCCGCTTTCGACCGCTCAGCCAGCCCACCTTTAACTGGGTGCCGCGGCTGGGCCGCGGCAGGCGTCGCATTATACAGCGATGCCTTCTGTGCTCAAGCCTGTTACTGCTGGTTTGGGGCGCTGTCGTTGCCGCTGCCGCCCTGGCCGCGAGGATCGTTGACAGCGCGGGGCGGTTGCGGGCGCATCGGCACTACCGGAGGCGCGATATCGCCGCGGAAGAACACCGGATGATCGGTGTCGATCCTGACGTCGGCAACCGGCTTCGGCGCCACACGCGGGTCGTTCCAGGCGCGGCTATCGCCGGATTGTGCCGGTTCCCGGCTATCCGTCGCAGCGGCGGGCTGGGGTACCGCAGCCTCTTCAGCAGCAGCCTGTGACTCGCTGATATCTGCGTTGGCTTCCACGTCGGCGGTGTAGGTGTCAGCTTCACTGTCTTCCGAACTGTCCGCTGAAACGTCAGCTTGCGGCGCAGCCTTTTGTTCATCTGCATCAGCCACATCCGCAGCTTCAGCTGACTCCTCGGCTTTCTCTACAGGCGCATCTGCATTGCGCACCGCGGAAAAATCCTGCTGTGCGTCGACCGTGGACTCCTGAGCGAAAACTTTTGTTTCTTCAGGCTCAACGACCGCATCCGCGTCTGATGCTTGTTGAGAGCCTTCAGCCTGTGAAGAGCCTTCAGCCTGTGAAGAGCCCTCAGCCTTTGAAGAGCCCTCAGCCTGTTGAGAGCCCTCAGCCTGTTGAGAGCCCTCAGCCTGTTGAGAGCTGTCACCTCGGCGCTGCTCCTCAGCTTCCGTAGAGGCTTCTGACAGTGACGCAGCTGCTACTGGCGTAGCTGCATCATCTGCCGCAGTCTGCGCTTCACTGGCCTCTGCATCCTCCGGGCGCTTGCCGCGGCGACGGCGGCGGGGCTTGTCGGCACCACGCTGGTCGGCGGGGCGCTTGCGGGGCTTGTCCCTGCCGTCATTGTCGTCAGTGTCCACGCTGCTGTCCGCGGCGGACTGTTGCTGTCCATCCTGCGACTCTGCACCTTCCTCGCTGCGGCGGCGGCCGCGACCGCCACGCCGGCGACGCCCGCGGGATTCTTCGCGCTTGCCGCCTTCACGGCGACCGTCTGCGTCCCTGCGCTGTTCGCCGTCCTGTGACTGCTTGCGGTTGTCTTCGCTGCTGTCGTCGCGTCGGGCGTCGTCACGTGGAGCGTCGTCGCGCCGGGCGTCGCTACGCTTGCGAGCGTCCTTCTGGTTGCCGCGCTGATTATCGTTGCGCTGGCCGTCCGCGTTCTGATCCTCTTCACTGCGGCGGCGCCCTCGACCGCCACGCCGGCGGTTGCGGTTGCGATTCCTGTTGCCGTCGCCGCGCTGGCCGTCCTTGTCGTCTCGAGCCTGCTTGCCGCGCGACTGTTGGCCGCCTTTACCGGCGTCCTTGTCGCGTGTTTCCTGCTCGCTGCTGTCGTCGCCGAGGAAGCCGAACAGCCTGGCGAACAGGCCGGGCTTCTTGGCCGGCGCGGCCTTCTCTTCAGGCTTACGTCCGCGGCGCTTGCCGTCAGTCCTGCCATCATTGCGGGGCCGCGTTTCCCGCTCCGGGCGGGCTTCAGCCGGGGCCGGTTCAGGAGCCGGCGAGGCGGGCGCAACCGCCTGTACTGCGGCGCGTTCCTGCGGCACATCCTGAGGCACATCGGCCGGAATTTCTTCTTCCTCAGGACTGATATCTATCTCGAATGAGAGGTCCTTCTTCTCTACCACCTGGTCATCGCGCAGGCGCTCTACCTCGAAGTGCGGAGTTTCCATGCTCGGGTTGGCCAGCACGACCACGCGCACCTTGGTGAGCTGCTCGATCTCGCTGATGGCGCCGCGTTTTTCATTGAGCAGGTAGGTGGCAACCGGAACCGGTACCACCGCGCGGACTTCCGCGGAGCGTTCCTTGATCGCCTCTTCCTCCAGAAGCCGGAGGATGGCAAGCGCCAGTGACTTGGTATCACGAATCGTGCCCTGGCCGCTGCAACGCGGGCAGACAATGCCGCTGGTTTCACCCAGCGAGGGGCGCAGGCGCTGGCGTGACATCTCCAGCAGTCCGAAGCGGGAAATGCGGCCGATCTGCACCCGGGCGCGGTCTATCTTCAGGGCGTCACGCATGCGGTTCTCGACTGCGCGCTGGTTACGAGCCGCCATCATGTCAATGAAGTCGATCACAATCAGGCCGCCAATATCACGCAGGCGCAGCTGGCGGGCGATCTCGTCTGCTGCTTCAAGGTTGGTCTGCAGCGCCGTTTCCTCGATGTCGCTGCCCTTGGTGGCGCGTGCCGAGTTGATATCGATGGATACCATTGCCTCGGTGGGATCGATGACGATGGAACCGCCGGAGGGCAGGCGAACCTCGCGCTGGAAGGCGGTTTCAATCTGGGATTCAATCTGGAAGCGATTGAACATGGGAATCGAATCTTCGTAGAGCCGCAGACGATTCTTGTACTGGGGCATGATGTGGCCGACGAAGTTCAGCGCATGCTGGTGTGCGTCGGAGGAATCGATCAGTACCTGGTCGATGTCCTCGCGCAGGTAGTCGCGGATGGCGCGGATGATGACGTTGCTTTCCTGCAACAGCAGGGAAGGCGCTTTTTCTTCTTCACCGGCCTGCTGCACAGCTTCCCAGAGCTGCACCAGGTAGTTGAGGTCCCACTGCAGTTCCTCTGAGCTGCGGCCGATGCCGGCGGTGCGAATAATCACGCCCATGCCGTCAGGAATCTCGAGGCCGCTCATGGCTTCACGCAGTTCGCTGCGGTCGTCGCCTTCGATGCGCCGGGAAATGCCGCCGGCTTTCGGGTTGTTGGGCATCAGCACCATGTAACGACCGGCCAGGCTGATAAACGTGGTGAGTGCTGCCCCCTTGTTGCCGCGCTCTTCCTTGTCGACCTGGACGATTACTTCCGTGCCTTCCTTGACAAGATCCTTGATGCGCGGCCGGTTTTCTCCGTTGCCGCCTTTCCTGGAGAAGTACTCCTTTGCGATTTCCTTCATGGGCAGGAAGCCGTGGCGCTCGGCGCCGAAGTCGACAAAGGCGGCTTCAAGGCTGGGTTCTACCCGGGTGATGCGGCCTTTGTAGACGTTGGACTTTTTCTGGACGCGGGTCCGGTTTTCGATGTCGAGGTCGTAGAGACGCTGGCCGTCGACCAGGGCAACGCGCAACTCTTCAGGCTGAGTTGCGTTGATGAGCATTTTTTTCATGTGTACCACACTTGGCTGTGGCACAGCGGTGAGACGGTATGAGGGCAGGGACGACAGGTGAGGCAGCGCTTGGCTGATGCTGTACCGAGACTGCCCGGGTAACGCTGGACAGTAAGCATACAGGGCAGGGCGCCCGGGCCTGTTTATCTACGTTGTATCACCTTCCGGGTGGGGCCGGCGCCCGAACACTGGCTGCCGCACTCCCTGACCTGCTACTGGCCCTGCTGAACCGGGGACTTCGCGCCTTGCGCGTTTCGCCGGACCGCTGGCCGTGGATGGTGATGACACCGTTTTGCAAGGGGTCGCGTTATTCGTGTCCCGCTTGCGAAATCTGCTTTATCTCATTAGCCGCCAGCATCCGCTGCGCGGTTATGGGTCTTTCCTTTTATTGGGTGGCGCAGAATGTCCTTGTGAACATAGTCCTTGTGAACATTGCCCTTGTGAACAACGGCGCGACCCACTATTTTCAACAGCTTGCTTTCACCGGTTTGCCACCGTTTTACCGGCGCTGCCGGAAAGCTTCTGTTTCTCGCTTGTGCTACACCCGGTAGGCTGGCCCACATAGGGGCGCCGTTCCGGGGAGTCGGCGTGGCTGAGATGGTCGTGGCCGCCGTGGTGGCCGGCAGCGCGCAGATCGAGGCGCTGCTGTTGGTCCGGCACCAGCAATCCTGTAGGGATTCCGCTGACTCGGGCGGGACTATAGCACCGAAAGTTAAGTGCTTCAATTTAAAAGGGTTTATGAGCCAGGTTCGATTCATAGAGGTGACTGCCGACTACCAGGGCCAGCGCCTGGACAACTTCCTGCTGCGGGAACTGCGCGGCGTGCCGAAGACACGCATCTACAAGGCCCTGCGCAAGGGTGAGATTCGTGTCAATAAAGGACGTGTCCGCGGTGACTATCGAGTAGTAGAGGGAGACAGCGTCAGGATCCCGCCGCTGCGCACCGCCGAGCGAGAAGCCCCTCCCAGCGTGCCGGCGCGCTGGGGAAAGCTGCTTGAAGCGAACCTGGTGTATGAAGACGACGGCCTCTGGGTCATCAACAAACCTTCCGGCCTGGCCGTACACGGCGGCAGCGGACTGGCGGTGGGCATGATTGAGTGCCTGCGACAGCTGGCCTCGGAAGAGCGTTTCCTTGAACTGGTCCACCGGCTCGACAGGGACACTTCCGGCTGCATCATGGTGGCCCGCAAGGCATCGATCCTCAAATCCCTGCACAAGCTGCTGCGTGAAGACCGGGTCGACAAGCGCTACCTCGCGCTGGTGGCGGGCCACTGGTCGTCGAACCGCAGCTTCGTGGAAGCGCCGCTGAAGAAGAATACCCTCAAGTCCGGCGAGCGCGTGGTGCGGGTCGATCGGGAGGGCAAAGCCGCTCGAACCGAGTTCCGGGTCGTGGAGCGTTTCAAAAACGCCACCCTGGTTGAAGCGAAACCCATCACCGGGCGCACCCACCAGATTCGCGTGCACTGCCTGCAGGCGGGGCACCCTATCCTCGGCGACGACAAGTACGGCGACCGCGATGCGAATCGCCAGGCGGCAGATAGCGGCCTCAAACGCCTGTTCCTGCACGCCGCCAGCCTCAAGTTCCGGTTGGGTGATCAGCGGCTGGCGCTATCCGCTCCCCTCGATGAGGAACTCGAGGCCTACCTCGGGAAACTCCGCCGCTAGCGCATTCCCAGCGACCGGCAGTCAGGTACTGAGCGGGTCATAGCCGACCTGGCGCAGCAGGTCGCACAGCGCAATCAAAGGCAATCCCTCGAGGGCTGTAGGGTCGTCGCCCTCCAGGCGCTCGAACAGGGCGATCCCCAGCGACTCCCATTTGAAACTGCCGGCGCAGTCAAACGGTTCATCCAGCGTCAGATAGCGCTCGATTTCGGCCGGCGCCAGCTGCCTGAAGTGCACGGTGTAGGGAATTACGGACGTGAGCGGCTCAGCCCCCGGCGCCTGCACCGACAGGCCGGTATGAAACACGACCTGCCGGCCGCTGCAGGCCAGCAGCTGGGTGAACGCCTTGTCCGGCGTACCGGGTTTGCTGAGCAATTGTTCGCCGAGGCAGGGCACCTGGTCACTGCCGATCACCACCGCGTCGGGATGACGCCGGGCCACGACGTCGGCCTTTTCCATTGCCAGCCGCAGCGCCAGGGCTGTAGCCGTCTCGTTTTCGCGGGGAGTCTCGTCCAGTGCCGGCGCCTCGCATTCGAAGGGCAGCCTGAGCCGTTCCAGCAGGCGGCGGCGGTAGGGAGAACTGGAGGCGAGAACCAGTGGCATGGGGCAGACTCCTGGTGTTTGGGTGGCGCGCCGCAAGGGTATCCCCTCAAGCGGCCCGGGTTCTAGAACTGTCTGTATTTTAAAGATTTTTTTGACAACACCGGAAACCGTCCCTATGATTGCGCGCCTATGTCGCCAGAGCCCCTTCCGACTTCCCTGGATGTTCGCAAAGCGGCGGCTCGTGGGAGCGTCGTCAGCGGTGCTGTCGAGCTTGCCAAACTGCCGCGTTTGCTGGATGTATTGGCCTCCGGAGAAGGTGAGATTGAGGCTGAGTGCAGCTTCAGCAGGGATGAGGAAAGTCGCTCCCTGGTCACGGTGAAGGTATCAGCGAAGCTGGTCATCACCTGCCAGCGCTGCCTGGAGCCTATGCCGCTGGCCATCGCGAGTGAAAATACGCTGGCGATTGTCGGCAGCGATGAGACTGCGAGCCAGTTGCCAGCCGCGCTCGATCCCTGGATCGTCGAGGAGGAGCAGGGTGCTCTATGGGGCCTGGTAGAAGACGAACTGATCCTCGAGATTCCGGTCGTCGCGTACCACGACACAGACGATTGTAAGAAGTTACTGGACGCTTATCGCCAGCCGCCAGAAACACCCGAGTCAGATGGCGATAACCCGTTCAAGGTGCTGGAACAACTTAAATCCGGTACCCAACAGCAGGAGAATTGACATGGCTGTACAACAGAACAAGAAGACGCGTTCTCGTCGCGGTATGCGTCGCTCTCACGACGGGCTGTCCCGTTCCACCCTGTCCGTAGACCAGACCACGGGCGAGACTCATCGCCGTCACCACGTGACTGCCGACGGTTTCTACCGCGGCCGTAAAGTGGTTGAGCGCGGCAACGACGACTAAGCGGATTCGCAGTCCTTGGGCTCACGGGTCCACCTGGCTGTAGATATCATGAGCGGGGACTTCGGTCCCCGCGTTACTGTTCCGGCGGCGCTCGCAGCACTGGCTGCGCACTCCGACCTGCACCTTCACCTGGTAGGCAACGCGCCGGACATCGAAGCTCAACTGGGCCAATTGGCCCCAACTCAGCGACAGCGCCTTTCCATCGTTCACGCCCCGGGCGTGCTGCCGGTCGACGGCTCGGCGCGCGACGCCCTGCGCGGCACCCAGGATTCAAGCCTGCACCACTGCCTGCGGCTGCTGGCAGAACAGCAGGTCTCCGGCGTGGTGAGCGCGGGCAGCACGGCGGCGCTCATGGCCCTGGGTCGGCATCGGGTCAGCATGTTGCCGGGCTTCGCCCGACCCGCGCTGTGTTCGGCGCTGCCCACGGAATCCGGCCTCAGCTACATGCTGGACCTGGGTGCCAATGTGGACGCCGATTCCCAGTCCCTGCACGAATTCGGCCTGCTGGGGTCGGCCCTGGCTCGGGCCCTGGACGGCATCGAGTCTCCGCGCGTCGCCCTGCTGAGCAACGGCACCGAGCCCTCCAAGGGCAATACCGCCATGCGGGAAGCGGCAGCGCGCCTGCAGGCGGATGCAGCCATCAACTATTGCGGCTATATAGAAGGCAGTGAACTGTATATCGGCAAGGCAGACGTGATCGTCTGCGACGGCCTGGTGGGCAATGTCGCACTGAAAACTGCCGAGGGCACTGCCCACTACGCGGCCAGGCGACTCACCCAGAGTTTCCGTCGCCACTGGTGGCTGCGCCTGTTGGCAAGAGCAGCAGCACCGGCGCTGGATGAAATCGAGGAGGCGCTCAGTGCCGAGCGCCACGGCGGTGCCTTCCTGCTGGGCCTCAACGGCGTGGTGGTCAAGAGCCACGGCGGCTCCAGTAGCGTGGCCTTCGAGGCCGCATTGGCGCAGGCGGTGCGCTGCATAGAACAGGATATGGTGCCGGGGCTGGCACGTTACCTCGAGAAACAGGAGATACAAGAACAATGATACGGGACGATCTGGCGTTTATTTTCCCCGGCCAGGGTTCACAGAAAGTCGGCATGCTGGCGGCAGCGGCCGAGGCGCACCCTTCGGTGGGCCAGACCTTCCAGGAGGCCTCGGATGCCCTCGGCTACGACCTCTGGGACCTGGTTCAGAACGGCGAGCAGGATGCGCTCAACATGACCGAGACCACTCAGCCGGCACTGCTGACCAGCAGCGTGGCCCTGTGGCGTGCCTGGCGCGCCGCCGGCGGCGCCATCCCGGCACGCATGGCCGGCCACAGCCTCGGCGAGTTCTCCGCACTGGTCTGCGCCGGAGCCCTGCCGTTCCCCGATGCTGTGCGCCTGGTTCGCGAACGCGGTGCGGCCATGCAGACTGCGGTGCCCGTTGGCGAAGGCGCCATGGCGGCAATTATCGGCCTTGATGACGAGGCCATCGATCGCGCCTGCCAGGCAGTGGCCGCCGACACCGGCCAGGTAGTTGCCGCGGTAAACTACAACTCACCGGGGCAAGTGGTGATCGCGGGGCATACGGCGGCGGTAGAAGCCGCCGGTGAAGCCTGCAAGGAGGCCGGCGCCAAGCGCGCTCTGCCGCTGCCCGTCAGTGCGCCTTTCCACACCTCATTGATGCAACCCGCCGGCGAGCGGCTGCAGGAAGTACTGGCCACGGTCACAGTGTCAGCGCCGGAAATTCCTGTCATCCACAACGTTCACGCCGCCGCGGAAACGGCGCCCGACAGGATCCGGGAGCTGCTGGTTCAGCAGATCTACAGCCCGGTGCAGTGGACGGCCTGTGTGCAGGCCATGGCCGGGCAGGGTATCGCGCGGCTGGTAGAATGCGGCCCTGGCAAGGTCCTCAGCGGCCTCAATCGGCGCATCGACAAGAGTCTTGCCAGCTTCAATATCGAGGAGCCCGGTGACCTCACCACCAGCCTGCATAGCATCAACGAGGAGAATGCCGCATGACTGAGACCGTAGCACTGGTTACCGGCGCCAGCCGGGGTATCGGCCGCGCTATCGCCGAAAAGCTGGCCGCCGATGGCATGACGGTGGTGGGCACTGCCACCAGTGAATCCGGCGCTGCAGCGATCGCTGAGTATCTGAAGGCCGCCGGCAACGCCGGCACCGGCAAGGTGCTGCGTGTCGATGACGATGCCAGCGTAAGCGACACGCTGGCGGAGATTGCCGGGGAATTCGGCGCGCCGCTGGTGCTGGTGAATAATGCGGGGATCACCCGTGACAATATCCTGATGCGCATGAAGGAAGAGGAATGGAGCGCGGTGATCGATACCAACCTCAATTCCCTCTACCGGGTGTGCAAGGCCTGTGCGCGGGGCATGACCAAGGCGCGCTGGGGTCGCATCATCAATATCACCTCGGTGGTCGGCTCGATGGGCAACATCGGCCAGAGTAACTACGCGGCGACCAAAGCGGGCGCCGAGGGCTTCAGCCGGGCCCTGGCCCGTGAGCTGGGCTCCCGCAATATCACGGTGAACTGCGTGGCGCCGGGATTTATCGACACTGATATGACTCGCGAACTGCCCGAGGCCCAGCGCGAACTGCTCCTGGCCCAGATTCCCCTGGGGCGCCTGGGCGAACCGGAGGAGATTGCCGCGGTGGTGGCTTTCCTGGCCAGCGAACAGGGCGGCTACGTGACCGGAGAGACCCTGCACATAAATGGTGGCATGTATATGCAATAGGCACTGCCTGCGAGCAGTGAACTGGCGCTGCGCAGCATGTACATAAACAGGGAACACGAGTAAAATGCGCCCCGTTCGAGTACCGGACGGTATTTTATCTTCACAGGAGTAGACTGAAACCATGAGCAGCATTGAAGAACGCGTTAAAAAGATTGTTGCAGAACAACTTGGCGTGAAAGAAGACGAGGTAGAGTCCTCAGCGTCTTTTGTCGAGGACCTGGGAGCTGACTCCCTCGATACGGTCGAGCTGGTTATGGCCTTGGAAGAAGAATTCGAGACCGAAATCCCCGACGAGGAAGCCGAGAAGATCACCACGGTGCAGTTGGCCATCGACTACATCAATGAGAACCTGACCTGATACCAGCTTTCAGCACTCCCTCGAAGGCCGTCCTTATTGCAAGATAGGGCGGCTTTCGTGCTATTTGGGCTTCCATAAGTTAACAATGAGGACATAGCGTGTCGCGCAGACGAGTAGTAGTCACTGGACTCGGCATGGTCAGCCCCGTGGGTAATACGGTGGCTGAGACCTGGGAGAATATCCTGGGCGGCAAGAGCGGGGCCGCCGACATCGATACCTTCGATGCCTCGGCCTTCACCACGCGCTTCAGCTGCAGCGTCAAGGGCTTCGACTACGAGCCGTACCTCAGTACCAAGGAAGCCCGCAAGATGGACCTGTTCGTCCAGTACGGCATGGTCGCAGGCATCCAGGCCATGGAGGATTCCGGCCTTGAAGTCAGCGACGCCATGGCGGAACGGGTGGGTACGTCCATCGGCTCCGGTATCGGCGGCATCGGCCAGATCGAAAAGAACGCGGACGTCATCCGCAACTCCGGGCCCCGCAAGATTTCGCCGTTTTTTGTGCCCGGTTCCATCATCAACATGATCGCCGGCAACCTTTCCATCAAGTACGGCTTTCGCGGGCCGAACCTCGCCATGGTGACTGCCTGCACCTCAGGCACCCACAACATCGGTCTCGGCGCGCGCCTGATCGAGCGTGGTGATGTCGACGCCATGGTGGTGGGCGGCGCCGAAATGGCTACCACGCCGGTGGGCGTCGGTGGTTTCGCCGCGGCGCGGGCCCTGTCGACCCGCAATGACGATCCGCAGGGGGCCAGCCGCCCCTGGGACCGCGACCGGGACGGCTTTGTGCTGGGTGACGGTGCCGGTGTCGTGGTGCTGGAAGAATACGAGCACGCCCGCGCCCGGGGCGCCAAAATCTACGCGGAGCTGTCCGGCTTCGGCATGAGCGGCGACGCTTACCACATGACCTCGCCACCGGAAGACGGTCACGGTGCGCTGCAGGCCATGCGCCAGGCGGTGGAAGATGCTGGCTGCGACCCGGCGAGCATCGACTATATCAACGCCCACGGCACCTCCACCAAGGCCGGTGACCTGGCGGAGTGTTGTGCAGTGAAGAGCCTGATGGGTGCTGCGGCGGACAAGGTTGCGGTGAGTTCCACCAAGTCCATGATCGGCCATCTGCTCGGGGCAGCCGGCGCGGTGGAGGCCATCTTTTCCGTGCTGTCGCTCCGCGACCAGGTGGCGCCACCGACCATCAACCTCGACAATCCGGATGAGGGCTGCGATCTCAACTTCGTGCCGCATACTGCGCAGGAGATGAAGATCGATACCGTCCTGTCAAACTCCTTCGGATTTGGTGGCACCAATGGCAGCCTGCTGTTCCGCAAGGTCGACTAACGCGTGACCTTGCTGGCCCACTGGGTCAACGGCGTCGCCGGCGCCGACATCCCCGCCACCGACCGCGGCTTCAGCTTCGGCGACAGCCTGTTCGAGACCTTTCGCATCCATTCCGGCCGCCCCCTGTTCTGGGAGCGGCACCTCTCGCGCCTGGAGCGCGGCCTGCTTGCACTCGGTATCGACTGCGAGGCGACACGTGTCACCGACCAACTCGACCAGGGCCTGCGTTGGCTCGCCCAGCAGGGCCCGGATCAGGTGGCGGCCCGCCTGACGGTGAGCCGCGGCCCGGCGCAGCGCGGGTATCGCGGCAGTGCGGGGCCGGCCACCGTAGTATTGCAGTGCTACGAGACGTTTCCCTGGCCGATGGCACCTGAACCGGCACGCATAACCGTCTGCAAGACTCAGCTTGCGGACCAAGCGCTGCTGGCGGGTATCAAGCACGGCAATCGACTGGAGCAGGTGCTGGCCGGCCGCGAGCTGGATGCGCTGGACGCAGACGAGGGCCTGCTTTGCGACAACCGGGGGAACCTGGTGTGTGCCCTGGCCGCCAATACCTTCCTGGTAAGGGGCGGGCGCCTCTTCACACCGCCCATCGAAACCTGCGGTGTGGCCGGTACCGTGCGCGAACTGATTATCGATGAGCTGGCCGCGGCGGCAGGCATCGAGCTTGAGGTCAAGCGCATACAGCCGGCCGACCTGGCTGGGGCCGAAGAGCTGTTGCTGAGTAATTCGGTCCTTGGCATACGCAGTGTGTCAGGCTGTGACGGGCACAGCTTTACCTCTACACAGTGGGGCGATACCCTGCGCGAACACTTGTACCGCGCCTGCTATTCCGCTCCATGAAGACCTTCCTTGTCACGCTCGTGCTTGCTGTGCTGATGCTCGCCGGGGCGGGGGCTTATGCTGTGTGGCAATGGTGGCAAGCGCCGATTACCCCGCCCAGGACCGTGTTGCTGGTCGACCGGGGCGACAACCTGGCCGACGTGGCCGTGGAGCTGGAACAGCTGGGTGCCCTGCGCTGGCCCGACCTTTGGACGGTAGCGGCGCGGCTGCAGGGTGTCGATGCCAGCATCAAGGTGGGGGAGTACGGCCTGGATATTGCCCGCACGCCCGGGGAATTACTGGCCATGCTGGTGGCCGGGGATGTACGCCAGTACAACGTTACCCTGCCAGAGGGCCTGAGCCTGGCGGAAGCGCTGAAGATCCTGCAGCAGGACAACGCCGTTGAAGCGGTGCTGGACGGTACCGAAGATCCACGCCTGCTGGCCCTGATCAGCCCCTACGACAATCCGGAGGGCCTGTTCTTCCCGGATACCTACCGTTTCACCCGCGGCCAGACGGACTTGGAAATCCTGACTGTGGCGCACCGGCGGCTGCTGGAAGTGCTGGACAAGGCCTGGCAGCAGCGCGACATAGGCTTGCCCTATGAAGACGCCTACCAGGCCCTGGTCATGGCCTCGATTGTTGAAAAAGAGACCGGCGTCGCCGCAGAGCGCCGAAAAATCGCCGGGGTATTTGTGAGGCGCCTGCAGAAAAACATGCGCCTGCAGACTGATCCCACCGTGATCTACGGACTGGGCAGGCTCTACAGCGGCAACCTGCGCCGCAGCCATCTCGAGGACGATAGCAACCCGTACAACACCTACCGGCACAAGGGGCTGCCTCCCACACCGATTGCCCTGCCGGGCGCGGCGGCTATCGAGGCGGCTTTGAATCCCGCTGCCGGCAGCGAACTCTACTTTGTGGCGCGGGGTGACGGCAGCCACCAGTTCTCCAGCACCCTGGAAGAACACAATACCGCCGTGCGACGCTTCCAGCTTCAGCGCCGGGAGGATTACCGGTCTTCGCCGCCACCTGTCAGCGCCAGCGCCAAGGGGGACAAGGGCGATGGCTAGGCGCGGTCTGTTCATCACCGTGGAAGGCGGGGAGGGTGTCGGCAAGTCCACCAATATCGCGGTGGTTGAAGACTGGCTGCAATCCCGCGACATTCCCTACCGGCTGACCCGGGAACCGGGCGGGACGCCGCTGGCGGAACAGGTGCGTGAACTGCTGCTGGCACAGCGGAAAGAGCCGATGGCGCCACTGGCTGAGCTGTTGCTGATGTTTGCCGCCCGCGCCCAGCACATCCAGCAGGTGATCGAACCGGCGCTGGCAGACGGCGCCTGGGTCATCTGTGATCGCTTTACCGACGCCACCTATGCCTACCAGGGCGGCGGTCGGCAGTTGCCGGAACACTGGGTTGGGACCCTGGAAACCCTGGTACAGGGCGAGCTGCGACCGGACCTCACGCTGTTGCTGGACGCTCCCCTGGAAGTCGGCCTGTCACGGGCAGACCAGCGCGGCGAGCTGGACCGCTTCGAGATTGAGCAGCGCGCTTTCTTCGAGCGAGTCCGGGCCTGCTACCTGGAGCGCGCAGCGGCGGAGCCCGCACGCTTTCGGGTGGTCGACAGCAATCGACCCCTGGAGGTGATTGCCGAGGAGATTCGTGAACTGCTGGCTGCTGCCGAGGCGGCACAGTGAAGGTCGCGCCACTCCCCTGGCAGGCCGATGCCTGGAATTCCCTGGTGCAGCGCCTGGATGCGGGCCGTCTGCCCCACGGGCTGCTGCTCACCGGACCTGCCGGCATTGGCAAGACCCAGCTCGCCTCGGTGCTGGTAGCGCGCATGCTGTGCGCAAGCCCTGATGCCGGGCTCGCCTGCGGCACCTGCAAGACCTGCTCGGTGCTGGCGGCCGGCAGCCACCCGGACTTCATACAGGTGGCGCCGGAAGAGGGCAGCAGGGTCATCAAGATCGACCAGGTGCGGGAACTGATTGCCTTTGCCGGCAAGACCCCGGCGCTCGGCGCGCACAAGCTGGCGCTGCTGTACCCGGCAGAGGCCATGAACCTCAATGCCGCCAATGCCCTGTTGAAGTGCCTGGAAGAGCCCAGCCCCAGTACCACGCTGGTGCTGGTCAGCCATCAGCCCGGCGGCTTGCCCGCCACCATCCGCTCTCGCTGCCAGGCCGTCAGCCTGCCGGTTCCCGGCCGGGACGCCGCCTTGGCCTGGCTGGAGAACGCCTGTGACAGCCGCGCGACTGCTGAACAACTGCTGGATCTCTGTGAGGACCGGCCGCTGGCCGCACTTGAGCTCTACCAGTCGGGCGGGCTGGAGCAGCGCGTCGCCCTGGCAGGTGGCCTGCAAGCCCTGCTGGAGGGAGGGCTCACGCCCCTGGACGTGCCCGCCCTGGGTGCCGAGCTCGACCTGGTGGAGATTCTGGCGGCCATGCAGCAGCTGGTGCAGCGCCAACTGCGCAGCGAGGCGCGGGAGGGCATATCGTCAAGCCAGGCCAGTTTTACCCTGTGGCGCGAGCTGGGGCGGCTCCAGCGCAGTATTGCTGCAGGCGCCAACCCCAACCGCCAGCTGATTATTGAGGACTGTTCCGCAAGATTGGCAAGCACTTTGGGTAAAGTCGGGAGTTAATGCTAGTATCTCCACGGGTTTTACAGGGGATTTCGGCCTACGAGCCGGAAACGTTTGAGCAAGCAGCCATGAGTACACAGCCATGAGTACACAACAGGGAGGCCGCAACGGCATCCTGTCACTCACCATCAAGGACAAAGCTGTACTTTATTCAGCCTACATGCCGTTCCTGCAGCACGGCGGCCTGTTTGTGCCGACCAACAAGGAATACAAGATCGGCGACGAGGTTTTTATGCTGTTAAACCTGATGGACGAGCCGGACAAGATACCGATTGCAGGCAAAGTGGTCTGGATTACGCCAAAAGGGGCCCAGGGCAACCGTACCGCGGGTATTGGCGTGCAGTTCAGCGAGGAAGACGCCCAGGCCAACGCCAAGATCGAGAATCACCTGGCGGGTTCACTGGAATCTGACCGCCCGACTCACACCATGTAATGCGCCCCGGGACCGGTGCCCGGGCGTGAAACCTCCTCAAGTTCACTTCACTCCAGTTGGAGGGTTTTGGCCGGCCTTGTTGCCGATCTTGACCATTTCCCTGCCTATTTCTATTTCTAACATTAATAAGTCTACGCAAGTCATTGAAATTGAAATACTCTGCGCAAAAAAAATGGGCTCCAAGAGGAGCCCAATAAGACCATTAGGAGTGAAACATAAAGGAATTGCTTCCCTGATTGGAACACGAGAGGTGTCCCAGCGAGCACCCGTTTGAACTAGGGGATAGGTGCCCACATTCTTA
>JAZBOY010000208.1:0-25357 GCA_036351375.1 Halieaceae bacterium
AGCGATGCCATCATGAACGGCGACCTGCCGGGTAGCTGGGCTGAGGACCATGACCTGGTAGCGGCTGGTGACATCTCACCTGCCGGCCTCGCTGCCCAGGGGCGCATCATTGCAGCAGCCACCCGGCTGAACGCTGACTTTGCAGTGACGAGTGAGCTGCAGGCGGTGGCCGTACTCAAACAGTGGCATGAGGATGCCAACCGGGTCTCCCCGCTGGGCCGGATCGGGCTGGAAGTGGCCAACCTCGCGCTGGATTACGTCAGCGCCAACCCGGCCCTGTTTGGGGTAAGGGGAAACGGCCAGATACTGGTGACATCGATTGCCACCAGCCTGGCCGACCTGCTACCTGACCCGGACGACCCCAATGCGCCAGGGACGGACTTCGCGTCCGGATCCATACGCATCTTCGCTGAGGCGGGGCTACGCGCGCTGCACCAGAATGTAGACAAGCTGATTGATGAAGCACATCTGCAGGACCTGGCCAGCTCTACCCTCAAACCACTGATCGACGCCGTTGCCGCAGGCAACTCTCCGGGTCAGCCCTGGTACGACCTGAGGGATGAATTCCTCGGCCCGGTCGCCGAGGCGGCCATCGATGTATTGGCCCGCCACCAGGTGGCTTTCCTGGGGAATAAGTTCGACGTCGATTCAAAGGTAGGCGCCCTCAGTCAATCCGTGCTGCTTGCGATAAAGGACGAAGGCCTGGCCGATTACCTGGGCAAGGAAGGCGTGATCAGGACCTACCGTGCCGTACTCGACACGGTGGTGACGCGGCCAGAACTCTTTTTCGGCGACCCTCGATCCGACGCGGACCGGCTAAAGCAGCACGTACTGCTGAACAGCATTACCCACCTCCGTGCGAACTCGCCACCCTTCAACCCTGCCCTCGGTTCCGCGCTGATTGCCACCGCCTTCGAGACAGTCGGAGCCAACGCCCCACTGCTGGTACGCCTGGCGGATATCAATGCCAACGACTGGACGGTGCCGCTCTCGAAAATCAGCGAGAACCTGGTCGAACAGGTGAGCCTGGGGCTGGCTGAAGGCCTCGCCAACGGGCAGCGGCCCGATATTCTGAGCAGGGTGTTCAACGATGAACAGGCCCAGCAATTCCTGGCCATCATACTCGAGCAGGTCACCCGGACACCGGGCATGATTGCCGACAACACCTCTCCCGAAGTCAGGCTGCTGGTACAGTGCCTGGCCCGGGCGATGGCCGAACAGAAAAGCATCCTGCTGAGCGCCGATGACTGGCAGCGAATTGCGCGCAGCATCGCCCGCGAAGTCGCGGAAAACCCGGGCAGGTTGATCAAGACCAACCTGCCGCCCGACCAGGAACAGCTTCTCTTTGTCCTGCTGTCGGGGGCACTGGATGCGGCGGCAGGCGACGGTGGCCGAGGCGCCGGCAGCGTGCTGTTTGGCAACACGCTGGTGCAGACCATCGAGACACTGGTACAGACTGCAGCGGGGAATGCCGCCCGGGCATTGGCCAACGAGCAGGCCGTCAAGGATCTGATCATCGGGCTGGCGCTGTTTACCCGCAATAACCCTGACCTGGTGGGTAGGCTGGAATGGCTCGAGCTGTTCCGCCATCACATCGCCGGGGTTATGGACAGCGGCGAGTTGCCGGAATTCAATGCGGCGCACCTGCTCGGTCCGGTGCTGGAGCAATAGGAGACTTCCATGTTGAGACTGTTGGCGATAACCACCCTGTTAGCGATTACAGGTTGCCAGGCGATACAAACGACCAGGGCACTGGGTTCACTGCAGGCGGAGTACGGCGACCTCCTGCGGGCTGAGGAAGATTGCAAGAGGGAGTCACAGGGGTCTGAAGCCTGCTTTGTGCACTTCCCCTCCCTGTACGGCTTTGTCGAAAGCCAGGCGGCGGACGCCATTGCGGCAAGGACTGCCCAGCAAACCCTCACAGAACAACAGGTGACAATTGCCCTGTACCGGCTCGCTGCCTTCGCTGCATTGAAGTCCGGCAGCAATGAAGTGATGACCTACGCAGGACCAGGCAGTGCACTATGTAGCGCCGTAGAGTATGCCCCTCCCCGCGACTGTGCCTTATTGGGTGTCGTCGGTCAGTTCGAAGTGGCCAACGCCTACGCGAGGGATGTGACGTGCCTCGCGGAGGGCCGAACGCAATGCGAGCGCAGCTTCGAGGCGCTGGCCACTGACTTCTGTGGCGCGGTGCTTGAGCCGCTGCGGACGCGCACCGACACCGCACTGCAAACCCCACACCTGCCCGACTCGGTGGTGGCCTACCTCAAGCTCCAATCAAAGCTTGCCATCGAATCCCAGGCGACGCTTGCGGGCACCCTGACCCAGGGCCTGGGGATTGGTGACAAGCCTCGCACGCCTTGCGAATGCGCCACACCAGAGAGCGTACCGGAGGGATTCGATCTCCAGTGCGGCAACGTCACAAGGGAGCCAATGGCCACTTTCCGGGCCGAGTGTGTGCGCCGGGCGCTGGCAGTCGACCCGAGTGCTGACTGCCCCGGTTTCTAGCTGCTGAAAGGCTGCATGGGAGCTTTGCATGATTCGGACAAGGCTCCACGGCGTCGCAGGCCGCGAAACCTGAAGCTGCCCAATCACTGCAGTCATGCGGATGGAGGTTACCAGACGGCTATAGATGCCCCCTGACAAACCCGGTACCCTGCTCCTCCCAGAATAAGAACCAGAGATACCCATGGATGCCGCGAGCACGTTGACCCATACCGGGCAAGCCTTTGGCAGCCGCGGCTACCGGAATTTCGTCCTGATTTCGCTGACCCTGGTCTACACCCTCAACTTCATCGACAGAATACTGATCGGCGTGGTGGCACAGCCCATCATCGAGGAGTTCCGCCTGCAGGATTGGCAGTTCGGCTTGCTGTCAGGGTTTGGCTTCGCCCTCATGTACACGCTCATGGGGATTCCCATCGCTCGCTGGGCAGAGCGCTACAACCGTGTGCGCATCATCGCCGGCAGTGTCATTCTCTGGTCGGCGATGACGGCGCTGTGCGGCGTAGCCGGCAGCTTCCTGGCCCTGCTGGCGTTCCGCATTGGCGTGGGTATCGGCGAGGCAGGCTGTACGCCCCCCGCCAACTCCCTGATCGCCGACTACTTCCCGGTGCAGAACCGGGCCAGGGCGCTGGCTACCTATGCCATGGGTATCACCCTGGGGAGCGTTCTCGCGAACGCCTTCGGCGGGCCGATTGCGCAGATGTTCTCCTGGCGCGAAGCTTTCCTGGTGCTGGGAATTCCGGGAATTTTGGTGGGGCTGGTCGTGCTGTTCAGCGTCAAGGAACCACCCCGCGGTTACTCGGACCCGCCCGGTACCACGCAGCCTGAAAAGCTCGGCCTGCGCGAGTCCCTGGCTGAGCTGGGCGCCAAAACCACCTTCTGGATGAACATCGCCGGCTCCACCGCCGTTGCCTTCGTGGGTTATGGCGTGGCCAATTTCTCGGCGCCGTTCTTCCAGCGGACCCACGACATGAACGTGGCCGAGGTGGCCACCCAGATCTCCGTGCCTCTCGGCCTTGCAGCGTCACTGGGTGCCTTTGCAGCCGGCTACCTGACAGACCGCATCAGTCACCGCCATCCAAATGCAGTCGCGCTGATTCCCGGCTGGAGCCTGGTACTCTCCGTGCCGTTTTACTGGATAGGCTTTTCCGTCGAAAGCATACCCCTCGCGCTGGCCAGCCTCCTGGTAGGCAACCTGCTGCACTACAGCTACCTGGGTGCCCAGTACACCATCTGCCAGGGTGTGGCCAGCACCCGCTCACGGGCGACGGCGGTCGCTATCATGTTGTTTGTGGCAAACCTGATCGGTTACGGCATGGGGCCGCTCTTCGTTGGCTTCCTGAGCGACGCACTGATGGTGGGGCACCTGGCCGAGACCGCAGGCCAAGCCATACAGGCTGCGGCCTGCGATGGCTCAGCCGCCGATCTAATGGCCAGCCTCGGCGGCGACCAGGCGGCACTGTGCCTGGAGGCGAAGGCCGTCGGGCTGCAGCAGGCCATACTGGCGGTTGTCAGCCTGTACGCGCTGGGTGGTCTGCTCTACCTGCTTTGCTGCAAGACTTTGCAGCGGGACCTTGTCGCGAGAGCCCACTAGCCAAACAAAGCGAGCATTACCGTCACTCAACCTACCTCTGCCCCTGTTACCCGTCGCGAGCTTTTTGGCTGGGCGATGTACGACTTCGCCAACTCCGGTTATACAACCGTGGTGATGACGGCGATCTTCAACGCCTGGTTTGTCGGTACTATAGCGGGCGGTGCCGGGGGGCTTGGCCAGGGCACCGCCACCCTGCTTTGGACCTCCACCGTGGCCGCCGCCAATCTGCTCGTGCTGGTGGCAGCGCCCGTGGTCGGCGCGCTGGGCGACCAGCAGGCCATCAAGAAACGCCTATTGCTGGTCACCACAATCGGCTGCGTCGGCGCCACCGCGCTGCTGTCACTGGTTGGGCCCGGTGACTACCTGCTGGCCATGTTCATCGTGCTAGTGGGCACCGTGATGTTCGCCAGCGGCGAATCGCTGATTGCCGCCTTCCTGCCGGAAATCGCTGAACCCGACCACATGGGACGTATTTCCGGCTACGGTTGGAGCCTCGGTTACCTGGGCGGTGTGCTGACGCTGGGGCTGTGCCTGCTGTTCGTGCAATGGAGCACCCGCCAGGGCATGTCACAGCAGGCCGCTATCGACGGAAGCATGCTGATCACCGCGATTCTCTTCGCTCTCGCCGCACTGCCGACGTTCGTGTTTCTCAGGGAGCGCGCGATTCCGCAGCCCAGGCCGGAAGCGGCGGCAAGCCTGGTACGCGCGGTGTTTGCACGCCTTGCGCGAACGCTGCACGAGGTTCAGCGCTTCAAGGACCTGACCCGCCTGCTGATCACTATCACGGTGTACCAGTCGGGCGTCATCACGGTAGTAGTGTTAGCCGCGGTCTATGCCCAGGAAGCCATGGGCTTCGGTACCGAGCAGTTGCTGCTGCTGATCATTGTGGTGAACGTGACTTCAGCCATCGGCGCTTTCCTGTTCGGCTTTTTCCAGGACCGCATCGGCTCGGTCAAGGCGCTGGGTATCAGCCTGTGCATCTGGTCACTGGCCGTGGGGCTCGCGGTTTTTGCGGATGAGGAACTAGAGCTGTGGATAGTCGGGAACCTGGTAGGCCTTGCCATGGGCGCCAGCCAGTCGATCGGCCGCGCCTTGGTTGGACAGTTCACGCCAATCGCGCGCACCGGCGAGTTTTTTGGTCTGTGGGGGTTCGCCAATCGCCTGGCCGCACTGCTGGGGCCGATGAGCTACGGACTGGTGAATTATTTGAGCGGCGGCGACCATCGACTGGCACTGCTGTCCACCCTGACATTCTTTGTCCTGGGATTGATGTTGCTACAGAGTGTCAACGAACGGCGCGGGACTCTGGCGGCAAAGGTGTGAGTCGCTCCGCCGCAGGCTAATTCAGCTCGTCTCCGAGCCACTCCGATCGCTTATAGCTGCCTGGAGATATGCACCTGCGCCATTTCTTTGGCGCGCCGGGCTGCGTCCTTATCGCCCATGACATGGGCGTAAACGATGGCGCCTTCAATCAGTAAATTCAACTCATACGCGAGGGCTTTCGGGTCTGCCGCACCTGCCTCCTCGGCTATACCCTCGATGTAATCGCAAACCAGTTTCTTGTGCTGTGCCGCCAGCTGGTGGCTGGGATTGTCGTGGTCAGAGAACTCTGCAGCCGCGTTGATAAACATACAGCCCGAGAAACTCTTTTCACGAAACCAGTCGCCAATAGTGTCAAACAGCGCGGACAGGCGGGCAATCGGCGTACTGGCCTTGCGCTCGGTCTCCCGCATCAGGTTGTTTCTGAATAACTCATCCCTCTTGCGCAGCGTCGCGAGGATCAACTCGTCCTTTGTGCGGAAATGGTTGTACAGGGTCTTCTTGGACACCCTGGCCTCAGCAATCACAGCATCCACACCGGTGGCGTTAAAACCGCGCTGGTAAAACAGCCGGAGCGCTGCATTGACTATCTGTTCTCTCTTCGTCGACATGTCATTCGCCGCTTTTAAATACACAGAATAGTATACATCTCATATTCAGCGGGCAAGCATCTATCACTCTGTTTTCCGTCTGTCATTTCCCACCAACAGCGAGTGTCAAACCGGAAATTTTGCCTGACCCGCTTGACAAAGGTAAACAGATCGGTCTATCTTTCTCTCCAGCGTAAACAGATCGGTTTACTACCCCGACAGGAGAAGGAGTCATGAGCCAGCCCATCAAACCACCATTCACTGAGGCGTCCGCCCGCGCCAAGGTGCAGGCCGCGGAAGATCTGTGGAACACCTGCGACCCTGACCGTGTCGTTCTCGCCTACACGGAAGATACCGCCTGGAGAAATCGCGGTGAGTTCGCCACCGGACGGGATGCGGTACGCGACCTGCTGGCCAGAAAGTGGCAGCGGGAACTCGGTTACCGCCTGAAAAAGGAGTTGTTCACGTTCTCCGGCAATCGCATCGCCGTGCACTTCGAGTACGAGTACCGGGATGACAGCGGACAGCACTACCGCGCCTACGGCAACGAGCACTGGGTGTTCGCCGAGGACGGTCGCATGCAGCAACGCGAAGCCAGTATCAACGAAATTACTATCACGGAGGACCAACGACGAATCGACTGACCCACAGCACCAGAGTTACAGATCTACAGATCACTTTCAACTTCATCGCGCTCGCTGTGCAAGGGCGCACCGACGCAAAAGGGAGATTTCCTTATGAACATACGCAAACTCACCAGCAGGCTTGTCGCCGGGGTAATGATGGCTTTGTCTATTCAGAGCCTCGCCGCAGGCGATCATATAAACGCCGATGCCAATGACGTGGCCGTAAAAGGCTACGATGTGGTGTCCTACTTCCAGACGTCTGGTCCCGTCCAGGGCCGGCCCAAGTACTCCGCTTCCTACCAGGACGCTGTCTACTACTTCTCCACCGCCAGCAACCGTGACACGTTCCGCGCGTCCCCGGCTTCGTACGCGCCGCAGTTCGGCGGCTACTGCGCCATGGGTGTTGCCCTGAACAAGAAGCTGGATGTGGACCCCATGGCCTGGCGCATCGTTGACGGCAAGCTGTATCTCAACCTCAACAAGCAGGTGCAGAAGAAGTGGCTGACGGATACCGAAGGCTATATCGCCACCGCAGAGCGCAACTGGTACGGCATCAACAGCCTGGCTGCCGCTGAACTGAATGCCGAATAACCCTCAACACAGCAATGGAGATTAGAGCCATGAACAAGACATTACTCGCAGGCGCAGCACTTGCTGCAGCTATGACTGCCACGGTGGCGCCCCCCCTGCAGGCCGCCGACAAGGAAAAGTGTTACGGCGTCGCCGCAGCTGGACAGAACGATTGCGGCAACCTGGCCGGCACCCACTCCTGCGCCGGCCAGTCCACTATCGACAAGGACCCCGGTGAATGGATGCTGGTCGAGACAGGCACTTGCGAAGCGATTGGTGGAATGCTCACCAAGGAAGCGAAGGCCCGCTACAAGGCCGAGCAAGCCAGAGCCGAGCAATAATAGCTGTGGAGAGGTCCTGCATGCCAAGCAATCAAGGCTACTCGAACGCGTGTATTGGTGTCGGATTGCGTCACGCACACTACGAGCAGGCCCTCTCCCAGCCTTCCCCCCTTGACTTCGTTGAAGTTCACACTGAGAATTTTTTCGCTGCCGGCGGTGCCAGCCTGGCGGTGCTGAAGCGAGCCAGCGAGCTCTATACCCTCAGCCTGCACTGCACAGCCCTTGGCCCGGGCTCTGCCCGGCCTGTGCCGGAGCTCAACCTCAAGCGCGTTTCAGACCTGGTGTCCCGGTTTGATCCCCTGCTGGTCTCTGACCACCTCTGCTTTACCTGGTCCTCACTGGGCGCACAGCCGGTCCATCTTGGCGAGCTGCTGCCAGTGCAGCGAACAGAAGCGTCCCTGGACCTGGTGTCGGACAACGTGGACCGTATCCAGGAGGCTATTGATCGGCGGATGTTAATTGAGAACATCTCGAGCTACGTCGAGCATTCCGCAGAGGAAATGCCCGAGACCGAATACCTGAGCGAGCTGGTAGCGAGGACCGACTGCGGCCTGCTGCTCGACATCAACAACCTGGTCGTCAATGCTCACAACGCCGGAGCTGACTCCCCCGAAGCGGAGGTGATCGCCTGGATCGATGCACTCCCGCAGGGCGCGGTCGGCGAGATTCACCTGGCGGGGTTCACGCCGGTGGCATCAGACGAGATAGCCGTCGATGACCACAGTCAGCCGGTTTCAGAGTTGACCTGGCGCTGCTATGCGCACGCGGTGCGCCGCTTCGGAGCGGTGCCCACCCTCATCGAGTGGGACAACGCACTACCGGAGTGGGCTGTGCTGCTTGAGCAGGCCGCGAGAGCACGCGCCGTCTGTGAGCGGTCAACTGGCGAGGCGATCAGATGACCAGGGTTTCATCACAGCAGCGCCAGGCCCTTCAGGATGCCCAAAGCGCACTCGTCGCGAGCATCCTCAACGGCACGGCTTTGACCCGTGGTAATTTGAACATGAACGCCGGGCAGGCGCAGGTCTATCGCCGAAATATCGTTCTCATGGCCCGCAACGCCCTGGAAGTCAGCTTTCCCACCGTGCGTGGCCTGCTTGGCCCCGAGGCCTTCGAGCAACTGGCGATCCGGCTGCTGGATCGTGACCCACCCTATGCGGGAGATTGGGGGCTGTGGGGGCGGTCGCTGCCCGCCGTGCTGTGTAGGCACGAAGCAGCCGGTCGCTTTCCATTCCTGGTGCCTGCCGCCCGGCTGGACTGGCGAGTGCACTGCGCCGGACGATCGGCCGCGACACCGCTTCAGCAGTCGACGCTGCAGCTACTCCAGACGGAAGACCTGGAAGATCTTACCATCGACCTCTCCAGCCACTGTTCGCTGCTGAGCTCTCGCTATCCACTCATCGGCATCAGGGAGTGGCAGCATAACCAGGCGCTTGACCCCACAAGCTTCACGGTAAGCGAGGCACCTCGGCGTCTGCTGGTGTTCCGCCCCCAGTACAAAGTTGAACTGCGTTATCTCAGAGACGATGACTACCAGTTTCTGCTGGGCTTGAAACAGTCCCGCTCTCTCGCCGATCTGTTGGAGCAATTGCTTCCCGACGGCTTTGACTTTCCAGGCTGGATGGATTTCGCCATTCGCAACCAGCTTATTTATCAAGTACGCACACTGTCATAAGGAGAAGTGCCATGTCATCAATTGTCGCCACCGCTTTCCGCAAGTACGACGTTTCATCCGGGATGCTTCAGCATCTCGCCTTCCTGCTGTTACTGTCCGGCCGGGCCTACGTGGCCTGGGTGTTCTTCAAATCGGGGCTCACCAAGGTTCGAGACTGGGACACCACGCTGCTGCTGTTTGAATGGGAATACAGTGTTCCGCTGATCGGGCATGAACTGGCGGCCTGGATGGCGACTACAGGAGAACTGGTGCTGCCAGTCATGTTGGTAGTAGGCCTGGCGAGCCGGTTCAGCGCCGCCGGGCTATTCATTGTGAATGCCGTTGCCGTGATCAGCCTGGCGGAGATTCCGCCTGCCGCCCTGTATCTGCATTACATCTGGGGCCTGTTGCTGCTGCAGATCATGGTCTGGGGTGGCGGAATCCTGTCTTTGGATAAGCTGATCAGCCGCTTGGGCTTCAGCGCCAATGAGCCCTCGGTTGAGGCGGGCGCTGCCTACAAGCGTGTGGGGCTTGCGTCGTAATGCACCTGCAGGAAGAAGACCAGGAATCGAAACCGGGCCTGTCGCTACTGCAGACCGTCGGCAGCATCTGTGCATCGTTCTTCGGTGTGCAGAGCTCAAGGAACCGCAAGCGTGACTTCGCCTCAGGCAAGGCGAGGCAGTTCATCATCGTGGGCATTGCCATGACCGCGCTCTGGTATGGCGCCATTTATTTCGTGGTGACCATTGTCCTCGACAAAGCGCGTTGACCCTTGATGTCCAGCTACGGCAGGAAATCGCCCAGGGATTTCGTCCAGGTCGACGAACTCTGGGAAGCGGACGGTCAATGGTCCAGCTACTTCATCCGCCGCCAGGTATGGGTGTTTGCCGACGAGTATCGGGCTGAACTTCCCGGGGACCAGGACTACAGCCGCATCCTCATTCATGCGGGCCCGGATTCAGCCTGGCAGTACCGGCGCAAACTGGCAGAAAAACAGGAGGTGGCAAGGGTACTCGCCGCTATCCGGGAACCGGTATCACAGCAGCAGCTGAGCGACCTGGGCTTCAGCCCATGGGACGGCGACTACTTTTTTGCAACCGCCCCCGACAGCAGCACAAAGAAAGACTGAGGTTTCATAGTGTGCTGGCGGTTGCTGTTGCCTCTGGCTTCAATTCTTCAGCAAAACGGCGCTTTTCCGCTCCCGAGCGTGCATGCGCGACTACCAGATATTTACCCTCGTCAGCGGCACGCAACGCGTGGTTTGTGACCATGTCATGATCCATCCGAAGGGTAAGTGCACCGGCAACCATCAAGCTGGAAAGAAAGGTCACCCACGTTATAGCAATCGTGGACAGAAATGGGCTGCCGGTGAAGACATCAGGCCCCCAGGAAATCGCTACGGTGGCCAGCACCAGCCCAGCAGCCAGTCCGCTCAGGCCGAACGCAATGTGCTTCCGGAAAAACGTGCCTTCGATTGCCCGCGCCTCGGGCTGCAGCTTGCTGTCGACCGCACCGTCTTCCGGCGCTATCACCACCACCTGCTCACGTACCACGTCCTCGGCCTGCAAAAGGCGGTCGGCGGCCCGGTGGGCTTCAGAGGCCCCGTTAAAGCTAGCGGAAACCTTGGAAGGGAATCGTTCTGTTGTGCTGTTTAGCTTTTCAGAGTGCGCCACGTGTCGCGTCCTAACGTTTGATTCGTCAAAGCCTACGAGCACTTCAATGACAACAGATCACATCAAAACAAGGCACTGTCGTAAGCGTGGCTATGCATGTCTTCAACAGCAAACCTCTGCAAAACCAGTACGAAAAGACATAAATGCTGTGGTCTTGCGGGGAATGAAGAGGGTTTATGCCGACATGAACAACAGGCCAAAAACCATCTGGCCAAAAGAAACGTAGACACACAGGGTTCAGCTGGTCGAGAGCACCACCTGTGCCGCTGCCGTCCTGGTTTTCCTGACCACAAACCAACACGCGGTTATGAGCCGCTCGACATCTATTCGGAGACGCCTCGAATGCATATCGTCACCCTGCTCCGCCCCGGGCAGAAAGCTAGTACCGCGCGAGTTCGTTCCAGTGCGTGTCGCGGCTACGTTGTAGAACTGGATCCTCACAAAGAAGGCCCCACCCGCCTGCTGGAAAGCCTCACCGGCAGTGTTGTTCACTTCCGCTCTCTCGACCGCGTGCGAGACGCATTGCGCCGCCGCGGCGTGCGACGCGCCGACCTTGTACAGCAACACGCCTGCGAGGAGCTTGGCGCACTCGGCACGTCAACCCGCCAGGAAGCAGGCGTCCCCGTGCTCGACGACACGGAGACCTGATCAAGGCGGCAGGACACTGGCGTCAGAGCAAGGTTTTAGAGAAATGGGCGGCCGCGGCAAATATCAGAAGCTGTCAAACCCGACACGCCGTAGTAATTCCGCGTAGCGCGGATCCTGCTTCAACGGCTCCAGCAAACGATCGACCTTGAGGTCAGCCATGCCTGGGTCCCGAACCTTCCAGGCTGTCTCGAGCCATTGGAACGCCGCATCGTGCTCGCCGACCCAGGCATGTGCCTCTGCGATCTGGTAGGGGCCCGTTTCGGGGAATTCGCTTGCCAGCTTTTCCAACGCGGCGGATGCACCCTCCGGGTTGTCGAGTTCATGGTGCACCAGCACTTCAGCCAGCAGACTCAGCATCGGATGCGTTTCGGTCCGGGTGGCCGCACTGTCTGCGTCACCGCGCGCAAGATCTATCTGCACATGCAGCATCCCCGCGCCGGGGAAGCCCGGCACCAGGGTTTCCGCTCGTTCCAGCGCTGCCTCGGCGCCATCGGCGTCACCCGCCGTGTAGCGGAAATAGGCGAGATTATTGTGGGAGGCCGCCCGCAGCGGATCGAGCTCAACAGCCATTGCAGCCAGCGCGACCGCCTGCTCGAAAAAGCCCAGATGAAAATTGATGGCCGCATTGGCTGTGATGACAAAAGCGTCGCCGGGGGCGATTTCCAGCGCCGTGGACAGGGATTCTCTCGCACCTGTCCAATCCCAGTCGTAGTACATCCGGATCCAGCCCAGTATCAGGTGTGGCTGCGAGAGTTCGGGCGCGATGGCCAGCGCCTTCTCCGCCTGGGCGCGGCCGTTTTCATAGGCCACTTCAGGCACCTCGTAGCCCAGGTCTCCCAGTCTCGCCCAAACGCCGGCAAGGGCGGCGCGCGCGACGGCAAAGTCAGGCGCTGCGGCAATAGCGCTCTCGAGATGTTCGATGGCCTGTCGCAGGCCGGTCTCGCCCCGGGCAGTCTGGTACAGATACCTGCCGCGCAGGTAGTCGAGATAGACCTCCGGGTTAGTCGCGACAGCGGGCCGCCTGCCGCCTGGTTGCAGGAACCGAACGCTCAATTGGTCGGCAATGGCCCTGGCGATATCCGACTGCAGGCTAAAGGCATCCGCCATCGATCTATCGTAGGTCTGGGCCCAGAGATTGTAGCCCGAGCGCGTATCGATCAGCTGGAGCTGGATGCGCAGGTGTTCGCCCTCGCGCAGAATCGTTCCATCCAGCACTGCGTCCACGTTGAGGCTCTCACGAATGTCATCCAGCGCGCCACGCCGCTCGCGGTACTCGAATGCCGAGGTGCTGGCAGCGACGCGCAGCCCGTCAATGCCCGCCAGGGTGGTCAGGATCTCCAGCGCCAGGCCGTCGCCAAAGTACTGGTCTTCCCCAGATGCCCCAGGGATAACGAAGGGCAGTATCGCAATGGACTCCGGCGGGGGCGGTTCCGGTTCGGGGGCGGGCTGGTGACCACCGCGCACGAGCAACAGCGCGAGCATGACTACCGCAGCGAGCAGCACCAGCACCAGCCCTGCTCGCCCCCTCCGGTTGACCACACCCGGCAATGGAGGCGGTTCGTCGATATCCAGCATTTCCACTGCCGCAACCAGTCGGTAGCCGCGTTTAGGAATAGTTTCGATAAATCGCCCCTCGCCACGGCGATCGCCAAGGGTTCGGCGGAGCTCGCCGATGGTCGCGGTCAGTGGCTCATCGGTGACCGCGGTCCGGCCCCAGACACTGGAGAGAATCGCATCCCGCTCGACAACCTCCCCGGGGGAGGCGGCCAACAGGCATAACAGGTCCATCGCCTTGGGACGCAGCCGCTCGACCTGCTCGCCTCGCCGGATGCGGCCCTCCAGCGGCAGCACTTCCCAGTCACCGACCCTGAACCTCTCGCTGCGCATACGCTCCATGCCCTCCGGCGCCGCCACATAGTCTACCTGACGCACCCGATTTGCGCGCCAGCGGGTAGCGATTGCCGTGTTTCGGAAAAATTTCGGTTTTTCTTTATAAAAAATAAGCTGTTATTTCAGGCAGTTACCTCACCTCCTCCGCGAAGATACACCCGCTCTGCAGCATACCTGCCGCAGTCCAAAGTAACCCTGGGCAAGCCGTGCACTGACGGCAGTCCACTGACAATTCGCGGCCGCGAGCCGCCACCAAAAGAGGTATCAAACAATGATCGACATTCTCAGCGTTGTGAGCATGGCCTTTATACCGGCCTTCATGCTGCTGGACATTTTCTACCAGGCCAGGCCCTATGATGCGCCGCGCTGGTACAGACTCCGCAGCTTCCTGATCTCAATAGCCACAGTAGCCGGTACTATCGGTGTCAACATGATCTGGGGTGAGCTGCTGGGCGGCATCAGTCTGTTCGACAGCACTCAGCTCGGCATTCCCGGCGGCGTCGCCGTGGGTATACTGGTATACGAGCTGATTCACTACGGCTACCACCGCGCGGCACATCGCTTCGACTGGTTGTGGCTGGCCGGTCACCAGATGCACCACTGTACCGAGAAGCTGGATGCCTTCGGCGCCAACGTGCTGCACCCGGTGGACATGTTTTTCTTCACCACCTGGGGCAGCCTTGTGTTCTTCCCGTTGCTCGGCCTCCCGGCGATTGCTGGCGCCATCTGCGCAACCTGGCTGGCGTTCAACGCCATGTTCCAGCATGCGAATATCAAAACGCCACGCTGGCTCGGCTACTTGATCCAGCGCCCTGAAAGCCATGCCGTTCACCATGCGCGCGGACGTCATGAGAGCAACTACAGCAACCTTCCGCTGGTGGATATCCTGTTCGGCACCTTCGACAACCCGCGCAGCATCGAGGGTCTGGAAACCGGTTTCTACAAGGGAGCTTCCACTCGACTGCTGGAGATGCTGGGCTTTCGCGACGTCTCCAGGCCGCCTGCGGGCGGAGAAGAGGCCTGCCCGACACCCCTTCAACAGGCGGCCTGAATGTCCGTCTTAACAACAAGGGCGGTGTCGCGCAAGCGGCACCGCATTTGTTGTTGGTCGGGACGGCAGGGTGAGCGCCGGTTTGCGCAGCAAACGCAAAGCACTGCTTTGCGAGGTGCGAACGCCCCGAATCTGTGATTCGGGGCCGGCAATCCAGTCCTGATCAAACGAAATGGGAGAGCTTCGAAAGAAGCTCCCCCTGAGCTTTCGGGGGCATAGCTCCCAAAATATTCCGGGCGCATAGGTTACACAATTAGGCATTTGGGGAGGACTCCAAATGCCCTGGAAAGAGTGTAACCGTATGGAAGAACGCCTTAGATTTGTCGCCAGGCTCCTCGATGGGGAGAAAATGGCTGTCGCTTGCCGGGAGTTCGGCATCTCCCGCAAGACCGGCTACAAGATCTTTGATCGCTACAAAGAACTTGGGGTCAGAGGGCTGGAGGATCGCTCCAAGTGCTCCTACCGCCACCCCAACAAGCTGCCCTTCCAGATCGAGAAGGCCATTCTCCGGATCAAGCAGGAGCACCGGTCCTGGGGCGCTCCCAAGATCCGCGACAAGCTGCTCAAGGTGTTCCCCACCATCAAGCCACCCGCTGTTAGCACGATCCATGCTGTGCTGGATCGGCACGGCCTGGTAAAGCGCCAGAAGAAGCGGCGTTACAAAGCCAAGGGCACCGAGCTGAGCGAGGCCCTGAGCCCTAACGCCTTGTGGTGCGCCGACTTCAAGGGCCAGTTCCAGCTCGGCAATCGCAAATATTGCTATCCGCTGACCATCACGGACCAGAGGAGCCGTTACCTGCTGGCCTGTGAGGGACTGGAATCCACCAAAGAGGTGACCGCGTTGGAGGTGTTTGAGCGCACGTTCAAGGAATTTGGCTTGCCGGCGGCCATCCGCACTGACAACGGCATCCCCTTTGCCAGCCCCCATGCCCTGTTCGGTTTGAGCCGCCTCTCACTGTGGTGGCTGCGGCTTGGGATCAACATTGAGCGGATCAAGCCCGGCCACCCTCAGCAAAACGGCCGCCATGAACGCATGCACCTGACCCTGAAGAAAGAGGCCACCAAACCCGCCTCCTACAACTTCCTTCAGCAGCAGGAGCGCTTCGATGACTTCATCGAGGTATACAACCATGAGCGACCGCACCAGGGTCTCGGTGGCCGGCATCCGGGTGAGCTGTATACACCCTCAGCCAGAGAGTTCTTCTATCCAGAACCACCAGATTACCCGGGCCACGATCGCACGGTGCTGGTGACACGCTGTGGGCGGATATGCATCGGCCGACGCAAAATCAACCTCAGCATTGTCTTCGCGGGCCAATATGTGGGGGTCAGAGAGGTCGCTGACGAGGTGTGGCTCGTCAGCGGGGCTGCCCCAGCTTCCTGGATTATGATCTAGGCTTCTTTGATAGGGAGCTTAAAAAGGTGGAGCCAGTGGGTAAGAGCCCCTTTGCTCCGAAAGTGTTACCCATGTCTCCGGTATAAAGTGCAACCTATGTCTTCGGAATGCACCGTTGCTCGTTTGGTCGGGACGGCAGGATTTGAACCTGCGACCACCACACCCCCAGTGTGGTGCGCTACCAGACTGCGCTACGCCCCGAAAGGCTGCGAATTATACAGGCAAACGCGGCCTGTTCAACGCTTATCCGCAGCCGTCTTCTGCCTCCCGACTCTACTTCTGACCCAGCATGGAGCGCAGCATCCATGCAGTCTTCTCGTGCACCTGCATACGCTGTGTCAGCAGGTCAGCGCTGGGCTCGTCGCTGGCCGCCTCTACCAGCGGGAAGATGGAACGCGCGGTGCGCGCGACCGTCTCCTGGCCCTTCACGAGATTTTCGATCATCTGCTCGGCGCTGGGCACCTCGTCGTCTTCCTCGATCTCGGTGAGGTCGGCGAACTCCCTGTAGGAGCCAGGCGCCATCACGCCCAGTGCGCGGATGCGTTCGGCGATCTCGTCCACGGCGGTGGCCAGTTCCGTGTACTGCCCCTCGAACATGAGGTGCAGGGTGTTGAACATGGGGCCAGTCACGTTCCAGTGGTAGTTGTGGGTTTTCAGGTAGAGGGTGTAGCTGTCGGCCAGCAGGCGGCTCAGGCCGGCGGCGATTTCTACCCGGTCTTTTTCTTCGATGCCTATGTCGATGCTCATGTTCTGGTCTCCTTTGTGGGTTGGTTTGGGGGTCAGTATAGGTGGGAAACGTCAACCTAAGAAGTGAATTAAAAGGTTGAAAGTTATCGATTTTGGCGATTGAAAATCACGCGGCTTTAGTAAATTAAATCAATAGCTTACGTGCCATACCTTACGCAGTAATTGATACAGGATGCGCGGTCCGGCGGTACCCGTGAAGAACTCGAACGCGGGACTGGATTCCCCTGCGCGGGCCGCCGCATTCGCGGGAATGACAGGTGATCGCGGGAATGACGGGTGATCGTGGGAATGACGGGTGATCGTGGGAATGACGGTGATGCGTGGGAATGACGGGTAATGCGCGACGACGACTGATGTGCCGGGGTGACGATGTGCGCAAGTGAAGCACGAAGTGCGCGCGGGATGGGGACGTGAGCGTGGGAATGGCGGGCGGTGGGTGGGATGTCGGGGGCGCGTCGCGCCCCGTCCGGTTACTCCTCGATGGTGATGCGGTCGATTTCCTGGGCGTCGCGGTCTGCTTCGCAGAAGGGCATGTCGATCCAGCCCGATTCTGAGTAGAGGCGGGTCGCATCGGCGTAGTGGTCCGAGGTGGGATCCGTCGACTGCGAATAGGTGAGGATGGCGTTGGCGTCCGGGCAATCGGAAGCGTCCCAGCTCACCGCCTGAATGTAGCTGTTGCCGGCACGAATGTTGGCGTAGCCCTCCCCGTCCACCAGGCTGGAGCTGATCACGCTGTGCAGCATGCTGCCGCTGCCGCCGTGGATGGGAATGTTCTCGCCGTTTTTCTCATCGTACTGCACCTCGCCCCAGGGCAAGTCGAGGGCGATGTTGTTGTCCAGCAACACCTGCACGCCTTCCGCCAGCGCCTGGCGCACTGCTTCCATCACTGTCGCGTCAGCGGTATTGAGGGTGTTGGGGGTATTCACCGGGTCGGCGGGGTCGAAGGGCACCGCAAACAGGTTCTCCACGTCGTTCACCACCCGCCAGAATTCATAGAAGATATGGCCACCGGTAGAGTCGATGGTATGGCGGGCATCCCAGGCAGAAAGAATCGCACAGGCCTCGGCCACCGCGGCCGGGCTGCCGGAGTAGACCGACCAGTCCGGTACCGCCTCGCAGTCCGCCACCAGGTCGGCCAGGATCAGCTCCGCCGGGTAGTTGCGGGCGCTGTAGTGGCTCTGGCGCACGGTTTCATTGGAATACAGTGGTGCACCCAGGTCGTCGGTGCCCGCCAGGCGCTCCTCGGCCTGCACAAAGGTCAGCCGGGTGCGCTTGCTCTGTTCGATGCGCTCCAGGCCAATCACCTGGGGGAAGCCTTCCAGCAGCTGGCGCGGGTTGGTCAGCCAGTAACTGTCGTTGGCATTGGCGCCGTACTCGCGGGTGTCCAGCTTCGGCAGGCTGTCATAGCCGAACACACCCTCCGGGGCTCCCTCGTCACTGCCCCACTCGCACTCGCTGTCCGAGCCGTCCAGGGTGATAAACCCGGCGTCGGTGAGCAGGCTCTGCAACAGGCCACGAACGCAGCTGTTCTGCTTGGCGATGGTGACATGGGGAATAGTCGAAATATCGCCGTAGAAGGCATCGCCGAAGCGGTCGGCTGCAATCGTGTTAACCCAGGGAATACCGATAGCGGTCAGTTCGGCCTTGAGCTCCTCGAGGCTGCCGGCCTGGCCCATTCTCAGCCACTGCTCGATGCCGCGCAGGTTGTCCAGGTTGGCGTCACGGTAGGCAATCACGCTGCCCAGCACGTTGGGCCAGCCACCCAGCAGCGGGTCGATGGCGCCCAGGTCGACCACGGTGCCGTTATGGGTGTTCCAGAAGGTGTGCTCGACGGTGCCGATGCTGCCGTCGGTATTCTGCACCTCCGCACTCACAGTGACAGGCTCCAGGTCGCGGAACGCACCGTCATATTCGTACTGAAGGAGGTTGTCGGGGTTGAGGGTCAATTCATAGAAGGTAAAGCGGTCGCCGGTGGAGACCGTGTGGCTCCAGGCCACGTCCTTGTTGAAGCCCAGCACTACCAGCGGCAGTCCGTGCAGGGCCGCGCCCATCACGTCGTACTCACCGGGGATGTTCAGGTGCGACATATAGAAGCGATCCGGACCCTGCCAGGGAAAGTGCGGGTTGCCGAACAGCAGGCCGGTATTGCCCCCCTGCACTGCCTCGGCGCCTACCGCATAGGCGTTGCTGCCCAACATGTCCGGCGCTCGCAGGCCCATCCTGGTGCGCACTTCGTGCGGGTCCAGGGCGGCCGGCGCCAGCGCCGCCACCTGGCGCATGGGCAACGCCTGCGGTATGGCTGTCGACGCCACGGTTTCCGGTGCCTCGGCAGCAACAATCAGGTCCGCCAGCGGGTCGGCGCTGCCGCGCAATATGCGCTTGTGCAGCAGCCGGCCCAGGTCAAACAGGTCGACCTCGCGCACCCACTCGGCGCCGCGGCAACCCTCCTCGCCCTCGGCGAGGTTGTCGACGCCGGTATCCCGCAGGTAACGGTTGAGTCCGGCCACGTAACCTTCGCCCAGCTCCAGCAGATAGTCGGGCATTGCGTCGATGAAAATGCGCTGGATGCGCGCATCATCGTTGTAGAGCTTCATCACAAGGTCGAGGTTGAGGTCACCGTCTTCGAGGTAGCGCGCGGACTCACCCTTCGAGCGCACGAACTCAGCCATCACCACGCAGTAGTTCTGGGTGGCATAGGCCCAGCCGTAGCCATAGCCCAGGCTGCCCCAGTCATCGGCGGTGACATGGGGAATGCCGAACTCGGTCCAGACTATATCTGCAGAAAAGCTGGGGCCTACGGGAGGCGGGTCGGGCGGATCGGGATTGAAGGTGTTATCGGAATCACTACAGGCAAAGAGAAACAGCGGAAGGCAGAAAGCCGCGAGGACTTTACGCATCGAAGCACTCCTGAAAGCTTATTGTTATATGTGCCGTTGGGTAGAGTACCACCCATGGAACGGGCTTGAGAAGGTTTGCGGGGCGAGCGGTGTTCACCCTGGGTTACTTAACGGTCCAGTGAGAGGGTGTCGAGCAGCGCTTCGAGGTCGGCGATGGTCTGCTTCAGCACGCTGCTGACCTCTTCCACCGCCTCTTCCTCGGGGCCCTCTTCCATGCGCTGGCGTGCACCACCAATGGTATAGCCCTGGTCGTACAGCAGGCTGCGAATCTGGCGGATGGTCTCCACATCCCCGCGCTGGTAGTAGCGGCGATTGCCGCGGCGCTTGACGGGCTTGAGCTGCGGAAACTCCTGTTCCCAGTAGCGCAGCACGTGGGGTTTTACGCTACACAGCTCGCTGACTTCGCCAATGGTGAAGTAACGTTTGCCCGGGATCGTGGGCAGACCCTCTGAGCCGCTAGTCGGTTCCACCGTCGAATGCCCTCATGCCCATGCTCGAAGCGGGGCTCACCGGGTTGGCGGGGGTAGCAGGGAGCTCGTTGTCGGCGCTGGCGTCACCGTCGTAGGCCTCAACACGGGCCTTGAGCTTCTGGCCCGGGCGGAAGGTCACCACGCGGCGCGCAGAAATCGGAATCTCTTCACCGGTTTTCGGGTTGCGGCCCGGACGCTGGCTTTTGTCGCGCAGGTCGAAATTGCCAAAGCCGGACAGCTTCACCTGCTCGTTGCCTTCCAGGCACGAGCGAATCTCCTCGAAAAAGAGCTCGACGATTTCCTTGGCTTCTCGCTTGTTGAGGCCTAACTCCTCGTACAAGCGCTCCGCCATTTCGGACTTGGTGAGCGCTCCCATGGCCTTTCCCGATCCGGATTCCCTTGGCTACGGCGGCTGTGGTGGGGGGTGGTCCAGGCCAAGCCTGAACGCTAGCTCCGCAGCTCGGCGTTGTAAGTTTTTATAAGCAGATCAATCACTTGATCCACACTTTTGTTTACGTCCTGATCACTTAGCGTGCGCGAAGAATCCCGAAAAGTCAAACCCAATGCCAAAGATTTCCTTTTAGGATCAATACCTTTGCCTTCATATACATCAAAAAGCCTTAAGTCTGTCAGGTAAGTTCCTGCCGCTTCTCGAACATTTGCCAGCAGTTCCCCGGCGGATACCGATTTGTCCACCAGCAGCGCAAGATCCCTGCGCACTTCAGGGTAGCGAGACAGCTCCTTGAAGGCCGGCAGCGCGGCATCCAGCAGCACCGCCAGGTCTACCTCAAACAGGTAAACCGGTTGCGCCAGGTCGAACTTCGCCTGTAGCTGTGGGTGCAGGGTACCGATCACGCCGACCGCCCTGCCCTCGCGCTCAAGGATGGCCGTCTGGCCCGGGTGCAGACCGGTACGCTCACCGGCGCGGAACACGAACCGGCCGGGCGCGGCAGTCAGGTCCAACAGGGATTCCAGGTCACCCTTCAGGTCGTAGAAGTCCACCAGGTCGCCGGACTCGGTCCAGGATTCCGGCTGTCGGCGGCCGGTGATCAGCGCTGCCAGGGTCGGCCGTTGTTCCAGCCCGTCCGTTCCCGGCAGGAAACGCAGGCCGGTCTCGAACAGCCGTACCCGGTGCTGCTGGCGTGCGGTGTTGTGGGCCAGGGCACGCACCAGGCCAGGCATAAGGCTGGTGCGCATCACTGCGAGGTCGGCGGATATCGGGTTCTGCAGTTCCACCGGGGCCAGGTCGGGGTCGAAGGCAGCTTGAGACTCGGCATCTACAAAGCTGTAGGTCACCGCTTCCTGGTAGTCGCGACCGGTCAACAGGCGACGAACCTTGCGAATAGAGAGGTCACGCTCCGGGCGCGCCGGCATGACCAGGTCGGCATGGATGTGGCTGACCGGCAGGTTGTTGTAACCGTACACCCTGGCCAACTCCTCGAGCAGATCGGCCTCGATGGCGATATCGACGCGCCAGCTCGGCACGGTGGCCTCCCAGCCCTCGTCGGCGGCGCTCACGCCCAGGCCAAGACCGGTGAGTATGCGCTCCACCTCGGCATCGGGCATATCGAAGCCCAGCATGCGGGGAATACGCTCGCGGCGCAGCCGCACCGGCGGACGCTCGGGCATATGTTCGTCCAGGCGGGTGTCGACCGTGGGGCCGGCCTCGCCACCGCAGATGGCAAGGATCAGCTCTGTGGCGCGCTCGATGACCTTCACCTGCATGGCGAAATCCGCACCCCGCTCGAAGCGATGGGAAGCATCGGTGTGCAGGCCGTAGCCGCGGGCTTGCCCCGCCATAGCGAGGGGCTGCCACCAGGCCGCTTCCAGCATCAGGTCGGTAGTGGCTTCGCTCACCGCGGTGGATTGGCCGCCCATGATGCCTGCCAGGGATACGGCTTTTTCCTGGTCCGCCACCACCATCGTGTCGTCACGCATTTCGATGGTCTGGCCGTTGAGCAACTCCAGCGCTTCGCCGGCTTTCGCCATGCGCACCACTATGCCGCCGGACAACTTGGCCAGGTCGAAAGCGTGCATGGGCTGGCCCAGCTCGAGCATCACGTAGTTGGTCACATCCACCACCGGGTCGATGGAGCGAATGCCGCTGCGACGCAGCTTTTCCTGCATCCACAGGGGGCTGGGGCGGGAAATGTCGATGCCGCGAATCACCCGGTTCACGAAGCGCGGGCAACCAATGCCCGCTTCCAGTGAGACCGGGAATGTGTCTTCAATGGTCGCCGCCACGTCGGTAACCGGTGCGTCGGCCAGCGGGCTTTCTGTCAGCAGGGCCACTTCCCGGGCGACGCCGGACAGGCCCAGGCAGTCTGCCCGGTTGGGTGTCAGATCCAGCTCGATGACCTTGTCACTGAGGTCCAGGTATTCGCGCAGGTCGGCGCCCACCGGGGCGTCGGACGCCAGTTCCATGAGGCCGTCGCTCTCTTCGTTCAGCTCCAGCTCGGCGCCGGCGCAAAGCATGCCCTGGGACTCAACACCCCGCAGCTTGGCCTTCTTGATCTTGAAGTCGCCGGGCAGCACTGCCCCTACCTGGGCCAACGGCGCCTTGAGACCGGCGCGAGCGTTCGGCGCGCCACAGACAATCTGCACGGTGTCGCTGCCGGTGTTGACCTGGCAGACGCGCAGCTTGTCCGCATCCGGGTGTTGCTCGGCAGACACAATCTCTGCCACCACCACGCCGGAGAAGTCCCCCGCCACCGGCTCGACGGCGTCCACTTCCATGCCCGCCATGGTAATAAGCTGGGCCAGTTCGTCAGTATCGATGCCCGGGTTAACCCATTCCCGCAGCCACTGTTCGCTGAATTTCATAGCCTGTCCAAAACCGGTTTAACGGAACTGCTCTAGGAAGCGCAGGTCGTTGTCGAAGAAGATGCGCAGGTCGTTCACGCCATAGCGCAGCATGGCCAGGCGCTCCACACCCATGCCAAAGGCGAAGCCGGCGTAGCGCTCGGCGTCGATGTTGGAGTACTCCAGCACCTTCGGGTGCACCATGCCGCAGCCCATGACTTCCAGCCAGCCAGTGTGGCTGCACACGCGGCAGCCTTCACCGCCACACATCACACACTGGATATCCACCTCCGCCGAGGGCTCGGTGAAGGGGAAATAACTGGGACGAAAACGCACGCTCAGTTGATCGTTTTCGAAGAACACGTGCAGGAAGTCGATGACAATGCCCTTCAGGTCTGCAAAGCTCGACTCCTCATCGATCAGCAGGCCCTCCACCTGGTGGAACATGGGTGTATGGGTGAGATCGGAATCGCAGCGGTACACGCGGCCCGGGCAGATCACCCGGATCGGCGGCTGTTCGCTCTCCATGACCCGCACTTGCACCGGTGAGGTATGTGTACGTAGCACGGTCGTTTCATTGACGTAGAACGTATCGTGCATAGCCCGCGCCGGGTGATGGGCGGGAATATTGAGGGCCTCGAAGTTGTGGTAGTCGTCTTCCACTTCCGGGCCTTCCACCACGTCGAAACCAATCGCGCCGAAGAAGTCTTCCATGCGCTCGATGGTGCGCGTCACCGGGTGCAGGCCGCCGGTGGACGCAGCGCGGCCTTGCAGGGTCACGTCGATGCGCTCGGCAGCGAGCTTCTCTTCAACGGCGGCTGCTTCCAGCGCCTGCTTGCGCTCACCGATCAGGGCCTGCAGCTCCTGCTTGACCACGTTGATTTGTGCACCGGCCTTCGGGCGCTCTTCCGGGTCGAGCTGACCCAGCCCTTTGAGCAGGTCGGTGACCTTGCCCTTCTTGCCCAGGTACTCGACGCGCAGGGTCTCCAGCGCCTTGCCATCGGTGGCGGCGTTGATGGCCTCGCGGCCTTCGTTTGCCAGCTGTTCGAGGTTTTCCATTGCTATTCCCGTTGTAACCTCAACTTTCGATCCCCCGCATGACGGCGGAGATTCAGTGTTCGTTCCGCTGGATTCCCGCCTGCGCGGGAATGACGACTGATTGGTCATCGCCGCCAAGACGGGGATCCAGTGTTCGTTCCGCTGGATTCCCCTATGCGGGCCGCCGCCTTCGCGGGAATGACGGATGATTTGTCATCCCCGCACGGGCGGTGGCCCAGTCTTCGGAACAAAAAAAGGGGAAAGAGCGTTAACCCTTTCCCCTCTTGTTTACGTGTGCAGCGATACCGTCCGGGCTGCGTGCAGCCAATGACGGCAGGGTGGGCTTAGGCCAGCGCGGCCTTCGCTTGCTCCACGATCGCTGCAAAAGCCGGCTTGTCGTGCACAGCCAGGTCCGCCAGTACGCGGCGGTCCAGCTGAATGTCGGCCTTCTTGAGGCCATTGATCAAGCGGCTGTAGCTCAGGCCATTGGCGCGAGACTGGGCGTTGATGCGGGTGATCCACAGCGAGCGGAACTGGCGCTTGCGCTGACGGCGATCACGGTAGGCATATTGGCCCGCCTTGGTAACGGCTTGCTTGGCCACGCGGAATACGCGCGAACGAGCACCGTAGTAACCCTTGGCCTGCTTGAGAACTTTCTTGTGACGGCGACGAGCCACCACTCCACGTTTTACTCGGGGCATTGTCTAATCCTTTCCTGTATTGAAACCGTTACTTCGCCCGCATCATGCGGTCGATCAGCACCTTGTCATTCTTGTGGATCTCGGAAGTTCCACGCAGATGGCGCTTACGCTTGGTCGTCATTTTGGTGAGGATATGACTCTTGTTGGCGCTCTTACGCTTGTAGTTACCACTACTGGTTTTCTTGAAGCGCTTGGCAGCCCCACTGTGAATTTTTGCTTTAGGCATAACTAACTCCGCATTTGGATAGATAAATAAAATGAAGCTCAAGGGCATTCACAGGCCGCTATTGCTTCTTCTTGGGGGCGATCACCATAGTGAGCTGTCGGCCTTCCATTTTCGGGAATTGCTCGACAGAACCCAGCTCGGCCAGGTCGGCTTCTACTCGCTTGAGTAGCTCCATGCCGATTTCCTGGTGGGCCATTTCACGACCGCGATACCGCAGCGTGACCTTGGCCTTGTCGCCGTTTTCAAGGAAACGTACCAGGTTGCGTAGTTTTACCTGGTAATCCCCTTCCTCCGTCCCTGGACGAAATTTCATCTCTTTAATCTGTGTTCGCTTCTGCTTCTTTTTGGCAGCGTTTTTCTGCTTCTTGGCTTCGAACACGTGTTTACCGTAGTCCATGATCTTGCAGACCACGGGCTCGGTGTCAGTAATCTGTACCAAATCAAGACTGGCGTTTTCCGCCGCGCTGATGGCCTCGGCCAGGCTTACAATGCCGACCTGTTCCCCGTCTGCGCCAATGAGTCTTACCTTGTCCGCCTCGATCTCATCATTAATGGGCGAACGCTTGCTTTTGGTATCTCTCTTAATCGGTTTTTTCTCCCGTTTTTCGTAATACCGAGGGG
>JAZBOY010000209.1:0-21869 GCA_036351375.1 Halieaceae bacterium
GCCTGGGTGGAGGGCAGCCCCGCCGGCTATTTCGAGCTGGAAAAGCGCAATGATGGCAGCGTCGAGATCTGCTACTTCGGCCTGGCCGAGCCATTTATCGGCCGCGGCCTGGGCAGCTACTTCCTGTACCGGGCGATCGCCGAGGCCTGGAGCTGGGATGCCCGGCGGGTGACCGTGAACACCTGCAGCCTGGACCATCCATCAGCCCTGCAGAACTACCAGTCCCGCGGTTTCGAGCTGTATCGCACCGAGGTCGAGCAGCGCGACTGAGCCCGCGCGCTCCACCCGGGGCTCAGCCAGGGCTCAGCGCTCGGCCAGCCAGCGGGCATGGCACCACTCCAGGAAGCCGGTGACTGCTTCCAGCGACTGGTCGGTGCGCACCGAGTGAAACACTTCAAAGGCATGTTGGGCGCCAGGCAGTTCGCCGTAGGCCACCACCTGTTCGGAGACTGCCCGCAGCCGGTTGGCAAAGTGACGGGCCTCTTCCACCCACACCAGCGAATCATGGGTACCCTGCAGCAGGAATGTCGGCGGCGCATCCGGCCGCACCTGCTCTATTGGCGAGGCCTGCTGCCAGGTTTCGCGCGCCTCACTGGAGCGGCTCTGCATTACGTAGCGCGCCAGGATGTCTTCCATGGACATGGTGCCGCGGATTCCCTCGCTGTCGAGAAAATCGTATACGCCATAAAAAGGCACTGACGCCTGCACGCGGGTATCGACATCCTCGAAGCCCTGCTGCCAATCGGGGTGGTTGGGTGTGAGTGCCGCCAGCGCGGCGAGGTGGCCGCCGGCGGACCCACCGGTAATCGCGAGGAAATCCGCATTGCCCCCGTACTCCGCCGCGTGCTCACGAATCCAGGCAATGCTGCGCTTTACGTCAACAATGTGGTGGGGGAAGGGTGACCGGGGACTGAGCCGGTAGTTGCAGGCGACACAGAGCCAGCCTCTGCTGGCGAGGTGATACATCAGCGGCAGGCCCTGCTGGTGCTTGGCGCCCACCATCCAGCCGCCGCCGTGCACCTGCAGCAGCACCGGGTAGCCACCTTCCCTGGCTTCCTGCGGCTGGTAAACGTCCAGGGTATTGCGGATGCCGTGTTCGCCGTAGCGGATGTTGCTGTGCACCCTCACCCCCGGACGGCGCATGCGGAAAGGCCGCATCCAGGCGCGGGTGTCGAGCGCGGCATCCAGCACGTGCTGCCGGGTGAGAGGGATATCACCGCGGTAGTTCTTGCCCAGCGCATCGCGCAGCGCGCTCTCCAGAATGGCGCCGGTATTGAGGGCCTGCAGGTGCAGCCAGGCGAGCCCGATCCAGCTGAACAGGAACAGGCCGAGCCCCCAGCGACCGGCGCTGCTTTCCACGCCGCCGCCCATTACCACCAGCGCACTCAACAGCAGCGACCAGGCCAGGTGAAACCAGGCCAGCTCGCCAGTCAGCCAGCCTGCGAAAAACCAGGGTATGGCGCCGTAGTGCAGGCGCCGTGCCTTGACCAGTGCGGTGACGGTGGACAGCGCCAGCAGTATGGCCAGCGCAAGGTACAGGCTCATCGCCTTTCTCCTGCCGGATTTACCGCTATTTTAAGGGCGCAGACCCCGGCTTGCACCCGTCATGACAAGTGCGTAAGTTAGCCGCTCTTCAAGTGCGAGGTAGCCACAATGAGCGTCAAACTTGGCGTGGTCATGGACCCGATAGAGAAGGTCAACTACAAGAAGGACAGCACCATGGCGATGCTGTGGGCTGCAGCTGATCGCGGCTGGGACATCAGTTACATGAAACCCCAGGACATCTTTCTGGAACAGGGTGACGCGCTGGCCAACATGACGGCGCTCTCGGTCTATCGCGACCCTGACCGATTTTTCGAGAAGGGCGAAGCCGGCATTCGTCCGCTCCATGAGCTCGACGTTATCCTGATGCGCAAGGACCCGCCGTTCGACAACGAGTACGTCTACACCACCTACATGCTCGAGGTGGCCGAGCGCCGGGGAACCCTGATCGTCAACCGCTGCGCCAGCCTGAGGGACTGCAACGAGAAGGTTTTCGCCACCCAGTTTCCCCAGTGCTGCCCGCCGCTGCTGGTCAGCGCCGACACGGACCGGCTCAAGGCCTTCTACCAAGAGCACGGCGATGTGATTTTCAAGCCACTGGACGGCATGGGCGGTTCGGCCATCTTCCGGGTCAAGCCGGAGGATCCCAACCTCAATGTCATCCTGGAAACGCTGACCGAGTTCGGCCAGGTCACCATCATGGCCCAGCGTTTTATTCCCGAAATCTCCAGGGGTGACAAGCGTATCCTGGTGGTGAACGGCGAACCCGTACCCTATTGTCTCGCCAGGGTACCCCTGGCCGGCGAAAACCGTGGCAACCTGGCCGCCGGCGGCAGCGGCGTGGCACAGGAGCTGACCGATCGCGACCGCTGGATCGTCGAGCAGGTGGCCCCGGCGCTGAAGGAGAGAGACCTGATGTTTGTCGGCCTCGATGTGATCGGCGATTACCTTACCGAGATCAACGTCACCAGCCCCACCTGCATCCGCGAGATTGACGCCGCCTATGGCACCGATATTGGCGGCCAACTGATGGACTGTATAATGGAGCGGTTGGCCAAGTAAGTGTGAACAGGCCCTGAGAGGTATGCTACCGCCGTAATGGAGTTTGCAGAACGCAGCAGCCCGCAGCACGATCACCTGGGCTTTTTCGTCTTTGTCGCGTTCGCCCTGCACCTGATGCTCATCCTGGGCATCAGCTTTGCCAACGACGCCTCGGATTACAGCGCCCCGCAGCTGGAGGTTACCCTGGCCCAGTACCAGAGCAGCGAGGCCCCCGAAGATGCCCGTTTTGTCGCCCAGGCCAACCAGGCCGGCAGCGGCACCCTGGCCGAGCGCGCCGAACTTACCACCCGCCGCCAGGCGGAGTTCAGCGACAACCGAATTCGCGAGCTAGGCGGCGCCCCGCTGGTGACCGAAATCCGGCCGCAGGCGCGTGAGGACGCCATTGTCACCACCATCAACGAGGCCCTGCGGCAGGTGGTGCAGGAGCCGGTGGAAGAGGAGCCGGAACCGGTATTCTCAGCCGCCATTGATCCCGAGATACGCAAGCTATCGGAGAGTATTGCCAGCCTCGAGGCGCGGTTGGACGAACAGCAGCAGGCCTACGCCGAACGACCCCGGGTCAAGCGCCTCACAGCGTTGTCGGCCCGTGCCGCAGTTGACGCTGCCTACCTGCACAACTGGCGCACCCAGGTAGAGGCGGTCGGCAACCAGCACTACCCGGCGGCCTCACGGCAATACGGGATCTATGGCGATCTCAGGCTGCTGGTCGGCATTCGCTATGACGGCACCATCGACAACATCGAAGTGCTGTCGTCATCCGGGCACGCGGTACTGGACGAGGCGGCCATCCGCATCGTGCGCATGGCTGCCCCCTTCGAGCCCTTCCCGCCGGAGCTGCGGGAGACTACCGATAAGCTCGAAATCATCCGTACATGGAAATTCAGGAAAAACCGGCTAAGCTCAGTGAGAGGCTAGGGGCAAGGCCATCCGCCGCCCAGGCCGTACCGGTACCTGCCCATGAACGACGCCGTACCGCGCAGCTCCTCGGGTGACAGCCTGCGCAACCACTTTTTGCTGGCCATGCCCAGCCTGACGGACGCCATTTTCGCCAATAGCGTGACTTACCTGTGTGAGCACAACGAACACGGTGCCATGGGCATTGTCATCAACCAGCCCCTGGACCTGTGCGTCGAGGAGGTGCTGGAGCATCTCAACCTGTCCGCCGCCGGGCGCCTGCAGGAGACGCCGGTGATGGCCGGTGGCCCGGTGCATATGGATCGCGGCTTTGTGCTGCATCGGCCCGCCGCCCGCGACTGGGAAGCCACACTGGCGGTGACCGACGAAATCTGGCTGACCACCTCGCGGGACATCCTCGAGTCGATTGCCAACGAGGAGGGGCCGGAGGATTGTCTCATCGCCCTGGGCTACGCCGGCTGGTCTGCGGGGCAACTGGAATCGGAACTGGCCGACAACAGCTGGCTGACCCTGCCCGCCGACAGCGGCATCATCTTCGACACGCCTTACCACCTGCGCATGAGCGCGGCGGCGGCCCGCCTCGGGGTCGACATGAACCTGTTGTCCGGTCAGGCGGGGCACGCCTGAGCCCTATCGCAAAAACACCCAACAAGCAGACACTCTCCGCCACCGTGCTCGCCTTCGACTTCGGGCTGCGCCAGATCGGTGTGGCCGTGGGCAACAGGGAAACCGGTACCAGCCAGGCCCTGACCGTGCTGCGCGCTCGCGATGGCATTCCCGACTGGGTGGCGCTGGAACAACTGGTGGCCGAGTGGCAGCCGGGCTTGTTGCTGGTGGGGAGCCCCCTCAATATGGACGGCACCGAGAGCGAGCTGGCACGCCTCGCACAGAAGTTCGGCCGCCGCGTGCATGAGCGCTGCAGGCTACCGGTGGACTACATGGATGAACGACTGTCGAGCTTCGAGGCGAAGCAGATCCTGAAGGAGAAAGGTCACAGCGGTGATTATAAGCGCGACCCGGCCGACAGCCTGGCCGCGCAGTTGATACTGGAGTCCTGGCTGGCGCAGAACGCCGCTAGCGCATAAAGCTCTGGCGGTCGCCCTCTTCCTCGGCCATGCTCAGTTCCGGAGCAGTGGCCATACCGTCGGCACCATCGGCGTCCAGCTTGATCATCAGGCGCAGGTCGTTGCGCGAGTCCGCGTGGGCCAGAGCCTTCTCCTCGTCGATCGCGCCTTCCTTGAACAGGCGGAACAGGGCCTGGTCGAAGGTCTGCATGCCCTGTTCGTTGGAGTTGGCCATCAGTTCCTTGAGCAGGTGTACCTCACCCTTGCGAATCAGGTCGGATACCAGCGGCGTATTGAGCAGCACCTCGATCACCGCGCGACGGCTCTTGCCGTCCTTGGTGGGCACCAGCTGCTGGGCCACCATGGCGCGCAGGTTCAATGACAGGTCCATCCAGATCTGGTCGTGACGTTCCACCGGGAAAAAGTGCTGGATGCGATCCAGCGCCTGGTTGGCGTTATTGGCGTGCAGGGTACAGAGGCACAGGTGCCCGGTTTCGGCGAAGGTAATCGCCTGCTCCATGGTTTCCTTGGTCCGCACCTCACCAATCATGATCACGTCCGGCGCCTGGCGCAGGGTGTTCTTGAGCGCCACTTCGAAGCTGTCGGTGTCGATGCCGACTTCACGCTGGGTAACGATGCAACCCGCGTGCTCGTGAATGAATTCGATCGGGTCCTCGATACTGATGATGTGCCCGGTGGAGTTCTTGTTGCGATATCCGATCATCGAGGCCAGCGAGGTGGACTTACCGGTGCCGGTGGCGCCCACGAAGATAATCAGGCCGCGCTTGGTCATGGCCAGGTCGCGGATCACCGGCGGCAGGTTGAGGTCTTCGATGGTGGGAATCGTGGTCTCGATCCGGCGCAGCACCATGCCTGGCTGGTTGCGCTGGTAGAAGGCGCTGGCACGGAAACGGCCGATGGCATCACGCGCCACCGCGAAGTTGCATTCGTGATGCTCGTCGAACTCCGCGCGCTGGTCATCACTCATCACCCCGGTCACGACCTTGAAGACTTGCTCCGGGGTCAGGACATGATCCGAGACCGGCATGACCTTGCCGTTGATCTTGAGGCTGGGGGCAACGCCGGCGGTGATGAAGGCGTCCGATGCCCCCTTGTCCACCATGAACTTCAACAGCTTATCGATATCCACTGGCTTTCTCCTGCGCTAACCCGCCTGGCCGCCGAACGACCTAGAAATTCTCCGGCATCTTGGCCTTCTCGCGTGCCGCTTCGCGGCTGATCACGCGCTTTTCCAACAGCTTCTCGAGGCACTGGTCGAGGGTCTGCATGCCCAGCGAGCCGCCGGTCTGGATGGCAGAGTACATCTGCGCCACCTTGTCCTCGCGAATCAGGTTCCGGATCGCCGAGGTGCCGCGCATGATCTCGTGGGCCGCCACCCGGCCACCGCCCTCCTTCTTCAGCAGGGTCTGTGAAATCACGGCCTGCAGGGATTCCGACAGCATGGAACGCACCATGGCTTTTTCCGCCGCCGGGAATACGTCGATGATACGGTCGATGGTCTTGGCGGCGGACTGGGTGTGCAGGGTGCCGAACACCAGGTGACCGGTTTCCGCTGCCTCCAGGGCCAGCTTGATGGTTTCCAGGTCGCGCAGCTCGCCTACCAGGATGATGTCGGGGTCTTCCCGCAGGGCCGAACGCAGTGCCTCGTTGAAGCCGAGGGTGTCGCGGTGCACCTCGCGCTGGTTGATGAGGCATTTCTTGCTCTCATGCACAAATTCGATCGGATCCTCGATAGTGAGGATGTGCTGGTAGCGGTTGTCGTTGATGTAGTCGATGATCGCCGCCAGGGTAGTGGACTTGCCCGAACCGGTCGGCCCGGTCACCAGCAGCAGGCCGCGGGGTACTTCCGCCACGTCCTTGAAGACCTGACCCATGCCGAGGTCATCCATGGTCAGGACCTTGGAGGGAATGGTTCGGAAAACGCCGCCAGCGCCGCGGTTCTGGTTGAAAGCGTTGACACGAAAGCGCGAGACCCCGGGCACTTCGAAGGAGAAGTCGGTCTCCATGAACTCCTCGTAGTCCTTGCGCTGCTTGTCATTCATGATCTCGTAGATCAGGTCGTGCACCTGCTTGTGATCCATCGGCGGTAGATTGATGCGACGCACGTCGCCGTCCACGCGGATCATTGGCGGCAGGCCCGCCGACAGGTGCAGGTCGGATGCGCCCTGCTTGGCGCTGAATGCGAGCAATTCCGTGATGTCCATAGAGTTCGGCTCCCCTGTTTAAGCCGTCAATGTGCTGGCCCCCCAATGCCTCCCGAGGAGTGCTCAAGGGCCACTTCGTTGTTGTTGTCGGCCGCCGCGCCTACCCCCGCGCGCTCTCGCGGATGCGGGCCTGCTCTGCGGTCGTTGCCCGGCGAGGCAGCCATCGCCTCGCAAGGACCTCTATAATGGCGGTTGATCGGATTCGGTGGACTGTTGTCGAGCCGCTTTGAACTTCAAAGGCTCTTTATTCACCAACTATTCACCAAGCGACACCTGCACAACACAAACACAACACCCGCACTAACAGATGAGTGCTAGCTAATGCACCAGCCCGCGCCATGACTGACCTTGCAATTGCCAAGAATATAGCAAAGCTCAAATCGAGAATACGAAACGCGTCACAAAATTGCGGTCGCGACCCGGGCGCCATTACCTTGCTGGCGGTAGCGAAAACAAAGCCTGCGGAGGCGGTGCGCGAAGCGGCCGCGGCGGGGCTTTCCGATGTCGGCGAAAACTACCTGCAGGAAGCGCTGGACAAGATGGCAAGCCTCAGTGACCTGGACCTGACATGGCATTTCATCGGGCCGCTGCAGTCAAACAAGACCCGTCCGGTCGCCGAGCACTTTGACTGGGTGCACAGCGTTGACCGGCTCAAGATTGCCCGCCGGTTGTCAGAACAACGGCCCGCATCGCTGCCACCGCTGAACCTGTGCCTGCAGGTCAATATCAGCGGCGAAGAGAGCAAGGCCGGTGTCAGCCTGGAGGAACTTCCCGACCTGGCAGCCGAAGTCGCCGGCCTGCCCGGCATTCGCCTGCGTGGCCTGATGGCAATTCCCGCCCCCAGCGACAGCCCGGCAGAACAGCGCCGGCCCTTCGCCGCGTTGCGCGGGGCGCTGGAAGCACTTCAGGCCGAGCTCACCGGGCTGGACACCCTGTCGATGGGCATGTCTGCCGACCTGGAAGCGGCGATTGCCGAAGGCGCTACGATGGTGCGGGTCGGCACGGATATTTTCGGGCCGCGCTGAGCCGCGTGTATACTTTGCTGCCGCGGCCGGATTCCACACGGTGAAACCGGGCCGGCACCTACTTCAACGAAAGAAAGATCCCAGGGCGTGAAACACCTCAAGGTAGGATTCATTGGCGGCGGCAACATGGCGTCGAGCATTATTGGCGGACTGCTGGAGCAGGGCATGCCGGCGGAGAACATCTGTGCCAGCGACCCGACCCGGGAGGCACTGGAGCGACTGCGCCTGCAGGCACCGGTGAGGACGACTCACGACAATGCCGAGGCCGTGGCCGGGGCCGATATCGTCGTGCTGTCGGTCAAACCCCAGGCCATGGCGGACGCCGCGGCAAGTATCTGCGAACCGCTGGGCGCCAGCGGAGCCATGGCGGTGTCGATCGCCGCCGGCATTACCCTGGCCAGCCTGGAAGCTGCACTGGGTGAGAGCACGCCCATCGTGCGCTGCATGCCGAACACGCCGGCGCTGCTGCGCGAGGGCGCTACCGCAATGTATGCCAATGCCGCCTGCGCGCCCGCCCAGCGCAAGCTGGCCGAAGCCATCCTGGGCGCTGTCGGCAGCGTTGACTGGGTACCTGAAGAAGGCCAGATCGACGCGGTGACCGCCTTGTCTGGCAGCGGCCCGGCCTACTTCTTCCTGTTCCTGGAAGCCATGGTCGATGCGGCCGAGGAACTGGGACTGGACCGTGACACCAGCACGCGGCTGGCAGTGCAGACCGCGCTTGGCTCAGCACGGATGGCCGCGGTGGGCGATGTAGAGCTTGCCGAACTGCGCCGCCGGGTCACAAGCCCCGGGGGCACCACTGAACGCGCCCTGCAGGCCTTCGAGGCCGCCGGGTTCAGGGATATTGTCAAAACAGCCATGCAGGCGGCCGCAGAACGCTCACGGGAGCTGGCCAGGGAACTGGGATAAACCGATGAATCCGATTACCGACTCACTCATCCTGATCGTCAACGTCGTATTCAACATCGCCATGCTGGTGGTGCTGCTGCGCTTCCTGCTGCAGCTGGTGCGTGCGGATTTCTACAACCCCATCAGCCAGGCAATCGCGCGGTTTACCAACCCGCTGCTAGTGCCGCTGCGGCGCATTATCCCCGGCCTGGGCGGCATGGATATCGCCTCACTGGTGCTGTTGCTGTTGCTGGAGATGGCCGCTATCTGGGCGCTGGGCTTTGTCTACGGTGCCGGGTTTGTGCCCCCGCTGCTGGTACTGATGTGGGCACCGCTCGGTGTCGTCAATTTCTTCCTCGGCTTCTACCTGGTGGCCATCTTCGTAATGATTGTGATCAGCTGGGTTGCGCCGGGCACGTCGAGCCCCGCTGCCTACTTGCTTTACCAGATCACCGAGCCTTTTATGGCGCCGTTTCGAAAGCTGCTCCCGTCCATGGGTGGCCTGGATTTCACCCCGATGATCGCTGTCCTCATCCTCTACATCTCGAGGAATTTCGTCAGGTGGGCGGGTTATTCAGTCAACCTGCAGGAATTGCTGGTAATCGGTTTCTAGTCCGGCCATGAACAATCCAGACGCCAACGACAGCGTCGGGCTGGTCACTCCGCAGCACGCGGACTTCCCGGACGGCATGACCCTGGCCTGCGGGCGCAGGCTGCCCCGGTTTGAGCTGGTATATGAGACCTACGGAGAGCTCAACGCCAGTGCCAGCAACGCGGTACTGGTGTGCCACGCTCTCAGCGGCCATCACCACGCGGCCGGCTACCACAGCGAGTCCGACCGCAAGCCCGGCTGGTGGGAAGCCTGCATCGGCCCCGGCAAAGCCATAGACACCAACCACTTCTTTGTCGTCAGCCTCAACAACCTTGGCGGCTGCCACGGCTCCACCGGCCCATTGAGCATCGACCCGGACAGCGGTGAGGAGTATGGGCCGGATTTCCCGCCCCTGCGGGCCCGTGACTGGGTGCACAGCCAGGCAATGCTGGCCGACCGGCTCGGCATCGACTGTTGGGCAGCGGTTATTGGCGGCAGCCTGGGCGGCATGCAGGCCATGCGCTGGTCACTGGAGTACCCGGAGCGGGTGCGTCACTGCGTGGTGATTGCCGCGGCCATGAAACTGAGCGCACAGAACATCGCCTTCAACGAGATCGCCCGCCAGGCCATTACGTCAGACCCGGCATTTCACGACGGTCGCTACCGCCAGCACCAGACTGTGCCGCGGGACGGGCTGGCCCTCGCCCGCATGGTGGGTCACATCACCTACCTGTCTGACGACGCCATGGCCGATCGCTTCGGCCGCGACCTGCGCTCGGGCAACTTCGAGATCGGCAACGACGAGGGAGTGGAATTCCAGGTGCAGAGCTACCTGCGGCACCAGGGCAGCACCTTCAGCGAGAGCTTCGACGCCAATACCTACATTCTCATGACCCGCGCCCTGGATTACTTCGACCTGGCCCGGGAGTACGGTGACGATCCGGTGGCGGCTTTCAGCCGCGCGCAGGCCTCCTTCCTGGTGCTGTCCTTCAGTACCGACTGGCGCTTCTCACCGGCGCGCTCCCGGGAGATCGTCAATGCCCTGCTGGCGGCCGGGAAGTCGGTATCCTACGCAGAGATCCAGGCCGACCAGGGGCACGATGCCTTCCTGCTGCCAATCCCCCGCTACCTGGACGTCTTCTCCGCCTACATGCAGCGGGTACGCAAGCCATGAGACAGGACCTCACCCACATCCAGCAGTGGATCCGTCCGGGCTCGCGGGTGCTGGACCTGGCCTGCGGCGACGGCGAGTTCCTGGCCCGGCTCGAGGCGGAGCGGGACGTGAAAGGGATCGGCCTGGAAATCGACGCCGCCAGCATTACCGCCGGCATCGGCCGCGGCCTCAGTATTATCGAGCAGGATCTGGATCGCGGCCTCGCCAACTTCCGCGACGACAGTTTCGATACCGTGGTCATGGCCCACGCCCTGCAGGCGGTGCACTATCCCCACCTGGTGCTGGACGAAATGCTGCGTATCGGCCGGGAGTGCATCGTGACCTTCCCGAACTTTGCACAGTGGCGCTGCCGCCTCTACCTCGGCACCCGTGGACGTATGCCGGTCTCCAAGTTCATGCCTTACGCCTGGTACGACACACCCAACATCCACTTCTGTACGGTGCGGGATTTCGAAAGCCTGTGTGAAGAGCGCGACATTCGCATACTGCAGCGCGACATGGTGGGGCCGGCCAATAATGGCGGAGTACTGGCGAAGGCCTGGCCCAACCTGTTTGCCACCACCGCCATCTATCATATTTCGCGCTGAGGACGGAGAGCACCATGTCCAGGGACATCAAGCCGCACCGGGTGGTCATTGCCAGCGGCAACCGCGGCAAGCTGGCGGAGTTTGCCAACCTGCTGGCCCACTGGGATTGCGAGGCAGTGCCGCAGTCGGCCTTCAACATTACACCGGTGGACGAAACCGGTGACAGCTTTGTCGAGAATGCCCTGCTGAAAGCCAACGCTGCCTCCCATCACAGCGGGCTGCCGGCGATTGCCGATGATTCCGGGCTGATCGTGGACGCGCTGGGGGGCGCTCCCGGTATCTACTCGGCGCGCTACGCCGGCGAAGATGCCAGCGATGCCGACAACAATGCCAAGCTGCTCGCGGCGCTGGCCCACGTGCCGGAAGCCGAGCGCAGCGCCCGCTTTCACTGCGCACTGGTCTACCTGCGACACTGGCAGGACCCCAACCCGATCATCTGCCAGGCGGACTGGGAAGGGCGCATCCTGACGGAGCCGGCGGGCGAAGGCGGCTTCGGCTATGACCCACTGTTCCTGGTGCCTTCCGAGGATGCCAGCGCGGCGCAGCTCGACACCGGCACCAAGAATCGCATCAGCCACCGGGGCCAGGCCATGGCGCTGCTGCTGGCGGCGCTGGAACAGGAGCTCGGGTGAGCACCCTGGCGCTGCCGCCGCTCAGCCTCTACATCCACATCCCCTGGTGCGAGCGCAAGTGCCCCTACTGTGATTTCAATTCCCACCAGCAGGAAGGGCACTTGCCGGAGGCGGAATACGTCGCTGCCCTGCTGCGCGACCTGGATCGAGACCTGCCGCTGGCCCAGGGCCGGCCCCTGGTATCAATTTTCATCGGTGGCGGCACCCCCAGCCTGCTGTCGGTGCCGTCACTGCAGTCCCTGCTGGACGGCGTGCGGGCGCGGCTGGCCCTCGACCCTGATTGCGAGATTACGCTGGAAGCGAACCCCGGCAGCGCCGAGGCGGAAAAATTCGCAGGTTTTGTCGCCGCCGGCATCAACCGGATTTCGCTGGGAGTGCAGAGTTTTGACGACGACTGCCTGCGGGCCCTGGGGCGAGTCCACGATGCAGCCCAGGCGCGCAGCGCCGTGGCCATAGCGCAGGCCTCCGGCATCGACAGCCTGAATATCGACCTGATGCACGGCCTGCCGGACCAGACTGCGGCCATGGCTGAGGCCGACCTGCGACAGGCGCTGGATTTCGCCCCGGCGCACCTGTCCTGGTACCAGCTCACCATCGAGCGCAATACCGCGTTCTACAAACGGCCACCGGAGCTACCGGTGGAGGATGCCCTGGGTGAAATCCAGGCCCGCGGCGAGGCCTTGCTGGCCGCGGCGGACTACACCAACTATGAGGTGTCGGCCTATGCCCGGCCCGGCTTTCGCTGCCGCCACAATCTCAACTACTGGGAATTTGGCGACTACCTCGGTATCGGCGCCGGCGCCCACGGCAAACTGACGCTGCCGGAGGCCGGCGAGATTCGCCGCACCGTGAAGCGGCGCCAGCCCGCCGAATACCTCGCCGCCGAAGATGCCAACGCCCGGGGCCAGGTGCTGGATCGCCGCGACCTGCCCGGGGACTTCATGCTCAATGCCCTGCGCCTGACCGAGGGGTTTGCACCGGGGCTGTACTCAGCCCGGACCGGGCTGGCGCTGGAGACTGCTATGCCCACCCTCGAGTCACTGGCAGCGCGAGACTTGCTCGATGTGAGTGCAGAGAGAATTTGCCCGACGCCCCTAGGGCGTCGTTACCTGGACAGCGTGGTCAGCGAATTCCTGTAGCCCGGCAGCGGCTAGTGGCGGCGTTCGAACACAAGGTCCCACACCCCGTGCCCGAGGCGCTGGCCGCGTTGCTCAAATTTGGTCAGTGGACGATGTTCCGGGCGCGGCGACCAGGCACCGGCCCCCGCGCGATTTTCAAGATTCTGCTCGGCGGACAGCACCTCGAGCATGTGCTCAGCGTAGTTTTCCCAGTCGGTCGCCAGGTGCAGGAATCCGCCCGGCTTGAGGTGCTCGCACAACAGCGTCACGAAGGGCGGCTGGATCAGTCGGCGCTTGTGGTGGCGCTTTTTGTGCCAGGGATCCGGGAAGAATATCTGCACGCCGTCGAGGCTGGCGGGGGCGATGCACTCCTCCAGCACCAGCACTGCGTCGTCACAGTAGACACGAACATTGTCGAGCTGCTGCTCCATCACACTGTGCAGCAGGCGGCCGACCCCGGGACGATGCACCTCGATACCAAGGTAGTTGGTGCCGGGATTGGCAGCGGCCATTTCCACCAGCGACTGACCCATGCCAAAGCCGATTTCCAGCACCAGCGGTGCGCTGCGGCCAAAGGCGCTCTCCGGGTCCAGCGGCCCCGCTTCGCGTTCCAGCCCGAAGCGCGGAAACCCTTCCTCCAGGGCGCGGCGCTGGCCAACGGTCATACGACCCGGTCGCATGACATAGCTGCGAATGCGCCGCCGCGGGTCGGTACTCATCTCCGCCCCGGTCCCAGTGTCCAGGCCAGCAACAGCGACCAGCCGGCAATGAAGGCCAGCCCGCCCAGTGGGGTGATCGCGCCCAGCCAGCGGATACCGGTGACGGCCAGCAGGTAGAGGCTGCCGCTGAACAGCAGCAAACCGGTGCTGAAGGCCAACCCTGCAAAGCCCAGCAGGCGCGGTGCTGCGGCAGTGCGGAAAAGCAATCCGACGGCTAACAGGGCAAGGGAATGGGCGAAGTGGTATTGCACTGCGGTTTCATAGATGCCCATGGCGCGAGGATCCAGCTGTGCGCGCAGGGCGTGGGCGCCAAAGGCACCCAGCACAACCGCCAGCAGCCCGCTGCCGGCGGCAATACTCAGGTAAGGGGAATAGTTGAACTCGGGTTGCACGGTCGCCGACCAGCCGGTCAGGCTTCCATGCTGGCCCGAAGTTTCTTCATGGCGTTCTGCTCGAGCTGGCGAATGCGCTCGGCGGACACGCCGTACTCAGCGGCCAGCTCCTGCAGAGTGGCCTTGTCTTCTACCAGCCAGCGGCGGGCGACAATGTCCTGGCTGCGTTCATCGAGTTCGTGCAGGGCCAGGTGCAGCCGGCTTTCGCTGTCGTCCTGCCAGTCGGCGTCTTCGACCAGGGCGGCCGGGTCCTCGCGATGGTCCTCGAGGTAGTTGGCCGGCGCCTGCCAAGCGTCTTCATCGTCACTGTCTACCGGTGACTCGAAGGCCATATCGTAGGCACTGAGACGGCCTTCCATGCTCTGCACGTCCTTGACATCAACGTTGAGGTCGGCGGCGATGGCTTCCGCCTCCGCCTTGCTCAGCCAGCCGAGTTGCTTCTTCTGGCCGCGCAGGTTGAAGAACAGCTTGCGTTGCGCCTTGGTGGTGGCGATCTTGACGATCCGCCAGTTGCGCAGGATGTACTCGTGGATTTCGGCCTTGATCCAGTGCACGGCAAAAGACACCAGGCGCACACCGCGAGCCGGGTCAAACCGCTTGACCGCTTTCATCAGGCCAACGTTGCCTTCCTGGATCAGGTCTGCCTCCGGCAGCCCGTAGCCGGAATAGCTGCGGGCAATGTGCACCACAAACCGCAGGTGCGACATGACCAGCTGGCGAGCGGCATCCAGGTTGTCGTTGTAGTAGAGATCTTCGGCCAGCTCCTGTTCGCGCTCCTGGCTCAGCACGGGAATGCTGCCCACGGCCTGAACGTAGGCCGCCAGGTTGGCGCCGGGTACAAGCTGGTCTACAGGTGCAAGACTGGTACTCATCAGTGACTGAATTCCTCCAAAGGGGCAGCGATTTTAGCACTCATTCTCTTTGAGTGCTAATACCGGCAAAGTTCCCGTCTGGATCACAACTTTCTCATAAAATTGTTATAGATCAAGGTGTTAGCGGGGCTGGACGGCATTCAGATGACGGGCGACGGCAAGCCAGGCGCCGAACAGGCCCAGCAGCGAGCCGGCGATCAGCAGGCCAAGGCTGTCGGCAAAGCCCAGGCCTTCCAGCTGGAAGTCACTCTGGTAAAGAAAGGCCAGCGTTGCCAGGGGCCCGCGCAGCCACCACAGGGCGATGGCCACCACCAGCCAGGCCAGCAGTGCCCCCCCCAGCCCATACCAGAAGCCGGTGTAGAGAAAGGGCCGACGCACAAAGGCGTCGCTGCCGCCCACCAGCTTGATGACCAGGATCTCCTGGCGCCGGTTCTCGATGGCAAGACGGATGGTGTTGCCGATCACCAGCAGCACCCCCAGGCAGAGGATCGCGCCAAGCGCACCGACGGCCCGCTGCGACAGCTCCACCAGCGCGTTGAGGCGTTGTACCCACTCCATATCCAGCACGGCGCGCTCCACTCCCGGCTCCGCCTGCAGGTCAGCCTGCAGCCTTACCGCCCTTTCAGCCTGGCCGTCACCCCCTAATGGCGTGACCAGTACCAGGTTCGGCAGGGGATTGTCGTCGAGGTTCTCCAGGATGTCCCCGAAACCCGAGAGCTGGCGAAATTCCTCCAGGGCCTGGTCGCGGCTGACCAGGCGCACGCTGGATACATCCGAACGTTCGAGGATGCGCTGGCGCAGCAGGCCGGCTGCGTCCATGGAGACCTCGGCCCGCAGGAACAGTGAGATCTGCGCGGGGCTGTCCCAGCCGACGCTCATGCTGCGGGCATTGTCCAGCGCCACGCTGAGTCCCACCGGCAGGGCCAGGGCAATGCCGATAACCAGCCAGGTCATCAGGCTGGACATTGGCGAGCGCAACAGGCGCGTCAGCGAGTCTGCGGCCGACAGGCGATGATGCACCTGCCAGGAACGCAGGCGGTCGCCGATACCGGTCTTGCTCTGGCTGGCGCCGCCCGCCATCAGTCGCCGCTGCCCTGGGCAATGAGCCGACCCTGGCGCAAGGTGAGAATGCGATGGTGCAGCCGTGAGATCAACGCCAGGTCGTGACTGGCAATCAATACGGTTACGCCCACCTGGTTGAACTGTTCGAACAGCTGCATGATCTCCGCTGACAGGGCCGGGTCGAGGTTGCCGGTAGGCTCGTCTGCCAGCAGCAGGCTGGGCTTGTTGACCACCGCCCGGGCAATACCGACCCGCTGCTGTTCCCCGCCGGACAGGGTGATGGGCATCGATTTTTCCCGCGCCAGCAGGCCGACCTTGTCCAGCGCCGCCCGCACCCGGCGGCCGGTGTCGCGCGGTGAGTAACCGGCAATCAGCAGCGGCAGTGCGACATTGTCAAACACTGTTCGGTCGAACAGCAGCTGGTGATTCTGGAACACCACACCGATGTCACGCCGCAGTTGCGGGATGCGCGCCGGCTTGACCGCCTTCAGGTTCTGGCCGTTGACCACCACCTGCCCGCGACTGGGACGCTCCATCAGCATGATGAGCTTGAGCAGCGTGCTCTTGCCGGCGCCACTGTGGCCGGTCAGGAAGACCATTTCATTGCTGTCGATGTTGAAGCTCACCTCGGACAGGGCCTCGTGGCCTTCCGGGTAACGCTTGGAGACGCGGTCGAAGGCGATCATGCCTCAGGCGCGATCCGCGAACAGGGCATCAATGAATTCCCGGGCCTGGAACGGCCGCAGGTCTTCGGCCGCTTCCCCGATGCCGATGAAGCGTATGGGAAGCCCCAGCTTGCGGGCGACCGCAAAGATGATGCCGCCCTTGGCGGTGCCGTCGAGCTTGGTCAGGGTGATGCCGGTAACGCCCACCGCCTGCTGAAAGTGTTCCGCCTGCGCCAGCGCGTTCTGCCCCATCCCCGCGTCCAGCACCAGCATGACCTCATGGGGCGCCGCGGCATCCAGCTTGCCCATTACCCGCACCACCTTCTTGAGCTCCTCCATCAAGTTGTCCTTGTTATGGAGTCGCCCGGCGGTGTCGGCAATCAATACGTCGACGCCCCGCGCCCTGGCGGCCTGCAGTGCGTCAAAGATCACCGAGGCGGCATCGGCGCCGGTATGCTGCGCCACCACCGGCACCTGGTTGCGCTCGCCCCAGGCCTGCAACTGCTCCACGGCGGCGGCCCGAAAGGTATCGCCGGCCGCCAGCATCACGCTCTTGCCCTCTGACTGCAGGCGCCGCGCCAGTTTGCCGATGGTAGTGGTCTTGCCGGCGCCGTTGACCCCGACCATGAGAATCACGAAGGGGCCGTCAGCGGCGGGAGCGAACACCTGCTCGCAGGGCGCCAGCAGGTCGAGCAGCTCTTTCTGCAAGGCTGCGTACAATGCCTCGCCGTCCTTGAGGTCGCTGCGCGAGACCTGCTCGGTCAGGCGGCCAACGATTTCCATAGTGGCTTCAACGCCGACATCGGCCTGTAGCAGGGCAGTCTCGAGCTCTTCCAGCAGCTCGGCATCGATCTCCTTGCGACCGAGAAACAGCCGACCGAGACCGGAGACCAGCTGGTTGCCGGTGCGACTGAGGCCTTGCTTGAGGCGGCTGAAAAACCCTTCACTGGTGCTGTCGGCAGCTGTCGTGGCAGTCGGCTCTGCAGCGTTGCCGGACGTGGGCTGTGACTCTCCCGGGGGAGCATCCGGTGCGGCATCAGCTGTCTTCTGCCGGGCGCTGTCGCCAGCCTCCTGCTCGGCGCTGTCAGCGGCCTCGGCGTCGTCAGCGGGGGCCTTCGGCGGTTTATTGCGACCGAATAATTTCATCGTTACTGCGCGGGGAAAACGCGTATCCTAACACCTATGGACAGAGCACGTTAATGGCCGCGGGCCGCTCACGAGACCGGCTCGGCGCCGGTGCGGGCCGGCGCAGCGGCAGCGTACAGGACCGCGGTCAATCAGGCGTGCTGCGCATCATCGGCGGCGAATGGCGAGGCCGAAAGCTGCGCTTTCGCGCCGCCCGCGGTCTGCGCCCCACCCCCGACCGGGTGCGCGAAACCGTCTTCAACTGGCTCGCCCCTCATATTCACGGGGTCCGCTGCCTTGATCTGTTCGCCGGCAGCGGGGCACTGGGTCTGGAAGCCCTGTCGCGCGGCGCGGGCTTTGTGCGCTTCATCGACAACAATGCCGGCAGCCTGGCGCGCATCGAGGAACACCTGGCAAGCCTCGACTGCAGCTCTGCCGATTGCCGCGCAGGCGATGCCCTGCGGCTGCTGAAGGTGGAGGTGGAGGTGGAAGCCTTCGATATCGTGTTCCTGGACCCGCCTTTCGGTGAGAGCCTGCTGGAGCCCGTGGCTCACGCACTGGAAGAAGGTCGATGGCTGGCGCCCGATGCCCTGATCTATCTTGAGGCAGGCAGCCGCGAGCCGCCACCGGCATTACCCGATACCTGGCAGCTGCATCGCGAAAAAACCATGGGTGACGTGCGCTTCAGCCTGTTTGTACGCGCAGGGCAATTTGTTTAGCATGCGGGGCGAGCTCTGGAGCCCCCATGAAACGAGTCATCTACCCCGGAACCTTTGACCCCATTACCGTCGGCCATGTCGACCTGGTAGAGCGGGCCGGTCGCCTGTTCGACAATGTCGTGCTGGCCATTGCCGACAGCCCGAAGAAGAAGCCCCTGTTTACGCTGGAGGAACGGGTCGACCTGTGCAGTGTTGCCGTCTCCCATGTCGACAATGTGGAAGTCTGCGGATTCAGCAACCTGCTGACGGAATTTGCCCGCAGCAAGGGTGCCAACGCGGTACTGCGGGGGCTGAGGGCGGTGTCGGACTTCGAGTATGAGTTCCAGCTGGCCAACATGAACCGCGCCCTGTATCCGGAGTTCGAGTCCATTTTCCTGACGCCGTCAGAGCACTACTCCTTCATATCCTCTTCACTGGTACGGGAGATCGCCTCACTCAATGGCGACATCTCACCGTTCGTACCCGCCAACGTCAAAGAGGCGCTGGCCGCGAAATTCGGCGACTAGGCATCACTTTTCAAGGACTGGATCCAGACCAGAACTGGCTTCAGGACTGGCACTGCCGACAGTAGACCGTGCTGCGCTGGCCCAGGCGGGTCTCGCTGAGAATTTCGCCACAGCGCGGGCAGGGTTCGCCGCCATGGTCATACACATTGAGCTGTTGGCGGAAATAGCCCGGCTTGCCATCACCACCTACGAAATCCCGCAGCGTCGTGCCACCCTGCTCGACGGCGGCGGCCAGCACCTGGCGGATGGCCGCTACCAGGGCCTCGTAGCGCGGGCGCGACACCCGTCCCGCACCCCTGCCGGGCCGCAGGCCCGCCAGGAACAGGGCCTCATTGGCGTAGATGTTGCCCACCCCCACGACCACCTTGCTGTCCATGATGAACGCTTTCAGGGGTACCTTGCGGCCCCGCGAACGGCGGTACAGGTAGTCGGCAGTAAAATCCGGCCCCAGCGGCTCTGGCCCCAGCTCGGACAACAGAAAGTGCCGGTGCGGATCTTCAAGGCTCCACAGCATGCAGCCAAAACGGCGTGGATCGTTGTAGCGCAGAATCTTGCCTGAGCTGAGACGGATATCCACATGGTCGTGTTTCTGTGGTGCCTCGGGCTGTTCCAGCACCCGCAGTGAGCCGGACATCCCCAGGTGCAAGATCAGTGTTCCCGCATCAGTACGAAACAGTAAGTACTTACCTCTACGCTCGATGTCGCGAATAACAGCACCGGGTAGAAAGCGCGTCAGCTCCTCGGGGATCGGCCAGCGCAGGCGCCGGTCGCGCACTTCCACGGACTCGACCACCTCGCCTTGCGCATGGGGCAGGATTCCCCGCCTGGTGGTTTCAACTTCTGGCAATTCCGGCATAAATTCGTCGATCCTGCAGGCATCGTGTTGAGATGCCCACTACCCTTTCATTCCAGTTCCGCCTCACGCCAAAAGCTAACGTCTCCAAAAGTGGAGCCATTATCCTTGAGCATGGTGCCATCGTGTCGGTGTCGCGCTATCCAGTCGATTCCCGCTGAACTTCACGTGAATGCGCTCTAGCCAGGCAAGAATACCCGGATACGGCCTCCCTCGGCTTTTCCCTCTGTTCCTGCTGGCAGGTAACCAGGGGGCAGTACGCTCAGGTGCTCTGCCAGAGGAATTAGAAGATATTTCGTGAGGCACAAAAAAGCCCGCCGTAGCGGGCTTCTAGACGCAAGTAAGTGCTTACTTGATCTTGGATTCCTTGTACATGACGTGCTTGCGAACAACCGGATCGTACTTCTTCATTTCCATCTTGTCCGGGGTGTTGCGCTTGTTCTTGTCTGTCGTGTAGTAGTGGCCGGTGCCCGCGGAGGATACCAGTTTGATTTTCTCTCTCATCGCTCTATTCCTTCTCTCAATCCGTCAGTGCAGCAGGTCTCAGACCTTTTCACCGCGGGCACGGATATCGGACAGGACCTGCTCGATACCCTTCTTGTCGATGATACGCATGCCTTTGCTGGATACGCGCAGGCTTACGAAACGCTTTTCAGACTCCACCCAGAAGCGGTGCTGGTGGAGGTTCGGAAGGAACCGACGCTTGGTGCGGTTCTTGGCGTGGGATACATTGTTTCCGGTTACCGGCCGCTTGCCGGTCACCTGACATACTCTGGCCATGATGACTCACTCTCAATGGCTGCGGCACGGGCCGCGTGAATTCGGGAAATACCGGGATTTGCCGGCCTGGCCGGGTACCCCGTAAAACGAGCGCGACTTTATACCAGAAGGTCCCTGGCAAGGCAAGCAGTCCCGCTTTAAATTCAATGGCTTGCGCGCGTCCAAGCGGCCCGCAGCGGCGTCAGCTACAGCAGGCCGTCCTCGGCAAAGGAAAATGTGCAACCGCGGCCTACGATAATGTGGTCCAGCACCCGGATGTCCACTAGTGCCAGGGCCGCCTGCAAGCGCTCGGTAATGCGCCGGTCCGCCGCACTGGGCTCGGCGATTCCCGATGGGTGGTTGTGGGCAAATATGACCGCCGCCGCCTCCAGTTGCAGTGCCCGCCGCAGTACCACCCGTGGATAGACAGCGGCCCCGTCCAGGGTGCCGAAAAACAGGTCCTCGCAGGCGATGAGGGCATGCTGGGCATTGAGAAACAGGCAGCAGAACACCTCCCGGGACGGGTCGCGAAGGTGGCTCTGCAGGAAGCGCCGGGTGCGACCGGGACTGGACAGCACCGCGCCCTGGCGCAGCTCCTCCAACGCCAGGCGCCGGGCCAGCTCCACAGCGGCCTGGAGCTGGGTGAACTTGGCCACCCCCATACCCGGTTCGCTGGCCAGCTCTTCCAGGCCTGCATTGATCAGGCCGTGCCAACCGCCAAAACGCTCAAGCAAGGCGCGCGACAGCTCCAGCACGCTGCGACCGCCCCCACCGGTGGCTAGCAGGATAGCCAGCAACTCGGAATCGGATAGCGCGGGGCAACCCCGCTCCAGCAGTTTTTCCCGCGGTCGCTCGGCCGCGGGCAGGTTTGATAAGCGCATGGTCTCCTCCCTGAGATCCTGGGCCTTGTGTCAAATCCATTGACCGGATGGTATCTTTATTGGCCAGTTTTCACGCTTGGTCAAGGCCATGGGCCGTCTATACAACCGTAACGTATTGCTGGGCGTTACGGGTGGCATCGCCGCCTACAAATCCGCTCAGCTGATTCGCGACCTGCAGGATGCGGGTGCTACCGTGCGCGTGGTCATGACACGTGGTGCAACCGAGTTCATCACCCCCCTGACCCTGCAGGCCCTATCGGGCCAACCTGTGCATCAGGAGCTGCTGGATGCGGACGCCGAGGCCGGCATGGGGCATATTGAACTGGCGCGCTGGGCCGACCTGGTACTGGTGGCGCCGGCGACCGCCGACTGCCTCAGCCGACTGGCACTGGGGCGGGCAGACGACCTGCTTACCACCCTCTGCCTGGCCACGCCGGCGCCGCTGATGGTAGCCCCGGCCATGAACCAGCAGATGTGGAAGGATCCCGCCAC
>JAZBOY010000210.1:0-2342 GCA_036351375.1 Halieaceae bacterium
GCAGGAGGCCGCCGGTGTCGAGAGAATCCCGCCGCGCCCTACCAGCAGGCGGGCCACGCCGTTGGCCGCCGCCATGCGCGCAATCACCTGGATGGCCGCGCGGTTGTGGTAGCGCCCGTCACCTCCCAGCACCAGGGTCTGGCCGGCCTCGATGCCCACCGTGTCAAAAATCGCCTGCACGAAGTTTTCCAGGTAGTGGGGCTGCTGGAATTCGTGCACTTTCTTGCGCAAGCCGGAGGTGCCGGGTTTCTGGCCGGCAAAGGGCTGGGTGTCGATATTGAGGATGTTCATCTGTGTTTCCTTACGAGGTGCGAGAGACTAGGCATAGCCCTCGGGCTGTCCAAGCATACCGCGCGTGACCAGCACCCTCCCACCCGCGGTAACCCGGAAGCCATTGGCGCGATCTGCCTCCTCGTCGAAGCCCACCTCCAGGCCCTCCGGCAGTACGCAGCCGCGGTCGATAATGGTGTTGCGCAGCTTGCAGCTCGGCCCGACCTCGACGCCGGGAAGAATCACCGACTGCTCGACATGGGCGTGAGCGTCTACCCTCACATTGGAGAACAACACGGACCGGCGCAGGGTTCCGCCGGAAATGATGCAGCCACCAGAGACCATGGATTCCAGCGCGGTACCGCGGCGCTCACCATCGTCGAACACGAACTTGGCGGGCGGCAGCTGTTCCTGGTATGTCCAGATGGGCCAGTCCTGGTCGTACAGGTTCAGCGGCGGTACGGTCTGTACCAGCTCCATGTTGGCCATCCAGAAAGAGTCCAGCGTGCCCACGTCGCGCCAGTAGGCGCGCTCGCCGGACTCCGGGTCGCGGAAGGGGTAGGCGTTGATCAGGTTCTCCTGGATGATCGCCGGCAGGATGTCCTTGCCAAAGTCGTGGGAGGAGGCCTTGTCGCGCGAGTCACGCAGCAGCTGATCGAACAGGAACTCGGTGTTAAAAATGTAATTGCCCATGGAGGCCAGGGTCAGGTCCTCGCGACCGGGAATCGGTGAGGGGTGCTCGGGCTTTTCCTCGAAGGCAATCACCCGGCTGTCGCCGTCCACCTTCATGACGCCAAAGGCACCCGCCGCCTCTTCCACCGGCACCTCGAGGCAGGACACGGTCATGTCGGCGCCCTTCTCCACGTGGTCCACCAGCATGGTGCCGTAATCCATCTTGTAGATATGGTCGCCCGACAGCACCAGCACGTACTTCGGGTTGACCGCGCGGATGATGTCGAGGTTCTGGTAGATGGCGTCCGCCGTGCCCTGGTACCAGTCTTCCCCGTAGCGCTGGGAGGCGGGCAGGATCTCCACGAACTCCCCCAGCTCCTGCTTGAAGTGACTCCAGCCGCGCACCACGTGGCGCACCAGCGAGTGCGACATGTACTGGGTGAGAACGCCCACCCGGCGGATGCCCGAGTTGATGCAGTTGGAAAGGGGGAAATCGATGATGCGGTATTTGCCGCCAAAGTAGAGCGCCGGCTTGGCGCGCCAGTTGGTCAGCTCATAGAGCCGGGAGCCGCGGCCACCGGCGAGGACCAGGGCCAGAGTGTCTTTGGTAAGGCGGCTGACGTAGCGGGGGTTCTGGTCGTCCATGAAACGGGTTCCCAATCGGATCCCTTGAGTGTAGCAGCGAGATAAAAAAAGGGGTCAGAGCCGTTTTTTAGGCGTCGTCCTCTACCCCGCCCAGCTCGTTGAGGATGTGGTCCATCTGCCCCATGAAGTCGTCGATATCGTCCAGGCGCAGCAAGTGGTACTTGATGCGCTCGTCCACCGGCAGCAGCTGGGCCAGTGCGTAACCCACCTGCCAGGCGTCGTTGTGGTCCGGCCGAATGCCAAGCTTCTGAACGTGGGGATGCTGCTCGAGGCTCTGCAACACGGCAAGCATGGAATCCCACTCTTCTTGCATGGGGACAGCCTCACGCGGCGGTTCCAGTTCCACTTCACCCATGACCAGCTGGTTGGTCTCGGCACGGGCGCCTGAGAGCCGAAAGCGCTCATTGCCCTCGATGGTGATGCCCAACAGGCCATTGGGCAGCGAGTCCCAGTCGACGATCCGGGCGTAGCAGCCATACTCGCCGAGGTTGGGCTGGCCGACGCCAGGGTGCGCCACCTCGGCGCCCTTGGCAATCCAGGCCAGGCCGAATCCCGAGTCCTCCTTCATGCAGCCGCGCACCAGGTCGAGGTAGCGCTGCTCAAAAATCTGCAGCGGGATACGGCCACCAGGGAACAGAACGCTGGAGAGCGGAAACAGCGGTATTTCCATCAGGCTTCCGGCCCCAGGGGCTTGATGGTAATGAGCAGCTGCGGCAACAGCAGCAAGGCGCCTACAAGTGCAGCGAACATGGCAA
>JAZBOY010000211.1:0-2883 GCA_036351375.1 Halieaceae bacterium
GGCAGCGGGCCGAAAGATCGCATCCTCAAGGAAGACGTGCAGGAGTTCGTCAAGCGCGCCCTGCAGGGTGGCGGTACCGGCCCCACCACCGGTGCGGGAATTCCCCCGGTGCCCGAGGTCGACTTTGCCAAGTTTGGTGCCATCGATGTGCAGCCCCTGTCGAAGATCGACAAGGTCACGGCAGCCAATATGCACCGCAGCTGGCTCAACGTGCCCCATGTCACCCAGTTCGACGAGGCCGACATCACCGAGCTGGAGGCGTTTCGTGCCGAGATGAAGGCCGAGGGTGAACAGCGCGGAACGCGGCTCACGCCGCTGCCGTTTATCCTCAAGGCCTGCGCGGCGGCGTTGAAGGACAACCCGAAGCTCAACCGGTCGATCTCCGCCGACGGCGAGAACTTCGTCTACAAGCAGTACGTGCACATCGGCATGGCGGTGGACACACCTGCCGGGCTGGTGGTGCCGGTGATCCGCGATGTCGACCAGAAGAGCCTCTGGCAGCTCGCGGAAGAAACCGCCGACCTTGCCGTCCGCGCCAAGGACCGCAAACTCAAGCCCCAGGAAATGCAGGGTGGCTGCTTCTCGATCTCCAGTCTTGGCAGCATCGGCGGCACTGGCTTCACCCCGGTGGTGAACGCACCGGAGGTCGCCATCCTGGGGGTATCGAAGCTGGCCATGAAGCCGGTGTGGAATGGCTCTGACTTCGAGCCCCGTAAGATGCTGCCGCTGTGCTTGTCCTATGACCATCGCGCCGTGAACGGTGCCGATGCCGGGCGCTTCACTACCCAGCTCTGCAGCCTGCTGGCTGATATACGCCGGCTGTTGCTGTAGCCGCTTACCGTCTTCACAAGGGAACACCTGACATGATCATCAAACCGAGAGTCCGCGGCTTTATGTGCATTACCACGCACCCCACCGGTTGCGAGGCCAACGTGAAGCACCAGATCGAGTACGTGAAGCAGCGCGGCGCCATCGACAATGGCCCAAAGAAGGTGCTGGTGATCGGAGCATCGACCGGCTACGGCCTGGCCTCGCGCATTACCTCGGCTTTTGGTGCAGGCGCCGCCACCCTGGGCATCTTCTTTGAGAAAGAGGGCACCGAGAAAAAGCCCGGCACCGCGGGCTGGTACAACTCGGCGGCTTTCCACAAGTTTGCGGACGAGGCCGGGCTGTATGCGAAGAGCATCAACGGCGATGCCTTCAGTGACGAGATCAAGCAGAAGACCATCGAGCTGATCAAGCAGGACCTCGGCCAGGTCGACCTGGTGGTGTATTCGCTGGCCGCCCCGCGCCGCCAGCACCCGGTGACCGGCGAGGTGCACACTTCCACCCTCAAGCCCATCGGCAAGGAAATCACCTACAAGAGCCTCAACACCGACAAGGAAGAGATCGGTGAGCTGACGGTGCCCGCGGCCAGCCAGGAAGATATCGACAATACGGTTGCCGTCATGGGTGGCGAAGACTGGGAAATGTGGATCAACGCCCTGGCCGAGGCCGACTGCCTGGCACCGGGGGCAAAAACCACTGCCTATACCTACCTCGGCGACAAGCTCACCTGGGATATCTACTGGGACGGCACCATCGGTGCCGCCAAGAAGGACCTGGACAAGCGGGTGGTGGGCATTCGCGAGCAGCTTGCGGCCAGCGGTGGTGACGCGCGGGTGTCGGTGTTGCAGGCCGTGGTCACCCAGGCCAGCTCGGCGATTCCCGCCATGCCGCTGTACCTTGCGCTGCTGCTGCAGGTCATGAAGGACGAGGATGCTTTCCAGGGCTGTATCGAGCAGGTCGACGCCCTGTTCCGCGACAGCCTCTACGGCAGCGGCCCGCAGTACGATGACGTGGGCCGCCTGCGTGCCGACGGCTGGGAAATACAGCCGCAGGTGCAGGCGCGGGTGGGCGAGCTGTGGGATGCGACCACCACCGAGAATCTCTACGAGGTATCCGACTTTGCCGGTTACAAGCGCGGCTTCCTGCAGCTGTTTGGTTTCGAGGTAGACGGTGTCGACTACGAGGCAGACGTCGACCCGGTCGTGCCCATTGCCAACCTGGCCTGAGGCGCAGCATGGCGGATGAGTTCTCGCCCGGCGTACCGGTAGCCCTCAACAGCCGGGTACGCCGCGTTACCGCCCCCAACCCGGGGGTGATGACCGGTCCGGGCACCAATACCTATCTGCTCGGTAGCGACGAAGTGGCAGTGCTCGACCCGGGCCCGCTGATCGACTCCCACGTGGACGCTATACTGGCGGCCGGCGAAGGCCGCATCCGCTGGATTGTTGCCACCCACACTCACCCGGACCACTCACCGGCCTGGGCGCCGCTCAAGGAAGCCACCGGCGCCGAGGTGATCGGTGCGCGCCCCTGGGACGACATGTTCCAGGACGACACGTTCGCCCCGGAGGTGGAAGTGCGCCACGACTACCTGCTGGAGACGCCTGAATTCAAGCTGCGCGCGGTGCATACCCCCGGCCACGTGGGCAACCATTACTGCTTCCTGCTCGAGGAAGAGGGCATGCTGTTTACCGGCGACCACATCATGAACGGGTCGACGGTGGTGATCGTGCCGCCCAGCGGCGACATGAAGCTGTATATAGAGTCACTGGAGCTGCTGCGCGATTACCCGCTGCAGAGCATGGCGCCCGGGCACGGCGCCGTTATTGACGACCCGGAAGCGGCGGTGAGCTGGCTGATTGGACACCGCCTCAAGCGCGAGAAGAAAGTGATCGCCGGCCTGCAGCAGTTGGGCACTGCCGACCTCGATGCGCTGGTGAAAGTGGTCTACGACGACGTCGACCCCGGTATACACCACATGGCCAAGCTGAGCCTCACCGCGCACCTGATCAAACTGGAGCAGGAACACCGCGCCGGCCGCAATGTCAGCGACGA
>JAZBOY010000212.1:0-2361 GCA_036351375.1 Halieaceae bacterium
GCAGGAGGCCGCCGGTGTCGAGAGAATCCCGCCGCGCCCTACCAGCAGGCGGGCCACGCCGTTGGCCGCCGCCATGCGCGCAATCACCTGGATGGCCGCGCGGTTGTGGTAGCGCCCATCACCCCCCAGCACCAGGGTCTGGTCGGCCTTTGTGCCCACAGTGTCAAAAATTGCCTGCCCGAAGTTTTCCAGGTAGTGGGGCTGCTGGAACTCGTGCACTTTCTTGCGCAAGCCGGAGGTGCCGGGTTTCTGGCCGGCAAAGGGCCGGGTGTCGATACTCAGGATGTTCATCTGTGCTTCCTTTCGGGGTGCGAGAGACTAGGCATAGCCCTCGGGCTGCCCAAGCATACCGCGCGTGACCAGTACCCTCCCACCCGCGGTAACCCGGAAGCCATTGGCGCGATCTGCTTCTTCGTCAAAGCCCACCTCCAGGCCCTCCGGCAGTACGCAGCCGCGGTCGATAATGGTGTTGCGCACCTTGCAGCCCGGCGCGACCTCGACGCCGGGAAGAATCACCGATTGCTCGACATGGGCGTGGGCGTCTACCCGCACATTGGAGAACAACACGGACCGGCGCAGGGTTCCACCGGAAATGATGCAGCCGCCGGACACCATGGACTCCAGCGCCATGCCCCGGCGGCTGTCGTCGTCGAACACGAACTTGGCGGGCGGCAGCTGTTCCTGGTAGGTCCAGATGGGCCAGTCCTGGTCGTACAGGTTCAGCGGCGGAACGGTCTGCACCAGCTCCATGTTGGCCATCCAGAAAGAGTCCAGCGTGCCGACGTCGCGCCAGTAGGCGCGCTCGCCGGTCTCCGGGTCGCGGAAGGGGTAGGCGTTGACCAGGTTCTCCTTGATGATCGCCGGCAGGATGTCCTTGCCGAAGTCGTGGGAGGAGGCCTTGTCACGCGAGTCACGCAGCAGCTGATCGAACAGGAACTCGGTATTGAAAATGTAATTGCCCATGGAGGCCAGGGTCAGGTCCTCACGGCCGGGTATTGGCGAAGGGTGCTCCGGCTTTTCCTCGAAAGCGATCACCCGGCTGTCGCCGTCCACCTTCATGACGCCAAAGGCACCCGCCGCCTCTTCCACCGGCACCTCCAGGCAGGACACGGTCATGTCGGCGCCCTTCTCCACGTGATCGGCCAGCATGGAGCCGTAGTCCATCTTGTAGATATGGTCGCCGGACAACACCAGCACGTATTCCGGGCCCACCGCGCGAATGATGTCGAGGTTCTGGTAGATGGCATCCGCGGTACCCTGGTACCAGTCTTCACCATAGCGCTGGGAGGCAGGCAGGATCTCGACGAACTCCCCAAGCTCCTGCTTGAAGTGACTCCAGCCGCGCACCACGTGGCGCACCAGTGAGTGCGACATGTACTGGGTCAGCACGCCGACCCGGCGGATGCCCGAGTTGATGCAGTTGGACAGCGGGAAATCGATGATGCGGTATTTGCCACCAAAGTAGAGCGCCGGCTTGGCGCGCCAGTTGGTCAGCTCGTAAAGCCGGGAGCCGCGGCCACCGGCAAGGACCAGGGCCAGGGTATCTTTGGTAAGGCGGCTGACGTAGCGGGGGTTCTGGTCGTCCATGAAACGGGTTCCCAATCGGCTCCCCTTGAGTGTAGCAGCAGTATTACTCTCGTCTGCGACGAAATCATGACTGCCAGGTGGCCCGGCTAGGCGTCGTCCTCCACCCCGCCCAGCTCGTTGAGGATGTGGTCCATCTGCCCCATGAAGTCGTCGATATCGTCCAGGCGCAGCAGGTGGTACTTGATGCGCTCGTCCACCGGCAGGAGTTGGGCCAGTGCGTAACCCACCTGCCAGGCGTCGTTGTGATCGGGCCGAATGCCAAGCTTCTGCACATGGGGATGCTGCTCGAGGCTCTGCAACACGGCGAGCATGGAATCCCACTCTTCCTGCATGGGAATAGGCTCACGCGGTGGCTCGAGTTCCACTTCGCCCATGACGAGCTGGTTGGTCTCGGCGCGCGCGCCCGAGAGCCGCAAGCGCTCATTGCCCTCGATGGTAATGCCCAGCAGGCCGTTGGGCAGCGAGTCCCAGTCGACGATACGGGCGTAGCAGCCATACTCGCCGAGGTTGGGCTGTCCGACGCCGGGGTGCGCCACCTCGGCGCCCTTGGCAATCCAGACCAGGCCGAATCCCGAGTCCTCCTTCATGCAGCCGCGCACCAGGTCAAGGTAGCGCTGCTCAAAAATCTGCAGCGGTATGCGGCCACCCGGGAACAATACGCTGGAGAGCGGAAACAGCGGTATTTCCATCAGGCTTCCGGCCCCAGGGGCTTGATGGTAATGAGCAGCTGCGGCAACAGCAGCAAGGCGCCTACAAGTGCAGCGAACATGGCAA
>JAZBOY010000213.1:0-2750 GCA_036351375.1 Halieaceae bacterium
CGGGTGAGGCAGAAAATCCAGTCGGCCTTGTCGGCGTAGGACGTCCACACTTTCTGGCCGTTCACCAGGTAGTGGTCGCCCTGGTCTTCGGCGCGCGTCTGCAGGCTGGCGAGGTCGGAGCCGGCCCCGGGCTCGGAGTAGCCCTGGCACCAGCGGATTTCGCCGCGGACGATTCTCGGCAGGTGCTCCTTCTTCTGTTCCTCGCTGCCGTATTTGAGCAGCGCCGGGCCGAGCATGGAGATGCCGAAGCTGTCCAGCGGGTTGCGGGCGCCAATGCGACGCATCTCTTCCCGCAGCACCTTGGCCTGCTCCTTGCTGAGACCGCCGCCGCCGTATTCGGCAGGCCATTCGGGTGTAGTCCAGCCGCGCTCGCCCATGCGGTCTGCCCAGACTTTCTGGTCCGGATGACTCATCTCCGGGTTGCGGCCGCCCCAGTAGACATCGCCTTCTCCCCTGGCCGGGGTGCGCATGCTTTCCGGGCAGTTGGCTTCCAGCCAGGCCCGTGTTTCCTCGCGAAATTGCTCGATTTCACTCATAGGGAGACCTCCAGAAAAAGGGATTTGAACATACAGTATGTTTTGCTGGCACACAAGTATCCTCAGCGCCACAGGGGCGCGGCACACGCCGTTACTGCGCGCCCCGAGCTACCCAAGCGGGCCGGGAAAGCGGATAATCCGGGTTTCCCGCACACCCAGACAAACCGGACCGAGACCGGAGTAACGCAATGAGCGCCACCGCGGACACCCGCTACCTCAACAACAGCGTGCTGAACGACATCAGCGCCAGTGAATTCCAGGGCAGGGACCCCTTCCCCTGGGTCAACCCCCAGTATTTCATTACCCCCGAGCGCTACCAGGAGCTGCTCGACAACGTTCCCGATATCAGCCGGTTTCGTGCCTTCTTTGGCAAGCAGCGCAAGCATGGCCAGGGCAGCCACGACCGTTACGTCCTCGATTATGAAGACGGCATGGAGCTGCATCCCGCCTGGCAGACGTTTATCGATGAGCTGCGGGGGCCCGCCTACCGTCAGTTTGTTTGCCGGCTGCTGAACGTCAGCGACGTGCGCTTCCGGTTTCACTGGCACTTCACCCCGGACGGGGGCGAGGTCACGCCCCACTGCGACTCCAAGGGCAAGATCGGCTCGCAGATTTTCTACCTGAACACCGAGTCAGACTGGAACCGGGACTGGGGTGGCGAGACTGTCGTGCTGGACGACGGCGGGCGCATCACCCCCGACAATGCACCGGCTTTTGAGGACTTCGACGCCGAGTACCCCGCCGAGACGGCTGACAATCGCAGCCTGCTATTCGGCCGCCGTGGTAACTCCTGGCACGGTGTGCGCAAGATCAACTGCCCCGAAGGCTATTTCCGCAAGGTGTTCATTGTGGTGTTTGAGGAGCACCGGCCGCTGAAAATGGCGGCCAAGAAGTTCAAGCGCCTGGTGACCGGCAAGCCGCTGGTCACGCACAAGGAAAGCCTGATGTATTAGCGCCGTGTCGACCGGCGCCGCCAGACTAGGCGGGTTCGGTCGACTCGGGCTCGCCTTCGGCGGCGTTCTCGGGGAAGGCGCCCGGGAAGGTATAGAGATAATCGAACTTGCCGCGGCCGAAAGCGCCGTGGGATTCCGCACCCAGCGAGAGCAGGTAGCGATGGGGGTCACGCTCGGTATCGTTGAGGTCGCGTTTGCCGGGCTTGTCTTCAAACAATACCGGCGGCCGGCAGCGCAGCAGGGTTTCCCGTGCACCGACCAGGGCCTCGTATTCAGAGCCTTCCACGTCCAGCTTCAGGAACGCGATATCGCCGGCATCCATGGAGTCGAGTGACACACCCTGGATATTGCCGCTGCCTTCAACCCGGCGCGACAGTGAACGGCGGCCCCAGTTGAGCTTCATGCCGACCATGCGGTTGCTGTCGGTCAGCGCCGCATTGAAGGTCACGACGCGCTCTGCCAGACCCCAGTCTTCGATGTTGCGCTGCAGCGCCTCGAAGGTATCCCGGGCCGGCTCAAAGGCCAGCACCTTGTCGAAGTGCTCGGCCAGCTTGCGGGCGTAGGCGCCCACATTGGCACCGCCGTCCACGGCGACACCGCCACGAGGCAGCATGTCCAGCACCTCGATCAGGTCGTCGAGCTTGGGCCCACCCTCGCTGTAGTAGCGGATGGTCTTGCGCCGGTTCTTGCCGAAACGTCTGAGGATGCCCATGTCCACATCGGGCACCCAGAACTCGTTGACTTTTTTCAAGGGAGCAGCGTTCTCAAACGGGAAGCGCTGCATTATACACGCCGACCGCTACCTGTCGCCGCCTCAGGCCCGGGGATGCAGCCGCACCGGCAGGTGCGTATAGCCCCTGACGAAGATCGAGTGGCTGCGGCGCACATCGCCCACTACCTCGATGCGCGAGAAGCGCTCGAGGATTTCTTCCCAGAGTATCTTCAGCTGCAGCTCCGCCAGGTGGCTGCCCATGCAGCGGTGGATGCCGTAGCCGAAGCTCAGGTGCTTGCGCACGTTGGGACGGTCAATGATGTAGGCGTCCGGGTCCTCAAACACAGAATCATCGCGATTGCCCGACACGTACCACATGGCGACCTTGTCGCCCTTGAGGATGGTCTTGCCACCCAGCTCGGTGTCTTCCAGGGCGGTGCGCCGCATAAAGGCCAGCGGGGTCTGCCAGCGGATGGTCTCGGACACCATGGAAGGGATCAGCTTCGGATTCGCCGTCAGCTTGGCGAATTCAGCGGGGTTTTCATGCAG
>JAZBOY010000214.1:0-13124 GCA_036351375.1 Halieaceae bacterium
GCTCCCCGTGTATCCTGCGATACATACCCGAGACATTGATAGACAGCCTCTATGGATTTCCCCGACCTTGGCGCCAGGCTGGTGAACTGGGCAAGCAGCAATAGCTGGCAGCTGGCCGTCACCGCCACCCTGCTGGTGATTTACTTTTTGCTGGATCGACTGGCGGCACCACGCATCGCCGGCGGTGCCGAGGAGAGCCGCCTGAAGAGCGACTCGATCACCAAGGCCGTGCGCACCGCGCGCGTGATCGTCGCCATCTTCGGCTTGCTGATCCTTACCATCGTCTGGGGCTTCGACCTGGGTTCGTTGATGATCTTCGCCACCACGGCTATCACCCTGCTGGGTGTGGCGCTGTTTGCCAGCTGGTCAATCCTCAGCAACGTGACTGCCTACTTTATTCTGTTGCTACACCCGTCGTACAAGCGCGGCAATTTCATCCGGGTGTTCGAGGCCGACAACTACGTCGAGGGCTATATCTCCGACGTCATGCTGTTCAGTACCCGTCTGGTCACCGAACAGCGGGAGGTGGTCGTATACCCCAACAACCTGATCCTGGGCCGCCCGGCCCTGGTCAACCCGCGCGACCGGCTGCAAGGTGTCGGCAAGATGACGCCACCAGCGCCGCCGGCGCCAGCTGCCGCACCAGCGGCGAAAGCAGCACCAAAAGAAGTACCAAAAGAAACACCGGCCGCCACCTGAACCTGCCTCAGCCTTCAAGCACAAGGGTATCCGCATGAATCGCCCCAGCGTTCGCCAGCTCGAGTATTTTGTGGCCATCTCCCGGTTTGGTTCGTTTCGCCGCGCCGCGGAAGAGCTGGGCATCAGCCAGCCCACCATCACTGCTCAGCTGGCACAAATGGAGAAGGCGCTGGCGGTGGTGCTGTTCGAACGCGGCCGCAGTGGCGCCACCCTGACGCCCGCCGGGCGGCAGCTGTTGCCCAGCGCGCGCCGCATACTGGAAGAGCTGGATAACCTGATGGCCACGGCAGGGGTGGCGAGCAGCGGTGCCGCCGTCTATCGCCTCGGGGTCAAGTCTACTCTTGGGCCCTACATATTGCCGCGCATTCTGCCAGGCGTGCATGCACGCTACCGGGACCTGAAGCTGTATGTGCGAGAAGAGCCGCCTTCACGGCTGGAATCTGCACTGGAGAACGGCGAGTTTGACCTGGTGCTGACCGCACTACCCACCAACTCTGGCGAACTGGACGGTGAGCAGCTACTGCGAGAAGACATCAAGCTGGTGCTGCCCGCCGACCACCCGCTGGCCAGCAAGCCCGCCCTGCACGGTTCTGACCTCGCCGGCGCCCAGCTGCTCACACCCCAGGGGGGTCACAAGCTGACCCGCATGGTGGAGCAGATAGCCGCACGCTTCGGCGCCGAGGTTATGCGCGACTACGAGGGCACCAGCCTTGATGCCCTGCGGCTGATGGTGGTCATGGGAATGGGCCTGGCGTTTCTGCCGGAGCTGTACATTCGCTCGGAAATCAAGGCAGATTCCGCCCTGGTAGTGCGCGATATCGAGGGCGAACGCTTCGCGCGAATCGTCGGCCTGGCGTGGCGTGCCACGTCACCGGCTAGGGTGTTCTACCGCCAGCTGGCGCAGGATATGCGTGAGGTACTGCGAGAGGAACTGGGAGACGCGATCCAGGTGCTGGAGCGCAATAGCTAGCGCACTGCCACTGCAAGAGCCTGCCCACAGCGCGACAGGGCCAGCGCCGGCGGCGAAGCGGATACCGCAAACGGCGCTGCGTTCATCAACACACTCATGCCCAGCAGGTTGCGACCGCCGCGCGGCATTACTGCCACTTCAACCGGGCCGACCACACATTCCTGCCCAAGCTGCAGTGTGGAAAATTCATAGACTTCAACCGTCTGCGTGCGACCGCTGGCAAGGCGCGCGGCAACACGGCGGGACGGCTTCAGCCCGACCTGTGCCGGCATTGACTCGAAGAACTCGCGACTCACCGTGATCATACTGGCGCCGGTATCCAGCAGAAACTCGCCGGTGGCGCCGCCAAGGGTGCCGATCAGGGTGAAACTGCCGGCCGAGGTGGGCTGCAGTGGCACCTGGTGTGCGAACGGTACAAAGGCTATCGCGTCGCCAGATTCAGCAACCTGGTCTACATCCTCTGCCGATACCGCCATGGCAAGGGCAAAACTGGCAAGGATGATGGCGCTGAGGCCGGACTTGGACATATGGCAATGCACACAGATTCACATATGCAAGGATGTGCAAGTATCAGGCCAAGGCTACATTATTGATTTTATTGGTATTTTTAAAAATGCACCGAGATTTCTGCACCAGCTCAGCCCACCGTGCACCGCAATGGACCAACGCGCACCAAAACTGACTATTGCTTTTGGTTCCAGCTATAGCTTTTCCCTATACTTAACTCTTATGGAATGATGCAGCCAAAAGGCTATTCCTGAGTAAACTACTCAACATTCAGCGCTATCCCGCGCCATCCAGGAGGTTAACCATGTCCACATCCGTACGCAGTGTAGGTATCAGTGCAGCATTGTTCGCATCGATGCTGGCCGCGCCTGCCATTTCAGAAGTGAGCCAACAGGAAACCGCCAAAGTCTGGCAAGTTGATATGTCAGGTCGCCCGCCCTACCAGCGCACCCTGGTAGACGCGCCTGTCATCGACGCCGCCGCCATGGAGATCGACGCCAACGCCGAGACCCAACTGATATGGACCACGGATTACAGCGGCAAGCCTCCGTTCCGGCGCTCACTCGAAGAGCTGCCCGTGATTGATGCTGCCAGCCTGGAAGCGGACGTTCAGAGCGAAGTAGAGCGTGCTGTGAAGGCCAAGCCTTTCTTCAAGCAGCGTCACCGTTAAACGACCAAGCGGTCCCCTGTGCTGTCACCCCGGCACACCGCACACTACCTGGGTGGCAGTTTTTTAAATTCGCAGAGTAGTTCCTGTAATCCTCAAGCGGGGGAGTAGGACCCCCCATCCCAGCAAGACCCGACCACCACCTCTAGGCAGGGCTCGACCCTGCCCTTTTTTTGCCCGTCTGATTTGCGTCTTGATCCCCTACCGCACCTGCACGGTCACCGGGATGTAGTAGTTCTGGATCGCCGACAGCCGCCCGTTGGACTCGAGCTCCGAGAGTGCATCATTGAGCTGCTGCAGCAGTTCCTTGTTGCCTTTCTTGACCGCCCAGGCCAGCTCCTCACGCGTCAGCGGCCGGTACAGGCTCAGCAGGTCCTGGTTCTCGCGGGATGAGGCCAGGTTCCAGCTGGTGGGGGCATCGTGAATGTAGACATCCACCTCCCGCTTGCGCAGCGCCTCGAAAGCGTCATTTGGCGTGTTGTACATGCGAAAGTCTGCCAGCGGATAGCTTTCCAGCACATAACTCTGCCCGGTGGTGCCCGGTTCCACGGCGATCTTGATGCCTTTCTGGAACAGGGCACGCGGGTATGACAACGGCCCGGCTCGCTCGGCGAGAATGATGGCCATCTGGCCGATCGTCATGAAAGAGCGAGCAAAATCCACTTGTGCGCTGCGCTCCGGCGTTATGCTGTAACCGCCCATGACCACATCGACGTCGCCGCTGTTCAGGGCATCGATGTAGGCGGTGCTGTTCATGGGGACAAACTCCACCGGCCGGCCGAGAATCTTGCCCACTTCGCGGGCGTTATCCACCTCGATGCCGCGCAGCTCACCATCCTGCTCGAACGCCAGCGGCATGTAGTCCGGCGAAAGCGCCACCCGCAGGGGTTCGCCAAAGGTCGCCGCGGCAAACAGGCTGAATACCAGCGCCAGCAGCGTACGGGAAATCATGGAGGACTTGCGGAAGGTCATGGAGACTCCTGAAGTTTGGTCTTTGCGACGCATTCTAAGCCATCTGCTCCACCAGCGTCATGACGGAGAACTATAGTAATAGTGGAGGTTCACCATGTTTCGATGGTCAGGACTAATCGTCGTTGTTGCGTTTGGCATAGGCCTGCTGTGCGCCGCCCCGTCGGCCCCGGCCAGGGAGCCACAGGCCCGGAGTTACCAGGAGGCGCACATGGATATGCTGGAAGCAATTCGCAACTCGACCCGCGACACGGTCAGCTATACCGGCCGGGACAAGCTCAGCGAGCGTGTGCTAAATGCGATGGCGAAGACCCCACGCCACGAATTCGTCGGCAGCGACATGCAGAGCCGGGCCTACCTGAACACCGCGCTGCCCATCACTCACGGGCAGACGATCTCGCAGCCCTTTATCGTGGCCCTGATGACGGATTTTATCGACCCCGAGCCTGATCACGTGGTGCTGGAGGTCGGAACGGGCTCAGGCTACCAGGCCGCTGTCCTCTCCCCCCTGGTGTCGCACATCTACAGTATTGAGATCATCCCCGGGCTCACCGAATCCGCCGCTGCGGTACTCGACCGACTGGGTTATGACAATATCACCCTGCGTACCGGTGACGGCTACGCCGGCTGGCCCGAGCACGCGCCCTTTGACGGCATCATCGTGACGGCAGCAGCACCGCATATTCCTGCACCGCTGGTGGAGCAGCTCAAGCCCGGTGGCAGGATGATTATTCCGGTCGACAGCAGCGGTGGCGCGCAGGAACTCATCCTCGTCGAGAAATCACTGGATGGCGGAATCACCGAACGCGACGTACTCCCCGTGCGCTTCGTCCCCTTCACCGGCGACCGATGAGGTTGATGACCATATCGACGTGATGCTCGACGAAGTCCTCAGAGCGCGGGTCGACGCCGAACAGCTGGCGGCACTCCTGGGCAGCGGAAAATACAAAGGCCCCCGCACCAATGAACAGGTAATAGCGGTGCGGGTCCCGGTCTCCCCACAGCAGTAAGGCCGCCTGCGGCATCATCTCGTAGAGGGTGTCGATCAGCGGGCGGATCTTCTCATCAACGATATAAGCCACCCGCCACGACTCCGCTACCGACTCCTGCATCATCAGCCTGTTGAGCTCCGGACGCGCCGCGCTGAAACGCACAAAGGCGCGAACGATACCTCGCATGGCCTCTTCCGGCGCCACCTCAGCCAGCGCGTCCAGGCGGGCCAGGAAATCCTCCGCCAGTTCTTCAAACAACCGGTCTGCCGCCTCGCGCCAGAGCTGGTCCTTGTCGCCAAAGTGATAGGCCACCAGGCCGCGCTTCACGCCGGCCTGCTCCTCAAGCTGGCGAATGGAGATGCCCTCGAAGCCGCGGGTGCTGAATGTAGCGATGGCGGTATCCACCAGGGCATTGCGAGTTTCCAGGGCGCGTTTCTGCGGGCGACGGGCGGAGGTCATGAGGCCATTGGTCACTTCATATAGGGTGCAAACAAAATACTTGTAACATGACAAATTTACAAGTAATATTTTTTGTCACATGACAAGTATAAAGGTCAGCAACATGAACCAACCCGGCCTGCACCCCGATAGCGGGATACCCTTCCAGGCGCTGGATCGCGCTCACGATCCCGCCGTTCGCGTGCACGATCTCGCCCTGCTGGAGTTCTCCGGCCCCGACAGCGAGCGGGCCTGGTCATTCTTCACCGACTTTGGCCTGAGCGGGCAGCGCGAGGCTGACGGCACCCTGCTGTTCGCTGCCGAGGCCGGTGCCCCGGTGGCCGTGGTCTATCGCCCGGCGGCACATGCCAGCTTCGACGGACCCACCTTTGCTGTTAAAGAGCAGGCCGATCTCGAGCGACTGGCCCAGCGCACCGGCTGTGACGCACCCGCGCCGCTGGCACTGCCTGGCTCCCCGCCCGGGGTAACACTGACCGACCCCAACGGCGTTGCAGTCAAAGTGGCCTGGTTTGCCGACTGGCGCGAACTTCCCTGTTGCGGCGAGGCGCCCGCGATCAACCGCGGCGATGCGCGGCCGCGGGTGAACAGCGCACTGCGGCCTGGCCGCTGCCCCTCCCGCGTACTGCGCCTTGGTCATATGGTGCTGGGCACGCCGCAATGGGAGACCACTGCACGCTTTTACATCGATACCTTCGGACTGATTCCTTCCGATGTGCAGTGCCTGGAAGACGGCCGCCCCGCCATCGCTTTCCTGCGCTGCGACCGCGGCGACGATCCGGCTGACCACCACACCTTTGTGGTTGGACGCCTGCCGATGGTGGAAATGGAACACGCGGCCTTCGAGGTACCCGACCTGGACGCGGTGGGCATGGGCGGCGAAGTACTGGGCGCCAGCGGTTTTCGCCGCGCCTGGGGTATCGGCCGTCATATTCTCGGCAGCCAGATTTTCGATTACTGGTACGGCCCTGACGGGCGCAAGTTCGAGCACTTCGCTGACGGCGACTTGTTCGACGCCAACCACCCCACCGGTTACAGCGCCATGTCGGGCGCGGCCCTGGCCCAGTGGGCACCGCCGCTGCCGGCAGCCTTCGTGCGACCCCGCCTCGGCCTGCACGAGGTTTGGCAACTGCTGCGCAACCTGCTGGGCAACTCCGGCTTCGGTTTCAGGGAAGTGAAACTGCTGGGCGCGGCCCTGCGCAGCAAGGCACTGCCCGAGACCACCGCCGAGCACCAGGCGTAACGGCCCACGAGAACACAAGGAGAACACCATGGCCCTGAATGTCGTTCGTTTTGATGACGCCGGCACACCCCGCTGGGGACTGCTGCTGGGCGACCGGGTACAGACCCTGGACCTGGATGCGAGCAGCACCGCAACCCTGATGAGTAAAGGCCTGGACCTGGCCAGGGCGGCCGCCGCCAACCCGACCCCGGACCGCATGCTCGCCGACCTCAACCTGCTGTGCCCGGTAACCACAGACCGCCAGCTGATTGCCCAGGGGCTCAACTACGCCTCGCACCTGAGGGAGGCCGGCTTTCCCTCCGGCAAGCTGCCGTTCAACACCATTTTCCGCAAGGCCTCTTCCTGCCTGGCGCCGGCGCAGTCCGATATCCTGCGCCCACCCCATGTGCGGCTGCTGGACTACGAGGTAGAGCTGGGCCTGGTAATGAAAAAAGCCATCACCGGCCCGGTGAAAATCACCGAGGCCAACCTGGCGGAGTACGTGGGCGCCCTGGTGCTGCACAACGATGTATCCGCCCGCGATGTACAGCTGCCCCAGGTGCAGTTCTACAAGGGCAAGAGCTACCGCACCTTCGGCCCCACCGGGCCCTGGCTGACCCTGGTAGACGCCGACGAGGTGGCTCGCCTTGGCGATATCGAGATGCGCCTGGATGTGAACGGCGACACGCGCCAGCAGACCCTGTGCGCAGACCTCTCCTACAAGCCTGCGGAAACCCTCACCGAACTCTCGGAGATCCAGGACCTGGCCCCCGGCGACCTTGTGGTGACCGGCACCCCCGGCGGTACCGCGGTGAAAGCGCCGGGCAAGCTCAAGATGTTCATCGCCCGCCTGCTGCCCGACAGCAAGCGCTGGCCGATGTTCATCAAGGGCGCGCTGCAGGACCCCGACTACCTCAAGGATGGCGACCGCATACACGCGGTGGCGAAAACTGCCGACGGCGCGATAGACCTCGGCGAGCACCACAACACCATCGTTCCACAGGCAAGCTGATGAATATTCCAGACCACACCGAGGTATTGATTGTCGGCGCCGGCCCCACCGGGCTGACACTGGCCAACCTGCTCGGCACCGAGAGCGTACCCACCGTACTGATAGAACGCAACCCGGGCTGTGTGCCCGAACCCCGCGCCATCGGCATCGACGGCGAATCCCTGCGCACCCTGCAGGCCTGCGGCCTGGTGGACACGGTACTGCCCACCATCAAGGAGGGCTTTGTGGCGGAGTATGTTAACGGCGCAGGTGAATTCCTGTTCGCCATCGACACCCACCCGCGCCCCTACGGCTTCTGCCTGCAGAACAGCTTTGACCAGCCGACGCTGGAGCGGCAGCTGCTGGAGGGCCTCGAGCGATTCGACTGCGTGTCGGTGTTCCACTCCACGAGCCTTACCGAGTTCAGCCAGGATCACGCAGGCGTCAGCGCCACCATCGAACAGGCAGGCGTCAGCAGCCCACTGCGCGCCAACTACCTGGTGGCCTGTGACGGCGGCCGCTCCGGCGTGCGCCGCGAACTGGGTATCGACATGCAGGGCGACCGCCTGCCCCAGAAGTGGCTGGTGATCGACACCGTTGACCGCCACCTGACCGGCGAGCCCGAGTGCCGCTTTTTCTGCGACCCGGCCCGGCCCGGCATGACCCTGCTGCGACCGGGCGGCGAACGCCGCTGGGAGTGGATGCTGGTCGACGATGAAAGCGAGGAGGAAATGCTCGATGACGCCCGCATAAATGCCCTGCTGGCGCCACACACCGACCCGGACCAGGTCGAGGTATACCGCAAGTGCGTGTACGGCTTCAGCGCCGTGGTGGCGGAACGCTTCAGCGAGGGGCGTGTGTTCCTGGCCGGCGACGCTGCCCACATGACTCCGCCCTTTGCCGGGCAGGGCCTCAACGCCGGCATTCGCGATGTGCGCAACCTGTCCTGGAAGCTGGCCGCAGTAATCCAGGGACGGCTGCCGGCCACACTGCTGGACAGCTATCACCAGGAGCGTCACGACTCCGCCCGTGAGATGGTCGATGTGGCCGTGATGCTGGGCGACCAGATTCAGCCCACCGATGCTGCCGCAGCAGCCGAACGCGACGCCGGCTTTGCCGAACTCAACAAGGACCCGGCCGCCGCCAAAGCTTTCAGTGAGGGCGTGGTGGCGCCCCTGCTGGACGTGCGCTTGGGCAGCGGCTGGCTGGGTACTGATGACTGGGCCGGCCGCTTACTGCCGCAGCCGCTGGTCAATGGGCAGAGACTGGACGATCAGCTAAGCGGGGGTTTTGTGGCGCTGATGGCGGCAGTGGATGACATACCTGATGCTGTGACAGGACACCCCCTGTGGCAGGCGCTGGCGCCGGCCATCGCCAAGATGCCCAGGGAACTGGCAGGCTTTGCAGAACTCGCCCCCGGTGAATTGCTGCTGCTGCGCCCGGACCGCTTTGTGCTGGCAAAGCTGGATGTGGCCAATGCGGGCGACCAGCTCGATCAGCTCAGCGCCACGCTGGAGCAAACCGACACGGCGATGGTGGAGCAGACGAACGTGAGCGCCCAGGCAGGGGTTCAGTAGATTACGCGCTTCCCGGGTCGCGAAAAGCGCCCCCTCAGGCCGGTGGGTCGAAGGGCTCTCGGAAAGTGAAAGCGTCAGGGGTTGGCCCCTGGCTGCGCAACAGCTCGAGCTTCTCGCCCGCCTCCTGCTCCGTCGGCCGGTGGCCGGCGGGCACCCACCACAACACCAGGTAAGCCTGCGGCATGCGGTCGAACCACTCACCGCGACGCTTCATGATGTCGGCATGAGCCGACTGGAAGACGAAGCTTTTCAGGCTCTCAAGGTCCTCCCAGACCGACAGGTTGACCAGCAGGTCGTCACCAAACGGCCGGTAAGCGGTGGCGTTGCCCTCCTCGTCTTCCAGCCGCCAGACAAACCCCAGCGAGGCATCTGCCAGCGCGTTGATGCGGTCGAGGTTGTCGACGAAGTCCTGCATCGAAGGGTCTTCAAAGGGCGTGCGCATTTGCGCGATATTGAGCTGCGCGAGCTGGTACATCAGTCCTCCCAGGAAATACGGATCCCCATCCGAGTCACTTCCACTACCGGTGGCTTGTGGTCTGTCAGTAAACGGATCGCAGAGAAACCGCCGCTCAGCATGAGGATTGATCCACCACCGATTAACAGGCCCAGCTTGCTGGTGGGCTCGGGAGCAACGACAGCGGCCACCACCATCCAAAGCCCCACGCCAGACAGGCCCAGGGAAACGCCCACGCCCGCCCACTCACGTCGGGCGAGGCCGGCAGCCTTGCCCATGCCGAGAATGGACTGGTTGGCCGGGTCGAGGCCAATCTCGGCGTCGTCGATGACCAGCAGATCACGCTCCTCACGATAAGCCACCGCCAGCTTTTCCAGCCAGCCCGGCTCCGAGGTGCGGATGGTCAGGCCCGCTTCCGCCTCGGGCCCGTTGGGGGGAGACTCCTGGTCTTGCGGCAATGCACTCACCTGATGGTCAATCGATAGACCACGTTTTTATCAGCCACATCACGACTGGTCAAAGATGAGACCACTATATGGTGACTGGATCCCTGCTTTCGCGGGGATGACTAACAGCCAGAACGCGGACGGCGAACGTCAAGAACGGAGGGGACTTACCGCCGGCGAGCGTAGCGTCGCACTGATTTCTACTTCTGGCTGCGGCCCTTGCCGGCAGCGATTCGCAGGCGCAGTGCATTGAGCTTGATGAAGCCCTCGGCGTCGGCCTGGTTGTAGGCGCCGGCGTCGTCCTCGAAGGTGGCGATGCTCTCGTCGAACAGGCTGTCGTCGCTCTTGCGGCCGGCGACCTGGACATTGCCTTTATAGAGCTTCACACGCACGGTACCGTTGACCGGCTGCTGGGAAGCGTCGATCGCCGCCTGCAGCATCTTGCGCTCCGGCGACCACCAGTAGCCGTTGTAGATGAGCTTGGCGTAGCGCGGCATCAACTCGTCCTTGAGGTGGGCCACTTCCCTGTCCAGGGTGAGTGACTCGATGGCGCGGTGGGCCTTGAGCATGATGGTGCCGCCGGGAGTCTCGTAGCAGCCGCGAGACTTCATACCCACGTAGCGGTTCTCCACCAGGTCGGCGCGACCGATGCCATTGGCGCCGCCCACCTCGTTGAGCTTTGCCAGCACCTGGGCGGGAGTGAGCGCCGCACCATCGATGGCCACGATATCGCCGGCGCGGTACTCCAGCTCGAGATAGGTCGGGCTGTCCGGCGCGGATTCCGGGCTGACGCTCCAGCGCCACATATCCTCTTCCGGTTCCCACCAGGGGTCTTCCAGGTTGCCGCCCTCATAGGAGATATGCAGCAGGTTGGCGTCCATGGAATAGGGGGACTTCTTCTTGCTGGATGAAAAATCCACCGGAATGGAGTGCTGTTCGCAGTAGGCCATCAGGGATTCCCGCGAACCCAGGTCCCACTCCCGCCAGGGAGAAATGACCTTGATCCCCGGCGCCAGGGCGTAAGCCCCGAGCTCGAAGCGCACCTGGTCGTTGCCCTTGCCAGTGGCGCCATGGGAGATGGCATCGGCGCCGGTCTCGTCGGCAATCTCTACCAGCCGCTTGGCGATCAGCGGGCGGGCAATACTGGTGCCCAGCAGGTACTCGCCTTCGTAGACCGTATTGGCACGAAACATGGGGTAGACGAAATCGCGAACGTATTCCTCGCACAGGTCCTCGATGTAGATTTCCTTCACGCCCAGGGCCTCGGCCTTGGCGCGTGCGGGCTCTACCTCTTCTCCCTGGCCGATATCGGCAGTGAAGGTCACCACCTCGCAGCCATAGGTTTCCTGCAGCCACCGCACGATGACCGAAGTATCCAGCCCACCCGAGTAGGCGAGCACGACTTTGCTGATGTCGCTCATTGCTGTCCCCTTTGAAAAGGCGGACAAGTGTACGCCGCCGCCTGCCTTGCTTCAATCGAACCCACGATTCGGGTAGGATTTGCGGTCACTTCGAGACCCGGAACCACCGTGACCCAACTCACCCTGACCCGCCCGGACGACTGGCATGTACACCTGCGCGATGGCGCTGCACTGACGCACACCTGCGCGGATATGGCTCGCTACATGGGCCGCGCCATCGTGATGCCCAATCTCACCCCGCCGGTGACCAACGTGGCCGAGGCAGGCGCCTATCGAGAGCGCATCCTTTCTGCCATGGAAGGGCTGCCGCGCCGCTTCGAGCCGCTGATGGTGCTCTACTTGACGGACCAGACCAGTGAGGCCGACATCGCCGAGGCCGCGGCTTCTTCCTTCGTGCACGCGGTGAAGCTCTACCCCGCGGGTGCCACCACCAATAGCGATGCCGGCGTGGAAGACCTCTCGGGCCTGTACCCGGTCATCGGGGCCATGGAAGAGCACGGGCTGCCGCTGCTGATCCATGGCGAGGTGACTGACCACCACGTGGATATCTTCGACCGGGAGGCGGTCTTCATCGAGCAACACCTGCGGCCCATCGTTGAGCAGTTCCCGCGCCTGCGAGTGGTGCTGGAGCACATCACGACGGCGGACGCCGTGGACTTCGTGCAAGGGGCCAACGACAACGTGGCGGCCACCATCACTGCCCATCACCTGCTCTACAACCGTAACCACATGCTGGTGGGCGGCATCCGTCCCCATTACTACTGCCTGCCGATACTGAAGCGCAACCGTCATCAGCAGGCGCTGATCGAGGCCGCCACCAGCGGCAACCCCAGGTTCTTCCTGGGCACCGACTCAGCCCCCCACGACACCGGCGCCAAGGAAACCGCCTGCGGCTGCGCCGGCTGCTATACAGCTCACGCGGCCATCGAGCTCTACGCCGAAGTCTTCGAGGCGGCGGACGCGCTCGACAAGCTTGAAGGCTTTGCCAGCCAGTTCGGGCCCGACTTCTACGGCCTGCCCCGCAATACGGACAGCATCACCCTGGAAAAACGTGCCTGGGAAGTCCCGGGCCAGATCGCTTTGGGTGATGGCAGTCTCACGCCCCTGCGCGCCGGCGAAAGCGTGCACTGGACCGTTACCGCGTGACAGCCATGAAACAGCGCTTCCGCGGCTACCTGCCGGTGGTCATCGATATGGAGACCGGGGGCTTCAACTCGGCCACCGATGCTGTCCTCGAGATTGCCGGCACGCTGATGCGCATGAATGAGTCAGGTGAGCTGGTGGTGCACGAGACCCACAACTACCACGTGACGCCCTTCGAGGGCGCCAACATCGAACAGGCCGCGCTGGATTTCACCGGCATCGACCCCTGGCACCCGTTCCGGGAGGCGATCAGCGAAGAGGAAGCCCTCAAGGACCTGTTCAGCAAGGTGCGCAAGGAAATGAAGGACCAGGGCTGCATTCGCGCGGTGCTGGTGGGGCATAACGCGCACTTTGACGCGGGCTTCCTGCAGGCGGCGGTGGAGCGCTGCGGCCTCAAGCGCAGCCCGTTTCACCCGTTTTCCTACTTCGACACGGCGACGCTATCGGGTTTGGCCTACGGCCAGACAGTGCTGGCCAAGGCCTGCCAGGAAGCGGGGCTGGAGTTTAACAATTCCGAGGCCCACGCAGCCGCTTACGACGCCGAGAAAACCGCCGAGCTGTTCTGCGGCATCGTCAACAAGTGGAATGCGCTGGGCGGCTGGACGCCACC
>JAZBOY010000215.1:0-3480 GCA_036351375.1 Halieaceae bacterium
CGCGACCTGCCGCGCTACTTTGAGCAGAACATCGCCAACATGCGCGCCGGCCTGGAGCGTGGCTTCACCCCGCCGGCGATTACCCTGGCGGGCCGCGATGCCTCCATCGAGCCCTACACCGTCGGTGGCCAGGCCAATCCCTTCGCGATTGTGCTCGACCACTTCCCATCCAGCATGACGCACCAGGAGCGCGAGCGCATCAGCTCGCAGGTGATGGAGTCCATCGACGACGCCATCGTGCCCGCCTACACCGAGCTGCTGCGTTTTATGCGCGAGGACTACCTGCCCGGGGCCCGCACCACACTCGGCGCCAAAGACCTGCCCGACGGCGAGGCCTTCTACCAGGCGCAGATTCGCGAGTACACCACGCTGGACCTTACCCCCCAGGAGATTCACGAGCGCGGCCTGGCCGAGGTGGCGCGCATTCGCGGCGAGATGGAAGCCATCCTCAACGAGGTGGAGTTCGAAGGCACCATGGCGGAATTCTTTGAATTCCTGCGCACCGACCCGCAGTTCTACGCGAAAACGCCGGACGAGCTGATGGGCGTGTCGGCCTATGTCGACAAGCGCATGGCCGCTCACCTCGACAAGGTGCTGGGCTTCCTGCCGCGCCAGCGCCACACCATTTCCCCGGTGCCGGATGCCATCGCCCCGATCTACACCGCGGGTCGCGGCGGCTACGGCCGCTGCTGGATGAACACCTACGACCTGCCGGTGCGGCCGCTGTACACCCTGCCCGCGCTCACCCTGCACGAGTGCTCGCCCGGCCATTCACTTCAGATGGCGATTTCACGGGAAGCGCCCGGGGAGATCCCCGAGTTCCGGGCCTACAACTACTTCTCAGGCTACGGCGAGGGCTGGGGCCTGTACACCGAGTGGCTGGGTGGCGAGCTCGGTATCTACCGCACCCCCTACGAACGCTTCGGCCAGCTCACCTATGAAATGTGGCGCGCCTGCCGGCTGGTGATCGACACCGGCGTGCACCAGTTCGGCTGGAGCCGCGAGCAGGCGCTGGCCTTCCTGCGTGACAATGCCGCACTGTCAGTCCACGAAGTGACCACCGAGATCGACCGCTACATCTCCTGGCCCGGCCAGGCGCTGGCGTACAAGCTGGGAGAGATGCTGATTCGCGAGAAACGCGCCGAGGCGGAAGAAACCCTCGGCACCGGTTTCGACGAGCGCTACTTCCACGACAAGATCCTCGCCCTGCGCTCGGTGCCGCTGTGGGTACTGGAAGAAGAGCTGGACGCCTGGATCGCCGCCGGCGGGCCCAACCCCTACGAGGGCATCGACCTCTGATGCACCAGCCGGGTCAGCCAGACCCGGCGTGGGCAGCCTTGATAATGCGCCAGGCCTCGTCGGCGCTGTCGCAGAACTGGAACAGCGCCAGGTCGTCGGGATGGATGGTGCCCTCCTCCGCCAGCGCTTCGAAGTTGATGATGCGCCGCCAGTAGGCCTCGCCAAACAGCAGCACGGTGAGCGGCCGGGCCTTGCGGGTCTGGATCAGGGTGAGGGTTTCGAACAGTTCATCCAGCGTACCGAAGCCGCCCGGGAACACCACCAGCACCCGCGCTCGCAGCAAGAAGTGCAGCTTGCGAATCGCGAAGTAGTGAAACTGGAAGCACAGCTCCGGGGTGATGTAGTCGTTGGGGCGCTGCTCGTGGGGCAACACGATGTTGAGGCCGATGCTCTTGCCCCCCGCCTCGTGCGCACCGCGGTTGGCGGCCTCCATGATGCCGGGGCCGCCACCGGTTACCACCGTCAGCCCGCCTTCCGGGTCCTTCATGCCCGCCTCGGTGATGTGCCGGGCCAGCGACCGCGCCGCCTCATAAAAGTGCACCTTGTCGAGAATCGAGCGCGCCACCGTCACGGCGTAAGCCAGTGATTCATCGTCGGGGTCGGCCGCCGCGGCCTGCTCCGCCTCCGCCAGCCGTTGTTGCGCCACGCCCTCTTCCGGCACCCGGGTGCTGCCGAAGATCACCACCGTGTCGCTAATGCCGTGCTCCTCCTGCACCAGGTCGGGCTTCTCGAACTCCAGCTGCAGTCGCACGCCACGCAGCTCGTCGCGCATCAGGAAATCCATATCGGCGTAGGCCAGGCGGTGTGAACTGCGGTGGGGCTCCGCGGTGGGCAGGTGCTGCTCGGCAGTGCCGGCGTCTTCCCGGGCGCCGGGGAAGCCGGTGGGGGCACGGGAATCGCTACCGGGTTCCGTGCGGGTATTGGTGTCTTCGGGTTTGCTCATAGGCTGATGGTCTGCCCTCCGGCGGCAATCTCGGCCTGCCAGCCGCTGTCCTTCAGCTTGGCCTGCAATGCCGCCTTGGCCTCCGGTTCGCCGTGCACCAGGTAGATGCGCGGCCGGCGCTGGAAGCGACCCACCCACTCGAGCAACTGCGACTGGTCGGCGTGGGCCGAGAAACCGCCCAGGGTATGTACCTCGGCGCGCACGGCGATGTCTTCACCGGCCACCTTCAGGTGGCGGGCGCCGTCGACCAGTGCACGACCGGGTGTGCCGCGAGCCTGGAAACCCACGATCACCACATGGGCGCCCTTGCGCCACAGGTTGTGCTTGAAGTGATGGCGAATGCGGCCGCCATTGCACATGCCGCTGCCGGCGATGATGATGGCGCCTTCACTGACACGGTTCAGCGCCATCGACTCCGCCGTGCTGCGCGAGTAGCGCAGGGTCGGCAGGAAGCGGTGCAGGCTGCCCGACTGTGGCTGGCGCAGCATGGCGCGGTCTTCGCGATTGAACACATCCTGGTAGCGGTGGTAGACCTCGGTAGCGGCAATCGCCATGGGGCTGTCGAGAAAGACCGCGTGGTTGTGCAGCAGGCCCTGCTGGTAGAACTCGCCCAGCCGGAAGATGATCTCCTGGCTGCGGCCTACCGCGAAGGAGGGAATCAGCACATTGCCGCGGCCGCTGGTGGCGCGCTCGATGATGTCGGCAAACTCCTCCAGGGTGTCCTCCATGCTGCGATGCTCGCGATCACCGTAGGTGGATTCCAGCAATAGCACGTCGGCTTCTTCCACGGTTTGCGGGTCGCGCAGCAGGGCCGCCTGGCTGTTGCCGAGGTCGCCGGAAAACACCAACTTGCGCACATCGCCGCCGTCCTCGATGGACAGTTCCACGATCGCCGAGCCGAGAATATGCCCGGCATCCAGGTAACGCAGGTGGATGCCCTCGGCAATTTCCTCGCGCGCGTCGTAGTCCACACCCCGGCACAGTTCCAGCGCCGCCTCGGCATCGTCCATGGTGTACAGCGGCGGCCGCTCTTCCTTGCCGGCGCGGCGCAGGCGCTTGTTTTCCCACTCGGCATCACGCTCCTGCAGGGAGGCCGCATCGCGCAGCATAATCTCCAACAGCTCCGCAGTGGGCTGGGTCATATAGACGGGCCCGGCATACCCGGCCGCGGCCAGCATCGGCAAACGACCGGCGTGGTCCAGGTGCGCGTGCGACACCACCACCGCATCCAGCGTGTC
>JAZBOY010000216.1:0-3380 GCA_036351375.1 Halieaceae bacterium
GACCCAGCCGTCTTCGGCGATCGCTTCGCTGTCCACGATGACCTCCACGATCTCACCGATCACCAGGTGAGTGCCGTTCAATTCGATATCAATCGTCTGGCGATGCTCCAGGCCGATGGTCAGCCGGCTCTCCGCGACGTAGGGGGCGGCCAATCGCTCACTGTGGTGGGGTGTGAGGCCGGTGGCTTCAAACTCCGATACCTCGGCGGGATAGCGGGCACTGGTCTGGTGCGCGGCCGACAGCATGTCGCTATTGACGTGATTGATGGTGTATTCACCGGTGGCGGCGATGTTTTCAAGTGTATCGCGCGGTACGGTATTGGGCCTGCTGACGAGGCCCAGCAATGGCGGGTTGGCGCCGATGTGCACGATGGAGGTGAAGACGGCGAGGTTATCCTGCCCTTCGCTGCTGCGGGTGCCTACCAGGTGGGCCGCCTTGAAACCAGACAGGGCGTTCACAAAGAACACCCGGTAACGGTCTTCCATGGCGGCGATATCATCGCCGCCGAAGCTGCGTGTTGGCAAGGCGGCCCCTAAAGCTTACTTGGCGGCCAGGGCGCTCTCGATGGCCTGACGCAGTTCCGGGTCTTCCGGCGTGGTGCGGCTGCCCCACTTGGCCACAATATTGCCGTCGCGGTCGATCAGGTACTTGGTGAAATTCCAGCGCGGCGCGCCCTGGGCGGCTGCCAGCTCAGCAAACAGCGGGTGGGCGTCATCGCCTTTCACGGGGATCTCGGAATACATATCGAAGGTCACGCCGTAGTTGATGTAGCAGATCTCAGCGGTTTTCTCAGCATTGTCCGCCTCCTGGTTGAAAGAGTCGGACGGGAAGCCGGCGACAACCAGCCCCTGGTCCTTGTACTGCTGGTGCAACGCTTCCAGGCCCTTGAACTGGGGCGTAAAGCCACAGTGGCTGGCGGTATTGATTACCAGCACCGGCTTGCCTTCGTAGGCCTGGCACAGGTTCACGGAATCTTTTGACCGCAGCTTTTGCATGTCGTGATTCAGGACGTCGGGGCAGCTTGCCAGGCTGTCGATAGACAGGCTCAGGGCCAGCGTGGCGAAAATGGCGCGCAACATGGTGGTGTTTCTCCTAAATGGTGGCTGACGGTGGCAGGGGAGGCTCAGCCGCCGGGCCGGAATTCACAAATGAGTGGTGACACGATCTGGTCAGGAAGAGCGTCAGTCTCTGTTACGCGCCGTCCTGCTGCACAGTTCAATATCATTTTGTGCGGTGTTCAGGCCGAGCCAGCTCCACAGATAACAACGAGCTAACAGGCCGTTCAATATCAGGAATGCGGCGATTACAAGGACAATGAGTTCCAGCAGGCCTATTTCCGGCTGGGTCAGTGCGATAGACGCCAGTACACAGCCCAACAAAGGCCTAACAACTCTTTCGAACAGGCTCAAATTGGGTTTCATGATGGACAATACGGGAAATTCGAGTGGTTGGATGATTCACAGTTTGGTTTTTTTTCACCTACACTGAGAGTGCAGCGCGACGGGGTCCAGGCCTTGCTGAAGAATAAAAACACCTTTCATTTCTTTTACGCCAGCCGGCTGATGGAAGCCGGATGCTGGGTCGCTGGACTGGTACTTTGCGGTGCCTTTCTTGCCCATTCCGTCGCCGGTGAACTGCAGCGCAGTGAGGGCATTGCCCGCGCCGACGCGGCCTGGGCTGTCGGGCAAGCCACCGCGGCGGCACCCATCGATGCCGCGCCGGCCGTCCCCACACAAGCTGGCAATCTTACGCTCGCTACCTCAACTCCGGATCAGAGCCTCTGGTCACCGTCACGGATTGCCGCCTGGGAAGCCAGTGTGCCGCAGCCGGTGCTGGCGGTACTGGAAATGCCGTCACTGGGGCTGGAAGTGCCGGTTTTCGACGGTGACATGGAGCGCGGCCCGGCCTGGATCGCCGGCACCGCGCGGCCGGGGGAGGAGGGCAATGCCGGCATTTCCGGCCATCGCGATGGGTATTTTCGCGTCCTCAAGGACGCTGCCGTGGGCGACCGCCTGCAGCTGCGCACCGCAGAGGGGCTGAAGCACTATGTGGTGGATGACATTCGCATTGTCGACCCGCTGGATGTGGAAGTGCTGGACCCCACCGACGACCCGATCGTCACCCTCGTGACCTGCTACCCCTTTTACTACGTCGGTTCCGCACCACAGCGTTACATCGTCAGGGCGCGGCTCGAACAACTACCTGAAACTGCCTTAACCGGCGAACTTTAACCTCTACCTTTCGACAAGGAGCTTAACGATGAGCTTGAAGAGACTGTCCCTGATCCTGGCCCTGCTGGGGCTTGTTGCGGGTTCCCAGGCATACGCCCAGGAAGACCTGAGCTGTTCCGACATCCAGTGGTCGTCCGTGGTCACCGACCAGTACCCGAACATCGATGACGCCTGCAACGCGGTATTGATGAAAAACGGCGAGATGTTTGCGCGCATCTCTGTGGAAATCCAGCGGGTGCGCAACAACAACCTGACGTTCCGGGTGCTCAATCGCGACGGTAGTTCCGGCGGTATCTACACCCAGAATGTGGGCGCGTCCTGGCGCGCCACCATCGGCGGCCAGTCCTATCGGGCCCGTGACCTGAGCCGCGGCACCCGTCTCAACGTCTACCTGCCGCCGGATCGCTGGGCCGTGGTGCACGAGGATGACGATGGTCCCGATGTGGAAGACGCCATCCCGTTGGCCGCAGCCCCCATGCTGCCCGCCACTGCCAGCCAGTGGCCGCTGGTCGGCACAATTGGCGCCGGCCTGCTGCTGCTGGGCGCCGGCTTCACGCTGCTGCGCCTGCAGTCTTCACGTCAGGTGGCAGTTCGTCGGGTAGAGCGGAAGCGTTAGACATGTGCCATAAGAAAGCCCGGGTGAGTTCCTCGCCCGGGCGCTTTCTGTAATTGGTTCGAGGTTTCTTGTCATTCCCGCGAAAGCGGGAATCCAGCTACTCGTTCTTTACATGCGAACTGGATTCCCGCCTTCGCGGGAATGACAACACTAATCGTCAATCCACACCTTGCGGATCGGCTCGCCGAAGTCGTCGTAGATGGTTTTGCGCCGGGGCTGCGGCAGCCGCGAACGCTTCGGCACGCTGCGTCGGCTGCGCTTCATCTGTGAGCGGCGAGACTCGATGGCTGCGACCACTTCCGGCACGAAGGTACGCTCGCTGCGCGGTTCCGAAAACAGGCGACTGGACTGGAAAGTACGGGGTTTGCTGGGGTCGGCGCCGGTGGCGCCGGCAGGTACTTCCTCCACCTTGCCGCCCTGGTTGAGGTAACGGCGGGTTTCCTGTTCCAGCGCGGCGCGCATTTCTGCTTTCGTGGGGAGTTTTTTCACCATAAGCGGCAAACTATAGCATCGCCGCTCAGCGCTTGGGAGA
>JAZBOY010000217.1:0-16232 GCA_036351375.1 Halieaceae bacterium
AATAGTCAGGGATTCATCCGCAAGTGCACTGCCACTACCCAGGTAAAGAATGGCAATGACGAATAGTGTAGTGGGCAGCGGATGATCCGGTTTAACAGACATAGTGTGCAGTGACAGCAGTAAGTGAACTGTGTCCTATGCTCGCCTTTCACGAGCACGCACAAAATAGAAAATCGAGACAGTCTGGTGCGTGGTTTCTAGCGATCAGCTAAGAGTTCAGGCTCGCGTTGACCAATACCGATAAAGCAGCGGAACGATGAAAACGACAAACAGCGCCGAACTCATCGAACCAAAGATCAACGCAATCGCCAGACCTCCCATGACGGGACCCGGGACCATGATCGCAGTGCCGAGTGCGATCTCAACCGTCTGGCCCGAGGAGACCACATCCACCTGGGCCGTCGGGACGAACACCTCGAGCTCCATCGAGCCCAGCACATCGAGACGCAGGACCGGCTCTCCGGCCGTGATCAAATCGCCGGAATCATGCAACCGCTCACGAACGGGACTCGTGAGTCGCACGTAACGTCTGTCTTCACGGCGGGCATCCAGTTCGGACCGGACCGGTCCCCATGTCCACTTCCCCTAACCTGAGACAGTCGTAGTTGGAGTTTTCTGAGATGATTCACTCAGGAGACGACAATGAAAAAATCCCGATTTAGTGAGACCCAGATCGTATCGATCCTCAAAGAGGCCGATGCAGGAATGAAGGTCGAAGAGTTGTGCCGCAAGCACAGCATCAGTTCAGCGACCTATTACAACTGGAAAAAGAAGTACGGCGGCATGGATGCCTCAGAGATCAAGCGCCTGAAGGAACTCGAGGAAGAGAATACCAAGCTCAAGCGCATGTACGCGGACATGGCATTGGAAAACACGGCGCTAAAGGATCTGATCGTAAAAAAGGGTTGGTGACAGCAGAGAAGCGCGCAGCGGCTGAGGAATTGGTGGAAGCCGGTCTCCCAGTGACGAAAGCGTGCGGCTTAATCGGCTTGGGCCGGGCCAGCTATTACCGAGAGCCAAAGGACTGGCGGGAAGCTGACTCTGCTGTCATTGAAGCGATCAACCGGATACTGCAAAAAGTACCCCGTGCTGGTTTTTGGAAGTGCTATCGGCGCATTCGACGTCAGGGGCATGCGTTCAACCACAAGCGTGTGTACCGCGTGTACTGTCGTATGGGACTGAATCTGCCAAGAAGGGTGAAACGTAAGCTGCCTAAGCGGGAGCCCCAGCCACTAGAGGTTAAGCCGATGGTGAACAGCCAATGGGCGTTGGATTTCATGCATGACACGCTCTATTGCGGAAAGCGCTTCAGGACATTGAATGTGATCGACGAAGGCACGCGTGAATGCCTCGCGATCGAAGTGGACACCTCACTACCTGCGGAACGGGTAGTTCGCGTCCTGGAGCAGTTGAAGGAGGAACGAGGTTTGCCCGAGCAGATTCGCCTGGACAACGGGCCCGAACTGATCTCGGACGTCTTCTCAAATTGGTGTGAGCACAATGACATCGAGCTGGCCTACATCCAGAAAGGCAAGCCGCAGCAGAACGGTTTTGCCGAACGCTTCAATGGATCGATGCGACGCGAGTTTCTGGATGCGTACCTCTTCGAGAGTCTTAGCCAGGTGCGAGAGATGGCTTGGCACTGGCGACTGGTCACAACGACGAACGGCCGCACGAGAGCTTGGGCAATCTGCCGCCCAGTGCGTATCGGCAGAAACTGGAAAATTCTAGCTTACCCCTGTCTCAGTAATGGGGAAGTGGACGGATTGATTTCATAGATCCCAATATTGGCAGTGGTGGTCTGATCGATGGAGAAAATTTCATACAGCATCTTCACCAAGCAGTACGTTCCAATCGCTTTGAGGAATTGGCCATTCCGCTCAAGGTGGTCGCCGCAGATTTCTGGCGGCGGGAGCAGGTGGTACTGGAATCCGGTGAGTTACTTCCGGCTATCAAGGCCAGTATGGCTGTTCCGGGACTATTCACACCGGTACGGTTGAACAGCAAAGTACTCGTCGATGGCGGAACAGTGAATCCGGTCCCCTACGATCTTCTCTGGCCAGAATGCGATATTACTATTGCCATCGACGTCATGGGAGCGATGTCGATAGATACCCAGGAAATCCCTTCTTTCTTCGATGCGATTTTAGACAGCGTTCATATAATGCAGCAATCAATCCTGATGCGGATGTTGAGGATCCGCTCCCCCGACATCTACATTAAACCGGACATCATGGATATTCGTATGTTGGAATTCTACAAAGCGGATGAGATATACAGACAAGCACAGGGGGCAAAGGATAAACTGAAAAAAGAACTTGAAAGACTTATAGCTTGAAGGGAAATCTCAACACAAGACACTTTTCTTTTGTGTTTAATTGTAGTTACCCGAGAGGTTGTCGGATTCGCGTTCAATTTGCCTGCGGGCCTCTTCGTACCCAATATTAATGATCTCTTCCGCACGGTTAAACTCCAGAAAACGTATGTGACCCAGTTGGGGCCGGATGAGTAGATCCGGTGGATCTATATGCAGCCGGGTACGAGTGATCTGGGTCTCCATCACATTGATAGAAGAGAGCAATACCTCGAATATATTCGGTAATGATTCCTCTGCCAGCCAGGCCCGGATCTGGTTCAGCGCAGGATTTTCCAACGATTGCAACTCAAGATTGATGCGTTCCATGGCTGCGAGGTATTTAACACCACCCATACGGGAAAGTGCTTGTACAAAACCGCTTTCCCCGGCAGATTTCGGTGCTGCCTCCGGCACTTTTCCGGCAACGATATCGTGATTGAGATCCACGGCGATAACGATATTAGCCCCCATCGAACGTGCTGTGCTGACCGGCACCGGGTTCACTAAACCGCCATCCACCAGTACTCGGCTGTTCCTACGTACCGGAGTAAAAATACCAGGTACTGAAATACTGGCGCGCACCGCCTCAATCACATCTCCCCGATCCAGAGAAACCTCCTCTCCAGTACCAATATCGGTAGCCACTGCCTGGAAGGGCAGAGGCAGGTGTTCAATGGTTTCTGTGTGAACATACTCTCGCACAAAGTCAGCCACCTTTTTGCCATCGATGAGTCCCGATTTGGGAAAAACCACATCGAAGAAATAGGCAATCTTTTTCCAGTCAAACCCGAGGTAGACTTTTTCCAGGGCATCGAGCTTGCCCGACGCGTACACCGATCCGATTAAGGAACCAATGCTGGTACCCGCTACACAGCCTACTTTTATTCCCGCCTCTTCCAGTGCGCGTATCACACCGATATGTGCGAGCCCTCGTGCTGAGCCACTTCCCAGTGCAAGGCCGATCTTTTGTTTTCTTCCCAGACAACTATTCATCTTTTATTCGACTCCCGCGCCATTCATAATCGCTTATCCTTTTTGAAACTAATCCTTTGTCATTTGTGCGACTTTGAACTCAACATGTGCAAGACCATAACTCATCGTTGTTTCAAGCTTAAAGCCACTGTGCTCAATTATTTCGTGAATTCAATTTGTAAGTGCAACTCTACCTGTCGGTAAGAGGGCAAGCTGCGGTAGGATCGTGGCTTTTCTCACCGCCAAGCAAGAGGAGCACCGATGAGCTACACGCAGCTTACCCAAGAGGAACGATACCAAATTTACATTCTGAAGAAAGCCCAATATAGCCAGACAGAGATTGCCGAGCTGCTGGAGCGGGATAAATCGACCATCAGCCGGGAGTTGCGCCGGAATCGGGGCCTGAAGGGCTACCGGCCCCAACAGGCCCACCATCTGGCACTGTTGCGGCGTTACGACAAGGTGCAGCCCCGGATAGGCAGTAAGGTCTGGCAGCTTGTCGAGGCGCTGATCCGGGAGGAATGGAGTCCGGAGCAGATTGTCGGCCGGGTCGAGATGGAACAAGGGGTATCGATCAGTCATGAATGGATCTATCAGTACGTTTATGCAGACCAGCGCTCAGGGGGCGACCTGTACCGTTACCTGCGTTGCCAGAAGCTCCGGCGCAAACGCTATGGCGCCTATGACCGGCGTGGCTGCATTCCCAACCAGGTTTCGATCGATGAGCGCCCGGCCATTGTCGACAGCAAGCGGCGCTTCGGTGACTGGGAAGGCGATACCGTGATTGGCAAGGGCCACCGCGGCGCCCTGGTGACGCTGGTCGAGCGCAAGTCGCTGTATACGGTCATTCGCTCCGTCCTCCACAAAACGGCCGCGGCCGTCCGTCACGCGGTCGTGGACGGGCTGACGCCGTACATCGACTGGGTGCATACCATCACCTATGACAATGGCAGGGAGTTTGCCGACCACGAAAGCATGGCCGGCGACCTTGATGCCCGCATCTACTTCGCGCATCCTTATGCCTCCTGGGAGCGTGGACTGAACGAGAACACCAATGGCCTCATCCGGCAATACTTCCCAAAAGACCGGGATCTGACAACCGTCACCCAACATGAAATAAAACAGGCCATGGATAAACTCAATCACCGCCCAAGAAAATCGCTGGGCTATCGAACACCCTATGAAGTCTTCTTCAACACCAGGACTTCGTTAACCGTTGCACTTCAAAGTTGAATCCGCGTTTTTATCATGCTTTTATTGTTCAGTAATATATCCGCCACTAACCTTGAGATACCCTGTTTCTGTGCAAGCTCTACGAGTTGTTGAAAGAGCAGTGCTCCAACACCTAGACCCTGATGTCTATTGTCAACTGTAAAAGCAATTTCAGCGACTCACTCAGGACCCTTGTTCTTTAATTCAACATATCTTGCGACACCAATATCATTCTCCTTACCTTCGTTTTCTAACTCGGCAACGATCGCAACGTGATGATCGAAATCAATCTCCGTAAGATATCTCAATTCGCTTTCCGTTAGATCTGTTTTCCTTGTGAAAAAGCGATGAAAAACAGACTGGCTTACTTGAGCATCGCTGCGGCTTGTTCCAACAGATCCGCAAGCTTGGCACGCGCCTGCTTGTCTTTGCGCTCCACAGCCTGCTTCGCCTCATCGATACGCACCGACATGTCGGTCAGCTCCTTCTCCCAACGTTGTGAGGCCTGTGACTTCAGGCTGTCATACCAGGCCCTGGATTCATCCAGATAGGCTGCGGCCTGCTTCCCGGTAGCATCGGTCTTTGCTGCCAGATTGGCCTTCAGCAGGGCAGCCTTTGCCTCCAGTTGCCCATAGCGCTTCTTCAGCAGCTTTGCTTCTTCACTTTCCTGGATGGTCTTTCCATAGGCTTGTATGTGTTCCTCCGTGGAGGTTATCAAAGCACTGATGCGGGATTTGGCCATATCAGCATCTTCACGAATGGCCTGCTGCGCTGCCTGAACCTTGTCCTGTAGTTGGGCGATTGGCTCCACTGCTGCCTTACTGGCACTAGCCTTTGCCTGCTGCAGATAATTTTCGGCATCCTGCAAAGCCTGTTGCGCCCTCTCTGGAGATTTGTCTATCTCCAAGGCAATACGGGCTTTCAGCGCCGCTGCCTTGGTTTGAACCAGAGCATAACGGCTGGCAGCCTCATTTTTGAGGGCTGCACTCCTGGCCTGGACCTGAGCCAGGGCGGCATTCAGCGCCGATTCACTGCGATCCGCTATTGTGTGTAACTCAACCTCCGCTTCCTGGCCCTTTTCGCGTAACAACTTTCCGGCCCGGTCGACCTGTAGCTTCAGCTCTGAGATACGGGCACTTGTCACCTGGTCTGCGGTGCGCCATGCATTATTGAGGCTGGTGCTGGCTTCATCCAGAGAGCGTTGCGCTTTCTCACTGTTTTGCTCCAACCACAGCTCGGAGCGAGCCTGCAGCAGTGATACCTTGGCCTTGGCCAGTTCAACCTGGGTTTCTAGCGCTTCCCGCCAGCCCTGTTCGGCACTTTCCTGGCTGGCTTGCGATCCGGTTTCGGGTGCGGCCAGAACCAGCGAGGCGGGTAGACCTCCTGCACTCAGGCTAAGTATCAGAAATGTTGTAGTGACGGCCATTTTCATGATTTGTCCTCCTTGTTTTCATCTTTGTGAAAGGCTTCCTTCGCGCCTTCCCACATGCCGGTAGCGGCACCCTTGGCCACGGCCAGCATCCGCTCACCCAGCTCCTTCGTCTCTTCGCCCAAGGCGTGAGCCGCCTTGCCGCTGACTTCTCCAGTCTTATGTACCACTTCACTGCCCAGTTCCTTCAGGCGCTCCGCCGCCGTATGCGAGGCGGCACCTGCCTTCTCACGCAGGCTGGAACCGGCCTTTTTCGCCTCGTCCGCCAGCTCGTGCAGGATATCCTTGGCGACTTCGCCTGACTTGTCAGCTACCTTGCGCAGGGTCTCGACGAACAGGTCACCGACCGCTTCCAGATCCTCTTTGGTCTGCTCCAGATCCTCGGCGGCAAATTCCTTCACACCCTCACCCGTCTTGGCGATGCTTTCGCGAGTGAACTCTACGCTGTCGGTCAGCCCCTGACGCACCCCCTCGGCAGCTGCACTCGCGGTTTCCTTGACGTTGCTACCCAGCTCCTCAGCCGCTTCCACCGCCGCCGAAAGCACCGATTCGGACACTTTACGCGCCCGCCCTACGGTGAAACGCGCTTCTTCCAGTGCCTTTGCAGTCGCGTCTCGGGTGATGTCCACCACCGTTTCTTCTACTTTCGTTCCGGTATCGATCGCTTTATGGACCGCCTCTTTAACCGTATTCCGAGTAAGGCCGAGCAGCTCCGCACTCTTGAGCTTGGCGTCGGTCACCGCGGTTTCGATACCGTCTTTCACCTCCCCGGTGAAATTGCCGGCGGCATCCTTGGCTCCACCTATAGCTGTACGCAGCCCTTCGGCCAGCTTTGTCTCCTCCTCCCACAACCGTTTCTTGACCTGACTGAGTTCCTTGTGAGTGGTATCCAGTATCTGCGACTCGGTCTGCTTTACGCCGTCGACCGCACCGTGCAGTGCTGCAGAGATCTTCTCCTGACTGGCCTCTCCTGCATCCACTAACGTCTGAACCGTCGCCGTTACCGCCTCCTTCGTGATCTCACGCAGATCTTTTGCCCCTCCCTTCAGGTTTTGTGCGGTCTGTGCGACGCCATCGCGGGTAATGTCATACACCTGGTGTGCAGTCAGTTCACCGTGCTCCTTGGCTTTGTTAATGTTCTCAATGAGTAGTTGTTTCATATCCTGTAACATGACGATTTACCTCTTTTGTTAATGATCTGTTTCTCACACGCTGTAAAGGGATTAATTCACCCTTTAGAAACATACTATTCCGATCAAACGCCAAGCGATGTAACCTAGGTAACGATGAACAAGAAAAAAGTGAAGGTGGAAGAGAGAGGATTACAGCGGATAGGGCGATCATCCATTACGCCATGTTAATTGTCAGCATGGCAGCACTTCGCCCAGCCTTGAGCTGGCCTGCTCTGCAGGATGAATAGTCTATACCGAAGAATTATTGTGTTCGGCCCCGTATTTGCTGTTCCGCCTTATCCAGCAGCGCCTGGAGATCCAGCACCGACCAGCGCCCGCGCCGGACGGAAATGATCTTTTTCTGCTTCCATTTCTGCAAATGGCGGGTGACCACCACCCGCACCGAGCCGATCATGGAGGCCAGGGTTTCCTGAGACAGATCATTGATGAGGAGTATATCGTTGGGTATATTGCCCGGCGCCAGATGCCGAAGGATGAGCCGGGCCAGCCGGGCCTCGGTCTCGTAAAGAGACAGATCGGCAACCTGGTCTGCCAGCGCGTGCATCTGTCTCCCCAGATAGGGCAGGAAGGTCCGGTTGAAATCCGGGTACTGATTCAGCCACTCTCTTGCCTGCTGGACAGTGGTGAAAAGAACCTCCATATCATCCAGGGCTGTGGCCACGGCCTCATGCCACTCGCCGTCCAGCAGGCTGATGAGATCGAAGCCGTCACCCGGTCCTATCAGAAACAGGATATGCTCTCTTCCGCTGTCCGGGTTGTAAACGGAGACCTTGGCCCGGCCACTGATGATGATATAGAGACGGTCCGAGGCCTGTTTCGACGAAATTGCGGTTTCACCCCTGTCCCGGGTCTCGTAGTGAAATATCCCCAGCATATCTTCCAGCAAGGCATCGTCCAGACTGGCAAACAGCGGAGACTGGCCCAGTATTTCAAGGCAGTGAGCATAGTGCGGGGAGTCCTGCTGCATCAGCTTCTCCTATATTTCATCGTTGTTAACTAAACTGCCGCTTAAACCGCCATACACCAAAGATAAAGATCAGAATGCCAAGCAGTGTCAAACCGAGCAGCGAGTCCCACAGAATATCCAGCCCCGCCCCCTTGAGCAGGATCGCGTAACCCATTTCGATATAGTAATAGAGCGGTGATAAAAACATGGCCTGTCTCAGACCGGCCGGCATCGCCTCGGGTGGGGTCCAGGCGCCCGACAGCAGAATGATCGGCGCCAGGATCAGGATGGTAAGCATACCCACCTGCGCCAGGTTGCGGGTCAGCGTGGCCGCGACCAGACCGATCCCCGCAGTGCTGAAGACATACAACACGGTGACCGCGAAGAACAAAGGCAGACTGCCTTTGAAAGGCACATCGAAGACCGAATCCAGGATCAGGAAAACGCTGACCGCGGTCCCCGCCAGGATCACCAGCGTCATGGACAGCACCTTGGGGAGCAAAATCTGGATGGGCGTCAGCGGCGAAACCACCAACTGCTCGATGGTGCCCCGCTCTTTCTCCCGTACCGTTGCCGCGGCCGGCAGCACAATGGCGAGTACGGTGATGACCGTCATCAGTTCCGCAATAGCAATAAACCAGGCATCGTTCTGGTTGGGGTTGTACCAGACCCGGTGCCTGTCCTCGATGAGGGGAAGCGTGTCCAGGCTCTCCTCTGTCAGCCCCGTTCTGGCAAGCGCCGCCTCCATGCCGTATTTTCCGACAATCTGCCCGGCATAACCGGCCGCCAGTGTGCCGAGTACCGCATTGCTGGTGTCGATCTGGATCTGCACACCGGTTGATCGGCCTTCCTGCAACAGGCGCTGGAAATCGGGCGGGATATCGAGCAGGGCCATGGCCTTCCCCTGATCAAGCAGCCGAATGCCTTCGGAGGCGCCCGACACCTCGCCATCGAGACGAAAATGGGGTGGCCGGAAGCGGTAGATCAATTCCCGCGAGGCCATGCTGTGATCACCATCCATGACCACAACGGCGGCGTGATTCAATTGGAAGCTGACACCGGAACCGGCGATATAGATATCCGCCGTAAAGGCGTAGACAATCACGAACATCAGCGCCAGGTCACGGGAAAGCTGCAACAGCTCCTTGGCGGTCAGAACGCGCAGGCGCCGCCACCACAACAATGTCTGTGCAAGGCGTGGAAATCTCATGTCCGTGGCCTCTTGCGGAACAGAAACAAGCTCAGTGTCCACAACACGGCCGCGTAGAGGGAGAGTATGAGCACATCGTCCCACAACACCTCCAGTCCGACACCTTTGAGAAAGCTGCCCAGCGCGATGTTGGTGTAGTACATGGCGGGAAACAGGTGCGCCTCGATCCTCGCCGCCGCATCCAGGGACGGGACCGGCACCAGCAGGCCGGAATAGAGTACCGACGGCACCACGGTGATGATTGCGGTCATGATCATGGCGGCCACCTGGGTGCGCACCAGCAGGGAGACCAGCAGTCCGATACCGGTGGTGCAGGTAACATAGATCACCGAGGCCCCCAGAAAAAAGAGAAAATCGCCCTTGAACGGCGTACCAAACAGGGTGGTGACCATCAACCACAATATCAGCACATTGATGCTGGAGATCGTCACATAGGGTATGAGTTTGCCTGCCAGAAATTCGCCGCGGCTGATGGTGGAGGCGTAGATGTTGTAGATCGAGCCGTGTTCCTTTTCCCGCACCACGCCCAGCGCGGTGAGAAATGGCGGAGAGACCATGAGGACAAACATCACCAGCGCGGCGGCCACCGACCAACGGCTGTTCAGCTCCTGATTGTAGAGATAGCGTAATTCGAGCCGAACCGGCGACACCTGCTCCGCCGCCCGTTCCAGGGTGACGCCCTGCGTTCGCGCGACGAAACCGGCGAGCAGTTCGCCATTCACCGCAGCATTGATGGCGATGACATAGCCTTTGGCGGTCTGGGCGCGGAAGGGGAAAGTGCCGTCGATCAAAGTCTGTACCGGGGCCGGGCGCCCCGCGGTCAAGCGTTCCTGGAAACGCTCTGGAATAACCAGCGCCAGCCGGACCTTGCTGTCCGCCAGAAGTGGTTCGAGGTCCCGCTCGTTGCGGGCATAACCCTTGAAATCGAAGTAGCGGGAGTCGATGAAACGGTGAATGTAATCCCGGCTCATGCTGCTGCGGTCGTAATCCACCACCGTGAAGGGGAGCTTCTCCACATCGAGGACAATCCCGTAGCCAAAGACCAACATCAGGGCGGCCGGTACCACGAAGGCCAGTGCGAAAAACAGGCGGTCCCGCAGGATCTCCCGCCACTCCTTGGAAGCCAATGCCCGGATACGGCGAATATTCACGCTTGAGCCACCTCTCTTTCCAGAGCCAAAACCCGGTAGACGAATACATCCTCCATCGTCGGTGGACGCTGGTCGATCGCGAAGATTTCCACGCCTTCCTTAGTCAGCAAAGCCCGGATCCCGGACTCGGCCGCTTCCGGGTTGCGCGTGAACAGGTGAATCCGCTTACCGAACAAAGCCGCGCCTGCGAACCCAGCGTTTTCGATTTGATCCAGCGCGACCAACGGCCGCTCGGTGCGGATCTCGAGTAACTGTCCTGCCTCGGCCTGCAACTGCTGCTTCATCGCCACAGGCGTGGCGTCCTCGACGACTCGCCCGGCGTACATGAGGACCAGGTGATCGCAATGTTCCGCTTCGCTCATGTAATGGGTCGTCACCAGTACGGCGACACCCTCCTGGCGGGACAGACGCACCAGTATGTCCCAGAAAAGCCGGCGTCCGATCGGATCCACTCCAGATGTGGGTTCATCAAGAAACAGTACTCGGGGCCGGTGCACCAGTGCACAGCCCAATGCCAGACGCTGACGGATGCCCATGGGCAAACGGCCAGCCCTCATGCTCTCGAATCCCCGAAGGCCAGCCATCTCCAACACCCACTCGGCGCGTTCGGCGGTTCTGCGTGAACCAAGACCATAGATACCGGCATAGAGACGAATATTCTCTAACACATTCAGATCCTGATACAGGGAGAAGGCTTGCGACATGTAGCCGATACGCTCCTTGATCGCATGGCCGGCACAGTGCATGTCCGCGCCGGCAACCCGACCCTCACCGGCGGTGGGCGGCAGGATGCCGGTCAGCATCCTGATCACCGTGGTCTTGCCCGCGCCGTTGGCACCGAGCAGGCCGAATATCTCTCCCTGTGGAACCTGGAAACTCACCCCATCGACGGCACGAAAACCATCAAAATCGCGTGTGAGATCGCTCGCCTCGATGGCCACTCCGTCTGCGGCCACCGAATCCATGGCGCCACTCCCCGCATGAACCTCCCCCGCCGCACTATCGTCCTTCGCCACCAGTTCGCGGCGGCACAACATGCTGACGAAGGCATCCTCCAGCTCCGGCTCGGAGGCATACAGTTCCTGCGGCTTCATGTCGGAGACAGTGTCCACCACCCGTTTGAGCGCCGCGTCGGGAATCAGGTCATCGGCGAAAACGCGCAACCGCGGCCCCATCGCCTCGACCTGGGGAAACGCCATCTTGAGACGGTCGATCGCCTCGATCTGCGGTTCGACCCGCATCTCTACAATGCTGCCGGGGGCCTGTTTGAGAATGGTCTCCGGCTCACCGGCCGCAAGCACTCGGCCGTCGTGCAGTAGGGAGAGACGATGAAATCGGGTCGCCTCGTCCATATAAGCGGTGGAGACCAGCGCGGTGATGCCCTGCTCGCGCAACAGCTCGGCCAGAATAGCCCAGAAGTCGCGCCGGGAAACCGGATCGACACCGGTTGTGGGTTCATCCAAGATCACCAGATCGGGTTCGTGGATCAAGGTACAGACCAGCCCCAATTTCTGCTTCATACCACCGGAGAGCTGTTTCATGGGCCGGTCGAGGAATCGATCCAGCCGGGTCATTGCAAGCAGCTTGCGTTTGCGCTTGATAAGCGCCTCAGCCGGCACCTGGCGCAGCTGGGCAAAGAAATCGATATTCTCCTTCACCGACAGATCGCGATACAGGTTGAGCCCCAGTCCCTGGGGCATGAATCCCAGGCGCCCCTTGACCAGCTCAGCGCTACGTTCCGAATCAACCCGGGTCCCGAAAACCTCCAGGCTCCCGCTCTCAAATGCCAGCACTCCGGCGATAGCCTTCATCAGGCTGCTTTTCCCGGCACCATCCGGGCCGATGAGGCCGTAGATTTCGCCGGGATGGATGGTCAGATTCACGCCGTCCACCGCCACCTGTTTGCGGTAGCGTTTGTGGAAGTCCCGTACCTGAACAATTGGGGCAGGCATCGGTCGCGCTACCATCGAGGCTTAGTCCAAGGCACATCCTCCATCCAACGAATCACGGCATCAGCAGGTAGGCCAGGGGTCAAACGATGATCCGGGTTCTCATCCAGATAGAGTTTGACCGCATAGACCAACTTGACGCGTTCATCGGGCGTCTGCACCTCCTTGGGAGTAAATTCGGCCTGGGAAGCAATATAACGCACCGTGGCCCACAAGGGGTCATCCGGGAAAGCATCGGTATAGATTTGTGCTCGAAGAGCGAGGCGCACCTTGCCGATATCCTTCTCGGGAATATAGACCTTGAGGTAGAGCCGATCCAGATCGACAATATCGAAAAGAGGACTACCCCCTGTTACCACCTCTCCGACATCTATGATGCGAGTAGTGATGATGCCGGGCGCCGGGGCGCGGATAATGAGATCATCCTGTATACTGCGTACCTCGGCTAGCACCGCCTCTGCCTGTACCACTTGGGCCTCGAGGACCTTTAACTCAGCTTCCTGGGTCTTGATTTGCTCCCATCCAAGCTCTGCCTCCGCTTGGCGCTTTTGCGCCTGGGTTAGCGCCGCCATCGCAGTGGCAAACTCGGCACGTGCCACCGTCCAGGCCAAGTCAGCCTCTTCAGCCCTGTGCTTCTCTACCGTGCCTTTTTCGAGCAAGGTTTTCATTCGGGCGGCATCCTTACGGGCCTGGTGGGTACTCGCCTTCGCCGCCGCAAAGGCCGCCTCGGCATGGGCGATCCCTGCGTTAGCAGTATCCACTTGCAGAGGCACCTGCTTCCTCAGGGTGGCGAGGCCGGTTTGGGCGGCCGTGAGTTGCGCCTTCAGCACTTCGACCCCAGCTTGAGCCTGATCAACCTTGGCACGCACTTGTGCGTCATCAAGTCTTGCCAGAATCTGCCCCTTTTCCACTGAGTCCCCTTCACGGGCCGCAAGATCGATAATCCACCCCGGCACCTTACTGGCCACCGTGTAGTGATCGCCCTCGATGCGCCCGTTGGCCTGAACCAGCCCCTCGGACAGCGGTTCCTGCCGCCCCCAGAACCACCAGACAGTCAGCGCAGCCGCAGCCATGGCAACCAGCAGCAGTGTGATAGTGATGTTTTTTGTCTGGCGGTTCATGCCTTATTCCCCATATTCACAATTCACCCAATGCATACCTCGGTTCATACGAATTTATGTTAGCGATTCTCCTGCTTGCCGCTACGCCAGATCGAAAACAACAACCAGATACCACCAACCACTGCACCGCCAAAACCAAGCAGACCGAAAAAGGGCAGCCCCAGCAATTTAGGACCACCCTCCACGGTCATGACGATGGATGAACCCACGATCAATGCGGCGATAACACTGCTCATTGCCAGCCGGCTGAACGATTGATCCATGCGGTCTGCAAATCGGTCCAGACGATCGACATCGACATTGACCCTGAATGCACCTCTCCTTATGGCTCGCAGCAGTTGCCGGAGGTCTTTCGGAAGACCGGTGAGCAAATCAATAGTGCCGGTAAATCCCTGCCAGCCACGCTTTGCCAGGGCATCGGGGGTAAAGCGGGCCAGCATGGCACGGTGTAGGAAGGGGGCAGCTTCAGCCACCATATCGAAATCCGGATCGAGCTGACTGCCCATACCTTCCAACGTAATGAACGCCTTGGTCAGCAACGCCAAGTCGGGCGGCAGGGCAAGTTCATGGTCGCGCAATAGTGTGGTCAGCTCGGCAATCATGGCCGACAAATTGATCTGTTTCAGAGAGACGCCGTGGTATTGATCCACGAAGGCGTCGATCTCGATCGACAGCGCCTGGGTATCCACCCGGACATCACCCGCCCAATCAAGCAGCACCTCGACGACCCTGCCTGCATTCCGCTCTACCAGACCCTGGAGGAGGTCCACCACCTGATTACGCCGCTCCTCGGAGAGGCGTCCAACCATACCGAAGTCAATGAAAGCAATACGCTCATCCGGCAGATAGAAGACATTACCGGGGTGAGGATCAGCGTGGAAAAAGCCATCCTCCAGGATCATCTTCAACACGACCTGGGCCCCGTGCCGTGCCAGGACTTTGCGATCCAAGCCGGCCTCATCCACCGCTTCGAGGTCTCGGCCAGGGATGCCGTCCATATACTCCTGGATGTTCAATCGCTCGCCGCTCCACTGCCAGTAGACCTTGGGAACAACGATCTCTGGATGATCCTCAAAGCTGGCGGCAACCCGCTCTGCGTTCCGGCACTCTGCAGCCAGATCCAGCTCGCGGCGCAGTGACAGGGTAAACTGGCGCACCACCTCCTGTGGCCGGAAACGCCTGAGGTCGGGGGCCTCTGTCACCGTAATCTTCGCCAAGCGCTGCAACAAACGCAGGTCTGCCTCGACCGTCGGCCGGATTCCGGGCCGCCGCACCTTGACCACAACCTCTGTACCATCCTCCAGGCGGGCGCGGTGCACCTGGGCAATGGAAGCGGCCGCCAGCGGCTCGGGATTCAGCTCCGTAAAGATTTCCTCCGGCACGCCTCCCAGATCTGCTTCCAACTGTTGGCGGATTTCGTCAAACGGTACCGGTGGCGCCCGGTCCTGCAACTTTTCGAATTCCGCGATCCACTCGGGGGGGAACAAGTCCATGCGGGTTGCGAGGATCTGGCCCAACTTGATGAATGTCGGTCCCATCTCCTCCAGGGCACGGCGAACCCTTGCGGGTGGCTCCAGCTGGGCCAACTCTGTCGCCTGTTTCCAGTGCAGCACCTTGCCTGCACGTTCCAGCGCACCAGCCATTCCCAGCCTGCGCACCATATCCCCGAAACCGTAACGAATCAGAATCGAGGCAATATCGTGCAGACGACCCAGATCACGTGCGGCACTGAAGGCTTCCCACAGCATCAGTCGCTCTTGTCCGGTGATTTCTCGTCCGGCTTGGCTTCAACATCGGCCGACGGATGCAAACTGTCGGCAATGCCTTCCAGCATACCGGAGGCGAGTCGCGCCAGCAGAGACCCCGTTGTTTTTGCCGACTCTGCGCCAGCCTCAAGCTGTGCCTTGCCGGCGCCAGTGATCTGTTCAACAAGATCCGTTAGGCCTTCTTTGAGCTGCTTTCCCACGGCGGTCCCGCTATGTTGTGCATGTTCAGCGAGGTCGTGTAGTGTGGCAGAGACCTGATCCTTGCCTCCTTTGGCCGCATCGCGCAGTGTTTCCAGAAACAGCTCTTCCAGTCCCTGCATGTCATCCAGTGTCCGTTTAAGATCATGGGAGGAGAACTCTTCTCCCCGACCGGCGGCCTCCTCCAATGCAAGCTTTGACGCCTCAGCCGCCTTGGACAGGGCTTCATCCAGGCCGGATATCGCCTTAGCCAGGATATCCTTGGCCTCAGGGCCATGACTTTCCGCGCCCATTCCCGCGCCTTTCACTACGGCGCTCGCTACCTGCCGTACCGATTCTGTATCCAGTTCGCCTTTGGTCAGGGCCTTGAGCGTAATACGCCGTACTGTTTCCTTAACGTCACGGCCCGTTTCCACCGCTCCTTTGATTTCATCCTGGAGCACCTCATTGCTTCTCAAATCGCTTTCATCTTTCTTCATCGTACTTCTCCTATCACTATGCACTGGTGTTCTATTCAGGCTTCGTTTGAACAACTACAGTCCTTGGGCGTGTCGCCATCATGCGCCGGTAAAGCAGGGGCACGATAAAAACCACCAGCAGTGCAGAACTAATGGCACCGAAGATCAGGGCAATCGCCAAACCACCGAATACCGGGTCTGGGACCATGATGGCTGTACCCAACGCAATGGCCAGCGTAGTCAGCATGATCGGCCTTAACCGCACCGCACC
>JAZBOY010000218.1:0-3668 GCA_036351375.1 Halieaceae bacterium
CGCAGTTCGATGCGGCGGTTGCGGGCACGGCCGGCCTCGGTGCTGTTATCCGCCACCGGGTTCCATTCGCCAAAGCCGACGATAAACAGTCGCTCGGGAGCCACGCCGCTATCTACCAGCAGGCGCGCCAGTGCACGGGCCCGGCGCACCGAGAGCTGCTGGTTGTAGTCGGGCTCGCCGACGTCATCGGTATAGCCGAAGATCGAGATGCGGGTGCGGTTGTACTCCTCCAGAACTCTCGCCACCGGTTCCAGTCGGGCGCGAGCGCTCTCTGACAGGCGACTGCCATTGCTGGTGAAGGTGTCGGTACCACCGAAGGTCAGGAACAGTACATCCCCCTGGCGGGTTGCCGCCACTCCGGTGCCCTTCAGCAGCTGGATCAGGCGGGCTTCCTGGGTGTCCACGTAGTAACCGACTTCATTGGGGTGCAGCACGGCTGCGTCGCGGCTCAGCAGTCCTGCCAGGTGTGTCTCGGCAGCAACAGCTGCCTGCTGTGGCGGGCTCACCAGGTAAGGCAATTGCTCCTGCGCAGCGGGCGCAGGCTGGCGCGGGGCGGGTGCAGTGGGGGTTGCGGCGACGGGAGCACTGTCGGCGGTCCAGTCTGGCTGGGCGGTCTCTACTTCCGGAGGCCGCTCGTCGCCCTCGGTGGTGCAGGCGGCGAGAGCAACGGCCAACACCAGGCATAAGCCCGGCTTTATCATTTTTGTTTTCAAGCGTATCAGGCGCACCGCCCGCTCCCTGTTCTAGACCAGCGCCGCTTCCGCCTCCCCTCGCAGGTCGCGGGCGAAGGATTCCAGGTTCGCCTGCAGGTAGGCGCGGAACGGCTCGGCCGGGATAGGTTTACTGTAAAGAAAACCCTGCCCATACGCTACGCCTTGTGCCACCAGCCAATCCGCCTGGTCGGGAGTTTCGATGCCCTCTGCCACGGTGTCGAGGTCCAGGGACCCCGCCATCTCGATCACGTGGCCGACCACATTGTGGGTGACTGCCTCGGTGCCGACCGCGTCGACGAAGCACTTGTCGATCTTCAGGGTGTCCAGTTCAAAGCTCTGAAGGTAGGCGAGGCTGGAGTATCCGGTGCCGAAATCGTCGACCGCTATCTGGTGGCCACGGTCGCGAAGTTCGCGCACCTGCTGGCGCGAGCGGTCGCTGTCCACCATGGCGCGTTCGGTGATCTCCAGCTTGATGCACTGGGGTGCCACCGCCGCATTCACCAGGTGGTCGCGCAGCCGTTGCTTGAAGGTTTCATCGCTGAGGTCTTCGGGCGCCAGGTTGATATTGATTCGCAGCAGCGGATGTTGCCGGAGGATGTCACCGAGGTCGCGCACAGTAGCGGCCAGCACCGCCATGGTGATCTCCGGGACCAGCCCGTCCTGCTCGGCCAGCGGGATGAATACGTCGGGCCTGATCATCTCGCCGTCGGGGCGAATCCAGCGGGCCAGGGCCTCGGCGCCGATGCAGCGGCCAGTGGAGAGTTCGAGAATAGGCTGATAGTAGGCGGTGACATGGCCGCGGTTGATGGCGTGGCGCAGCTCTGATGACAGGCTCAGGCGACGCCGTGAAAAGCGCAGCACCAGGTTTACCCAGATGGCCGCCAGCACCAGCCCGATGGCCAGGGCGATGGAGAGCCAGGGCAGGTAACGCTCCCAGAAGCGGTCGATGGTTTCCACCGCAACGATGTCCATGGGGAAAATCGTGCCCAGGCTGAAACGGGACAGCACCCGGTTGTTTGCGCTATCGAGCGTGAGGCCGATATCGAGACTGTCCGGCTCCGGTATTTTGGAAGGGTCGCCAGTGGAGGCCATCGGCAGATTCTCCACCCACAGACCCGCCTGGCGGCCTGGATCTTCTACTGCCTGTAGCAGCATGCGCGGGTCTATGGCCACGTCGTGGTCGCCGTAGCGCATCAGGAACAACTGCACGCCGGCGGTCTCCGTTTGCGAGGATGGCCACCAGGCGATCACGCCGGAATCATAGATGCGGTCGGCCCGGGACGGTCGCAGATCAACGGCCTGGATGTAGCCCACGCCGCACAGCCGCTCGGCGGCGCGCCAGTAGCCGATGGCGCGGATGTGCGGCCGACCGATGGCGGCCTGGTGCATGGCACTGATGTGCTCGTCACTGCAGCGCGGCATATCGGATTTATTGAAGCGATCGAGCAGCGCGCGGGACTCGACGATCATCTGCTCCGCACGCTGGCCCAGCTGCTTGGCGAGCTCTGCCACGCGCGCTTCTTCGGCGCTGACCGACTCCTGCCACAGCAGCCAGGTGATTTGTCCGAGCACAGCGGCGGCGCCCAGGCAGGCGGCCAGGGTGAAAACAATAAATACCCGGCGCGCGGGGCTACGTGCACTCATGGTGCGTGTTTTACACAACCACGGCACGCTTCGGTAGGGTAAATAGTGGCATTTCCGCACAAAGCGAGCCTTCTACTGTTAGCGAACACTTCGCTCCTGGGCTCCGGATTCGTATACTATGCAGTTCCATTTGACGCCGTGACGGGCGAGAGGGCCATGACAGACCACACGCGAGAGAAAACCACCGACGACCTGCGCATCACCGGGATCAAGGAGCTGGTATCCCCGGATGCCCTCATCGACAGCATCCCGGTGAGCGAAACCGCTGCAGCGACGGTGAGCGCCGGTCGCAGCGCCATTCACGGCATCCTGGCGGGCACCGACGACCGGGTGCTGGCCGTGGTGGGTCCCTGTTCCATCCACGACCCGGATGCGGCTCGCGAGTATGGCCGCCAGCTCAAGACGCTGGCCGATGAACTCAAGGACCAGGTGCTGGTCGTGATGCGGGTGTACTTCGAGAAGCCGCGCACTACCGTGGGCTGGAAAGGCCTGATCAACGACCCGGATCTCAATAATACGTTCCAGATCAACAAGGGCCTCAACCTGGCCCGCCAGCTGTTGCTGGACCTGGCCGAGATGGGCCTGCCGGCGGGCTCCGAGTATCTGGACCTGATCAGCCCCCAGTACATCGCCGACCTGATTGCCTGGGGGGCGATCGGGGCGCGCACCACGGAGAGCCAGACGCACCGGGAGCTCGCGTCCGGCCTGTCCTGCCCGGTGGGTTTCAAGAACGCCACCGATGGCGACATCCAGATTGCCATCGATGCCATCAAGTCTGCGGCCAACCCGCACCATTTCCTGTCGGTGACCAAGCAGGGCCATTCGGCCATTTTCCAGACCGCCGGCAACGGCGACTGCCACGTCATCCTGCGCGGCGGCAAGCACCCCAACTACGATATGTTTTCGGTGGAGGATGCCTCCGGCCTGCTTACCTCCGCGGGCCTGCCGGCGCGCATCATGATCGATGCCAGTCATGCCAACAGCCGCAAGAACCCCGCTCGCCAGGTCGATGTGGCCCACGACATCGCCACCCAGGTCGCGCGCGGCAGTCGCAGCATTTTCGGCATCATGCTGGAGAGCAACCTGGTGGAAGGCCGACAGGATGTGGTCGACGGCCAGGCACTCACTTACGGCCAGAGTATCACCGACCCCTGCATGGGCTGGGATGCCACGGTCGAGGTCATGCGCAACCTGGCCCGTGCGGTGGAGCGGCGCCGAGGCAATAGCCCGCAGGCGGTAATCGGGGAGGCGGGAACCGGCTGACGCCGGCGAAAACGCTACCTGTCACAAGCTTTTTTCCCGGGCCGGAAA
>JAZBOY010000219.1:0-13505 GCA_036351375.1 Halieaceae bacterium
CCGGCGCGCTCCCTGCCGAGCGAGGCATCGAGCAGCTCAACACCGAGATAGTCCAGCGCCGGGCCCCGTTGTGGGGCCGGGGCAGGTGCCACACTGACAGGCTGCCGGTAGGGCGCGACGCGCGGCACAGCCACAGTCGGAAGGTGTCGGAAATAGGCTACCGCCTGCACCGGCGCCAGCCCGCTGGACTGGGGCAATCCTTTCAGCCAGAGCTGTGAGATGTCCTCGCTGAAGGGAGTTACCTCAGCGGCGAGTCGGTAGTCTGCAGACGTCCTGGTGAATCCCAGCTCAGCATAGCTGCCGAGCAGGTGCCGGCTGCGGTGCAGCGTGTCCGCCAGCACCGGATGCAGGTCCGACGCCTCGAACCATTCCAAGTCGAGCCGCGTGGCCAGCTGGGGTCGCAGGGCACAGGCCAGCTGCCGCTGCATGTCCTGGGCCGCCTGTTCGACATCTGCACTGGTCCAGGGAGCGACCGGGCTGCCATCGGCAATAGGCACGGCCGGGGATTTCTCCAGCGTCTTCAGTTCGGCACGACTCAGGCTGCCGCGCCACTCCCAGCTGTGGGCAGCACCGCTCGCCGCGCCGGGCTCCACAAGCGCAATGTGCACCTGCCCCTGGCGGCTGTCAGTCGCCACCGCCGACACCGCCAGGTGCAGGCGGGTGCTCGCCGGCGAGGCGCACTGCAGGTCATCTATCCTGGCGGGACTCGCAGAGGACAGCAGCGGTTGCGCGGCAGCGGTGTGGAGCGAAATGCCCTCCCTGCCGCGAAGATTGATGGTCAACACCGTGACGATGGCTTCGGACAGGCCATTGGCGTCGACGTGCATGAGCTCGAGGGGCTGGCCCCGGTAGCGCGGATGCTGCGCGAGCATTTCGCGAAGCTCCGGGGTGACTACATCGCCCAGCCAGCGCGAAAGCGCGCTTCGGTTTGCCGGCGCTGCGACAGACGAGTAAACCAACAGCAGCAATACCAGCAGGCTGCTGATCAGCCAATGTGTTTCGCCTTGTCTCCCCATGGCTTCATGCCTGTTTCCATAAGCTCAGGGTCAGGTTGCCATCGGGTCCCTGAATGATTCCTGAATGGATTGGGGAAAGTTGCCGCCGGCGCGGCGAGAAGTATTCTTACGCGGTCCTGGCGCCCGGCAGCCTGACAACAAACAGGGCGCCGCCCAGCGTCGAGTGGTCGGTAGAGAGGCTACCGCCGTAGGCGCTGACGATCTCTACCACGATGGAAAGCCCCAGGCCGTGTCCCAGGTTGGCGGTGTCAGCCCGGGCGCCCCGCCGCAGGATCTCGGTCTCGTAGCCGGGCGGGATCCCATCGCCGTCATCACCCACCGTGAGCAGCAGCCAGTCCTCACCGTCCACCTGCTCGGCGCGGCATGCTACGGCGATGCGCTGATGGCAGTGCCTGATGGAGTTTTCCAGAATACTGCCGAACAGGTCCTGCAGGTCCGGCTCTTCGCCGAGGAAGGTCGCATCTGCGGCGAGGCCTGAAGTATCTATTTCCAGCGTTGGCTCTCCCGCGGGCCTTGGCAGACGGCGGTAAGCGTCGACGATACGTTGCAATACCGGCTGCACGACCACCGCCTGGCCTAGGATGTCGGGCGAACGTCCATCGAGGCGCGCGCGGGTCAGGCCGCTCTCGACCACACCCAGCATCCGGTCAACCTGCTCCTGCACCAGTTCGCGATAGGCGTGGTCGGACTCGGCGCTGTTGCGAATGACCATCAGTGGCGTCTTGAGCACGTGTGCAAGCCGGTCCATGGTGCTGCGAACCCGTTCCCGCCGCCGTGTCTCGCTGTCCAGCAGCAGGTTGATGTTGCGCGTCAGCGGCAGCAGTTCCGGAGGGTAGTCACCGCCGAGCCGGTCGTGCCTGCCCTGCTGCAACTCATCCACAGCAGCGGCAATTCTGCGCAGCGGGAACAGGCCCCAGCGAATCACCAGCCACTGGGTCAACAGCAGCAGGGCCGCGGCGACCAGGCATAACAGCAACAGATTATCCCGGTAGGCGGCGCGGGCGGCGATCACCCCCGCCTGGCTTTCGATCACCAGGAAGATGCTCTCGGGTCCGCTACTCCCCCAGGCGATACGGGCGGCGTAGCAGAAATAGGCGCCGTCCAGTCGGCAGGTCTGCAAGCTCGGTGCCGCGCCCGTGTCCTGCAATACGCCTTGCGCGGCTTCAGATACTGCAGCCAGGGGGTTTTCTATTTCACCGATCTGGCCCGCCGACGGGCTGGCCCAGAGAATGTCCGCCTGCGGCGACAGCAGAAACGCGTAGAGGCCGGAGTCCAGCAACTCCAGCCTCGCCTCGTCGAGCGCCTCGACCGTCCATGTCGTGCCATCCCACTCGGTGGCCTTTGCCAGCAGCAGCTGCATGAGGCGCATGCGCTCCGCTTGGGCGTCCAGCTGATAGCTGGCGAAGGCGCGGTCCAGTATCCAGGCAGTCAGCCCGAGGAACAGCGGCAGGATCAGCAGCGTCGCTGCCAGTAATCGCAGTTGTATGGAGATCGGGCTGCGCGATATGGCCATGCAGGCGCTGGCTACTCAGGGGCTCTCGCGAAACAGGTAACCGTGGCCGCGCACGGTCTCGATAGGCAACAGGGACTTGTCCGGGTCGATCTTGCGCTTGATGCGCCCCACCAGTCCTTCGACGCTGTTCGCCTTGGGGTCCGCCCCGGGGTCGCGCTGGTAGCTGTCGGCGATGGTCTTCTTCGATTGCACGCGACCGGCATTGCGCCACAGGTGCTCCAGAATTTCATACTCGGCGCGGGTGAGTTCCACCGGCTCTGCGCCGCGGGTTACCACGCGCTTGTGCCGGTCCAGCTGCAGGCTGCCGAACTCCAGAACCGGGTTATCGAGCTGCGGATCTCCCAGCACCCGCCGCAACACGGCGTCGATATGGGCAAACAGCTCCTCGAGATAGACGGGCTTTTTGAGGTAGTCGTCAGCACCCGCCTCCATCGCCTGCACAATGCTCTCCACATCATTACGCGCTGTGAGCACGATGATCGGCAGCTTGTTTCCCGCTTTCCTGAGTTTGCGAATCAGGTCCAGCCCGGACATCCCGGGCAGGCCGAGATCGATCACTGCCAGGGTGTAATCAATCTCGCTGGCCTCGAACAGGCCCTCCTCACCATTGCCGACAAATTTCGCGTTGTAGCCGCGCTCGCGGAAGCCCTTGGCCAGTTGATCGGCCATGCCGACATGATCTTCAACGATGAGGAAGCGCATCTAGTTGGTCCGCCTCACCTTTCCACTGCCGAGATCGTACTCGTACCAGATGATACGGCGACCCCGGACCTGTGCCTTGATGGCCTGCTTGCCGGAGGGCCGCGACTCTACCTTGAGGATTCGAACACAGCCCGATTTGCGCTCCTCGGCCTTGCAGCCTTCGAGCTTTTCAATGGCGCGCTGCGCTCCGGCAGCCTGTGCCTGTACCGCCGGTGAAAACCAGGTACAGGCGGTAAAGATGAGGGCGAGAAGCAACACACCGTAGCGACGAAGGTAAGATGTGCTGTGGGTGCTGCGATCAGACAGGTTTAACATCCAGCGCGATCCACTCCCCTGGATCGTAGTCCATGCGCGTGTGGTAATCCTCGCCATTGTAGCGATAGCGTACCGCATACTCTACTACCTCGCGGCGGGCAGGCTCGCTCCGGTAGCCACATGGACCGTCCACCACCACCCTGCGCCGGTGGTCCAGCTGCTTGCCGACATCACGGCCGACCGAAGCACCCAACAGGCCGCCGGCGATTGCCGCCACTCCAGGGTCACCATGCTTGTCACCCAGGCGGTGCCCCACAGCGCCGCCGATGATCGCGCCCAGCACGGTCGAGGTATAACTGCCCCGGGGCCTGTCCTCATCGATATAGCGAACGCAGGAATCGCGATGGCCCGTGTCGACGTAGCGGTAGATGGGCTCGACACTCACCACCCGCCCGTACACCACGCCGTGCTGGTGAGAGAGGTTTCCACGGTGCTGGTGGCCCGCAGGCTGTTTGACCTTCACGACCGTCTTCACCACGGTGGATTCGTGGGGATGGGAGTAGTGTTCCTTGACGACAACGCGCGAGTACTGGCCGTGGTGAGCCAGCGCTGCCGCCGGTCCCAGCGCTGCCAGGCAAGTCACAAGAGCAATGGTTCTTTTCATGATGCGGCCTCCTTTGTACCGATGTGTACAAAGTAGCAATCGCATGCTGAACAGTTGCTGAACCCGGGCGATGGATTTTCAGAGGTGGGGGATCAGGCCGACGACCTGATCCCCGGGTCAAAAGTCTTCCTCAGCCGCTGGCCGCGGTGGCGGAAGCCGGCGGGACTATTCCTCGTCCTCTTCCTCAGCGCCGTACTTCTCGAACCAGCCGAGAATGGCGGCCACCTTGGCAATCAGCTGGCTGGGCCGGCGGGCGATGCTGTGGGAAGCACCGGGAATGCGCACCAGCGCCGTGTCCACGCCGCGCAGCATCAGTGCTGCGTGGTACTGCTCGGATTCCCACATGGGCGTGCGCCAGTCAGCTTCACCGGTCAGCAGCATGGTGGGCGTGGTGACATTGCCGACCAGCGCGAGGGGCGAGCGCTCCCAGTACTGGTTGACGTCTTCCCAGGGCATGGCGGTAAACCAGTAGCGGCTGAAGTAGTCCGGGTTATCGGCACTGAGGACAAAGCTGATCCAGTTGATCACCGGCTTTGCCACTACCGCGGCGGCAAAGCGATCGGTCTTGCCAACCGTCCAGGCTGTCAGTACACCGCCGCCGCTGCCACCGGTGACGTACAGGCGCTCGGTGTCGATGGAGCCTTTGGCGATCACGGCGTCAACCGCACTCATCAGGTCGTCGTAGTCCTGGCTCGGGTAGTTCTTGTCGATCTCCAGCGCAAATTCGCTGCCATAGCTGGTGCTGCCGCGCGGGTTCACGTACACCACCACGTAGCCGGCGGCGGCAAACAGCTGGATTTCCGCGGCGAAGTGCGGGCCGTAGGCGGTATGCGGGCCACCGTGAATCTCGAGGATCAGCGGGTAGCTCTCGTCCTTGTCAAAGCCCGGCGGGTAGGCTACCCAGGCCTGCACCGGCTTGCCGTCGTAGCTGGATTCCACCCACAGCTCTTCGATAGGCGCCATGTCCCGGTGTTCCACCAGGTTGTCATTGAGCGAAGTCACTGTGCGCGGCGCGCCGGTACCGCGGCCGATTGCCAGCTCGGCGGGGCGCTGCGGGTCGCCGGTGGTGATGGCGAACACGTCCCTGCCACCCACCGCGAAGTCGGCGCCGGTGTAGGGACGGCTGAGGGACAGGCCGGTCAGCGCATCGCTGATATCGGTTTTCCTGCCGCGCAGGTCTACCTTCGCGAGCCGGGAAAGGCCCTGGTCGTCATAGCTGATGTACAGCGCGCGACTGTCCGCGGCCCACTCAAGGCCGTCGATGCTGCGATCCAGGTCGCCCAGCAGTACCTTCGGCTCTCCACCGTCCATGTCCATGACATGTAGCTGGAACTGCTGGTTGCTGAGCTCCCTGTCGTCGAAACCCAGCCAGGCCAGGCGCTTGCCGTCAGGAGACACCCGGGGCGCAACATCGGGGCCGTCGCGGTCGGTCAGCGCGGTAATGCTGCCGTCCTCCAGTGACACGCGGTACAGGTCGGCGCGCAGCGGGTTGCGACGCCAGTCCTCGCGCTGGTTGCCGACCACGATCAGGCTCTTGCCGTCGGCACTCCAGGCGGGAGACCCGTAGTTGAACTCGCCTTCCGTCAGCTGGCGCGGCGCACCGCCGTTGGCCGGCACCACGAACACGTGGGTATATCCCAGCGGCAGGGTGCCCGCGCCGTCGGCGCGGAACGGAATCCGGTCGACCACCGTGGGCGGCTTGGCCCACTCTGCACCCTCGGGCGCCTTGGGCATTGTGCCGATGGTGGTGGGCTGGCTCGGCACCATCATGGTGAAGGCCAGGTACTTGCCGCCCGGCGACCAGGCCAGGTTGCCGGGGCCCTTGGCCTGCCGCGTCAGCTGCAGGGTTTCGCCGCCCTCCAGCCAGCGCACAAAAATCTGCGCACCCTTTTCATCCGCCGAGACATAGGCCACCCGGGTGGAGTCCGGTGAGATGGCCGCACCGCCGTCATTGACCGCACCGGTGGTAATCGGCCGCGCATTCTTGCCGTCGCTGTCGATACGCCACAGGTTGGCGCGCCGACGGTCTTCCATGATGTCCATGAAGTTGTGGCTGTAAACCACGAATTCACCGTCGGGGCTGACTTCCAGGTCGCTGACCCAGTTGAGTCGGAATACATCTTCAGGCGCGAAGGCAGCCTGTTCCGCCCAACTGGCCGCGGTGAACAGCAGGGCAAAAATTAATGCGGGGTATTTCATCGGGATGTCCCAGGTTGGAATGGCAGGGGGCCAAAGCATATCCAGCAGAGGATTTATTCTCCAGTGGTTTAGCAATCTGCCAACCGCTGCCATCCCCCGCTGTATTACACTGTTTTTCGCAAAACGGGAGTGAAGCGAATGTTTTTTGGATGGCGCGTGGTCGCCGGCAGTTTTGTCTGCATGATGCTCGTGCTCGGGTTTTTCAGCTATACCTTTTCCCTGTTCGTGGTGCCGCTCAGGGAGGAGTTTGGCGTGGGTCTGGAGCAGGTGATGTACAGCCTGACCCTCGGCACCCTGCTGAGCCTGCTCGTGGGGCCTATCGCCGGCTATCTTATCGACCACCTGTCGGTTCGCCTGCTGATGACGCTGGGCATGCTGCTGTTCGCCGCGAGTCTGTTTACCATGTCGCGGACCGCCACCATCACCCAGTTCAACCTGGTGTTCGGCTTCAGCTTTGCCCTGGTCACCGGCATGGCCGGGCCGGTGGCCACCAGCGCTGCAGTGTCGCGTTGGTTTGTCCGTAGCCGCGGCCGTGCACTGGGTATCATGACCATCGGTTCTTCCGCGGGCGGCATGTTGCTGCCTGCCATCGCGGCCGGGTGGATCAACAGCGTGGGCTGGCGAGCCGCCATCGTCAACCTGGGCCTTATGGCCCTGCTGGCAATCCCGTGGGTCTGGTTGAACATCCGCAGCCGCCCTGGGGAGCTGGGAATGGAGCCAGACGGTGACTTGCCTGCGGCCGCTGCAGTGGACGGTGCTGCGGCCGAAAAACTGGCGGTGCAGTCGGCGGCGCTGGGGGCTGACAGCGCAGCCAGGGCAGTTGATGCCGCGCCGCTGCAACCCGCGGCGCCGGGTATGGCGAAAATCCTGCGCAGCGGCGACTTCTGGTTGATCGGTCTCAGTGTCGGCCTGCTGGTTGCGGTCTTCTCTGCCACCCTGTCCAATCTGTCGCCTTATGCTACCGGCCTCGGCGCGAGCAATGCGGAGGCGTCGACCCTGATCATGGTGCTCGCCATCCACGGCCTCATTGGCAAGCTGCTGTTCGGGGCTGGCGCCGACCGTTTCCCACTGAAATGGGGCATGTGGGCTGCACAGGGTCTGCTGGTCGTGGCACTACTGATTTTCAGTGCTGAACCGCCGTATTACCTGATGATGGCAGGGGCTGTCTGCATGGGCCTCGCCACCGGCGGCCTGCTGCCGGTATGGAACTCAATGACGGCCCAGGTATTCGGCGTAGACAGCTACGGCCGTGCCATGGGGCTGATGGGCCCTGTCATCACCCTGCTGGTCATGCCCGCCTATCTTTTCGTTGGCCGCATGCACGACGCCCTGGGTAACTACGTGCTCACCCTGTGGGTTTTTGTCGCACTGATGGTGCTGGCCATCTTGCTGCTGATCCCGCTGCACCTGCCGCGCCATGCTGCAGGTAACGCCGACTGATCAGTGGGCAAGCGCGTCCAGCAGGATCCTGTTGACCGCGGCCGGCACTTCGTACATCGCCCAGTGACCTACTCCCGGCAGTAACTCAAATCCAGCACCCGTATCCTCGAGCAGCGCTGCGCGGCTCGCCAGGAACGCCTCGCCCCCGGCAGTGGCATCGACGCTGCCCCAGGCACAATGAACCGGCGCGGTGGCGGAGGCTAGCGCCAGCCTGAAATCATCGGTGCGAGACAGGCCACGGCTGTTGAAGCGAGCCCGGGCGAGGTTTTCGGCGTGCAGGCTGATGGCGAGCTCATCGATAGAGAACTCCGGGCTGAACATCAACGCGCGAAGGTTGGCCTTGTGAACCGGCGCCGACTGTTCCCAGCCGGTAGTCGCCGGCGGTGGCGGTGACAGTGGTACCTGTACATGCAGCTCACCCCAGCCGGCCGCGCCAATGGCGATGAAACGTCGGCAACGATTGCCAAGACGTTGCGCCAGGCGGATGCCAACCATAGCCCCGAAGCTGAAGCCCGCAAGGTACACCTCGGCACCGTCGGGCCATAAATCGTCGAGCCCGGCCAGAACCCGGTCCGCGAAATCGGCGGGTCTCGCCGCGGCCGAAATATCCGCTGACGCTCCCAGTCCCGGCAGGTCCAGGGTCCAGAGCTCGCAGTGCTCGCGCAAACCTTCGATATTGGCAAACCAGTGGTTCCAGCTACCGAAGCCGCCGTGCAATAGCAGCAGCCGAGGGCCGGCCTGGCTCCATTGTTGCCAGGCAAGTCCCGGAGTCTGGTGAAGCTCAGCGGTGGCCAGCAGCGCGTCGACCTGCCGCCGCGCGGCCGGCGTCATTCGGACTGGAGTTTTTCGAGGATGCTGGAGAAGTCGCGCGCGCCGCTGCCGTCCTTCTGGTGCTCCTCATAGAGGTCGCGCGCCAGCCGGCCCATGGGATTGTCGAAGCCGGCGCCATCGGCAATGGCCATGGCCAGGCCCAGGTCCTTCACCATCAGGTCAACCATGAAGCCGGGCTTGTAGTCGTTGCTGGCCGGGGCGGTGGCCATCACCCCCGGGTAGGGGTTGTAGACCTCCAGCGACCAGTTGCGGCCAGAGCTGGCCAGCATGATCTCGGACAGCACCGCCGGGTCGAGGCCATGGCGGGCGCCCATCTCCAGCGCTTCGCTGGTGCCGATCATATGGATCGCCAGCAGCATATTGTTGCAGCCCTTGGCCACCTGGCCCGCACCGGCCGGCCCGGCGTGAAAAATATTCTTGCCCATGTCGGCGAGGATCAGCCTCGCTTTCTCAAACGTCTCCGCTTCACCGCCACACATGAAGGCCAGGGTTCCGGCCGAGGCTGCCGCCACGCCGCCGGAGACCGGGGCATCCATGAAGCCGATGCCCATCTCCTTGGCGGCCAGGCCCACCTCGCGGGCGGTTTCGGCGTCGATGGTGCTGCAATCCAGCACTGTCGTGCTGTTGTCGAGCAGTGACAGCAGGCCGTCATTGCTGTCGCCCAGGTAGGTGGCGCGGACATGCTTGCCGGCCGGCAGCATGGTAATCACATAGTCGACTCCAGCGACAGCATCAGCGGCAGAGTCGGCCACGCGGGCGCCGGCGGATTGCAGATCCGCGCAGGCCTCCGGCACCAGGTCGAACACAGTGACGGTGTGCCCGGCGGCGACGAGGTTTTTCGCCATGGGGCCGCCCATGTTGCCGAGGCCAATGAATGCGACTGTTGCCATGATCTTTCTCCTTTCGGCGCCGGGGCTTATAAATCGGCCAGTGGGTTATCGGGCCAGAGCGGGGCGAAGAAATTGTCCAGCACGTCTTCGGGCACCTCGCGGGAACTCGGGTACGCCCACTGGGGATTGCGGTCCTTGTCGATCAGCAGGGCGCGCACGCCCTCGGCGAACTCCGGGTGCCGGACGATGTTGGTCACCAGCTGGATTTCTGCCTGGAATACCTCGCGCAGGCTGGCATGCCGGGTCTCCCAGAGCTGGCGGTGAATCCAGCGCGCCGCCAGCTTGCTGCCGTGGGCCAGACTGTCCCGGGCCTTTGCCAGCCAGGGGTCCTCGGTGTCGAGGCCGGTAATGTTGTCGATGATGTCGTGAATGGAATCGCCGTCGCAGAGCCGGCCGATGGCCGCCAGGTGTGGCTCCACCTGCCCCGCCGGCAGGCTGCCGATACTCTTGTCGGAAAACGGCCGCAGGGCATGGCGCACTGCCGCGTGGGCGTCGCCGCTGAGGTCCTGGGCCAACAGGGCCTGGAGCACCGCGTCCTTGTGCTCGCTACTGATAAAGCGGTCGGCAATACCGGCGAAGATGGCATCAGCGGCATTGACGCTGGCGCCGGTCAGTGCCAGGAATTCACCGGACTTGCCGGGCATATGGTTGAGGAACCAGCTGCCGCCGACATCGGGGAACAGGGCAATGGTCACCTCGGGCATGGCGATGCGCGTTTTCTCGGTGACGATGCGGTGAGAGCACCCCGCCATCACTCCCAGGCCACCACCCATTACAATCCCGTGCCCCCAGCACACCAGCGGCTTGGGCCAGGTGTGCAGGGTGTAGTTCATGCGATATTCGCGGGCAAAAAAGGTCTCAGCGTATTCGCAGGGGCCGCCCGGGGTGGCCACCGCCGAAGCGTGCAGGGCCTGCACGTCGCCGCCGGCACAGAAGGCTTTCTCACCGACCGCGTCAATAAATACCGCGGCAATCTCGTCATCGTCGACCCACAGGTCGAGCTGCGCCTGCAGCAGGTCGACCATCTCCAGGGTCAGCGAGTTGAGGGTGGACTCGACGTTGAGAGTGATGCGGCCGAGTTTGCCACCGGCCGTCTCCAGCGTCTCGAACAGGACCGGTGCACTCATCAGGCGTTCTTCCAGACCGGCTTGCGCTTCTCCAGGAAGGCGTTGACGCCCTCCTTCTGGTCTTCGGTACCGAACAGGTCGACAAACTTCTCGCGCTCGTAGGGGAACGCCTGCTCGGTGGCTTTATCACGAGCCTGGTGGATAAGCTCCTTGCAGGAAGTCACCGAAATCGGGCTCTGCTCACCGACCTGCGCGGCCAGAGCCAGGGCACGTTCTCTGGCGCCCCCGGTGGGCACCACTTCTTCCACCAGGCCAATCTTTTCCGCGGTGGCCGCATTGACGCGCTCGCCGCAGAGGATCATCTTCTTGGCCCAGCCCTCGCCACACAGCCAGGCCAGACGCTGGGTGCCGCCGGCGCAGGGCAACAGGCCCACCTTGGCCTCGGGCAGCGCCATCTGCGCCTGCTCCTCGGCGATGCGAATATCACAGGCCAGCGCCACTTCGAGCCCACCGCCCATGGCGAAGCCGTTGATGGCGGCGATGCTGACGCCGCGGAAATCCGCCAGGCATTCAAAACCCTCACCGAAGTATTGCGCCATATCGCGAGCCGTGTCGGGGCTGCCGTCGGCGAACAGCTTGAGGTCGGCGCCGGCGGAGAAGAACTTCTCTCCCGCACCGGTCAGTACCAGCGCCCAGATGTCGCGGTCGGCGTTGAGCTTCTCGATCAGGTCCTTCAGCGCCGGCAGGCTCTCGGTATCCCAGGTATTGGCCGCCGGGTTGTCGATGGTGATCAGGGCCGTGTGGTCGATGATCTCAACCTTCAGCTTGTCCGATGTGCTCACAGTCATTGAATCACCTCCAGGGCTCCTTCCATTAGCAGACGGCGGGAGATGATTACCCGCATGATTTCGTTGGTACCTTCCAGGATCTGGTGCACCCGCGTGTCGCGCACATGGCGCTCCATCGGGTACTCCTTGATATAGCCGTAACCGCCGTAGAGCTGCAGGGCGTCGTTGCACACCTCAAAGCCCACATCGGTGGCGAAGCGCTTGGCCATCGCGCAGTAGGTGGTGGCCTGGGAATCCTTGTTATCCAGTTTCCAGGCCGCGAGCCGGATCATCTGCCGGGCCGCCACCAGGTCGGTGGCCATGTCGGCCAGCTTGAACTGGGTGGCCTGGAAATCGGCAATGGTCGTGTTGAACTGCTTGCGCTCCTGCACATAGGCCACTGCTTCTTCCAGCGCCTGCTGGGCAGTGCCCACGCTGCAGGTGGCAATATTGATGCGGCCGCCATCCAGGCCTTCCATGGCGATCGCGAAGCCCTGGCCCTCTTCGCCGAGGCGATTGGCCTGCGGCACCCGCACGTTGTCAAAGGTCACCATGCGAGTGGGCTGGGCCTTCCAGCCCATTTTCTCTTCGTTCTTGCCGTAGCCGACGCCCTCGGCATCGGCAGGAATGAGTACCGCGGTCACCCCCCTGGGGCCGGCATCGCCGGTACGCAGCATGACCACCAGCACGTCGGTTTCACCGGCGCCGCTGATGAACACCTTGCTGCCGTTGACGATGTAGTCGTCACCGTCGGCGGCGGCGCTGGTGCGCAGGCTGCCCGCATCGGAACCGGCACCCGGTTCGGTCAGACAGTAGGAAGCGAGTTTGCTACCCATCACCAGGTCCGGGCACCACTGGTCGATGACCTCCTGGCGGCAGTACTTGCCGATCATGCTGGTGGCCATGTTGTGGATAGTCAGGAAAGCGGCGGTGGTGGTACAGCCCTTGGCCAACTCCTCGACAATCAGGCTGGCGTCCAGCCGCGACAGGGCGAGACCACCGGCAGATTCCGGCGTGTACATGCCCATGAAGCCCAGCTCACCGGCCTGCGCCAGTGCCTCCACCGGGAAGTGCGAGGTCGCATCCCACTCGGCGGCCTTCGGTGCCAGGACACCTTCGGAAAAGGCACGGGCGCTGTCGACGAACGCCTGCTGGTCGTCGGAAAGCGCAAAATCCATGGTGTTCAGTCCCCGGCCTTGTCGTCGAACTTCGCCATCACCTCGGCGCCGAACAGCTCGATGTCCTCCGGGATGGCCTTGTTGACCGCCAGCGGCTTGGACACCCAGGTCTCGTTGATCAGGTCGCGCCAGGTGATGTTATTGTTGGTGCCGTTACCACCCCAGGAGCCGCAGCCCAGCGAGAAGGTCTGGCGCATGCCGTTCCACAGGTTGCCGCTGTTGGAGGCCGACTGGGGCTGGTTGACCATGACACGTGAAGTGCGGGTGCCGTTGGCAAACGTGAGAATGTTGTCGTCACTGTAGCTATAGATGCCGCAGGAGTGTCCCTGGCCCTGGTAGGCCTGGATCTCGTTGGTCAGGGCAACCGCCTCGTCGATGTCCGCCACCTTGTAAAGGGCCATGGTCACCGAGAGCTTCTCGCCGGAGAAGGGGTAATCCGGACCGGCACCGGTTTCCGGCACGATCAGGAACTGCTTCCCCTCCGGCAGCTCGATGCCGGCCATGCCGGCAATCTTGTGGGCCGGCTGGGCGACGATGTCCACATTCAGGTGGCCGTCTTTCCAGATGGTATTCTGGAGCTTCTTCTTCTCGTCTTCATCCAGCAGGTAGCCGCCCTCGCGCTGCAGCTTGACCAGCATCTCATCGTAGATGGAGGCGAACAGCAGCACCGAGTTATCGGAAGAGCAGGAGGCAGCCAGGTCCAGGGTCTTGGACACGCGGATTTTTTCGGCGGCTTCGTCCAGGTCGGCGGTGTCGTCCACCGTGATCACGGCGTTGCCGACACCGACACCCAGCGCCGGCGTGCCGGAAGAGTAGGCCGCAGTCACCATGGCGGCGCCGCCGGTGGCCAGCACCCGGTCGCACTGGCGCATCAGCTCGTGGGTGAGCTCCAGTGAGGGCGTCTCGATGGCCAGCACCAGGTC
>JAZBOY010000220.1:0-6786 GCA_036351375.1 Halieaceae bacterium
GAAGCAAAACCCGCGTGCTGAAATGAACGAAGGGGAAAACAGAGTTTTCCCCATCCAGGTCCATAGTTAGAGTCATTATTGTTATTACGGCCAGCTTGTTATTTTTATTGTTTAAGCCACATGACATAGAGCAGGTACCGTGCCAGAAAATGTTTTTATCTTATAAATCAATAAGATAAAAAAATAATAGCTTGCTTCACATGGTGTGAATCCGGGTGTACGTTACCGATCTACACTACATTTGGTAACGGGTCCGGCAAAAGGTAACGCGGCTTTCTAGCCGGATTTGGCGCGTTTTGCACCAGACTGGCGCTTGCCGCCGCCTTTTTTGCGTGGAATTCCGAAGCGTTGGCGGCGCTCCCACAGGCATTTACGAGAAACGCCCAGTTTTTGTGCCAACTCGGTTTCGCTCATGGAGTCCTGGTGCTCCAAAACGAAGCGCTGGAAGTAGTCCTCCAGCGACAGGTCCTCGGGTGGGTCGTAGTTGTTCGCCACCCGTGAGGGTGCCGATGCTGTCTCGGGCTGGCGGCCGCGGATCTGGCTGACCTTGACCAGCTCCAGGTCGATTCCTAGCAGCTGGTTGTCGATTTCCTCAGATTCACTGAGGATCAGCGCCCGTTCCACCGCATTCTCCAGTTCGCGGACGTTGCCGGGCCAGGTGTAGGTGGTAATGGCCTGGATCGCCTTGGGGGAGAAGTGGCGGGGCTGTTTGTCGAGTTGGGCGGCGCGGCGTTCGAGGATGAACTCGGCGAGCTCGAGGATATCCTTGCCGCGCTCCCGCAGGGCCGGCAACTGCAGGCGCATGACGTTGATGCGGTAGTAAAGGTCCTGGCGGAACTTGCCCTCGGTGGTGAGCTGCTGCAGGTCGCGGTGGGTAGCGCAAATCAGGCGCACGTCCACCTTGCGGGATTCCACCGACCCAATGCGCCGGATCTCACCTTCCTGTATGAAGCGCAGCAATCGTGCCTGTGCTTCTACGGGCAGCTCGCCAATCTCGTCGAGAAACAGGGTGCCGCCGTCGGCGGCTTCGATCAGGCCGGTGCGATTGGTATTGGCGCCGGTGAAGGCGCCTTTCTCATAACCGAACAGCTCGGATTCGATCAGGGTCTCCGGGATCGCAGCGCAGTTCACTGAAATCAGCGGCCGGTCGACGCGGCGACTGTGATGGTGCAGGCTGCGTGCCACCAGTTCCTTGCCGGTGCCGGTTTCCCCCTGCACCAGCACGGTGGCGTCGGTGGGGGCGATTTTGCGCAGGTGGTCGAACAGGGTCACCATCTCGCCGCAGCTGCCGATAAAACCCTCTACCGCACGTTCGGATTCCGTGGACGTGGCCGGCTGGCTGCCGCCGCGGCGTTCCCGCTCCAGTTCGCGCTCCGAGAGGATGCGGCTGACCGCGCTGATCATGTCGTCATGGTCAAAGGGCTTGGCGATATAGTCGACGGCGCCCATGCGCATGGAATCCACCGCCGAACGCAAGCTGGCGTAGCTGGTCATTATCAGTACCGGTACATCGCCGGCGCGCTTGATCAGGTCGGTGCCCGGAGCACCCGGCAGTCGCAGGTCAGAGATGATGAGATCGAAGTCGGTGAGCTTGAACTTGGCTTCGGCTTCGCTCACGGAGGCGGCTTCACTGATGCGATACTCGTTGCGCTCAAGCAGGCGGCGCAGCGCCGAGCGGATGACCGACTCATCTTCAACGATCAGGATTTCGGCTTGTGCCACGTCTCGCACCTCGGTGTTACCGGCTGTGTATACAGGTGACACAAAATACCCCCTCGCCAGCGGATTTGCCACCCGGGGGCCCTCGGTTGGCTAGTGATACTCCTCGCCGTAGCTGGCGCTGGACAGCGAGATGCGGAAGCGGGTGCCGCGGTTCTCGGCCACCGGGCTCACCAGGTTGATGCGCCCGCCCAGGGTTTCCAGGATGCTGTACACCAGAGCCAACCCCAGGCCGGTACCGTCACCGGGTTCCTTGGTAGTGAAGAAAGGCTCGAAGATCTGGCCCTGGATGTCTTCCGGTACGCCGCTGCCCTGGTCGGTAACCTCGATGTGCATCTGGCTGCCCTCGCGGTAGGCGTCCACCTCGATCAGGCCGTTGCGTTCGCTGGCGTCGCGGGCATTGCCCAGCAGGTTCACGAATACCTGCAACAGGCGCTGGCTTTCCGCCAGCACCAGCAGCTCGCGGTCGCAGTGGTTCTCGAAGCGCACCGGCTTGGCCGCTAGGTTCAGCTGCAGCAGGTGTACGGCCTCGTCGACGCAGTCGGCCAGGTTAATGGGCTGCAGGGTGGCCGGGTCGACGTTGTTGCTGCCGGCATGGGAGAAATTCACCAGGGTTTCGACGATGCGCGTGACCCGGTTGGTCTGCTTGAGAATCTCGTTGGCCGCCTCTGGAACCGCACCGATATCCTCTTCCACCTCCAGGTTCTGGGCGAGGCAGGCGATGCCAGTGATGGGGTTGCCGATTTCGTGGGCCACACCGGCGGCTAGCCGGCCGATGGAGGCCAGGCGCTCGTTGTGCATCAGCTCTTGTTCAAGAATTTCATAGTCGGTGAGGTCTTCCACCACGATGACCTGGTCTTCGGAAATGCCCGAGGACGACTCCACTGCCGCCTTGTGCAGGCTGATCCAGCGGCCGCGGCTGGTGGACTCGGGCAGGTGCAGCTTGTGCTCTGCAAACTTGCGTGAGGCGGCGAAGTCGCTGAGCAAGGTGTTCCAGGCCTCAGGCAGCGAACTCAGGTAGGAACCGATCACGTCTTCGCTGGCCACGCCGGTAGTCTCTTCCATGGCCCGGTTCCACATCAGGATCTCGCCGTCCTTGCCAAGCGACAGCACGCCAATGGGCAGGTCGCGCAGGGTCTCCCGATGATAGCGGCGCAGGTTGTCGAGGTCGGCGGCAAGGCCTGTAAAGCTGCGGTACTCGCTGTCCAGGCGGCGCTCGATGAGGCTGATATCCTCGCTGGCCAGTGGTGTGTCGAGCTGCCAGGGAATGCAGCGCTGCATGATGTCGTAGGCAACAGTCGGGCCCAGCAGCCCCGACAAATTGGCTTCGATGCGATCACGCAGCTGGCGCAGGGCGTAGGGGCGGGATTCCTCCGCTGTCAGGCGCAGGTCTTTCAGGGCCCGGTTCACCTCCGCATTCGCTGCCTTGTCACCCAGGGCGCCGGCCAGCTTCACCCGAAACTGGTCCGGGTTTTTCAGGCCCAGGGAGCGGCGCATCGGTCGCACCAGGTCGTCCATCGAGCAGATTTCCGCGCTGGCCGCTTCTTCATCGCTGGTCGGAGTGAGCATGCTGACGAGCAGGAACAGGCAGATGTTGAGCGCCAGCGAGCTGATGGCGGCAGTGGTCCAGCGGCTGCTGTCTTCGCCAAGCCAATGGCCCAGCAGTGACAGCAGCGCGGGCTCCTGTGCGGTCAGTAGAGGCACCACCAGCAGCAGGTACCAGGCCAGGAAGCCTCCCAGTAGGCCTGCCGCCAGCCCGAACTTGTTGGCCCGCGGCCAGTAGATCGTGGCCAACAGCGCGGGCAGGAATTGCAGGGTGCCGACAAAGGCGGCAATGCCCAGGTTGACCAGCTGATCATTGCCCGGCGTGGCGCGTGAGAACAGGAAGCCGGCAAGAATAATGGCACCGGTCAGCACCGCCCGCAGCCAGTTGAGCTGGGAATAAATGTTCTGTGCGCTTTCCAGCCCCGACTGTCCGCGAAGCTGCAGCGGCAATACCAGGTGTTTGAGGCACATATTGGCCAGCGCCAGCGTGCTGACAATAATCACCGCGCTGGCGGCCGACATGCCGGCCAGGTAGGCGGTGATGGCAATACCCCTGGAGCCGGTTTCCAGTCCCAGCGCCAGTGCCGCGTAAACCTGGGGCAAGTCGGTGTCGAGCCGCAGGCCCGCCCAGGTGATCGGCAGGATAGGCAGGCTGAGCAACAGCAGGTAGCTGGACAGCCCCCAACTGGCGGTGCGCAGCCGCGGGCCGTCAGGCGCTTCGGAAAAGGCCATGTGAAACATGTGCGGCATGGTGACGGCGCCGGCGAAGAAGATCAGCAGCAGGGCGTGGGCCGCATTGCGCCGCAGGGGTTCATTGAGGGTTGTCACCAGGGCGTCGTTGCCCGCCAGCCACTGGTCCAGGCCACTGAAGCCATCGAAAACGGCATACACCGCGTAAAGGCCCAGTACCAGCATCGCCAGCAGCTTCACCAGGGATTCAAAGGCGATGGCAGCCACCAGCCCCTCGTGGCGTTCTTCCGGCTTAAGGCGCCGGGTGCCGAAGAACACCGTGAACGCGGCGATCAGTGTGCAGAACATGAGCGCCAGGCCATCGTGGATGGTCCCCTCGTGAACGAGTTCTCGGCGATCACCACTCATCAAGTGAATGCCGTCTGAAACCACCTGCACCTGCAGCGCCAGTAAAGGCAACACCGCTGCCAGCATAGCGAGGGTGACTGCGGCGCCGACCCAGGGGCTGCGGAAACGGAAGGTCAGCAGATCAGCCAGTGAGCTGAGCTGGTAGATGCGACAGATACGCATGACCGGGAACATCAGCAGGGGCGACAGCAGCAGCATCAGGCTGATGCCTGCGTAGTAGAGCAGGAAGCCGTATCCGTACTGGTAGGCCAACTGGGTGGCGCCATAGATAGCCAGGCCGCCCGCAATTACGCCCAGTGAGAGCACATAGATGGCGGGATGGTCGAGCAGGCGCTGCGGCAGCTTGCCGCGGTCGGCGAGGCTGCCCACCAGGAACAGGGTGCCCAGGTACAGCAGCATGCCCGTGACCAGTTCGCCAACGCTAAAGGTCATCGCCGTAGCTCTTGGTCTGGTTCCACCAGGCGAGGGCGATGATGATCAGCCAGATCAGGTAGGGCCGGTACCAGGCAGTGCCGCCGCTGGTGACCCACTCCTGTGCCGTGGGAATGAACACCACGGCGATGGCCAGCAACAGTAACAGGGTACGGTCGATATACACGGCAGGGATAGTATCAGTAGAGACTGCTCTCCGGTATGCCCGCCCGGCGCGGGACGGCGCCAAGGTCCCAGTGCGCCACGGCGAATGCCAGCAGGGGCTCTACCTGCTGCAGATCGGCCGGCGGTGCAGGCTGTTGCAGAAAGCGCAGGGCCAGCCGTAGGTTGTCTGTTGCGCAGTCCGGGTCGAGGGCCGGAGCGTGGGTCTGTTTGCTGAGCTTCTGGCCCTGGGCGTTCTCGATAACCGGGATGTGGGCATAACGCGGTGTCGGCAGCCCCAGCAACTGTTGCAGGAATACCTGGCGCGGGGTGGAGTCGTACAGGTCGCTGCCCCGCAGCACCGTGTTCACGCCCTGGAAGGCGTCGTCCACCACCACCGCCAGCTGGTAGGCGAAGAGTCCGTCCCGGCGGTGGATGACGAAGTCGCCCACGTCTGTGGCCAGCGCCTGGGTGAGCGGCGCCTGCACCAGGTCATCGATGGTGATGCGGGCAGCCGTGTCTACCATGAGACGGACCGCCGCGTCCGCGTCGATGCCCAGGCCGCGGTCGCGACAGCGGCCCTGGTAAACACCGCCTTCCGCCCGCAGTTGGGCTCTTGAGCAATCGCAGTAGAAGGCCAGGCCGTTGGCAAGCAGATGCTCGACGACGGCGCCGTAGGCTGCTTGGCGCCGGCTTTGCCACAACACGTCGCCGTCCCAGTGCAGGCCGTGCTGCCGCAGTGCCCAGAGAATGTCTTCCGCGGCGCCGGGCTGCTCCCGCGGTGGGTCGAGGTCTTCCATGCGCATCAACCAGCGTCCGCCGTGGGAGCGGGCATCCAGGTAGCTGGCGAGTGCGCAGATGAGAGAGCCCAGGTGAAGTGGGCCGGTGGGCGAGGGCGCGAAGCGCCCTACGTAGCTGTCGGCTGAATCAGCCGTGTTCCTGCTTTTCCTTGATTTCGTCGAGCGTCTTGCAATCGATGCAAAGGTCAGCGGTGGGGCGTGCTTCCAGGCGCTTGATGCCGATCTCTACACCGCAGGCATCGCAGAAGCCGTAGTCGTCGGCGTCGATGCGGTCGATGGTGCCGTCAATTTTCTTGATCAGCTTGCGCTCGCGGTCGCGGGTGCGCAGTTCCAGGCTGAACTCTTCTTCCTGGGTGGCGCGGTCCGCCGGGTCGGGAAAGTTGGCCGCCTCGTCCTTCATATGGGTCACGGTGCGGTCGACTTCCTCCATCAGCTCTGCTTTCCAGTTGAGCAGAATGCTTTTGAAGTGAGCACGCTGGCGCTCGTTCATGTATTCCTCACCGCGCTTCGGCTTGTAAGGAACGAAGTTCTTGAACTCAGATGTCGCTGCAGATTTGCTGGATCTTCTGGGCATGGTGACTTCCCATCGATGTTGTTTGGTTGAGGAATCGGCTGCCAAACCCGGGTGGCCGGTCCTTCGAGGGCGGAGAAACTACCAGATTCCGACTGCCGGTGCCAATAAAAATTCCCGCCTTTGCGACTTGCCCTGAGCCCCGTCAAATTGGCCTGTGAAGGCACGTTTTATGTGGGTGCTTCGGTTCCATGGCACAATCCCGCCATGACCTTTGATTCCCTGATTCCCGGCACGCTGATTCGGCGTTACAAACGCTTTCTGGCGGACATTGAACTGGCCGATGGCCGAGAGATAACAGCGCACTGTCCCAATACCGGGGCCATGACCGGCTGTGCGGAGCCCGGCAGCCCGGTGTGGCTATCAGTCAGTGACTCGAAAACCCGCAAGTATCCACACACCTGGGAGCTGGTGGACACCGACCGGGGTATGGCCTGCATTCACTCCGCCCGCGCCAACCGCGTGGTGGAGGAAGCAATC
>JAZBOY010000221.1:0-20413 GCA_036351375.1 Halieaceae bacterium
CGGTATCGGTCAGCAGTGGCGGCTCCCCCTGGGGTTCCGGTGCTGCTTCGGGTTCGAAGTCCTGGCTGTGCTCGGCGTCATCCGCATCGGCGTCGGCCGCATCGGCGCCACCGGCATTGGACGCCCGCGGCTTCACCCGGGCGCCGCCGTTGGGCAGTTCGCGGCTCATGCCGACGTCATCATCCGGGCCGTCAGGCACCCGGGTCAGGGACATACGGATCCGGTTGGGGTCGCGCATACGGCGGTAGCCATCCAGCAGCACCGCCACAATCAGCAGTACCCCGATGATGATCATCCAGTCACGCACGCTTATTTCCATAGCCCCTAGTCTATCCCGTGCTTGATGTGTTCCCGTCTTTCCTGCCGGGCTTTCCTGCCGGCCTTACCGGCCTTACCCAACTGCTCCCGACCCTCTCGATCAGGAGGCAGCCAGCTCCGCGGCTTCGTCCACATCTACCGTTACCAGCCGCGATACGCCCGGCTCCTGCATGGTAACCCCCATCAGGTGATCTGCCATCTCCATGGTGATCTTGTTGTGGGTGATAAAGATGAACTGAACCGTATCAGACATTTCCTTCACCATGCGCGCGTAGCGGCCGGTGTTGGCATCGTCCAGCGGCGCGTCCACCTCGTCCAGCATACAGAACGGTGCCGGGTTGAGGCGGAAGATCGAGAATACCAGGGCGATCGCCGTCAGCGCCTTTTCACCACCGGACAGCAGGTGGATGGTAGCGTTCTTCTTGCCGGGCGGACGCGCCATGATGGTAATACCAGTGTCCAGCAGGTCTTCACCGGTCATTTCCAGGTAAGCGGAGCCGCCGCCGAACACGCGGGGGAACAGCTCCTGCAGGCTGGAGTTGACCTGGTCGAAAGTCTCGCGGAAACGGTTGCGGGTTTCCTTGTCGATCTTGCGGATGGCGGATTCCAGGGTCTGCAGGGCCTGCTCGAGGTCCTCGTTCTGGGCATCCAGGTAGTTCTTGCGCTCGGATTGCTGGCTGTACTCGTCGATAGCTGCCAGGTTGATGGGCCCCAGCCGCGCGATGCGGTTGCCCACCTGCTCAAGGCGGCGCTGCCACTCGGACTCCTCGGCCTCAGGCGGCAGGGTTTCGAGTACTGTCTCGGCTTTCTGCTCGCTTTCCGCCAGCGCCTGCTCCAGGGTCTCGCGCTGCACCTGCAGGGTCTGGTTCTGCAGCCGCTTTTGCTCCAGCTGGCTGCGCACGTTGGCGCTGCGCTGTTCGATCTGGGCGCGCAGGCCTTCCGCCTCGCGCAGCTCCCCGTCGATTCGGGCCACGGTGTCGCGAGCTGCGCCCAGCTCGGTTTCCACCACCAGGCGCTTCTCAAGCTGTGATTCCAGCTCTTCCTTCAAGCCGTCCAGCGGCTGGTCGTTGCTGCTGATGTTCTCTTCCAGCGCCTGCTTGCGTTCCACCAGCTGCCTGACCTGCACCGTGGTGCGCTCTATGGACTGAGTCATTGACTGCAGCTGGGCCTGCAGCGACTGGTGCTGCATGGCGGTCTGGTGTGCCGTGTCCTTGTCGTGACGGGCGGCCTGGCGCGCCTGGTCGAGGCGGGTACGGGTTTCGTCACGCCGCGACAGCAGTGTCTCGCGCTGCTTCGAATCCTGCTCCATGCGTTCGATCGCGGCCGACAGCAGCTGGCGCGCTTCCGCCATGCTGTCCTGCTCGGCCTGGAACTGGGCGCGGGATTCATCGATCTCGCGATTGATGCCCTCGCGGCGCTTGCTGATCTGCTCGATCTTGGCCTGCTCGGCACTCAGGGCGGCGGCAAGGTCGGCGTGCTCGCGCGATACCGACTGCAGCTGGCCCTGGGCCTCATGGCGCTGCTGCTCCAGATTCTTCAGGCGGGTATCGGTGTCGGCCAGCTCGGCCTGCAGCTGCTGGCAGCGGGCCTCGCCATCGCGAATCGCGGCGGCCAGGGATTCCAGCTCCTGCTGGCGGGCAATCACCCCGGATTCCTCTTCGCTGCGGTTGCTCACCCGCACCCAGTCCGGGCCCACCCAGAGCCCGTCGCGGGTAATCAGGGATTGATGCGGGGCAAGGCTGGCGCGCCGGCTCAGGGCGCCCGCCAGGCTGTCGGCGGTCAACACACTGCTCAGCTGGCCCGCCAGGTGGCCGGCACCGCTGACCTGGGCAGCCAGGCTACCGTCCGCGCCCCCGGCCGGTAAAGAGCCGTCGAGCAGCATGAGTTCACCCTTCGGGGCCTGGCCCAGGGCATCGGCAAAGGCATCGATGTGATCAACACAGACGGCCTGCAGACTGTCGCCGAGAACGGTTTCCACCGCCCGCTGCCAGTCCGGAGCGACCTGGATCTGCTGCAGCAGCCGCGGCTGGTCGGCGAGCTGCTGCGCGTCGAGCCAGGATTCCACCGCCTCGCCGGCGCCCGACGCCGCCTGCTGCAGGGCGTCCAGCGAGGCGTGGCGGCCACGCTGGGCCTGCAACTCGCTGCGCGCCCCATCGAGGGATTCAGACAAGGTGTTGCGCTGCTCGCGGGCCGCATTGACCTGCTCCAGCAACTCCTCGCTGTGTTTCTCCGCCGCGCGGATAGCCAGCTCCTTCTCGGCGATCTGTTCGCCCAGGCGCTCGCAGGATTCATCGGCGGGGCCGGCGCTCAGGCCGGACTTTTCAGTGTCCAACGCGGCGATGCGCTCCTGGATGCGGGTCAGGGCCTGCTCCAGGTGCTGGATGCGGGATTGCTGCACTTCCGCCTGCTGGCGCGGTTCGGCGGCCTGCTGGTTGAAGTCGTCCCACTCCTGCTGCCAGGCCTGCATGTGCTCTTCGGCGTCCACCAGGGCCTGGGCCGAAGCCGCTTCCGCCGCCTGCAGCTCTTCCAGGGCCGGCGTTACCGCCGCCAGCTCTTCCTGCCACTGGGACTGCTTGTTACGGTCTTCTTCCAGGTGACGCTCGGCCTGCTCGAAACTTTCCACTGTCTGGCGCAGGTCGTCGGCCAGCTGGCGCGAGCGCTCCTGCTGGTGCTTGATGGTCTGCTCAATGCGGGCGACCTCTGAGCCGATGCTGTAATAGCGCGCCTGCACCTCATTGAAGCTGTCGGTGGCCTCGGTGTGCTGTACGCGCATATCTTCAATGCCGGCATCCACCTGGCGATGCTCAGCGATCACCGCTTCCAGCTTCACGTCCAACTCGCCGATGTCGTGCTTGGAGGCGGTGATTTTGTCGTCCAGGCTTTTCCACTGCAGGGCCTGTAGCTGGGCCTTCAGCTCGCGCTCCTCGCTCTTGAACTCGCCGTACTTCTCCGCCGCCTGGGCCTGGCGGTGCAGGTGCTGAAGCTGGCGGTCCAGCTCTTCGCGCAGGTCGGTAAGGCGCTCGAGGTTTTCCAGCGTCCGCCGCATGCGGCTCTCGGTTTCCTTGCGGCGCTCCTTGTACTTGGAGATGCCGGCGGCCTCCTCGATGAAGACCCGCAGCTCTTCCGGCTTGGATTCGATCAGGCGCGAGATCATGCCCTGCTCGATGATGGCGTAACTGCGCGGGCCGAGACCGGTACCCAGGAAAATGTCGGTGATGTCACGGCGGCGACACTTGCTGCCGTTGAGGAAATACTCGCTCTGGCCCTCGCGGGTCACCTGCCGGCGCACCGAGATCTCGGCATAGCTGGCGTACTCGCCGCCAATGCCGCCGTCGTGGTTGTCGAAAATCAGTTCGATGGAGGCCTGGCCGACCGGCTGGCGATTGACCGAGCCGTTGAAGATAACGTCGGTCATGTGCTCGCCGCGCAGGTTCTTCGCAGAGCTCTCGCCCATGACCCAGCGCACCGCGTCGATCACATTGGACTTGCCGCAGCCGTTGGGGCCGACGACTGCACACATATTGCTGGGGAACTGCACATGAGTCGGGTCCACGAAGGATTTGAAGCCCGACAGCTTGATGGATTTCAATCTCATATGGTTTTGGTCAAGACCCTGGTAACACTCACAAGTCTTTGTTTTTATTTATTTTTCGTTGTTTTGAAGCGCTCGATTCAGAGGGCTTTGCGGCCCGATACGAGGCTGATTTCGCGTTGAATCAGAGCCGAATCCGGCTCCGCCAACCCCCTATATGATGTGGCTAGTGTACTCCCTCGACACAAGACTTGGGAGTGAAAAGGGGAAATTTCTCGGGTTTTTTTACCTTTTCGCAGCCCTGACCGGGGTCGGATTTCAGGAATCCCCGACTGGCCTGAGCACCAGGGTATGTACCTGCTCACCGGACCCGGGGGGCAGGTCCGAGCGGCTTGCCTGGAACGTGGCGTACTGCTCCCCCGGTTGGCCGCTGGGCGAAATTCTCGCCACCACTTCCACCCGTTCGAGCTCGGAAATCTTCTGCCCCGCCATGGAACTGGCGTCGTCCAGGCGCAGGGTCACCGGCAGCTGGGCGGCAGTCAGGCGCTTTACCGCCACCGGCATGCGAGTGTCCAGCGCCGGGTTGCGAGCAAACACAAACACGGTGTCGCCGGGGGCGGCGCTCATGCCCTGGGCGAGTTCCAGCCGCAGGGTAACGCCGGCCCCTGCAGACGCTTCAGCGCCGGCTGAGGCCTGGGGTGGAGGCGCAGCGACTTGCGGCCCGGCAGCATGCGGTGACGCCGGCGCAGCTGCCAGCGCCTCGCCGCCCAGCTGGGCGCGAGCCCGGTCGATCACGCCGCGGATCATCTGGGCGGCGTCGGACTGTGGATTTTCCATAACCAGCAGCCGCTCCCAGTAGCTGATAGCGGCCTGGAATTCACCCGCCTCGAAAGAGGCCATACCCAGCAGCCCGAGCGCCGTGCGCTGGTGAGGGTTGACGGCCAGGGCGCGCTCGGCGAGCAGCTGGTCTTCGCTGGTCAGCTGCCGCCCCGAGGCGAGAAAGCCGGCCTGTGCAGCCAGGGCTGCCGCCATGGCGTCGTTGGGGGCTTTCTCGGCAAGCCCTGCGTACAGCGCCCGGGCCCGGCTGTAGTCGCCCTCGTTCATGTAGAAGCGGCCCAGCATGCCCTGGTAGTAGAGGTTGTCCGGGCGGGCGGCGGCGCGGTCTTCCACTTTCAGCATCAGGCGCCGGTAATCGGCCTCGGTGGTCTGTTCATTGACGGCGTCCAGCTCGCGTTTCAGCGCAACGTCGGCACCGGCCCCCAGCTTCCAGTAGAACGCGCCTGACAGCACCACCAGCACCCCCAGCAGCACTGCAAAGGGCAAGGAACCACTGGCGCCGGTCTCGGCCTGGGCGTCAGCGTCCGCCTCTTCGAGCATCCGCAGACGGGCGTCCTGCAACAGGTCTTCTGCCAGCTCGCTGTCGGCGGCGCCGGGACGACCGATGCCTGAATCGCGAGTCTCGTCAGTGTTTTCCAGTTCGGCGCGGCGTTGCAGGAACCAGTCGCGGTTGGAGGCACGGGTATCGATGCGGCGCTCGCGCAGGAACACGCCGGGCAGCAATACAAACAAAGACGCCAGCGCCAGCAACAACAGCGCGCCCCACCAGATTTCAGTCACGCGCGCTCCTCGTCATCGGCCAGCAGGGCATCGAGCCTGGCCTGTTCCTCGGCACTGAGCATGCCCTCCTGTGCCGGCGCCCGGCCGCGCATGCTGGAGCGCAGCACCAGCAGCGCCAGTGCCAACAGAATCACCGGCGCGCCCCACAGCACCATGGTCACGTTGTTGACGCGGGGGCGATACAGCACGAATTCGCCGTAGCGATCGACCATGTATTCCACGATCTCACCGTCGCTGCGCCCCTCGTGGAGCTGGGCGTGTAGCTGCTTGCGCAGGTCTGCAGCGATCGGGGCGTTGCTGTCGGCAATGTTCTGGTTCTGGCACTTGGGACAGCGCAGCTCATCCGCCAGGTTGGCAAAACGCTCGCGCAGGCTCTCGTCCTCGAATTCGTAGGTTTCGATCACTGCCAGCGCACTGGCGGACAGCGCCAGCCCGGCCACAAATAGCAGCGATTGCAGCCAGCGGATCAAGAGGACCCCCCGGCGCGTTGCTCGCGGCGCAGTTCATCGATGATCGGTTTCAGGGTCTGTGCCCATACCAGCTCGTTCACCACGCCTACATGGCGATAGCGAATCACGCCGCTGGCATCCACCACGTAGGTTTCCGGCGCGCCGTATACCCCCAGGTCCAGGCCCAGGCTGCCCTCGGCATCGACAATGCTCAGGCGGTAGGGATCACCCAGTTCATCCAGCCAGCGCAGGGCTTCACCGTCTTCATCCTTGTAGTTGATGCCGTAGATCGGCAGCCCGGTCCTGGCCAGCTCGGTCAGGAAGGGATGCTCGATCCTGCACGACGCGCACCAGGTCGCCCAGACGTTGAACAGCGACACCTCGCCGGTCACCATGCTCTGGTCCACTATCCGCTCTTCTCCCAGGGCGGGCAGGGAAAAGCTCGGCAACGGCTTGTCGATCAGGGCAGACGGCAAGGCCTGGGGATCCAGGCGCAACCCCACCAGCAGGAAGCCGCCGAGCACCAGGAACAGGCCCAGCGGCAGGAACAGCTTAAGCCGCTTCAAGGCCACCCCCTACCGGAGCTGTGGCGCGCTGCCGTGCCCGCCGGTAACGCCGGTCGGCCAGGGTCAGGAAAGCGCCAAAGCCCATGGCGATGGCCCCGGCCCAGATCCAGCGTACGAACGGTTTGTAATGCAGGCGGATCGCCCAGGCCTGCCCACCTTCCAGTGGCTCGCCCATGGCGATAAAGAGATCCCGGAACACGCCGGCATCGATGGCGGCCTCGGTCATCACCTGGCCCGAGGCCAGGTAGCGCCGCTTCTGGGGCTGCAGAAAGGCCACCGGCCTGCCGTCGCGCAGTACCGTGAAATTCGCTCCGTCCGCCACGTAATTAGGCCCCTGCACCGGTTCCAGGCTGTTGAAGGCAAAGCTGTAACCCGCCACTTCCTCCACGTCACCGGGGCGCATTTTCAAGTCGCGCTCCACGGCGTACTGACTCACCAGCACCACACCCACCACGGTGATGGCAAAGCCCAGGTGTGCAGCCTGCATGCCCCAGTAGCTGGCGGGAATGCTGCGCATACGGCTGCTGCGCAGGCGCATCACAAGGTCGCGCAGCATGGCCAGTGCCAGCCAGCCGGCGAGAATGACCGCCAGCATCACCCACAGGTTGAATTCGCCGCCGTAGGAGAAGGGGAACACGACGCCGATCACCAGCGCGGCAATCGCCGGCGCCGCCAGCTCCTGCAGCCAGCGCTTCGTGGTATCCCGCTTCCAGCGCGAGGTGGGGCCAATGCCCATGAACGGGATCAGCAGCGCCATCAGGGGCAGGAACACGGCATTGAAGTACGGCGGGCCTACCGAGTATTTGCCGAGCGCCAGCGCGTCGGTAATCAGCGGGAAGAGGGTGCCGAACAGCACGGTCAGGGTGGCGACCAGGAACACCACATTATTGAGCAGCAACAGGCTCTCACGGCTCACCCATTCAAAACCGATACGGCTCTGCACGGCAGGAGCGCGGAACGCGTAGAGCGTAAGGGAACCGCCCACGACTATGCCGAGGAAAGCGAGGATAAATACGCCGCGAGCCGGGTCGGCGGCAAAGGCGTGCACCGAGGTGAGCACGCCGGAGCGCACCAGGAAAGTCCCCAGCAGGCTCAGGGAGAAGGCAAAGATCGCCAGCAACACCGTCCAGCTGCGGAACAGGCCGCGCTTCTCGGTGACAGCCAGGCTGTGAATCAGCGCCGTGCCCGCCAGCCAGGGCATGAAGGAAGCATTCTCCACAGGGTCCCAGAACCACCAGCCGCCCCAGCCCAGTTCGTAATAGGCCCACCAGCTGCCCAGCATGATGCCGAGGCTCAGGAACGCCCAGGCGGCATTGGTCCAGGGCCGCGACCAGCGCGCCCAGCTGGCGTCAAGCCGACCGCCCATCAGGGCAGCGATGGCGAAGGCGAAGGCCACCGAGAAGCCCACATAGCCCATGTACAGAAGCGGCGGATGAATGATCATCCCCGGGTCCTGCAGCAGCGGGTTGAGGTCGGCGCCGTCCTGGGGCGTGCCCGGCAGGATGCGCTCGAAAGGATTCGATGTCAGCAGCGAGAAGAGCAGGAAGCCGACCGCCACAAAACCCAGTACCGCCAGCACCCGCGACAGCAACACCAGTGGCAGCGCAGTGCTGAACACGGCCACCGCCGCGGTCCAGGCCGACAGGAACAGGATCCACAGCACCATGGAGCCCTCGTGGTTGCCCCAGGTAGCCGCAAACTTCAGCACCGTGGGCATCAAGCTGTTGGAGTTGTTGGCCACCAGCGCCACCGAGAAGTCATCGGCGACAAACGACCAGGCCAGGCAGGCAAAGGCAATGGCGATAAACACGAACTGGCCGATGGCGAGAGAGGGCGCCATGGCCATGGCCCGCTGGTCGCCACGGAAACTGCCCAGCAGGGGAACCACGGTGAGCAGCAGCGCCAGGCCCAGGGAAATGATCAGGGCAAAATGTCCGAACTCCGGGATCATGAGCCAGTCGCCTCGTCGTGAGCCTGGGACAGGGCCTCCGCCACTTCCGGCGGCATGTAGTTTTCATCGTGCTTGGCCAGTACTTCGGTCGCCTGCAGCACGCCGTTTTCGTCCAGCACGCCGGCGGCCACCACACCCTCACCCTCTGAGAACAGGTCCGGCAGGATGCCGGTGTATACCGCGGTGACGGTCGCCTGGTAGTCGGTGACATCGAACTCAACCCGCAATGACTGCGGGTCGCGTCGCACGCTGCCCTCGACCACCATACCGCCCAGGCGGATCGGCTGGCCGGTGGGCGCCAGGCCGGCGGCGATTTCCGCCGGCGGGAAGAACAGGTTGATGTTGCCGCGCAGGCCGTAAGTCACCAGGCCCACCGCGAGGGTGGAAAACACCACAATAAAGCAGACCAGGATCAGCCGCTGTTTACGAACCGGATGCATTGTTGACCTCCTCAATGCGCACGCTGGGCGCTGCCTGGGGTGCAGGCGCGTCGTCTTCCGCCAGCCCGGCGATGAAGCGGCGCGCCGCGCGGGCCGGCAGCACCAGCAGGCCGGCGCACACCAGCACGGTGACCACCACCACGCTCCACACGTAAACGCCGTGCCCGTCCATCGCCAGTGCGGCCTGTAGCGACTCAAAGTACATTCAGTTCACCGCCAGGGCCCGCACCCAGGACGTGCCGACACCGCGGCGCAGCAACTCGCTGCGCATATTCAGCAGCAGCGCGCAGGTGAACAGGCAGTAGAACGCGAGGATCATCAGCAGCAGCGGCTGCAGCATGGAACTGTGCATGGTGCTCTCCTCGGTAAACTTGATGGTGGCCGGCTGGTGCAGGCTGTACCACCAATCTACAGACTTGTAGATGATGGGAATGTTCACCATACCGACCAGGCTCAGCACCGCGCAGGCCTTGCCGGCGGCTTCCTTGTTCTCATAGGCCTGATACAGGACGATGACGCCCAGGTACAGGAAAAACAGGATGAGCATGGACGTGATGCGCGCATCCCACACCCAGTAGGTGCCCCAGGTCGGCTTGCCCCAGATGGCGCCGGAAAGCAGGCTCAGGAAGGTCAGTGCCGCGCCCACCGGGGCCGCACATTTCATGGCCACTTCGGCCATCTTCATGCGCCAGATCAGGCTGACCGCGCCGGCAATCGCCATCACGTAATAGCCCGCCAGCGCGACGACCGAGGCCGGCACGTGGAAATAGATAATACGGAAGCTGTTGCCCTGCTTGAAATCCATGGGCGCGTAGAGCAGGCCCCACACCGCGCCTACCACCAGCATGGCTACCGTCAGCGGCAGCAGAATGGCAAGGATGCGCCCGGAAATGCGGTACATCCAGGGGGGCGATCCGAGCTTGTGAAACCACGTCCACATCAGGGTTATTTGCCTTTAAAACGGGCCCAGATTATAGCGAGCTTGCTTCGCAAATTCCTAACCTGCATCAACAGATATGCGCAGGCCGGCGCTGATCGCAAAGGGCGCCAGGGCCACGGACAGGGACAGCATGCCCGCCAGTAACAGCAGCTGCGGCGCAGGGTCGAAACCCTCGGCGGCAAAGCGCACGGCACCGGCGGCGAAGATCAATACCGGGATGTACAGAGGCACGATGATCAGCGAGATGAGCATGCCGCCGCGCTTGAGGCTGACGGTGAGCGCAGCACCGATGCTGCCGACCAGGCTGAGGATCGCGGTACCGAGCGCCATGCTGGCCAGCAACACCGGCAGGGCCGCCACCGGCAGTTGCAGCATGGTGGCGAACAGCGGCGACAGCAGCGTCAACGGCACACCGGTGACCAGCCAGTGCGCGAAGGAATAGGTGAGCGAGGCCAGGTAGAGCGGCTGCGGCGACAGCAGCAACTGTTCCAGGGACCCGTCCTCGTAGTCCTGCCGGAACATGCCCTCGGCGGCCATCAGCGAGGCCAGCAGCGCCACAATCCACAGGATGCCCGGTGCAAACTCGGCGAGCTGGGCCGGGTCAGGGCCGATCCCCAGCGGAAACAGGGTGACCACCAGCAGGAAGAACAGCAGCGGGTTGATGGTATCCACCGGGCGTCGGTAGGCCAGCAGCAGCTGGCGCCGCAGGCTGGCGCTGAGGAATGCGGCCAGCGACGGTGTTGGCAGACTCACTGTGCGCCTCCCAGCACCACGCGCCGCAGCGGAATGTCCAGCGGCAGGTCCTGGTGGGAGGTAAGCACCACCGACCCACCCCGCCGGACCTGTTGCGCCATGGTGTTCGCAAGCTCCGCCACGCCGCCGCGGTCGATCGCCGTGAATGGTTCGTCCAACAGCCACAGGCTGCGCTCGCGCTGCGCATCAAACGACAGGTACAGGCGCGCCAGGTTGACCCGGCGCTGCTGGCCGGCGGACAGGTGCTGGCAAAACAGGTCGGCGCGCCCGCTGAGCCCGACCCGCTCCAGCGCACTGTCAATATGGGCCGGGTTCCAGCCCTGGCTATGGCAGGCCCAGGCCAGGTTTTCCCTTGGCGTGAGCAGCTGCTTGATACCGGCGCGGTGGCCGAGGTAGAGGAGTTCATCACACTGCGCGTCGATACGGCCCGAGAGGCCAAGGCGTGAGAGCCCGGCCAGGCTGCGCAGCAGGGTGGTCTTGCCGCTGCCGTTGGGGCCTTCGATCAGCACCATCTGGCCGCTGGAAATATCCAGGTCCAGTCCCGCCAGCAGGGCCCGGCCGCCCCGCTCCAGGCCCAGGCCGCGAACGGCAAGCAAGGCTGCTGCGGACTCCGTCAACCGACTTGCCCCACCAGAGCGCGCCCCACTAGAGATTGACGACCTTGATGCCCTGGGCGTCGCCCATGTGCAGCTCGCGGTCGACCCTGAGCGAGCTGAAATCGAACAGCTCCGTGTCGGCCAGCTGTGAGGGCGCCACGTTGCGAATGGCGCGGAAGATCGTCTCGGTACGACCCGGGTACTGGCGCTCCCAGTCCCGCAGCATTGCCTTCACCTGCACCCGCTGCAGGTTTTCCTGGGAGCCGCACAGGTTGCAGGGGATGATGGGGAAGGCCTTGTAGTCGGCGTAGTCCGCCAGGTCCTGCTCCTTGCAGTAGGCCATCGGGCGAATCACCACATTGGCGCCGTCGTCGCTCAGCAGCTTGGGCGGCATGGCCTTGAGGGTGCCGCCGAAGAACATGTTGAGGAACAGGGTTTCGACGATATCGTCCCGGTGGTGACCAAGGGCAATCTTGGTGGCGCCAATGTCCTGGGCAAAACCGTACAGGCTGCCGCGGCGCAGGCGCGAGCACAGGCCACAGGTGGTCTTGCCCTCGGGGATCACTTCCTTGACGACACTGTAGGTGTCCTTCTCGAGGATGTAATAGGGTACGCCCACCTCGTCGAGGTAGGTGGGCAGCACCTGCTCGGGGAAACCGGGCTGCTTCTGGTCGAGATTGACGGCAATCAGTTCGAAGCTCACCGGGGCGGAGCGCTGCAGGTTCATCAGTACGTCCAGCATGGCGTAGGAATCCTTGCCGCCGGACAGGCACACCATCACCTTGTCGCCGTCTTCGATCATGTTGTAATCGGCGATTGCGGTGCCCACGTGACGACGCAGCCGCTTCTGCAGCTTGTTGAATTCCGTGCGCTCTTTCTTGGACAGTTCTCTCACGGGCCTGACCGGTGTGCTTCAGTTCGTATCGGCCGCGAATTCTACGCGACTTTGCCGCCAAAATCTCCCGACGGCGCCGATCCGGTAGCTTTTTGCGGGGCTGGTGTCTAGAATGTGCGGCCCTAAATGGAACCCCGTTCCACCACCCCATCCTGCGAGGAATACTGCTGATGAAAGCTCCCGTTCGAGTCACCGTGACCGGCGCCGCCGGCCAGATTGGTTATGCCCTGCTGTTCCGCATCGCTGCCGGCAACATGCTCGGCGAAGACCAGCCGGTCATCCTGCAGCTGCTGGATATCACCCCGGCCATGGAAGCCCTCGAAGGTGTGCGCATGGAGCTTGATGACTGCGCCTTCCCGCTGCTGGCTGACGTGATCTGCACCGACGACCCGAACGTGGCCTTCAAGGATGCCGACTACGCCCTGCTGGTCGGCGCCCGCCCCCGCGGCCCGGGCATGGAGCGCAAGGACCTGCTGGAAGCCAACGCGGCGATCTTCTCCACCCAGGGCAAGGCCATCAACGACAACGCCAGCAAGGACATCAAGGTACTGGTGGTGGGCAACCCGGCCAACACCAACGCCCTGATCGCCCAGCGCAACGCGCCGGACATCAACCCGCGCCAGTTCACCGCCATGACCCGGCTGGACCACAACCGTGCCATGACCCAGATTGCCCAGAAGACCGGCAAGACCGTCAACGACGTGAAGGACATGACCATCTGGGGCAACCACTCGGCTACCCAGTACCCGGACCTGTTCAATGCCAAGGTCGACGGCACCGCCGCCATCGAGCTGGTGGACCAGGACTGGTACGAAGGCGAGTTCATTCCCGTGGTACAGCAGCGCGGCGCCGCCATCATCAAGGCCCGCGGTGCGTCCTCGGCAGCATCCGCCGCCAACGCCGCCATCGACCACATGCACTCCTGGGCGCTGGGCACCGACAGCGACAGCTGGGTATCCATGGGCGTGTACTCCGACGGTTCCTACCATATAGAGGAAGGCCTGATCTACTCCTTCCCCTGCCGCTGCAGTGGCGGTGACTGGGAAATCGTGCAGGGCGTCGAGATTTCCGACTTCAGCCGCGAACGCATGACGGCGACCGAAACCGAACTCAAGGAAGAGCGGGACGCCGTTCAACACCTGCTGCCTTGAGCGCCGAACCGACAACCCGCAGCTACCACCACGGCAACCTCCGCAACGAGTTGCTGGATACCGCCGAGGCGCAGCTGGCCGACACCGGCATGGACGAGCTGAGCCTCCGTGCCCTGGCCCGCGCCATCGGCGTATCGCAAACCGCGCCCTACCGGCACTTCAAGGACAAGAACGAGCTGCTGGCGGCGCTGGCCACCCGCGGCTACCGCAAGCTGCTGGAGCAGCTCAAGGCGGCCGGCCAGCAAGCCGGCGACGACCCGGAAGCCGAGATGCACGCCTTCGCCCACGCCTATGTCGGCTACGCGATGCAGCACCCGGACCTGTTCAAGCTGATGTTCGGCCCCACCCTGCAGCCCCAGGCCAACTACCCTGAATTGCTGCAGGCCAGCCGCGACACCTACGAACTGGTGCGCTCGATCATCCGCAGCGGCATCGACAAGAGCATCTTCCGCGACGAAGACGACCACTACATGGCCAACGCCGGCTGGTCAGGCATCCACGGCCTCGCCACCCTCAAGGTCGACATGCCGCAACTGTTCGAAGTCCACGTCGACCTGGCCCGCCAGATCGACCTCGAAGTCCGCATCTTCCTGGCAGGCATCCGCGCCGAGTAATCCCGACCCTACCCCCCTAGAGCTCGCGCAGGACCAGCAGCGGTGGGCTGGAGACCACTCGGCGGCAGTTCCAGACGCCAAGGGCGCCGATCATGATGACGGCCATGACCGGCCCCAGCAGCCAGATCTCCGGGTGGGGGCTGTAGGTCATGTCCAGTGCGAAGGTTTGCAGGACGTAGACAGCGATCTCCGCGGCGATGGTGGCCAGCAGGCCGGCGAAGAAGCCCAGGGCGGCAAACTCGATAACCACGCCGCCCAGGATCAGGTTGCGGGGGGCGCCCAGCGCACGCAGGATAGCACCCTCATAGAGCCGGGTGTCGACCGTGGACTGCACGCCGGCAATCAGCACCAGGGCGCCGGCGATCAGGATGACTACCAGCACCAGTTCGATTGCTGCCGACACCTGGTTGATAATGCCGCGCACCTGCTCGATCACCACGTCCATCTCTATCACCGTGACCGTCGGGTACTGGCGGATGAAGCTGTTGAGGGATTGCTTCTCGCTGTTATCCAGGTGAAAGCTGGTCATGAAAGTGGCCGGGTAGCCGCGCAGCACCGCCGGCGGGAATATCATGAAGAAGTTCGGCCGCATGCTCTCCCAGTCGAGGCGGCGAATACTGCCCACGGTAACGTCCAGCGGCTGCGAGCCCACCAGGTAACGCACCCTGTCACCCACCTTGAGGTCCAGGCTTTCCGCCATGCCCTCTTCCACCGATACCAGCGCTTCCTCGGTGTTGGGGTCCCACCACTCGCCGGCGATGATCTCGTTGTCGGTGGGAATGTCCCGCGCCCAGGTCAGGTTGGTTTCACGTTCGCCGCGGCCCTCTTCCTCATCGCTTTCTTCGTCGCGCGCCAGCGCTTCACCGTTGATCTCCACCAGGCGTCCGCGAACCATCGGGTACAGCGGTTCGGAAAGGTCGGCGGTTTGCGACAGGGTCTCGCGCACGGCATTGACCTCGTCCGGCGCGATATTCAGCAGGAAATGGTTGGGCGTGCCTTCCGGCAGCTGCATCTGCCATTCTTCCAGCAGGGAGGTGCGCACCAGCACCAGGATCAGCAGCAGCATGATGGCGAGCGAGAAGATCACCACCTGCAGGGTGTTGGCTGAGCCGTTTCGTTGCAGGCTGGCCAGCGCCAGGCGCCAGATACTGCCGGCGCGCATGCCCGCCAGGCGCCCGCCGCGCAGCATCAGGAAGGCCACCGAGGCCGCCATGCTCGCAGATGCGGCCAGTCCCGCCAGCACCGCCAGGGTCAGGGCCCAGTCGCCGGAATACCACAGCATCAGCAGCAGTACCGCTCCCAGTCCAAGGGCATTGTCCAGGGCGCTGCGGCTGACCGCGTTGGGCAGGTCCCGGCGCAACACCTTCAGGGGTGAGGCACCTCCCAGCCGACTCAGGGGTGGCCAGGCAAACGCCAGCAGGCAGATGACGGCGGTGGCACCGCCGACGACGTAGGGGCGCATGCCCGCCGGGCCGGGTTGCACCGGCAAGGCTTCGGCAAACAGCGTGAAGAACAGCGCCTGCAGGCCCCAGCCGAGAGCGGCTCCCACCAGCGTGGCCACTGCGCCCAACAGCAGGAGGCTGAGCCCGTACATGCGATTGATCTTGCCACTGACGGTGCCGAGGCTCTTCATGATGGCCACGTAATCGTAGTGCCGCTCGCTGAACCGGCGTGCCGCGAGGGCGATTGCCACACCGGCGAGCACTACGCCCAGGCTACCCGCCAGCAGCAGGAAGGATTCAGCGCGGTCCAGGGCGCCACCGACACCGCGCTGGTTGCTGTCGATATCCTGGATTCGCTGGCCCGAGGGGAGCTGCGGTTCAAGCCACTCGACAAAATCGTCCAGTACCGCTTCTTCACCCGCCAGCAGCAAGCGGTAGCGAACCCGGCTGCCGGGCTGCACCACGTTGGTGGCGGGTATGTCGTCGATGTGCATCAGCACCCGCGGGCCGTAGCCGAGAAAACCGGTGGCCCGGTCGGGCTCATTGCGCAGCGCCGCCGCCACCTTGAGGGCGGCATCACCGACGAAAATCTCATCGCCCACGTTCACACCCAGCAAGGCAAACAGGCGGGAATCCAGCCATACCTGCCCGGGCGGCGGCCCCTGGGTGCGTAGCTCCGGGGTGCCGAAGGGGTCGGCGCTCATGGTGAGTTCACCGCGCAATGGGTATTCAGAGCTGGCAGCCTTGACCGCGGCCAGCGCCAGGTCTTCATCGCCGGCATAAACCATGGAAGGGAAGGTCAGCACGCGACCGGTCACCAGGCCGCGGCTGGCGGCTTCCTGCGCCCACTCGGCTGGTTGGTCGCGGGAGCCGCGGACTACCCGGTCAGCGGCCAGGAAGCGGTGGCTCTCCTGCTCCAGGCTGTTCTGCAGGCGGGTGGTAAAGGCAGTGATACCGGACACAATGGCGACGGCGACTACCAGCGCCGCCAGCAACACCCCGAGCTCGCCGCCGCGCCAGTCGCGCAGGAGCATCCGCAGCGCGGTCATCTATACCCCTCGCAGGTGTGGCGCACCGGAGTGGCTGTCGCGCGTAACGTGCCCGCTCTCTTCACCGACCAGGGCGCCGCCGTGCAGGCGCAGCCTGCGGTCGCAGCGATCGGCCAGGCGTTGTTCGTGCGTCACCAGCACCAGGGTCGTGCCCTGCTCGCGATTGATCTCAAACAACAGGTCAATCACGTGGGCGCCGGTCGCCGTATCGAGGTTGCCGGTGGGTTCATCGGCGAACAGGATGGCGGGCTCGGCGGCAAAGGCACGGGCAATTGCCACCCGCTGCTGCTCACCGCCGGAGAGCTGGTTGGGATAGTGGTCGGTGCGCTCGCCCAGGCCGACCCGCTCAAGAAAACTCCGCGCCGAGGTTTTGGCGTTGGCCACGCCGTGCAACTCCAGCGGCAGCATGACGTTCTCGAGAGCGGTCAGGCTGGGCAGCAGCTGGAAAGACTGGAAAACAAAACCGACCTTGTCGGCGCGCAGCAGTGCCCGCTGGTCCTCATCGAGCCCGGCCAGCGAAACACCGTCGATCCACACGTCACCCTCGCTGGCGACATCCAGGCCTGCCAGCAAGCCCAGCAGGGTGGACTTGCCGGAACCCGAAGCACCGATAATCGCTACCGATTCCCGAGCCTTGATTTCGATGTCGATCCCTTTCAGTATCTCCAGCTCGCCCTCTGCCAGGGGAACCCTTTTTCGGAGATTTTCCGTCCTTATCATGCTGTCCACAGTCCTCAAAAAGCTGGTGCGCCCTGCGGCTTCCGCCGTCACCGCTGCCTTGCTGATTATAGGTACGGTTCAGGCCGCCGGATCACCGGCGAAAACCGTGCTGGTCATGGGCGATAGTATCAGCGCGGCTTACGGCATGTCCCTCGACGAGGGATGGGTTGCCCTGCTCGCGGGACGACTGGCAGACAGTCACCCCGACTACCAGGTCGTCAACGCCAGCATCAGTGGCGAAACCAGCGCCGGCGCGGCGGCGCGCCTGCCCGCCCTGCTGGAGCAGCACCAGCCCTCGGTGGTGATTATCGAGCTGGGCGGCAATGACGGCCTGCGGGGTTACCCGGTCAACCGGTTGCGGGACAACCTGTCCGCCATGGCCCAGCAGTCGCAGGCCGCGGGCGCCGGTGTGCTGATCCTGGCGATGGAGATTCCACCCAACTACGGCACCCGCTACACCAAATCGTTTCGAGAGAGCTTTACCCGGGTGGCGAATGACACCGGCAGCCAGCTCAGCCCGTTCATGCTCAACGGTGTCGCTACCGACCCTGCGCTCATGCAGGACGACGGCATTCACCCGACGGTGGAAGCCCAGCAGCTCTTGCTGGACAACGTCTGGCCTCACCTTCAGCCGCTGCTGTAACACGCTAGTTGAACTGCGCAATCCTGTTGTCCACCTGGTAGGGGTTGAGGCTGATAATTTTCCAGCGCCCGTCGATCTTGTAGACCAGGTAGATCGAAACGGTTTCGTACAGCACCTTGCCATCCGCATCGACGCCGCGGCCCACGTTGCTGGCCAGCACCTGGGTGGGCGACAACACCTTCAACTGCTTGTCCTGCCACTGCAGCCGCTCAACGCCCTTCTGCTCCAGCTTTGCGACAAAGCCCGCAAAGTTTCGACCCACCTGCTCGGCCGACTCGACCATCATCGGCGAGCGATTGGGCGGTGCCTGCAGGAGCGGGATATTGAGGTGCTCGACGATTTCGGCGCGGAACGCCGCCTCACCCTCGGGGTTACCGAAGCGCCTGTTGTAGGTGCTGATGTACTGGTCGAAAAATCGATCGACCTGCACGGCTACCGGCTCAGTCTCCTCCGCGCCATGCAGGGGTGCGACAATGAGCAGCAGGGTGAAGCCGAGTATCCGATGAAAACCAGACTTGTTCATAAAGGTGTCCTTTCAATAAGTTGGGTGAATCAGGTGTGGGCGGCCACCGCGGCTGCCTGATGATCCTGCAGGTCGGGTGTCTCCCGCGGTAACTCATGGTCTTGTCGGTACTGGCGCCCGAGATAGACCGCCACCAGCGACCAGAGCCCGGCAACCCCGCTGCCAACCAGGGCCATCGCCGGCAGGGCCAGGCCAAGGCCTTCACTGAGCATGGCGAAAATCGACCCACTGGCGGCATCACCTCCCCGGTACACCGCCACATCGAGTACCTGCTTTGCCTTGAAACGCTGGTCGGCAGTGACCCGGCTGAACAGCATTTCCCGAGCGGGACGGGTAATCGCGTAATTGCCCACCCGGCGCAGGCTGTCTACCACCAGCAGCACCACCACCAGCGGCGCCAGCGCAATGGCTGCCATACCCACCACCAGCACCAGTGGCACGCAGGCGAGTGTCAGCACCATGCCGGCGTGACTGACCAGGCGCCCGGTCACCAGCAGGGCGCAGGCAAAGGTAGCGGTATTGACCAGCCAGCTGACGCTGCTGAGGATCTGGGTACGCTCGACCCGGGAAAATTCGGCCAACAGGTTCTTCTGTATGAAATACACAAAGGAACCCACAAACACGTAAAGCAGGATGAAAAGCCCGATGGCGCGCAAATAGGGGTTGCTGACCACATCCCGGAAACCGCTCCACCAATTAAGGTTGACCTGCGGAGCGCCCGCCTCCTGCTGAGGGCCCGAGTCGGCGGGGCACCCGGCACCCAGGCGCTGCAGCCACAGGATCAACGGCACCACCAGCAGCACACCCAGCGCCGCGATCAGCATCAGGCGATCCAGGCCCAAGGCACTGGCGAAAAGTGCCGGGATGGCCGGTCCGACGATGGCACCGGCACTGGCGCCGGAGGCGATAATCGCAAACAGCCTTCGCCCCTGCTCGGCATCGAAGGTATGACTCATGAAGGACCAGAACACCGACAGGTTGAAAAGGCTGAAGGCGGCGACCCAGAGGTAGAAGGCCTGTTCCAGCAGGCGGGCATCGGCCACCAGCGGGGATACCTGCCAGAAGCCAAGAAAACTCAGTGAGAACAGCGTGTAGACACCCGGCACAATGCGGCGCAGTGACCAGCGCGATACTGCCAGGCTGTAAAGGGCCACCAGCCCGGTGCTGAGCAGCAACTGCAGATTCCACAGCAGGCTGAGCTCGGCGTCACTCCAGTCACTGGCCATGGCATCCCGCACTGGGCGCAGCACGAGATAGGCTGCCATCAGCAGGAATGCCATCAGGAATGACAGGAGCGTGACCAGGCGCTCTTCGGGCTGCACCAGGGTGAGCCTCTGCAACCATCCGCTCATTGGACGGACTGAGCCGCAAGCAGCTTGTCCATGAGCGCAACCAGCTCATCGCGAGTGAGACTGAACGCCTGGTCTTCGTTGAGCTGCACTGCGCGCTTGAGCGTGCTGCGGATCGTCATCGTCGCCTCCCGCTGGTTGGGCGTGACCATGTAGCGCAGCTTCGGACGATCACTGGTGAGGAAATCCAGTACCGCATCCGCAACCGGCGCGGCATCGGCATGCTGGGAGCGGTCAACTTTCGTGAACGCGGCCAGCCGGGAAATCTCTTCCTCGAATTGCGACGAGCGTTCCCCAGACTTCAGCGCTGCCATGCGGCGCTGCATGTTCTGCATGATGTCGGACTGGAAGTTACCCGGGTCGACGATACTCACAGCCACGCCGAACTTGCGCATCTCTGAGGCCAGGGCCTCGGTAAAGGAAGCCATGGCAGCCTTGGTCATGCTGTAGGGCCCGAACAGGCCGGCCGCGTAGGCGCCGGCAATCGAGCCGGTGGTGGTGATGCGCCCCTGGCTTTCAATCAGCAACGGCGCGAAGGCCCGGGTGACGCGATAGGGTCCGAACACGTTGACGTCGAAGATGAACTGCAAGTCGCTCTCGCTGACTTCGATCATCGGGTCGAACAGGAACACGCCGGCATTGTTCACCAGGCCATAAAGCCCCCGTCCGGCTTTGCGAATAGTGGCAACCGCTGCATCGATCTCTTCCTGGCGGGTAACATCAAGGCGGATGCCCTGGATGTTGTCGAAGCTGCTGAGCGCCTCGATATCCTCAGCCTTGCGCGCGCCGGCGTACACGAAGAAGCCCTGCTCGGCCAGCGTCAGCGCTATGCGCTCGCCAATGCCGGAGCTGGCACCCGTGACCA
>JAZBOY010000222.1:0-5907 GCA_036351375.1 Halieaceae bacterium
GCGGACTTGATGGAGCGGCCCTCGAGCCAGGGCGGCGCGAGCCGAATGGACACGGTCAGGAAGAACGACAGCAGTGCCAACAGGATCAGCACCCCGAGGATGGATACTCCGTCCTGGCGTTTGCCAACGCAAGACGGTCTCTTGATAGTCATAGCCTGCTTCCCCCACTCCCTGCCGCTGCGCTGCGCGCCGCGACGTTATACCACTCTTATTGTCTCACTTGTTCGGGCCGCCAATTGCGCCTCGCAGCCCCGTTTGGTCCCCGGGGTCTGCAGGGCTACTCGATGCCGCCTACCCGGTGAAAGCTCGGCAGGCTGAAGAACGACTCCCAGTGCATCCAGATGGCAAAGGCCTTGCCTACTATATCCCGTTCCGGCACCTGACCCCAAGACCTGGAATCCTGCGAGTTGTCACGGTTATCGCCCATCATGAAGTAGTGCCCGGGCTCCACGACGATGGAAAAGTCGTCCTGCCGGCGCAGGCTGTCGATCTGCAGGTGATGACTGCGCTCTTCCAGCTGCTCGCGCTTGAGCTGGAAGCGCGGACGGCCCGGAGGAAACTGGGCCAGCAGCTCCTGGGGAGCCTGCTCGCCATTGATGTAGAGCTTTTTGTCGATATAGCGGATGCGGTCACCGGGCAGTCCGATCACCCGCTTGATGTAGTAGGTATCGTTCTTGTGCGGCGGGAAGAACACCATGACGTCACCGCGCTGGGGTTCATTGAGGTCCAGCACCTTGGTGCGAATGACCGGCAGGCGGATGCCGTAGGTGAACTTGTTGACCAGGATATAGTCGCCCACCTGCAGCGTGGGCACCATCGACGAGGACGGAATCTGGAAGGGCTCTACCAGGAAGGAGCGCAATACGAAGACCAGGAACAGCACCGGGAAAAACGACTTGGAGTACTCCACCAGCACCGGTTCGCGCGCCACGTGCTGGGAGCGCTGGCTGAACTCGTGAAACTGCGGGCTGTTCTCATTGGACCAGTCGGGGAAGTCGCGCTGCAGCTGTGCCACGGCTGCGCGGCGCCCGGGCGCCAGGAACAGGTAGTCGAACAGCCATACCATGCCGCTGCCGAACACCAGCACCACCAGAATCAGGGGAAAATCGATATCCATCGGGCGTGTCAGGCCTCTGTCTTCAATACTGCCAGGAAGGCGGACTGGGGAATTTCCACCCGGCCCACCTGCTTCATGCGTTTCTTGCCCGCCTTCTGCTTTTCAAGCAGCTTGCGCTTGCGGGTGGCATCGCCACCGTAACACTTGGCGGTCACGTTCTTGCGCAGCGCCTTCACCGTCTGCCGGGCAATGATCTTGCCGCCCAGCGCCGCCTGGATAGCCACGTCGAACATCTGCCGCGGGATCAGCTCGCGCATTTTCTCGGTCAACACCCTGCCACGGGACTGGGCCTGTGAACGGTGCACGATGATGGCCAGCGCGTCTACCCGCTCGTTGTTGATCAACACATCCAGGCGCACCAGGTCGGCGGGTTCAAAGCGCACGAAGTGGTAGTCGAGGGAGGCGTAGCCGCGGCTCACGCTCTTCAGGCGGTCGAAGAAATCCATCACCACTTCTGCCATTGGCAGCTCGTACACCAGCGATACTTGCTGGCCCATGAACTGCATGTCTTTCTGGATGCCGCGTTTTTCCTCACACAGGCTGATCACACTGCCCAGGTGCTCCTGGGGCAACAGGATGTTGGCCTGCACAATGGGCTCGCGCATCTGGTCGATATCCGCCACGTCGGGTAGCGCCGATGGATTGTCTACCTCCACCACGGAGCCGTCTTTCTTCACGACCTCGTAGACCACGGTAGGAGCCGTGGTGATCAGGTCCAGGTCGTACTCGCGCTCGAGACGTTCCTGGATGATTTCCATGTGCAGCATGCCCAGGAAGCCACAGCGAAAGCCGAAGCCGAGGGCGTCGGACGTCTCGGGCTCGTAGAACAGCGATGCGTCGTTGAGGGTCAGCTTGCCGAGGGCATCGCGAAAGTCTTCATAGTCGTCCGTGGACACGGTGAATATCCCGGCGTAGACCTGCGGCTTCACGCGCTGGAAACCGGGCAGCGCCTCGATCTCCGGGGTGGCGGCGTGGGTCAGCGTGTCGCCCACCGGGGCACCGTGGATATCCTTGATGCCCGCCACCACATAGCCCACCTCGCCGGCGACCAGTACGCCGGTATCGGTGCGCTTGGGAGTGAATATGCCGACGCCGTCGACACCCTGGGGCTTGCCGATGGACTTGGAGATGATCTTGTCGCCCTTGCGCAGTACGCCGTTCTTGACCCGTACCAGCGACACCACCCCCAGGTAGTTGTCGAACCAGCTGTCGATGATCAGCGCCTGCAGCGGCGCCTCGCGGTCGCCCTCGGGCGGGGGAATCTTTTCGATCAGGTATTCCAGCGCATCCTCGACGCCAAGGCCGGTCTTGGCGCTGACCGGACAGGCCTCGGAGGCGTCGATACCGATGATGTCCTCAATCTCCTGCTTGACCCGCTCGGGCTCGGCCTGGGGCAGGTCCATCTTGTTGAGGATGGGCAGTACTTCCAGCCCCTGCTCGATGGCGGTGTAGCAGTTGGCCACCGACTGGGCCTCAACGCCCTGGCCGGCATCCACTACCAGCAAGGCGCCTTCGCAGGCCGCGAGGGAGCGCGACACCTCGTAGGAAAAGTCCACGTGGCCGGGCGTATCGATAAAGTTGAGCTGGTAGGTTTCCCCGTCCCGGGCCGTGTAATTGAGCGTAACGCTCTGGGCCTTGATGGTGATGCCGCGCTCGCGCTCGATGTCCATCGAGTCGAGCACCTGCTCGGCCATCTCCCGGTCCGACAGACCGCCACAGACCTGGATAAACCGATCGGCCAGGGTCGACTTGCCGTGGTCGATATGGGCGATGATCGAAAAGTTACGAATACTGTCCAGGTGCTTCACAAACCGACCGGGAGGCTGCTAAAGACGAAAGGCGCGCGATTGTACCCGATCACGGGTACAACCGCTACGCGCCCACTCACTCGGGCTTGAGGCCAAGGAACAGCGGGGCTCCGCGACGGATCAGGCGCACCGGCACAGACTTGCCCGGCTCCAGTTCCTCGACTGCCCGCAGGAAGGAATCCACCGAGGTAACCGGGTTGCCGGCCAGCAGGGTTATCACGTCCCCGCTGCGCACACCCGCCTCATCCGCCGGTGAACCGCTGGCCACTTCCGTGACCAGTACGCCACCGGAAATACCCCAGCGGGTCTGCAGCTGCTCGGTGACTTCCTCAACCACCAGGCCCAGGCGGGCGCCGGTGTCCGCTTCCGGAGCCACGGCCGCTACCGAGGCACGTTGATCGGCCTCCAGCGCACCTACCGCCATCCGCAGGGTCTTGTTGCGACCGCCACGTACCAGCTCCACCTTGACCTCGGTACCCGGCCGCACAAGGCCGACCGCATGGGGCAGCTCTGAAGACGTCAGGATGTCCTTGCCGTTGAAGCGCGTGATCACGTCGCCGGACTCCAGGCCACCCTCGTCGGCCGGGCCACCTTCCTGAAGGTTGACGACCAGTGCACCTTTCGGGCGATCCAGTCCAAGGGCTTCAGCCAACTGCCGGTCGACGTCCTGGATGGTAACGCCCAGCCAGCCGCGGGTGACTTCACCGCTGTCGCGCAGCTGTTCGACCACGTTGGTCACCACGCTCACCGGGATGGCGAAAGAAAGTCCGATGGAACCGCCGCTGCGGGTGAAGATCTGCGAGTTCACGCCGACCACCTCGCCCGCCAGGTTGAACAGCGGGCCGCCACTGTTGCCGGGGTTGATGGCGACATCGGTCTGGATAAACGGCACGTAGTTCTCGCCGCTCTCGGTGGGCAGGCTCCGGCCCTTGGCACTGACGATCCCCGCGGTCACGGAGTAGTCGAGTCCGAACGGCGAACCGATGGCCAGCACCCATTCACCCACTTCCAGCTCCTCGGGCCGACCGAGCTTCACAACCGGCAGGTCGTCAGCTTCGACCTTCAACAGCGCCAGGTCGGAGCGCTCGTCCAGACCGACGATCTCCGCCTCAAACTCGGTGCGATCAGTCATCCGCACGACGATGTTGTCGGCGCCGGCCACCACGTGGTTGTTGGTCACGATGTAGCCGTCTTTGGTGATGATAAATCCGGAGCCCATGCCCTGGCGCGGCATCTGCTGGGGCGGACCACCCTGCCCCTCAAAGAAGCGCCGCAGGTACTCGGGAATTTCAGGGATCTGGGAATGAAAGGACTCGTTGCCGGGCTCGAACTCCACCAGGATTTTCACCACCGCCGGCGTATTCTGGCGGACGATGGACTTGAAATCCGGAAGCTCAGCCGCCTGGGCCCGGGTGCCGGCAAGGCCGATAAGCACCAGGCTGAGCAGCAGCAATGAGAATCGATTGATCAGGACGTGCATGTATACCTCTCAAAATACGCAATCACGTGTTGAAGCGGTTCAGGTTCAGTGTGTCGGGGCGGATCGCCCCAATTGCAAGTGCGGGGCTATCCGTGCGCGGGGCCGTGCGCCGGGCCCAGCAGGCGCGGATGCAGGCGCTTGTCATCGCGCCGGGTCCAGGCATGCAGCCTGACCAGGCCAACTCCGAGGCCGAAGCCGAGCACCGCGCCCAGAAAGGTCGCCAGGTCCGAAGCCGCCGGCAGCAGGCCTGCGACGCTGCCGGCCACCAGCAGGGTGCATAACAGCGGCACCATGTATACGACAAAGGAGCTGCCAACGATGACATCTTCGGGGATGGCAATACTGACCTCGTCGTCCACCTGGAAGCGCCCCTCGGGGAAGGCCGCCGTGGATACCTTGAGCAGGTTGCGATGGCCGTCGGTCATGCGGTTGAGAATACCGTGCCCGCAGCCCTTGGCAGCGGAACAGCTGCCGCAGGTTGAGCGACGGATGGTTTCCACCCAGAGCGAATCGGGATCAACCGCGACGACACGACCGGTCTCAGTCAACATGCCTGTATTCTATCTGAAAACACTGCTGGCGCCTGCCGGATCGTCGCCCGCGGCTACTCCGCAGGGGCACTGGACTCGGCGGGCGCGTCGCTGGCGTCATCAACCCAGCGCAGGGAATCCGCCACCCGGCGAGCGGTGTTGACTGGCACCTCTCCCAGTACCGTCACCAGTACCCGGCGACCGGAGACTTCCATGCCGCGGGTGTAGGCGGTGGTGCCACCCCGGCGTGCGAGACCGGCGCCGGGCTCGGAGAGCTGCGGGGCCACCTCAACGAACACGGAGAAAATCGCCAGCCCGTCGGTAAAGGACTTGTTGTGGCTGGTCCCGCCGATGTCGTCGGTCAGCATAAAGCCGCCCGGCAGCCAGGCCACATTCCAGGGCGGGGTGCTGGACAGCGCCGGCTGGCGGCCGGCGCCGTGACTGTGTCCGGCCTCGTGCAGCAGGTCGACGCGGGTGCCGTCCTGCTCCACCTCGCCAATGGCGATATCAGCAAACTGGAAGCGTTCCAGCACGCGACCGTCCTGGGCCACGGTCTGGCTCTTCAGCAGCAGGCCGGTCTCCTCATCGAGGGCAAGCTGGTAGCCATAGCGGTATATGTCTCGCGGCACGACGTTGATGATCACGGCATCGCGCCCGGCAATTCGGTGCTCGCCAGCCAGCTGTAGCTGGTAGTAGCCCGCCACCCCGCAGCCGCCGTCGTCCCGGCGGTACAGGTCGCCGATACGGACCAGGCGATGGCCGGGATGGATACAGTCCAGCGGATGTTCGGCGCGGCGGACGCGTGCGCCGTTGCCGGTCAGGCGGGTCACCTGTTCCTGTTCGATATTGCCCGCCACCGAGTGGGAAATACGCATCGACTGCACGGCGGCGCCGTGCTGATAGGTGAACACGCCCTGGTAACTGGTTTCACGCAGGCTGTGCGACATCTTGTCGAGCCAGCGCAATGCCACC
>JAZBOY010000223.1:0-3832 GCA_036351375.1 Halieaceae bacterium
CGCCCTTGGCTTCTCCACGTCCCGCACCATCCTGCACAAGTCAGTGGACGGGGAACTGGTACCCGGCACCACCGCCACCAAGGAAGAACTCATCGGCATCGGCCGCGCGATGGGCCGGACCGGCTTCGGCGTGTTCGAAATGGCCAGCGATCTCAACCGGGAGTGGAAGGAATTCGAGTGGATGGGCGAGCTGTCGCGGGAGACAGGGCTGCCGGTCACCTTCGCCGCCCTGCAGTCGCCGCTCAAGCAGCTGCCCCTGGAAGAGCAGATCGCAGAAATGCGCGCCCAGAACGAACAGGGCGCGAATATCGTTGCCCAGATTGCCCTGCGCGGGAACGGCATACTGATGGGCTGGCAGGCGACTTTCCACCCCTTCTCCTTCAAGCCGTCGTGGCTGGTGATCCAGGACCTGCCCTGGGAGCAGCAACTGGAGAAACTGAAAGATCCCGAATTCAAGGCCCAGGTAATTGCCGAGGACAGCGAGTATCCGGACAGCGACATCCGCTTCCTGGCAGAAATTGCCACCACCGCCTGGAACCTGCTCTACGAGATGGGTGACGGCTTCAACTACGAACCGACCGCCGAAGAGACCCTGCAGGCCGGTGCGGCTCGCCAGGGCGTCGACCCCGCGGAGTATGCCTATGATGTGCTTATGCGCGACGACGGCACCGGTTTTATCTACTTCCCGGTGCTCAACTACAAGGACGGCAACCTCGATTTCCTGGAGGACCTGCAACGCTCCGACGACTGTGTGAACAGCCTCTCCGACGGCGGCGCCCACTGCGGCACCATCTGCGATGCGGCCTCACCGACCTTCATGCTGGAGTACTGGGTACGCGATCGCCACAAGGGCAACCTCAGCCTGGCGGAGGCCATCAAGCGCCAGTGCCGCGACACCGCCCTGCTGTACGGCCTGGAAGACCGCGGGCTGCTGGCCACTGGCTATCTCGCAGACATCAACGTAATCGATATGGAAAAGCTCAAGCTGGGCAAACCCTGGCTGGCCTTCGACCTGCCCGCCGGCGGCAAGCGCCTGCTGCAAAAGGCCGACGGCTACGAGGTCACCATCAAGTCAGGCCAGGTTACCTTCCGCAATGGTGAGATGCAGGGCCCCACACCGGGCGGTGTGATTCGCGGCCCGCAGACTGCACCCCAGGGCCAGGTGGCGGCGGGTTCTCAGTAACAGGCCTGACCAACTAGCAGCGATACTGATCGTTCAGCCCCAGGCCATCCCGGATCAACGGGATGGCCTTTTCCAGCCGCCCCTGGCGAGTCGCCTCGCGTTTTGCCGAACCGATATGCTCGGCGTATTCCCGTTGCCGGCCCGGCGTAAGCGCCGCAAAGGCACTGGCCAGCGCCTTATCAGCTGACAGCGCGGCATCCAGTTCCGCAGGCACCTCCAGCGACTTCGGCGCCGCCGCCGGCACGCGCTTGCCTGCTCGCTCGAGGGCAATGGCTTCATCCACGTAGCCGCGCACCTTGTCAATATCCACCTCGTCGAGGCTGGCAAATCGCCACTGGCGCAGGGCCTGGGTCTTGCCCTCCTGCGCATTGACCAGGCAACCCAGGGGGTCGCTCAGCAGGGCACCCTCGTGGAACCACAGGCCGAAGTAGGCTTTGAAAGCGACCAGTTGCACAAGGTTCTTGCCATTGAGCAGGTAGGCCGGCGCGCCCCACTTCACGTCCTCCTCTAGGCCGGCCGACAGGAGTTCCGCACGCAGGGCCTGCAGTCCGTCAGCGAAGTCTCGATGCGCCTTCAGATATTCATCGACCGTCTTTGCCATTTCATAGCCCCGCGAAAACCTTCTGCCATTATAGACACCGAAGCGAGCAGACCCACTCACCCTATCCGCCTGCAAGAAAAAGCCTGGTAAAGACTCCGGCAGCTTGGGCGGCGCACGCTAGCTAGTGGCGCCCGCGATCACGCCCCTGGAGGACCTGGCGCCACTGTAATTTCGCCCCGGTCTAAGGCTAGAATCAGCGCATGTTCTCTCCTGAATCGTGCACACTTTCCGGGGACGGCATCGGTGTTATTGCCTGTCGCGCCGGTGTGAACGCGTGATGGCGGTGCCCGACTATCGCGCCTTCGGGTTTTTAGTTGCTCTCATCTCTGTGAGTCTCTCGTCAGTAGTCCGCGCTGATACGCACGAGCAAGGCGCCGACAGCGAAGCCTTGTTCTGGCAGCGTGTGGAAGAAATTCGCGCAGAGAGGAGCTACCCCGCTGATGTCGCCCGGGGTACCTTCAAGGGCTCTCACCAGGTGGAAGGCCTCGAGGAAACCTTCCATTACGAAGTCGATGTTCCGGACAGCTATGATCCCGACCGAATGATGGATTTACACATCTATCTTCACGGGGGAGTCGGCATTTCGAGCAATCGCATTTCCAAAACAAAAATGAACCGGCTGGAGCGACTGAGAATCGACGACGGGATTTCGGTCTACCCGAGTGCCTGGAGCGGCGCAAAATGGTGGTACGAGTCTCAGACCAAAAACATTCTGCGGCTTATTAACATCGTTAAGCAAAGCTACAACATCGATGAAAACAGGGTGTTCCTGCACGGCCTTTCCGACGGTGCCGGCGGCGCCTACTTTTTTGCCTCCCGCTTACCCACTCCGTTTGCAGGCTTTGTCGCCTACGTGGGCTCTCCCCACGTCCTCCGCCCCAAGCACCACGCATTTGGAACAACATTTCCCGGCAATTTCATCAACAAGCCGATTTTTGCCCTGAACACCAAGAACGACCATCTGTTTCCCGCTGATTCTGTGAAGGGTCTGTTTCAAGCGATAAACGACAGTGGCGGCAATATTACTTTTCACGCCGAGCGTGGCGATCACTTTGGCATGCGTTGGCTTGGCGCCCGCAAGCCGGACGTCGAAGAGTTCATAGCCAGCAACACGCGCAACCCCTACCCCGACTCCCTGTATTGGCAGATAGACGAGGGCGGCGAATTCAAACGCATTCACTGGCTGGTACTGAACGGCACTCTCGGTAGCGATACGGCTAGCGCCGTCGCGGCAAACAAGGACGGCAACGCGGTCTATCTCAGCTCAAGAAACATCTCGTCTGTAACCTTGCTGATTTCACCTGATCACTTCGATCTCAGCGAAAACATTCAGGTCTGGTCCAACCGTGAGCTCGTTTTCGACCAGAAACTGAGTCCTGACGTCGACGTGCTCAACACGTGGTATGAAGTCGACAACGACAAGAGCATGTTATTTGCCAATGAGATCACCATCGACAAGCTCTAGCTCCGAATCTACTCGTATGACAGCGCCGTGGCCTTGCCGGAGAAGACCCGGTACACGAACACGGTGTATGCCCCGATCAGCGGCAGGGTGACTGCCACTCCCCAGAAAATGAACCACAGGGAACTGGATGCGGCAGCAGCTTCCCAGAGGGTCATGCGGCCGATGATGATATCGGGGTAGATGCTGTACGCGAGGCCGATGGCAGCCATCAGGCAGATCACCACCAGTGCTGCGAACACCAGCCAGCCGTAGTCTGCCTCCAGCAAATCAACACGTTGTAGCAGCCAGGCGATCCCGCCGTAGACCAGCAGGCAGGTCACAGGGATCGGCAGCAGGCCGATGGCGTTGGGCAGGGTGAACCAGCGCGCGGCAATTTCCGCACTCACCAGCGGCGTGGCAATGGACACCATCAGCAGGGCAAAGCCCATGGGCAGCAGGGCTCGCCGGCACCAGTTTACCGCCTTGTGAAACAGCTCCGCCTCACTCTTGATGAGCAGCCAGGCGCCGCCCAGCATGATGTAGAGGGCCGGCAGCGACAGGGCAATGAGGGCCGCAAACGCGGTGCTGGTAGCCGTGGATTCCA
>JAZBOY010000224.1:0-6450 GCA_036351375.1 Halieaceae bacterium
GCAATTCACGAAGCGCTTGAGAGAACCCATCAAGCGCGGTGAAGTGACCTGCACCGTGCGCATCTGGAAGTCGGCGCGCGTGGGCGTAGGAAAGCGCTACAAGCTGGAGGATGGCCACGTGGTGGTCGACGCTATTCGCCAGATCGATTTCGAAGACATTACGCCCTCCCTCGCACGGCGCTCCGGCTTTGCCGGTGTGGTAGAGCTACTGAAAACGGCGAAACACGGCAGTGGCGAAAACGTCTATCTTATAGACTTCCATTACGAACCCGGGCCGCAAGCCTGACTAGAGAGCGTGCATGTGATTCTGAGACGCATTGGCCTGGCAGCCCTTCTGTTGACCGCGGTAGTAGCAGCAGATTCGAAGGACCCGCAGGTGGAGCTGGCGCAGTTGGCGAAAGCTCAGCGCAGCGTACTTGCTTATGATGGCGGAAAATTTTCAGGACCTGCCTGGCAGCGCCTGCTGGATGAAGGTCGCCGCGCCCAGTTTTTCCTGATCGGCGAAGAGCATGGTATCGCCGAAAATCCCCGACTGGTAGCCCAGCTGTTTACTGCCCTGGTCCCGTCCGGGTATCGCCACATGGTGATCGAGATTTCTCCTCCCATGGCGTCGGTGGTAGATGAGGCATTACAGGTGGGGGGGTTGGAAGGTCTGCGCGCACTGTACGCGCAACCAGGTGGCGAGCCGGCGTTCTTCGGCATGAAGGAAGAGGCCGAAATGCTGGCCGCCGTGCGTGCGGCAGTTCCCCCTTCCGAGCCTGCCTTCTGGGGTGCTGACTACGAGGTCGCCGGTGATCGCGCTTTGCTTCGCGTGTTGCAGGCGAGCGAGAAACCGCCGGCAGCGGAGCTTGCCCTCGATAAGCTGGTAGCGGCCTCTCATGCGGGCTGGAACAAACACGCCGCCACCGGCGGGCCACAGCATATCTTTACCTTCGCCGGCGAACCGGGCCTGGTGCGCGCCGTCCGGAGTGCCTGGCCGAATCCTGACCCAGAGAGCGCGCGCATTCTCGACACGCTGGAAGCCACTCTGGAGATCAATCGCCTGTGGCGCACGGGTCAGCCTTACGAGTCTAATCGCCGCCGAGCGGCACTGTTGCGCAGCAATTTCCTTTATGACTGGCAACAATATGGGGATGAGTCGCTCAAGCTCATGTTCAAGTTTGGTGCCAGTCACATGGTGCGAGGCCGTAATAACACTCAGACTTACGATCTCGGGACTTTACTGCCGGAGGTGACCGGCCTTGCCGGTACCGAGACATTCTCGCTACTGGTGGTGCCCGGGGAGGGCTCCCTCACGGCAGTGCTCAACCCTGCCACCTGGTCCTTTGATCCTGCACCACCCAAGGATGGTTACCTCAAGGGTCTCGATCCGTTGCTGGCGGCCGCGCTGCCAGATGAGTTCACGCTCTTCGATTTGCGGCCCCTCCGGGAGAAGGCGTTCCGGCGCGCGCGTCATCTCGACCCCGCGCTGCTGCGAACGTTGTTTGGGTTCGATATGCTGCTCGTGATGTCGGGGTCAACGGCCGCGGCAGAATTTGAGCACGACCAGCAGTAGACAAGAGCCTGATCGCCAGGCCTGGTATCTGATGCGCCTCTTGCTGAAAGCCATATCCCGGGATTTGCCAGTCAGCTCTTCCCGACCAGCGTGCAAGTACTGTGGAGGATTTCTCCATTGCCTCTAGATGAGTCTGAGCTTCAGAAAGCAGCCATAGAGTCGCTGGTCGATTGGAGCAAGTGGCTGGTGACGATCGAGACTGCGCTTGTCGGCGGGATCGCTTTCATGTCCCAGCAGGCCTCATTTGCTGACACCTCGACCAGGGTGCTTGTTTCCGTATCGAGCGTTTGCTTCGTGTTATCGGCGATCTTCGCGCTCTGGCTGGTCGGGGCGGCGCCTTCTGCGATTCAGCAGCTGCCCTTCAGTCATACCGTGCACCAGTTCAGGATGTGGGGCAGGTTCAAGCTCGTGCACCTGGCGCTACTGCAACACCTCTTTCTCGCCCTCGGAGTCTTTGCCTTGCTCGCCGTTGGCGGTCTGCATATCTGGGGAGCCCGTTGAAACGCTTGTATCGGCCCATTCGCGCTTTCTGAGGCTACTCGATAACTGGTAAAAGCGGCCTCCAATCTTCTATTCAAAGAGAAAACCTTATGGCAAGAATTGTGTACCGCTGGCGAGTAGTCCCTGAAAACTTTGAGGCCTTCAGGGAGAACTGGCGCGCTGCGACCAACCACATACACGACACGGTGGCCGGCGCGCTGGCCAATGTATTCAGCCTTTGGCGCTGGCTTAGATTTCTGCGGTAGGGCGGCCGGTTCGCATCCTCCCGGCGCTGGGTTACCCTGCGTCTCATGAAACTCGTCAAGATCTTCTCCAGTGCGGCCAATGCGCCCACCGTCGCGGCCATCGCCGAGACCAAAGGTGTGCGCCTGCTATCTGAAGAGGTAGAGGCCGACGAGGGCGTTCACCTTATTGAGCTGCTGGTGTCTGACGACAAGCTCCAGGGTGTGATGGACGGCCTGCAGAACCTGCTGTGCTCCAACCCGGAAGAGGTGGTGATCGTGCTGCCGGTGGAATCGCACCTGCCCAAGGCTTCCGATGAAGAGCGACGCGAGGAGGACAAGGCGTTGGCCACGCGGGAGGCACTGTTCGACCAGGCCGAGAAGAGCGCCCGGCTCAGCAACAACTACCTGGTGCTGGTGACCCTCTCCACCCTGGTAGCTGCCATCGGCCTGCTGGAAGACAATGTGGCGGTGGTGATCGGCGCCATGGTGATTGCACCACTCCTGGGTCCAAATCTCGCCCTGGGCCTGGGCTCCGCCCTCGGCGACAGCCAGCTCATTCGCCAGGCGCTTACCACCAGTGCGGCGGGGCTGAGCCTCGCGCTGGGAATATCCCTGGTGCTGGGCTTGCTGATGCCGGTAGAACCCACCAGCCGGGAACTGATGGCGCGCACGGCGGTGGGGCTTGATTCGATCGCCCTTGCGCTGGCCTCCGGCGCTGCCGCGGCACTGTCACTGACCACGGGCCTGTCCAGCGTCCTGGTGGGTGTGATGGTGGCGGTCGCCTTGCTGCCACCGACGGCCACCGTGGGCCTGATGCTGGGTGCGGGCCACATGGAGCTGGCGGGCATGGCGGCCCTGCTGCTGGTGATCAACGTCGTGTCCGTCAACCTGGCCGCCAAACTGGTGTTCCTGTATCGCGGTATCCGCCCGCGCACTGGCTCCGAGCGCCGGCTGGCAAGACAGTCCTCTACACTCTACCTGGTGGTATGGGCAGTGACCCTGGTGATCCTGGTCGTCGTGGTCTCATTGCTTACCACGGGAGGGACTGGCTAGCTGCACGCGACTCGGAGCCGGTCTACACTAGAGCAAAACAATAACGAGGGGTTGATTATGCTGCGACGTAGATTCTGCCAGGCCAGCCTGGTGGCTGGAGGTGCACTGGCGCTGTCACCCTGGCTGCGGGCTGCCGGCGCTGAAGTTCATGCCACCACTATCGCCGGCAAGGAATTGAGCCTGCCTGCCAGCGCGGTGGACGACCTGGCCGCCGGCCTGCGTGGCCCCCTGCTGTTGCCGGGCAATGCCGCCTACGATGAGGCCCGGCAAGTGCTCAACCCGACAATCGACAAGCACCCGGCGCTGATCGTGCAGCCTTCCGGCGTGGCCGATGTCATGCGGGCGGTACAGTTTGCCCAGGACCATCGCCTCAGTACCGCCATCAAGTGCGGGGGACATAGCGCCTCCGGCAAGAGCACGGTCAATGGCGGCCTGCAGATCGACCTGTCACGTTTTCGCCACGTGCGGGTCGACCCGGCCCAGCGTGTCGCCTACGTATCCGGTGGCAGCCTGCTGGGCGCCATGGACCACGAGGCGCTGGCCCACGGACTGGTCACTACCGCGGGCACGGTGTCTCACACCGGCGTCGGTGGTCTGGCAACGGGTGGCGGATTTGGTCGCCTGGGCCGCAAATACGGTCTCACCCTGGACAATATCAAGGCTGTGGAAGTGGTCAGCGCAGACGGCCAGGTGCGGCGCGCGAGTGCCGATGAGTATGCCGATCTCTACTGGGGCGTGCGGGGCGGCGGCAGCAACTTCGGGGTGGTCACCGGCTTCGAGTTCCAGTTACATCCCATGGATCGTCATGTGCTGTTGGGCAATTTCGTCTACCCCTATGCGCGCCTCAAGGATGCGCTGGCCTTTTACGCCGAGTTCGGGCCCAGGGCGCCGGACGAGCTGCAGGTAGACCTGGTGTTCGGCTTCCCGCCAGGCAACGACCAGGGCTTCGTGTTTTTCCAGAATGTCTGGTGTGGCAGGGAAGCTGATGGCCGCAAGCTGCTCGAGCAGTACGCCAGTCTCGGTAAGCCCATCCAGCAGACGCTCGCCATGACCGACTATGAGGTCATACAGCGCAGCAGCGATTGGGATGCGCCGCGCTCGACGGCCACTTACCTGAAGGGCGGTTTTCTGTCGGAGCTGACGCCGGCATTGATCGACGACATTGCCGCTGGCCTGGAGCCGGGAGCCGGCCGCTCCGCGCAGATGATTTTCCAACAGGCCGGAGGTGCGATCGGCCGTGTACCCGCCGATGCCACGGCCTTTCCCCACCGCTACGCCGAGTTCAATATGATGACGACCATCGGCTGGAAGCCCGATCAGCCGGCGGACCCTCACAAGCAATGGATCAAGTCCTACTGGAGCAAGCTGGCGCCGTACACCCACGGCTTCTATTCCGTTGAGGCCGATGATGACAACGCCAGTCAGTGGGACCGCAACTACCAGGGCAACTACGCCCGCCTGGTGGAAGTTAAACGCCGCTACGATCCAGATAACATCTTTCGCCTGAATGCGAATGTCAGCCCTGCCTGAGAAGGAGGCTTGATGAGAGGTTTACTGGGGCTGGTGCTGCTGGTTGCCGTGGGCGCGGGGGGCTGGATCTTCAATGAGGCCCGCAAGGAGGTGAAATTCCTCTGCGGCAACTTCGGCCTCGGCGTTACCCAGGACAGCGTGCTTAGCCAGCTCGGTACGGGAGACTTCCTGCGTTACGAGATGGTCGGCGGGCCCGACGGAACCGCAGTGATCGTAGACAGTCTGTACACCCTGAACACCTATCGCTGCACCATCCTGCTGAACCATAGCGGCCAGGTGCTGCACGCGGAGGCGGGTTTCCACCTGCCTTTCTAAGGCAGGGCATGACAGCCCGGGTCACGCCAGCCCGGGGCACGCCAGCCCGGGGCACGCCAGCCCGGGGCACGCCAGCCCGGGGCGCGCCAGCCCGGGGTTCGTTCGCGCTACAATCCGCACTTCCGTTTTCTGCACCCGAGGATTCCGCGATGCATTTCTTTCGCCTGTTGCTGACTTGTTCACTGTTTTGCGCCGGGTCGGCCCTGGCTGATATCAGCGCCTTTGCCACCGGCCCCGCCATCAAGGAGTACGGCCCGGTTGCCGAGGTGCCCGGTGCTGTTCCGCTGCCAGGCGATGCCCGCTTCAAGGTGGCCTTCGATACCAGCAAGGCAGCCGAGGGCAGCAAGCCAAATCGTACGCTGGAAACCGCAGCCCGATTCATCAATATGCACGTGGCCAACGGGGTGCCGGTGGAAAACATTGAGGTGGCGGTGGTGGTGCACGGCCCCGCTCACCGGGACCTGTTGCGTGCCAGCGCGCGCAGCGACGGTAACACCAGCGCGCCGCTGATAGCAGAGCTGCTGGCGCTGGGGGTGCAAATCCACCTCTGCGGGCAGACGGCCAGCTTCTACGATGTGACCCTTGCCGAACTGCTTCCGGGAGTGCAGATGTCCCTCTCGGCGATGACCTCGCATGCCCTGCTGCAGCAGCAGGGCTATACGCTCAATCCTTTTTAGCCCAGCACTACCGGGTAGAGTGATCCCACCAGCAGCAGGGCCATCAGCCAGTTGAATGCGCGCAGCCGGCGGGGGCTTGCCAGGACGCTGCGGAGTTTTTCGCCAAGCACCGTCCAGGCGCTGACGCAGGGCAGGTTGATGACACCGAAGACCAGGGCGACAAAGCTTACCGCGAGCAAATTCTGGCTCGGGGCGTACACCGCCACCGAGGTCAGCGCCATGGTCCAGGCCTTGGGATTTACCCACTGGAAAGCGGCGGCCTGCAGGAAAGTGAAAGGCCTGCCCTCGTCACGGGAGCTGTCGGACGGCGGGGCGGCTGTCGCGATGCGGGCGGCCAGATAGAGCAGGTAAGCCACGCTGACCACCTTCAGCACTGTGTAGCTGGCTGGAATGGCGTTGAACACGCCCACCAGGCCCACGCCGACCATCAGCACCATGAATACGAAGCCCAGGCCAACACCCAGCAAATGGGGCACGGTGCGGCGGAAGCCATAGTTTGCGCCGCTCGCCATCAACATCAGGTTGTTGGGTCCCGGAGTGATGGAGGAGGCGAAGGAGAAGGCCGCCAGTCCTGTCAGAATCTCGATGTCCATGC
>JAZBOY010000225.1:0-4565 GCA_036351375.1 Halieaceae bacterium
AATGGCCAGCTCGACGGCTGCCACCAGGCCCTCGAGATCGATGCCGGTGTCAAAGCCCATCTGGTGCAGCATCAGCACCACGTCTTCGGTGGCGACATTGCCGGTGGCGCCGGGTGCGAATGGGCAACCACCGAGGCCGCCGATAGAGCCGTCAAATTTGCGAATGCCGGACTCCAGGGCCGCAGCCACGTTGGCCACCCCCATGCCGCGGGTATCGTGGAAGTGACAGCTCAGCCGTTCGGCGCCAAAGGTGTTGGCGGCCTCTGTGGTCAGGCGCCGCACAGCGGCCGGGTCGGCGGCGCCAATGGTATCGGCAATGACCACCTCCTCGATGCCGATGTCGAACATCTGCTGCATCAGCGCCATGGCGGTGGCCTGCGGCACTCTGCCTTCGAAAGGACATTCCCAGGCGGTGGCCAGGTAACACATGGCGCGTACGCCGTCGGCCCTGGCCAGCTCGGCAATCTCGGTGATGTTGGCCATGGCCTGGGCGGTGCTGGCGTTGATGTTCTTGCGATTCATGGTGTCGGTGGAGGCCACCACCAGTTCGACGATGCTGACGCCGGCGTCGCGGGCCAGCTGGTAGCCCTTCTGGTTGGGCACCAGGGCAGAAAAAGTGGCGGCGCCGTCGGGCAGGCCGGCAATGACCTGGTCGGTACCGGCCATGGCGGGCACCGCTTTGGGCGATACGAAGCTGCCGACCTCGATGTGCGACACCCCGGCATCCAGCAGGGCCCGGATCAGCTGCAGGCGTTGTTCAGGGGTAAGCACCCGGGGCTGGTTCTGCAAGCCGTCGCGGGGGCCCACATCGTTGATGACAACGCGCTCAGTCATGGATTCCTCGGAAAATCCCGGGTGATCGGCCCAGGAACGATTGTTATAGGTGTACAAGTTTTGTAATGGTACGCCAGGCTGCACTTTTCAGATGAGCGTTTCACGCGGTTCCCGGCAGGCCTCCTGTGGCGTGTGGGATTTCTGCTATATATCAATGACATAGACAGGCAAGGAGCAAGCCATGTGCCGCTGGTTGGCCTATTCCGGGGGCGCGATTCCCCTGATCGAGCTGATATTCAACACCCGTCACTCACTGATCGACCAGAGCCTGCAGGCCAGGCTCGGCCCCAACACCACCAACGGTGACGGAGTTGCGTGAGTTGTGGAAACCGATACCCGAGGGCAGCTTTATCACCGTTGCGGACGACGACATCAGCATTGAGACGTTCCGCCCGATCGAGCCCTGAGCCACCGGAGAAGCGTTGGCGACGGGCAACCGGACCGTTTTGGCAGCCCTAGACAAGCGGATTATATGGGACTAAGTTTCGTTCTATGGAACCCACAAAAGTTCCATGGTTACTCCGAACATTAAAATAAGTAATGGAGAATTCGTTGTGTCCCAACCTACTGTACTCCGCCCCACCCGGGTGGCGGCTTCGGTCGCCCTTTTTTCAGCACTAGGCCTCAGCCAGGGCGCTTATGCCCAGCTCGAGGAAGTGATCGTTACCGCCCAGAAGCGGCTCGAATCGGCCCAGGACGTCCCCATTGCGATTACCGCCTTTGACGCAGACGCCCTGATTGCCAAGCAGATCGCAGGCTTTGCCGACATACGCTTCACCGCACCGAACGTCACCTACTCGAAGGCCAACTTCACCGGCAACAATTTCCAGATTCGCGGCATCGGCACCACGCTGGTGGCGGCCTCCGCTGACCAGGGTGTGGGCATCCACGTCAACGAGGTGCCGATTAACGCCCCGCGCCTGTTCGAGACCGAGTACTTCGACGTGCAGGCCATCGAGGTGTTGCGGGGACCGCAGGGCACCCTGTACGGACGCAACGCCACCGGCGGAACGGTCAACATGGCGACGGCGCCGGCCGAGATCGATGAGTTCCTGGGCAACATCGAGGGTCAGTACGGCGACTACGACCACAAGAAAGTCGTGGGCCACGTCAATGTGCCCATCAACGACGTATTCGCCATGCGCTTCGCCGGCATCTACCTGGAGCGTGAGGGCTACACAGAAAACCTGTTTACCGGCAACGATGTGGACGGCCGCGACCAGTACGCGACCCGGGTCTCCTTCAAATGGTTGCCCACAGAAAACACGACTGTGGACCTGATGTTCTCCTACTTCGAGGAGGACAGTAACCGCAGCCGCTCCACCAAGACCATGTGCAGGAACGACCCCAGTGGGGTGTTGGGCTGCCTGCCGGACGGCCTGGATTTCGACCTGCCCAATCCCTCCTCGCAGCTGTCCAATATCCTGGCTTCAGACCTGGCCCTCGGGCCGCTTGGGATTTTCCCCTTTGGCAGCAATGACCGGCCTGAGAACCCCAACGACCTGCGAGAAACGATTTCCGACTTCGACCCGGAGTACTTTGCCGACGAAACGCTCATCACGCTGAATATCAGCCACGAACTGGATAACCACACCCTCACCCTGGTAGCGGGTTACCAGGAGAGCGAGATCGAATCGGAGATGGACTACCAGTGGAGCGTGGGTGCGCCCATCGAGCTATCGCCCGCGCTGCCGCTGCTGTTCCCGGAGACCTATGCCGCCCAGTTTTTCGACGGCCAGTTGCCCATGTCGGCGCGCGCCCCGGAGGGTACCGGCTCCATCGGCGGCGCCGTCAAGTCGCGGGACAGCACCCTGGAATCCTACGATAACTCCAACCAGGACACCGACCAGTACACCCTGGAATTCCGAGTGCAGTCCAACTACGACGGCGCCTTCAACTGGCTGGCCGGCGGCTTCTACATGGACGTCGACCTGGAGAACAGCTACTTCGTGTTCGCCAACGGCTTTGACTACCTGGCTTCGGTGGTACCGGGCGCGACGGCGGGGCTGGATGGCTTTGGCTGGGTGGCGCCGCAGTTCATGAGTGACACCGCTGAATACACCATCGAATCCACCGCCCTGTTTGGCGAGGTGTACTACAACTTCAGCGACGAACTGAAGCTGACCCTGGGCCTGCGCTATACCGAGGATGAAAAGACCATCCAGGATCGCCAGCTGCTGCTGAACGAGGACGAGAATGGCGATCGCTTCTTCCGCCCCTTCGGTGACGATTCCCCCATCGACATTCCCTACCGCAATGACGATGACAGCTGGGAGGAGTTCACCGGCCGCGCCGTGATCGACTGGCAGTTCGCCACCGACAACATGGTGTACGCGTCCTACTCCCGCGGCTACAAGGGCGGCGGCTTCAACCCACCTTTCGATCCGATTCTGTTCCCGAGCTCGTCACCTACATTCGAGCCCGAGTTTGTGGACGCCTTCGAAATCGGCAGCAAGAACATCTTCTTCAACGGCACCCTGCAGGCCAATGCCACGCTGTTCTTCTACGACTACGAGGATCTGCAGGTTTCCAAGATCGTCAACCGCACCTCGTTCAACGAGAACACCGACGCGGAAATCTTCGGCCTGGAGGCGGAGTTCGTCTGGGCGCCCACCGACCAGTGGATGTTCAACGCCAACATCGCCTACCTGGATACCGAGATCCAGGACTTCGAGAGTATCGACCCGCGTGATCCCAGCGCCGGCCGCGACGATGTCACTATAGTCAAGGACCTGACCAATGCCTCCAACTGCGTAGCCCTGCTGCCGCCGGATGTGTTCGAGGCGCTGGCCGGCTCGCAGCTCAGCGACTGCGCCGCGCTGTCGGCCGCGGGCATTCCCATCACCGACGGTATCGGCGCCGACCTGACCGGCAACCAGCTGCAAAACTCACCGGAGTACTCAGTCAGTCTCGGTGGCCAGTACACCTTCTACCTGCCGGGCAACCACAGCCTTACCACCCGGGTGGATTATTACTGGCAGGACGAAATGTACGCGCGCAACTTCAACATGGAAGTCGACAAGATCGACGACTGGGATGTCTGGAATGCGCAGATGACGCTGATGTCTTCCGATGAAACCTGGTACGCGCGGGCCTACGTGAAGAATTTCACCAACGATGACAACCTCGTCGGCATGTACGTGACCGACCCCTCATCAGGCCTGTTCACCAATGTGTTCACCATCGAACCGCGCAACTACGGCCTGGCGATTGGCTACAACTTCTAGGTTGTAGCGGCTGACCGGCTGCTTTTGCGCGGCCATCAAAAAGCCCCGGCATGCCGGGGCTTTTTTTATTCTGGAAGTATTCTCACGCTGGCATGCCAATGGCTCCATTCTGTACAGCAGTACAGGTCAATCCACGCGGGGGAGGCAGTCACTCCGGAGGTTACAGTCGTTACAGAAGTCCCCGTCATTCCCGCGAAAGCGGGAATCCAGTCACGTCTGCATTGGGTATTCTGGATTCCCGCTTTCGCGGGAATGACGGCTCTCTTTTACTGGCACGAAGCGGAGCACTCCGCCGCGCCGCGCTAGCCCATCTGCAACGGCAGATCCCGCTGGCGCTGGCCGGTCGCTGCAAACAGGGCATTGCCCAGCGCGGGCGCGGCCGGCGGTGTGCCGGGCTCGCCGACGCCGGTGGGCGCTGCTCCGCTGTCCATGATCGCCACTTCGATCTCAGGAATGTCGCTCATGCGCAGCATCTGGTAGTCGTGGAAGTTGCTCTGCTCCACG
>JAZBOY010000226.1:0-8067 GCA_036351375.1 Halieaceae bacterium
CCAGGACGGAGTATCCATCCTCGGGGTGCTGATCCTGTTGGCACTGCTGTCGTTCTTCCTGACCGTGTCCATTCGGCTCGCGCCGCCCTGGCTCGAGGGCCGCTCCATCAAGTCCGCGATCACCAGCGTGGCCGAAGCTTCCTCGCCGCAAAATTCGCTGCAGGATGTCACCAAGCGTATCCAGAGCACGTTCAACACCAACCGGATCGAAGCTATTGCTCCACGTGATGTCAAGGTCTACCGCGACGAGGGCAAGATCATCATCGACGCCAACTACGAAACTCGCACCCCGCTGTTTCGCAATGTCGATGCGGTGCTCATGTTCAATGACAACATCGTTGTCATTGAATAAGGCGTGAGCGCAACGCGAGAGCGGCTGCAGCAGGCGCTGGGGTACCAGTTCAAGGAGCCCGCCCTGCTGGAGCAGGCCCTGACCCATCGCTCCCGCGGCGCCCATAACAACGAGCGCCTCGAATTCCTGGGTGATTCCATTCTCAACCACTTCATTGCCGAGCAGCTGTTCCTGCGCTTTCCGGAAGCCAGCGAGGGCGACCTGAGCCAGCTGCGCGCAGTCCTCGTGCGAGGCGACGAGCTGGCAGTGCTGGCGCGGGAGCTGGACCTCGGTGAAGCGGTGCTGCTGGGCCCTGGCGAGCGCAAGAGCGGCGGGCGGCGCCGTAATTCCATACTGGCTGATGCACTGGAAGCCGTGATTGGCGCCATGCTGCTCGACGGCGGTTTCGAGGTGGCGCGGGAGCGCGTACAGGCGTGGTTTGCCGGACGCCTCGACGCCGTCAGCCCCCAGGCGGCGGTCAAGGACGCCAAGACCAGCCTGCAGGAGTACCTGCAGGGAAAGGGTCTGCCATTGCCGGACTATGCCCTGGTGGCGACCGAGGGGGCCGATCACTGTCAGCAGTTTACCGTGGAGTGTCGCGTCGCCGAGCCTCCGGTCAGCGAGCGCGGTACCGGCAGTAGCCGGCGGCGGGCGGAGCAGGCAGCGGCAGGCGCCGTACTGGAGGTGCTGGATGAGCGCTGAACAGGAGCAGGCTGGGCCACAGCGCTGCGGCTACGTGGCCATCATCGGTCGCCCCAATGTCGGCAAGTCGACATTGCTCAATCATATTCTCGGTCAGAAGATCAGTATTACTTCGCGCAAGCCGCAGACCACCCGGCACAGGGTGCTGGGTATCAAGACCGAGGGGCGCGACCAGGTAGTATTCGTGGATACACCCGGGCTTCACAAGGGCGCACGCAAGGCCATCAACCGCTATATGAACCGGGCCGCGCATTCGGCCATAGCCGACGTGGACGTGGTGGTCATGGTGGTCGACCGGACCCAGTGGACCGACGAGGACGAATGGGTGCTGGAACAGGCCATGGCCGGGCCGGCGCCGGTGATCCTGGCGGTCAACAAGGTCGACCTGCTGGAGAAGAAGTCGGCGCTGTTGCCGCATTTGCAGTTCCTTGCCGACCAGGCTGATTTCAAGGCCATCCTGCCCATTTCCGCACTCAATCGGCACAACATCGACGAACTGGAGCAGTGCATACGCGAGGGCTTGCCGCAGTCGGTGCACTTCTTCCCGGAAGACCAGGTCACCGATCGCAGCCAGCGTTTCATGGCGGCGGAGATGGTGCGGGAAAAAATTATGCGCCAGCTGGGGGAGGAGCTCCCCTATGCCATCACCGTGGAGATCGAGGAATTCGCCGAGCGAGACGGCGTGCTGCATATTTCCGCGCTCATCTATGTTGAGCGTGACGGCCAGAAGCGCATCCTGATCGGCAAGGGAGGCAGCCGGCTGCGCTCTATCGGCGCCGAGGCCCGCAAGGACATGGAAGCCCTGTTCGAGTCAAAGGTGATGCTCAAGCTGTGGGTCAAGATCAAGTCGGGCTGGTCCGACGATGAGCGGGCACTGCGCAGCCTCGGGTATGACGAGCAGGGCTGACGCCCCCCCCGCGCAGGCGAGTACTGAAGCACCATGAGAGCGAGCCTTGCAGCCGGTTATGTCATTCATACCCGTCCCTGGCGTGACAGCTCCCTGCTGGTAGAGTTTTTCAGCCGAGAGTACGGACGGGTGTCCATGGTCGCCCGCGGCGCCAAGGGTCGGCGCACCCGGGGCGGCAGCACGGCAGCCCTGCTGCAGCCGTTCACGCCGCTGCAGTGCTCCTGGGGCGGTCGCGCCCAGCTCAAGAACCTGTCTGGCTGTGAAGCCATGGGCCCGGCACTACCGCTGACCGGCGAGCGGGTCTACAGCGGGCTGTATATGAACGAACTGCTGATGCGCCTGCTGCACCATGAGGACCCGCACCAGTCGCTGTTTGACCACTACGCGGCGGTCCTGTCACTGCTGGCGGATGAGGTCGACGGTTCCACCGAGATTCCCCTGCGTCGTTTTGAGCTGGTGTTACTGGAAGAGCTGGGTTACGGCTTCGACCTTGCCAGCGACGGCCTCAGTGGCGATCAGCTGGCGGCGGAAGGCTGGTATCACTACCAGGAGGAGCACGGCCTGGTAGCCGCCCCCGACGCTGCCTCGGACCGCCTGCCGCGTTACCGCGGCGCCGACCTGTTGAGCATCAGCCGCGGAGACTTCGAGGGCACTGCGCGGCAGTGTGCCAAGCGCCTCATGCGCCAGGTGCTGGCGGCCCACCTCGGCGACCGGCCTCTGAAAAGCCGGGAGCTGTTCCGGCGCCCGGACTGAGGCTGCCCGGCGGCGCCTGACGCATGCGTGTTTAGCGACCCGGTAAGTGACAGGGTATAATCCCGGCCCCATGCCAGACTATCCCACGATTGAAGATTGCGTCGGCAATACGCCACTGGTGCGCCTGCAGCGCATGGGCGCAGATACCGGCAACACCATCCTGCTGAAGCTGGAGGGCAACAACCCCGCCGGCTCGGTGAAGGATCGCCCGGCGATGAGCATGATCCAGCGCGCCGAGGCCCGCGGTGAGATCAAGCCCGGCGACGTGCTGATCGAAGCCACCAGCGGCAACACCGGCATCGCACTCGCCATGGCCGCAGCCATCAAGGGTTACCCGCTGAAACTGATCATGCCCTCGCATATGAGCGATGAGCGCAAGCAGGCGATGTCGGCCTACGGTGCCGAGCTGATCGAGGTGACCCAGGAGGAGGGCATGGAAGGCGCTCGAGACCTGGCCATGGCCATGCAGGCCGAGGGCAAGGGCCGGGTGCTGGACCAGTTTGCCAATCCCGATAACCCCGAGGCCCACTACGCCGGCACCGGCCCGGAGATCTGGCGCGATACCCATGGCACCGTCACCCACTTTGTCAGCTCCATGGGCACCACCGGCACCATCATGGGCACCTCGCGTTTCTTGAAGGAACAGAACCCCGATATCCAGATTGTCGGCCTGCAGCCCGAAGATGGCTCCAGCATTCCCGGAATTCGTCGCTGGCCGCAGGCCTACCTGCCCAAAATTTACGATGCGGCCCGGGTCGACCGGGTGATCGATATCAGCCAGCGGGAATCTGAAGAAACCATGCGCGAACTGGCCCGGCGCGAAGGCATATTTGCCGGCGTGTCCTCCGGCGGCTGCGTTGCAGGAGCACTGCGCGTCGCCGGCGAGGTCAGCGACGCGGTGATCGTGGCGATCATCTGCGACCGCGGCGACCGTTACCTGTCCACCGGCGTTTACGGCTAGCGCCATGGTGCGAGTCCGCGCTGAGCGTGATGCCGATGCCGGCCGCTGGTTGCAGGAGCAGCTGGCGGAGTTCCCGGACGCAGACCGGCAGCAGGTGGGCAGCGCCTTCGAGATGGTGTGCAGCATTCCAGCGCCGGCGGCGAGCGAGGCGGGGCATGACATCTGGTACGGACACGGCAGCTGCCGCGACACCGGCCTGGATATGGTGGAGATTCTCTCCGAACTGCACATGGGCGCCGACAGCCTGGTAGCGGCCATGCTGTATCGGGCGGTGGCCGAGGGCCGGCTTTCGATGGAAGACGTCGAGAGCAGCTTTGGGCCCGGCGTGGGCAAGCTGTTGGCAGGTGTGCAGCGCATGTCCGCCATCAGTACCCTCAATATCGACCGCGACGCACCGGTGCTGGGCCAGGCCGACGCCCAGAAAGACAACATCCGCAAGATGCTCATTGCGCTGGTCGACGACGTGCGGGTGGCGCTGATAAAGCTGGCGGAGCGCACCTGTGCAATCCGCGCGGTCAAGAACGACGAGGCCAATCGTCGCACCGTGGCCCAGGAAGTATTCGACGTGTACGCGCCGCTGGCGCACCGCCTGGGTATCGGTCATCTGAAGTGGGAGCTGGAAGACCTGTCGTTCCGCTATCTCTACCAGGACGCCTACCACAAGATCGCCCGCCTGCTGGACGGCAAGCGCCTGGAGCGAGACAAGTTCATCGAGCGGGTGAAAACCCAGATCACCGACACCCTTGGCCGCGAGGGTATCGAAGCGGAGCTGCGCGGCCGCTCCAAGCACATCTACAGCATCTGGCGGAAGATGCAGCGCAAGGGTATCGGCTTCTCACAGGTGTACGATATTCGTGCAGTGCGCATCCTGGTGCCCACGGTGAAGGACTGCTACGCGGCGCTGGGTATCGTGCACGGGCTGTGGCGCAACATTCCCAACGAGTTCGACGACTATATCGCCAACCCCAAGGAGAACGGCTACCGCTCCCTGCATACCGCGGTGATTGGGCCCGAGGGCAAGATTCTCGAGATACAGATTCGCACCCGGGATATGGATGAAGAGGCGGAGCTGGGTGTCTGCGCGCACTGGCGCTACAAGGGCTCTGATCGCGAAGGCGGCCTCTCCAGCAGTTACGAGGAAAAGATTGCCTGGCTGCGGCAGGTGCTGGACTGGCATGAGGAAACCGGCGATGTCGGCAACCTGGCGGAGCAGTTCAGCGCCGAGACCTCCCAGGACCGGGTCTATGTGTTCACGCCAGATGGCGACGTGGTCAACCTGGCGTCCGGCGCCACGCCGCTGGATTTTGCCTACCACGTGCACACTGAGGTCGGGCACAGCTGCCGGGGCGCCAAGGTCAACGGATCCATCGTGCCTCTGACCTACCAGCTCAAGACCGGTGAGCGGGTGCAGATCCTCACCGGCAACGAGGCCTCACCGAAGCGCGACTGGCTGCAGCCCGGGCTTGGTTACCTGAAAACGTCACGTGCCCGGGCCAAGGTGCAGCACTGGTTTCGGGCCCAGGCCAGGGATGAGAATGTGGATGCCGGGCGCCGACTGCTGGAGCGGGAGTTCAAACGACTGGCCCTGACCAGTATCGACTACAAGCGTGTGGCCAACCGCGTGCAGCTGGGCAGTGTGGAAGATATGTACGCCGCCGTGGGCGCCGGCGAGCTGAGTGCAGCCCAGGTGCTGGCGGCGGCCCAGTCACTGATTCCCGATGCGCAGCCCACCCAGGCACCGGCGGTCAAGCTGCGCCGCAAGGCGCGTGCAGACGGCGAAGCAGGTGCCGTTCAGGTGGAGGGGATCGGCAACCTGCTGAGCCACCTCGCCGGCTGCTGCAAACCGGTGCCTGGCGACAACATACTCGGCTTTATTACCCAGGGGCGCGGTGTCAGTGTGCATCGCCGGGACTGTGGGCGCTTGCTGCACCTGGAGATGGAGCACCCCGAGCGCATCATCGAGGTGAACTGGGGTTCCAGCGAACAGCGGGGCAGCTATGATGTGGATATCGGCATCGAAGCCTACGATCGCTCGGGCCTGTTGCGGGACATTACCGAGCTGCTTGCCGCGGCGCGTATCAATGTGCTGTCCATCAATACCAGCACCGACCGCTCTGAGCATATTGCCACCATGCGCCTGCGGGTGGAGGTGCCGGACCTGGGTTTCCTCGGCAAGCTGCTGAATCGCATCAGCAGCCTTAACAATGTGATATCCGCGCGGCGGTTGAGTGAGGACGGTGTTGAACAGGCCGGATGATGCCAGCTACCGCATTGAGGACCTGCTGCGCGTGATGCAGCGCCTGCGCGATCCCCAGCACGGCTGCCCCTGGGACTTGCAACAGGACTTCGCCACGATCGTGCCCTCCACCCTGGAAGAGGCCTATGAACTGGTGGAAGCCATCGAGCACGGCGACTTCGGACACGTTGCCGAGGAGCTGGGCGACCTGATGTTCCAGGTGGTGTTCTACGCGCAGATGGGGCAGGAGCGCGGCCTGTTCGATTTCCCGCAGATCATCCACACGCTGGTCGACAAACTGGTGCGGCGTCACCCCCACGTGTTCGCCGGCGGGGCGATTGAGGGTGTCGTCGATGGCGACGCCAGCGTGGCCGAGGTCAAGCAGAGCTGGGAGGCCATCAAGCGTGAAGAGCGCGCCGCTCGCCAGCAGCATTCCGTTCTAGATGATATTCCGCTGGCATTACCCGCCCTGAGCCGGGCCCAGAAGGTTCAGAAACGCGCGGCCACCGTCGGCTTCGATTGGCCCGACCTGGACGGCGTGTTGGCCAAACTGCACGAGGAACTGGCGGAGCTGACCCAGGCGATGAATACCGAAGGTGACACCGCTGCACGCAAACAGCAGGTGGAAGGCGAGTTGGGTGACCTGCTGTTCAGCTGTGTAAACATGGCGCGCCGTAACGGCATTGATGCCGAGGCAGCCCTGCGCCGCGCAACCACCAAGTTCGAGGGGCGCTTCAATGCGGTAGAGGCGCGGCTTGAGGAACGCGGCGAGCGGGTAGAGGATACGCCGCTGGACGTCCTGGACCAGCTCTGGGAAGAGGTAAAGCGAGACGCGCGCGAGCCGCACGGCGACGCTTGAACTGGTCAGCGCGCACCTGTATGGTTTCTGACCTTGTTTACACCCCATTCCCCAGGATTCCATTTCAATGCGACTGATTCTGTTGGGCGCCCCCGGCGCAGGTAAGGGCACCCAAGCCCAGTTCATTTGCAAGCACTTCTCTATCCCCCAGATCTCCACCGGCGACATGTTGCGCGCCGCTGTTAAGGCCGGCACGCCGCTGGGCCTGGAAGCCAAGGAAGTGATGGCCTCGGGTGCGCTGGTATCAGATGACCTGATCATCGCCCTGGTCAAGGAACGCATTGCTGAGGATGACTGCGCCAACGGTTTCCTGTTTGACGGCTTTCCGCGCACTATTCCCCAGGCCCAGGCCGTGGTGGATGCCGGCATTCCCATCGACCACGTGCTGGAAATTGCGGTAGACGATGAACAGATTGTGCAACGCCTCAGCGGCCGTCGTGTGCATGAGGCCTCCGGTCGCATCTATCACGTCACCCATAACCCGCCGCAGCGCGAAGGTCTCGATGACGAGACCGGCGAGCCGCTGGTGCAGCGGGAAGACGACAAGGAACAAACGGTACGCAAGCGCCTGCAGGTTTACCACGACCAGACTGCGCCGCTGATCGATTTCTACCAGTCGCTGGAAGGCGATGCTGCACCTGCCTACCACCGCGTTGAAGGTGTTGGCAGCGTGCAAGACATCACCGCCAAGGTGCTCGACGCGCTGAGCTGATCAACACGGTTGTTTAATAACAGCCGTTTCCCCCAAAGCGATTTGAGTCATAAGCTGAAAACCCTGCCTTGAACGGGGCGAAACCTCTATGCTATTTTCGCCAAGAGCCACTCAATAATAACCATGGGGAAAGGCAATATGGCTACTCGTCCGAAAGCGAAGAAGGCACCAGCTAAAAAAGCGAAAGCGAAGAAAGCGCCGGCGAAAAGAGCGCCTGCTAAGAAAGCTCCAGCAAAGAAAGCCCGCAAGGCACCGGCCAGGAAGGCAGCACCCAAGGCCAAGAAGCCTGAACAATTTCCCATCGTCAAACGCGCCAAGGATGCACTGGGTAGCGTAGAGAAAGCCCTCGAGAAGGAACGCAAGGCGGTAGACGCGGCTCGCAAGAAGGCAGCCGCTGCTCGCGCCAAGGCCGTGAAGTCTGCCAAGGCTGCTGACAAGCGTGCTGCCAAAGCCGCCAGCAATGCCGTGCAGCGCGCCAACAAGAAAGTCGCCAGCATGCGCGACCGGGCCAATGCAGCGCGCGCCAAGCTGAGTGATGCGATCGATACTGCCAAGCACAAGGCAGCGGAAGAAGTCGCTCGTGAACGCGTGGCCGCCCACAAGGCC
>JAZBOY010000227.1:0-46791 GCA_036351375.1 Halieaceae bacterium
GTCCTGCTCACCGTCTTCGCCGACCAACAGGCTGACTTGACCCTCAAACTCATCCGTCGGATCGTTGGAGCGGATATTGATTGCTCCAGCGGTGACATTGGTACCGAAAAGCGTGGACTGGGGCCCCTTCAGTACCTCAATTGACGCGATGTCGATGAACCTTGGCCTGATTTGTTGACCTCGGCCATAATAAATGCCGTCGACGAAGGTTCCCACCGATTGTTCAAAGCCATTATTCGACCCGGAACCGATACCGCGTGCCACGATACGCTGGGAGTTCGCCGACCGTGCAATAGTGACCGCCGGCATATTCTCCGAAAGCGTCTCGATGTCACTTATGCCTGCCTCTGCAACGCTGTCACCGCTAAAGGCCTGCAGGGTGATAGGAACATCCTGAAGGCTTTCAGCTTTCTTTTGGGCCGTGACTACTACTTCCTCAAGCTGGGCACCCATAACAATTGGAGCCTGAAGCACTGCAGATGCCGCAACGGCTTTAAGCAACACGGAGGAAGCACGCTTTCTGAACCCCGCCGATGACGGGCCATGTATATTCGTTTTCTGAGCAAAAGTAGGCATCTTTATCGTTATCTCCGTTCTATGTTTTACCCCAACTGGCGCCTGGAATGATCGGTGGATATGGCAACTACAATAACAACCCCCCATCCCAGACCAACCATCCACGAATTTCAGGGTCAAGGCTTACAAGATCATGATTTTCGAGCTTTGAAATCATGATTTGAGAAAAATCGGGGTTAAATTGAACAGAAAATGAGCAATTGCGAGCCACTTCCCGGTCCAGGTGCCGAGGGTCGATATTGACCCCCGCTCAACCACCCAGCGCTAAATTCCTCGAAAACATGATTTCATTAGCGCTCATCAACTCACGTGGGTATTTTCGAACAGATAGCGGATTCTGATTTCTCGAGAAGGTGGCATATCAATGAGTTCCTACGAAGAGCAGGCAGATATTGATTCGCAGATTGAAAGCAAAAAATCCCCCCTCCTCCTCGCGCGACTGAAGTCATTCCTCAAGCGGCATGGCCTGCTGATCGCCCTTACCGGCGTCTTCGTGCTCAACGCGTTGGATCGACAGATACTGATTATCCTGTTGGAAGATATCAAACAGGAATTCACCCTCAGCGATAGTCAACTCGGCTTATTAAGTGGATTCGCTTTTGTGGCGATCTATATCACTATGAGTATCCCGGCCGCCTACCTGGCGGACCGCAAGAACCGAAGCAAACTCATTGCACTGGCGCTGGCCATGTGGAGCCTAATGACGGTGCTCTGCGGTGCTGCCCAAAACTATATACAGTTGATGTTGGCTCGATTCGGTGTCGGCATAGGAGAGTCCCCGTGCACGCCGGCGGCGCACTCGATGATCGCCGATACCTACTCTCAACGACACCGCACTACCGCTCTCGCCTTCTACGGCGCCGGATACTTCGCCGGGTCCTTTTTGGGCTTTGCCCTCGGGGGATGGATTGCAGACCACTACGGGTGGCGGGCGGCATTTTACGCTGTGGGGGCCCCTGGCATAATCCTGTCACTGTTGGCATGGCGCTACCTGAAGGAGCCGGCCCGACGCACGCCCGTCTCCTCCAACACTCTGAGCTTCATGGAAAGCGTCACAGCGCTTTGGAAAATACGCGCCTTTCGCTGGTATGTGACGGGAGGGTCGCTGGCGATTTTCGGCTATGCCGGCCTGATGACCTGGTTGCCGACCTTTATGATTCGCGAATATGGTTCGAGTAAGTCTGAGATCGGCGCTATTCTGGGACTCATCGTCGGTGGAGGAGGCATTAGCGCTGCCATCGGCTTCGGCATACTCACCGACAAGCTGGCCAGCAAGGATCGTCGCTGGAACCTCTGGATTCCCATTCTCATATTCAGCGCCTCGGCACCCGCCACCGTAGCGGCCTTTATGGTCCAGGATATGACGATCACCCTGTTACTCTGCGCGATACCCATTGTGGTCTCTTCCGGGTTCACAGCACCCATGATCAGCATCAGTCAGCAGATCGTCTCGTCCAACCTCCACGGCATGGTTTCCGCCATGATCTTCCTCTGTAACAACCTGATCGGATTTGGCCTGGGACCCTTGGCGGTCGGCATGGTCAGCGATTACCTGACCCCAGAGCTGGGAGAAGCGGCTGCGCTCAGGCAGGCATTGGAGTACCTGAGCTTCCTGTTCATTGTGGCCGCCTGCATGGTAATCGTCAGCGTTAAATACTTGCCGCAAAACGCGGATGAGGAAACGCACCCGCACACAGAAAATTAATACTGTTGACAACAGGTAGGCAAAGCCTAAGATCAGAAAGGAAAACAATATTTAGCAGTAGACCCTATTTGTGCCCTATCCGTCACCTACGCTCACCGATCTGACCATCTTGGCCGGGAGCGTGCTGGCAGGGTCCATGGGCATCCTGCAATTACGCCACAGAGAAAATCTACGCGACTGGCTAGCCGGAGGATTCCTGCTCTGCTGGGCGTATCTGGAGTGGTTAAGCTTCCTCGTCAGCTCGGGCGCTATATTTAGCTATCCCCATTTTTATTACACGGCCAACCCATTTCTGTTCATGTGGGGCCCGTTACTCTACCTGTTCGTCGATGCCCTTCTCAACGATCACTTCGAGATGAACTGGCGCAAATGGCTGCACTTTCTCCCCGCCCTGCTGGCGCTACTCAGTCTGCTGCCCATGCTCTTCGCCTACGACAGCAGTGCAAAGGTCGATCTAATTCATGCCACCATCGATACCAGACGCAACAACCTACATGAAATAGTTGCCGAAATCGGCATGTACCACATGATTTTATATCTGGTAGCGACTTTTGTTATTCATCTTTATCCAAGTCGCCCCGCCAGAGCCGATTACAAGGTACTTTTTATTGCCGTTGTATTAATGGCCTCTGCGATGACAATGCATTTAAGTGCTTTGCGCGATCCAGAGGCCCTTGGATTTATGGCAGCCCCGGTAGCCAGCTCTCTTTTAATATTTTTTATTTTCATTAGCACCTTTTCCAGTTCAAAAACGGTTGAGGATGTCTCTGACATATTACGTAAGCAACGCTACCAGCGTTCAACTCGCTTGCAACTTGTCAACCAGGATGAAATCGCGGAGAAACTTCAACGCATTATCGTCGAGCAGGAACCGTACCTGAATTCCAATCTGCGTATAACCGAACTAGCAAGAAAGCTGAGTCTTAACGGGCCGCAATTGTCCGAGTTTATTAATTGTCGCTTCAATAGCAACTTCAATAACTACATCAATGGATTCAGGGTTGAGAAAGCCAAGCAACTCCTGAAAGAGAAACCCCAAGTTGATATTACTAACATTGCCTATGACAGCGGATTCAATTCCATTTCTTCATTTAATGCCGCCTTTAAGAAGAAGACCAACGTCACGCCGGGACGCTATCGCAAGCAACAGCTCGAGATGTCCCGGGATAAAAATGGCGGACAGTCCCAATAGCGCTGGCGATTATCAAGTTCATTCAAGCCTCAGCGAGCTCCAACAATGACTGGGGGTTTGATTATAATAATCCAGTGCAAGATGGCCTGAATGATTGGCTAGCACTGCTGTGGAATCGGCCAGTGGCTCTTAGAAATCCTGATCAGCTGGCCTGGACTGAACCATGCAGAACTGCAAAAGCTTCTCGAAAGATGGGGCGAGCAGAGAGGCTCCACTCGGCACTGGTCGGTGTAGCCTAAGTCCTGAGAAACTGACAAGCACTCGACAGTAAACACGCGCTATGCATTCATACCGTAGCATCTGCTCAACCCCCTGCTTCGCCATTTACTTGTTTCATGCCTAATTTACTAGTGAGGCAACTCTCTTGTGCGGGAGTATTTGTCCAACTTTTAGGCTGAGGCACTTAGCGAGCTGTATTTTTTGACGCCGACAGCTACGCCAAATGACGCGTAGGGGCATATTGAAAAGCCACATCTCACTGACTTTTATTGGCTTTATCGTCTATTGGGGTAACTTTTAATTACTTTATGGCTATGGAATCTACAGCATTCATAATGCTGGGGTCGGTGGTTCAAGTCCACCCGTAGCTACCACCTCTCTTCATACATTTCCTCAGTAGAAACAGCATCTTACGCCAGCATCAATCTGCGGCGGCGGCCCCAGCTTCCGAAATACGCGGCTGTGCCCAAATTGTGCCCAAGAGCTGCGACTTAAACCGCTTTTTTCCGGCCCAAGGAACAGCCTCAGCATGCCCCCGTTCGCGAAACACTCGCTTCAGTGAGTAAGTCAGGTAGTTCAGGCAGGGATACTTGCAGGGTCACTTCTCCCGCCGCCACCATCACGATGACCAGCAGTATGAAGATCATGACGCGTGGTGCGGACCAGACAGTGCCGCGTCATGGCACGCCTTACCGTCGCTCTGTTCGAGATTCCCACAGCGTATGTGCGAACAGCGTTACCAGCACCAGGGTCCCTCCGATCATGTTTTCCGTGGCCGGCGTTTCATTGAATACCAGGTAGATCCAGAACGGGCCAAACAACAGCTCGAGCAAGAGAATCAGGCCTACCTGTGCTGCGGGCAAGTATTGTGATGATTTCGCCACGCATAGACCGGAGAGAGGCACGACAACGCTACCCAGGAGCAACATATAGATGAAGTTCACACCCTGGATTGCCATCGGACTGGCACCATTCAGTAGCGCAATCAACGCCATCGTAACCCCGCCCGTAACAAGAATTCTCGTTCCACTGCTGCCCGAATCACGTCGCAATGAAACAAGGTAGGTCGCAGAACCCAGCCCTGATACCAGGGCATAAAGGTCCCCAATTTCCTCGCCTGACCCCACCCCGTATTGAAAGATCGCTGCAATACCTACCATGGCAACCGCCATGGCAATTACCGTGTGCCTGGGAAGTGTTTCCCGTAGGACAACAAATGCGATTACCGCTGCAAAAAACGGTGCCATGCTGTATATCGCCAGCACACTGGTCACATCAGATTTTCCAAGCCCCAGAACAAAAAACATCGCAGCAGAGGCGTATCCAAACCCTCCGGTAAAAACCGCCACGGAGAATCCTGCTGGGCGACCCTCCGCCGATTGTTGAGCACGAAAGAATTCAATCGAGAGCAAAGTGATTGAGAGGAGAAGACCGCGCCAGAAAACAAGATTCCAGGGTGAGGCGGCATCAACGAGCCTGACCAGCAAACTGTCAAGGCTGAGGATAGTAACGCCGCAGAGTGCGAGCAGCGCTCCTTTATGCCTATCTATCATGAAGTGTTGTCTCGATGTCGAGGGTATAGAAAGCCAGGCATTAGATTACCGGATATCGCGGGACAGTATGGATTTCGGATATTGGGATCAGAGCAATACTTACACAGCTGTAACCAGCAAGGGCGACCATAGGCCGCCCCTTCTTCAAAAAACTTACTCTGAACCCAATATCGCCTGTCCAAGGGCGCCAGTGTAGAAGATGTGGTAGACATCAGGCGGTGTTCGTCTACTGGCAGGCCAGCCGGAGACGCATCATTAACTGAAAGGCTGGAAGGACTGTCGGGGCGACAGTTGAAAAGGCGGAAGCCCGGGCCGAAATCGGTAGTTAAGTAAACTGTCCCCGGAATTCCCGCACCCCGTTGCCGTGCCATCCTGCCCTGCTACACTGCCGGGGTGCGTTTCGGAGAGCTGTTCCGTGATTATCAAGCGAATGCTGCGGTTCGTCCTGAGCCTGGTGATACTGCTGATCATCACCCTGCTGGTCTTGTCCCTCGCCAGAATTCCCGTCGATATTACCCGCTACGGCGCCCTGATTGAGGCGCAGGCAAGCCGCGCACTCAAACGCCCGGTTACCGTGGAAGGGCCGATTGTGCTGACCACCTCGCTCTGGCCCTACCTCGAGCTGGCCGGGCTGAGAATCGCAGGCTCGCTGGACGCTACAGAGACAGAACTGCTGCATATGAAGCGCGCCCGCGTCACCGTGGGCCTGCTGCCACTGCTGGAGCGAGAACTGCACATCAGGAGCTTTCTCGTCGAGGGACTTTCCCTGAACCTGGTCCGCGCTGCGGACGGGCGGGTGAACTGGACCACAGGGCGGACAGCCGGCAAGAAAGCGGGTCCGGTCGAGAAGTCAGCGGGTGTGGACGCGCCGGCGGCGCTTACGGTCGCGGTGGACGAACTTTCCCTGGGCGATGTGTCCCTGCGATTCGAAGACAGGGCAGAGGAGGAGCTGTACAGTTTCATGCTGTACCAGGCCCGGGGCGCTGCGCCCTTTGGCGAGCCCCTGTCGCTGGATATGAAAGGGACGTTGCAAGAAGAGCCCTACCGTCTCTCCCTGCGCGCGACGTCGCTGGCGGAATTCATCGCCATGACCAACACCCGAATTGATATCGGCATCGACATCGCGGGGACCAGGCTCGAGCTGGGCGGCTTCACCGACATGCTGGGCCAGAACCTGCGGACCGAGCTGGGATTTTCGGTGATGGGTGAGCGGCTCGACAGCCTCAACAGCCTGTTGGGGGTGGACTTGCCGCCGCTGCAAGACTATCGCATGCGTGCCGACCTGATCGCCCGTCCAGGCCAACTGGAAATGGCTGACCTGCAGATCCAGGTCGGATCCAGCACCCTGCAGGGATCGGCGCTGGTGGACGACACGGTGGACCCGCCCACCGTTTCGCTCGATCTTCTATCGGAATCCATTCAGCTCCAGGATTTTGAGACCCCCGACTGGTCACCGGAGCCGGCCACGCCTGAGTCTGAATCTGAACCTGAGAACATGGACTCTGCAAAACCGGCAGCAGAGGCAGCGAAGCCGGCAAAACCGCTCAGCGCGGAATCCCTCCGCCGGCTGAATGCGCGACTCTCCCTGTCGGTCGAGCAGGTCCTGTCCGGGGAAGACCGATTCGGCAGCGGAAAACTGCAGCTGAGCCTTCAGGACGGCAGACTCTCTGTCGATCCGCTGGCCCTGGAGTCCGATGCGCAGTCGCTGCTTGTCAAAGTGTCCCTGAAACCCGACCGACAACTGTCTGAGGCGTCACTCCGCGTGCTGGCAAAGCAGGTTGATCTGGGCGCCCTGCTGCACCTCTCCAATCCGGAGACGGCGGTTGGCGGCACCCTCGATATCGATCTGGACGTGCAGTCAGAGGCCGCCCGCTTCGGTGACCTGCTGGCCAACGCCAACGGCTATTTCGACGTATCGGTGATCCCGGAAAACTTGCAGTCCGGCCTGGTCGATCTCTGGGCGGTGAACCTGCTGGCCGCCGTTGTGGACTCTGCCGTCAAGAGCGAGGACGTCCCGATCGTCAATTGCCTGCTCAGCCGCTGGTCGATGGAGAACGGAAGAATGAAGTCTCGCCAGCTCGCGGTGGACACCACGAGAATCCGCATCTGCGGCGACGGCCGCGTCGATTTCGCGGCCCGCGACATCAAGCTGAGCGCAAAACCCAAAGCCAAGCGGCCGGAATTTTTCAGCCTGGCCACGCCCATAAAAATCAAGGGCAGTTTCGAGGATTTCGGCATCGGGTTGAAAGGTGGAGCCCTCACTGTGGGCACCACGGCGCTGGGATTCATCATCAGTCCGATTACCACCCCTCTACAGCGGCTGGTTCGGGAGGATCTCCCGGCGGACGGCGCCGATATTTGCGGCCTTCCCATCGGCCCCCACGAGGAGAAACTCGAGGACCTGCCGGGCTGCTAGCGTCCTGACAGAAATCGGGGATTTCCGGGGACAGTTTACTTAATTCTGGGCAAGGTCTAGCCTGAGAGTGTCATGGATGACACTAAGGAAACCTATCATGGCAAGGATGCCGAGACTGGTCGCTCCGGGTTACCCCCATCACGTTACTCAACGCGGCAATCGGCGCATGAAGACTTTCTTCTGCGATGAAGATTACCGTGCCTACCTGGAACTACTCACCCAGGCAAAGGCTGAAGCGCAGGTAGCTGTCTGGGCCTATTGCCTTATGCCCAATCACGTCCATCTGGTAGTGGTGCCAGAGGAGAAAGACAGCCTCTCGCGGCTGTTTCGCTTCGTCCACCACCACTACTCCCGGCGGATCAATTTTAGAGAGAACTGGAAGGGACACCTCTGGCAGGAGCGTTTCCATTCTTTTGTCATGGACGAGCGCTACTTGATGGCGACTGTCCGCTACGTGGAATTAAACCCTGTACGAGCCAGACTTTGCCCGAGACCGCAAGATTGGCCATGGTCGAGCGCCAGAGCTCATTTTGTGGGGGCGGACGACGCTGCTGTGGCTGTACAGCCGATGCTGGACCGCGTGGATGATTGGCGGAGCTACCTGTCCAAAGGCGCCAGTGAAGAAGATGTGGCGGACATCAGGCGGTTTTCGTCTACTGGCAGGCCAGCCGGGGACGCATCATTCATTGAAAGGCTGGAAGGATTGTCGGGGCGGCATTTGAAAAGGCGGAAGCCCGGGCCGAAATCGGTAGTTAAGTAAACTGTCCCCGGAATTCCTAAACTGTCCCCGGAATTCCAATCGGCGTTTTACCACTTTGGATCTGGATCAGGATTATGGGGCCAGGTCAGGAATAGTGCTAACAGCGCATTACGGTCTATACTAACTGGCCCTGTCATATGTAGCTTGTCAGGGTCGAATTCAAGAAGGGTCGGCTCATTGATCGCACCACCTCTCACGAGAGCTTCTACACTCTCAGAGTATGTCGACTGGTTCAGCTCTATCGGCGCGCCCGTGGAATCCGGTCTGCAGCGCGCGCTGCTTCCGGTTTTATTCCGCGAGAATCCTGATGCTTGGCTATCGTACCGACAAGTGAGAGCCTTCATTGCGGACATGGCCTACCGCGAAGGCGTTTGTGACCAAGGCGTTCCCATTGCGGACATGAACAGGGTGTTCAACCGGAGCTTGATCGACCCGGTTCTGAAAGCGCCTGATCTAAACCGCGCAATTCGCATGCTTCCGATCATGTGCAGGATGCAGAATTCCGGCGCCAGAATGTGGTCGGAGACGGCGGGAGACATGGTTCGACTCTGCCTGCTACTGCCACTGCCCATTGAGTATCCCGGGCATACACTCAGTGAGGTCAGGACGCTACAACTCATAAGGGACTTGCTAATTGTGTTTGCGGGCCAGGTATTCCAGCCCTCATGCGTGCTGCTGACATCACGCAAGCGTGAACTGCTGTTCAATGCCGGGGACCTTTTCGATGGCGTGCCCGTATACACGGACCAGCAGAGCAGCGCACTTGTTTTCCCCCGCGAGTTATTGCTCGCGAAGCGCCGGCAGGCCAGGAGTCACATCGGTCTGGTCACGCAAACCAGGATCACCGGGTTATCGACGCCGTTTTCCGTCGGCGAAATATTGGACAGACTCCTCGAACCCTACCTTTGCCAAGGCTATCCACATATCGCCCTTGCGGCCTCTTTGATGGGCTGTTCAGTGAGAACCCTCCAGCGACGACTGACCCTGGAGAATATGAGCTACTCGGATCTGATCGACAGCGGAAGGGAAAGAGCGGCCATGCGCATGCTGGAGCAGAAAGATATGGATATCTCGGAACTGGCCCAGCGCCTTGGATATACCGAACATTCCGCATTTACTCGCGCGTTCAGGCGCTGGACAGGCGACTCACCAACGCAATACCGTTCCAGACACAAAGCCCTTCAGTAATACCGCCCGCAGCGATACCAACCACGAGAAACGCGCGTATTTACGCATGCGACACGGCGCCACCTATCCCCGCGATAACCATCTGCGTGCCAATGACCGCGAGAATCAATCCCATGATACGCGTGATGACCTTGATGCCGTTGTCGCCGATGAATTTGACGAAGCGGTCACCGGAAACAAAAAAGAAATAGCTGATCACACACAGCAGGAAGAACGCCGCGGTAGTCACGACGAACTCGTTGATACCCCCGGCAGAGGCAAAGTTCATGGCCGTAGCAATGGTGCCCGGGCCGGCGAGTATCGGCAGGGCCAAAGGAGAGATGGCGATGTCCATCTGCGCAGTCTTGCTCTTCTCGGTATCGCTTTCTGATGGGTGCTGAACACTGGAATTCTGACCCTGCACCATATGGTAGCCGACCAGGAACACCAGCAAACCGCCGGTGATCCGGAACGCCGGCAGGGTGATCCCGAACAAGTCGAAGATGAATTTCCCGGCGGCGCAGAATACCACGATGATGATGAACGCGATGAACAGCGCCCTCCTGGCCACCGCCTTGCTCACCTCGCGCTCGTATTCTGAAGTCAATCCAAGAAATACCGGCGTATTCGCCACAGGATTCATGATGGCAAAAAAGGCCATGAAGACTGACAACGCGTGTCCAAGTAGAGCTTCCATTGGGTTCCTTCCGAAGGTCGATCAAACCGCGGGCAGGCATCTCACTCACCAAAGCGTGATGGCATGGCAGCGCGGCACTAAAGGCTTTTAAGAGTACACGGCTAACCCGCTGCCGGAAACACCAGTGTTTGCACGCTGTCGGCAACCCCTTTCGGCGCACGCCGACGGGGTAGTCAATTATTATGCGCGGACATGACGCCCCGGTATCGTGGCACGATCTGGTAAGCGCGGCAGTACCGACACGTTTTATGCTTCAATGCCACAGCAGCCGTCGGAGATCGAGTCAACACATGACACCGCATATCAAGGGCCTGCTGATTGCGCTGCTGGGCGTCACCATACTCAGCTTTGACAGCCTGCTGGTCAGGTTGATCAGGGCGGATGCCTGGGACCTGCTGTTCTGGCGGGGTGCGCTGCTGTCGCTTACGCTAATCCTGGCCGAAGTCGCCGTGCGGCGCCGAGTGACAGGCGGCTTCAGTACCTATACGAGCCCCATGATCTATGCTGGCGGCGCTGCCTTCGCCGCCGCCATGGTGTTTTTCGTGCTCGCACTCAACAACACGGAAGTTGCGAGCGCACTGGTGATCACCAATACCGCGCCGTTTTTCGCGGCTATCATCGCGCTGGTTTTCCTGCACGAGAGGCTGCAGCGCCACACGGCGGTCGCTATTGCGGTGTCCACCGCCGGCATCTGGATCATCTTCGAGTACGAGCCCTCCGCCGGAGCGGTCAAGGGCGACACGCTGGCGCTGATCGGCGCTGTCGGGATGGCGGGCTACCTGGTCGTAATGCGGGCCGCCAACGGCGCCAACGGTGCCAGCTACCTGATCGCAGCCGGCATCATTACGGCGCTCGCCGCGCTTGCCAACGGCGCCAACCCCGCGGCGCTGCAGGGCGAGAGCATCCTGTTCATGGTCCTGCTGGGTTGCATCGTGGTGCCCGGCTCCAGCCTCTGCATAGCGCGCGCCCCACGCTACCTGCCGGCGGCCCAGACCGGGCTGGTGCTGCTACTCGAAATACTGCTGGGGCCCTGGTTCATCTACCTGTTCCTGGGAGAGAGCCCTTCCGACAACGACATGGTCGGCGGCGCCCTGGTACTGGCGACCCTGATCGCACATACCCTGTGGGAGGCGACCCACGCCAGCAACGAACGCGCCTGAGCCAAGGTGTCATCGACCGCGTTTCCGGCGGCGCGTCAGGCCCAGCGGCGGTCCCGGGTAAACAGGATATTCAACCACAGCTTGAAGCCCAGCGTCGCCAGCCGACGCTCCACCTCCTCACGAATCCGGTCCAGCTCCTCCAGCTCCACCGGTCCCGACCCGGCACGGCCTATGAAGGCAATATCAACAGCCAGCTCGCGGCCGACCTTGGAGCTGCGAACCACCGCATTGGCAAAGCCGCGAGCGCGAACCACCGCGTCGACCTGGTCGGCCAGCTGCTGCTGGATCTCGTCGTCCGGCGCGGCCAACAGCAATTCCCTGATTGACGCGACGAAGCGCGCCGCCGGCATCCGGACAAAGAAGCCCGAACCCAGCACCACCATCGCCGGGTCGATGTAGGGCACCAGGTACGCCCAGCGGGTATCGGTCACCAGGTAGCTGGCGATAAAGCTGGCCATCACCGCGGCGCTCAGCACCGTATCCATGAGCCACTGCTCGGACTCCGCCTGCACCAGGTCGGGCATGCCCTCCCCCCGGCGCTTGAGGTAGTACCAGCTGAACAGGCAGGCCGATATCGACACCACGCCGTAGAGCATACCCCCCAGCGCGTCGGTACTGGCGTCGCCGCCGTGCAGAATACTGATTGCCGCCGTCACGATGCCATACAGGCACACGGCGATGATGACCAGCGATTTGAAAGCCACCACCAGCGGCTCGAGAGCCATGCGCCCGAACTGGAAGGTGTCGTCATCCGGCTGCTGCAGCAGGCGCATGGCAAGGATCGACAGCATGGTCAGGATTATGCTCAGGCCCGAGTAGATGCCATCAAAGAGGACAACGCCCGACTGTATTGTCAGCCCCCAGCCTATGCCCAGCACCGCAAAGAAAACACCCATGCCAAGGGAAAATGCCAGCAGGTAGGCCTCGCCGGCTGACTTGTTGGAGGTCTTCACATGCTTGTCCCCGGATCCGGATAAGTCGAGCAACAGTGTACTGCAGTCAACCCTCCCGCACCTGTCGAAGCCCGGGGCCCGGACGCTGGCAGTATTGCGCCAAATGCCTGATGCAGTGACCCATGCGATCTGCTATACAGCAGTTTCATCTGTCGAGGGGCAGGACCCATGAACATCAGCAGCGCCGAGCGCAAACTCCACGAGAAACTTTTCGAGATCGAGGCACAGATTGTGGAGAGCGCACGGGACCTCCGGATCCTGTCAGCCATCCAGTGGCCGCGCGCGGTAATCAACCAGTTCCTGGAGGACTGGCGGGCGGGACGTCCACGGATACCGGAAGTGCAGCTGACTCCGCCGGAAGGGCTCGACACCCTGGTCGAGCGCATGGCGCACTGCATGAAGGATACGCCGCGCGAGCATCCGCTGGGCGACGTGATCTGGAAAACCGCCTGGAGCTACTCCACCGCCGCGCAGATGCTGCAATCCATGGGGACGCCGGCTTTTACAGAGCGGTCCATCGAATTGTACGGCAGACCGGACCGGAGCTGGGAGAACCAGAAATTCAGCGACCTCTCGGCGGCCGAATTCATGCTGCGCACCAGCTCCGACCTGATGCAGTCCTGCGCGGTGCCGAGTGTCGACGCCGACACCACTGCCGAGCAACTCGCGGAGCGGCTGCGTGCTCGCATCGCCCGGGTGTTCAAGGAGGATCCCATCGAGGTCGAGCTGAGTCCCGACCTCGCCTCCAAGGCCGCCGCCAGCAGCAAGCGTGTGCGCTGGCGGATCTCGCGATCGATTTCCGCGCTGCCCGCGGCCCCCAGCGGGCCATGGGGGAACCACTTGTCGTTGTAACGCCCCTTACCGCCTTGTACGCGGTCCTCGTCCCACTCTTCGAACCAGAAGCGGAGCACATCCAAAGCCTGCGGATCCGTCTGTGCCAGCCACGCCTCGCGGTAACGTTTCTCCACCGCCGCGGGATCGGCCGCCGGCGTGACCGCTGCGCCATGAGCCATGGCAGCGGGGTCGGCAGCCGGGCGCGGGGTCGGGCCAGAGCACGCCGCGATGGCGAGGCACAGCAAAAGGCCGGTGAGTGCACGAAGTGTCATATGGATTTCTCTCTGCTGCATTTACTGTGAAGACACGGGGACCGAGTGTAAACTACGTGAACGACCGATAAACCATCTTCATGGTGCGCAACGACATTGGCGCAACATGGTCAGGATACGCGGTCTCTATCATGGCTCAATTGCATATGAATTGCCTGAAACCATATGGCCGCGCAGAACAGCACCGCACACGGCTTCGCTTGAAGGAACGAAATAGAGGGCGGACTATCTTCGCTCCATCACCTGTCGGTCAGGACCTCGAGAACGCATTGAACGGGAGAGCCGCATGAGCGCGGATGCGCAAAGCCAGGCTGCGGGCGCGGAAGCGGAGATCCCGAGGGGTTTGGACCGGCTGCTGGAATGGTATCGGACCGAGGCCTTCCGCCAGGCGGTGCGGGTGTCACTCGCCATGACGCTGGTCTACTCCATCTCGCTGTCGATGGGTTGGGAGCGCCCCGACTGGGCGGGGCTGGCGGTGGCCATGTGCAGCCTGGGCACGGTCGGCGACTCGTTCAACAAGGGCATGCTGCGCATCTTCGGCACTGCCGTGGCGGGTTGCGCTGCACTGGTCCTGCTGGCGCTGTTCCCCCAGGACCGCTGGCACTACCTGCTCTGCATGACGGTCTATCTCAGCTTCTGCACCTACATGATGGGGCAAACCTCTCGCTGGTATTTCTGGTCCATCGCCGGATACGTCATGCCGCTACTGGCCCTGTCCGGCGGCCCCGAGAGCGGCAACACCTTTGAAGTCATCGTGCTGCGCCTCCAGCAGACGGGCCTGGGCGTCGTTGTCTTCACCCTGGTCTCCGTCATGCTGTGGCCCCAGAATGCCGCACCCGCCCTGGCGAACACCGTCAGCCAGTTGGCGGGCGTGCAGCGCAGGCTGCTGGCCGCCTACCTGGGGCGGCTGTCGGGCTTGGGCGACCGTGCTGATACAGCCGGCCTGCGAGCGCAGGCTACCGGCGCCGCGGCGCGACTCTCCGCCGCAGTCGACGGGGCAGAGCTCGACAGCTTCGAGGTCTGGGAAACCCGCAAGCTCTGGCGACATGTGGCCGGCGATCTCGCCCGGCTGAACAGCGCACTTGAGCAGTGGCAGCAGGGCTTCAGGGAGTTGCAACACCTGGAACTGCCGCGCCTGCTGCCGGGCCTGCCGGCAGCAACCGCCGAGCTCGTCGCACGGCTGGCGGAGATCGAAGCCATGCTGGCCGGGAAAGCGCCGGCGCGGCTGCCGGCGGACATCGAACTGACCCTGGACCCACAGGCCGTCGCAGGGCTCTCGCAGTTTGATCGCGCCGCGGTACTGCTTACTCGCGACCAGCTACGGGATATAGATCGGCTGACCCGGTCATTATTTCTCACCATCGCCGATATCTGTGATTTCGGACCGCGTTCCGATGCCAGCCTGACTTCGGCCCCGGAACCCCTGCCCCCAGCGCTCGACCCGGACCTGCTCATCTACGCGGTACGCACTTTCACGGCGGTCTGGATTATCCTGCTGGCCTGCATCTATGTGCCGGACTTACCGATGCCCGCCGGCGTCATTCCGACAGGCGTCGCAATAGTGATACAGCTCGCCTTGATGCCGGCGCAGTCGACCCTGCCCGTGATATTGCCGGTGTTGGCCGCGCTCGCCTACGCTGGCGCCTTCCATGTCCTGTTGATGCCACAGCTCAGCAGTTTCGCGAGCCTTGGTCCGGCAATATTTATAGGCGTGTTCATCTTCATGATCGCCTTTGGCAAGCCTCAGCACGGTGTGCTGCGCGTCGCATTCGGAGCGATGTTTGTGATGGTGATCTCTGTCAAGAATGAACAGACTTACAATTTCCTCATCATCCTCAATTTGGGGGTGATGTTCGTGCTGGCGCTGGTCGCCGGGTGGATATCCGGTTGGTTCCCGTTCTACCTGGCGCCGGCGCAGCGTGTTTCCAGGCAGCTGCGACGGCTGCTCACCAGCGGTGCTGAGCTCCTGGCCATGGAGGTGGCCGCCCCTGGCTGGCCGCTGCGGGCAATGCGGCGCGACTTTCATCTGCGTGAAGTCGCGACACTCCCCGACAAGATCGGCCGCTGGCTGCAGGCATCCCCGGTGAATGCCCTGGATGAAAAGTTCCCTGGGCAGGCAGGCACATTCGTGGGCAACCTGCAGCTCCTGAGCAATCACCTGCGCAACCTGTTTTCGCTGCGAAGCCATGCGCATACCCTGGTTCTGGCCAGGCAACTGGAGCCCGAGTTTGAAAGCTGGCGCAGCGCGCTTGTCGAGGTGCTGCAGGGCCTGTCCCGGGAGCCGTCCAGCGCCGACGGCAGCGCGCTGCGCTCCAGGCTGGACAGCAAGCTGGCGGCCATGGAGGAGCGGATAGCACAGGTGCTCAATGCCGCTCCACCTGACAGTGATTCGTCACGGGATGAATCGGAGGAGCTGTACCGCCTGCTCGGCGCCTACCGGGGACTTTCGCAGGCGATTATTGATGTCGTCGAGAGCGGTGCGCAAATCGATTGGGACGCGCTACGCGAATCGCGCTTCTAGTGGAAAAGCTTTCAAGCGGAGAAAACGATATGCATTTCATCCCCAGCGAATTCACCATCGGCGACGTTTACTTGCCACCCATGCTGATCGCCGGTGTGCTTGGCTTCCTGGCGGCCTGGGGAACCGCGCTGCTGCTGAACCACTACCGGCTGTCGCGCTATTTTTCCTACCCGCCGGCGGTGCTGCTATCCATGGCCGTCGCTTACACCGTGATCATCGGCACGCTGGTCATACCGGCATGAATCTACATCGGCGCTGCACGCTCGCTTGACCCGCCTGCTGGCCTCCACGGCCATTGCCCTTACCGCGCACGCCCGCCGCCGTTGCGGAGAATGAAGGTTCGCGTGGTCGCTCGCTACTCGGTCACCACGTAGGTATGGAAACGGATGCGTCCCTCTTTGTCGTGCTCCTGGAACACACCCTGCACCTCGTAGGCGAAGCCCGGGAAGCGATTGAATGACTCCTGGAAGGTCAGGAAGTAATCCAGCATGGGCTGGGCGCGGTCGTCCCAGCGCTCACCGGGGACGATGACACCGATGCCCGGGGGATAAATCAGCGCCATCATGGCCGCCACCCGCCCTTTCACCTGGTCCAGCGGCAGGTATTCCACGCGGTTGGCGACCTGGGCCTGTATCGCGTCCTGGGGGCTCATGGCCGGCTCGGGGAAATGCTCGGCCCGGAACACCGCCTTCTGCAGGCCCTTGATATCCGCGTTCTTGTAGAAATCGTGCATCTCGTTGCACACCTGGCGGATACTGTAGCCGGCGTAGCGGTCGGCGTGGGCGGCGGCAATGCTCGGCAGCACCTCTGCCATCGGCGCATCCCGGTCCCAGAGCTCCTTGAAACGCACCAGCTTGGCGATGAGGCTGTTCATCTTGCTCTCGTCTTCCGCCGGGGTCATCAGGAACAGGATGCTGTTGAGGTCGCACTTCTCGGGAATGACCCGCTGCTCCCGCAGGTAGTTGGCCACCACCGTGGCCGGCAGGCCGAAGTCCAGGTACTCACCCGTCTGGCGATCGATGCCCGGGGTCAGCAGTGACAGTTTGTTGGGGTCCACCATGCAGTAACCCTCGACATAGCCGTCATAGCCGTGCCACTTGCTTTCCGGGCCCATATTCCAGCACTGCTGCTCGCGCTTGATCACCTCGGTGGGCACATCCTCCCAGCGCACGTCGTGCAAATCCTCGGTGTGCTCGGAGTTGGTTACGGTGACGATGTCCGGCACGAAGGGGTCGAAGAACCACTTCTCCTGTTCGTCGCGACCGACCTTCTCGTAGTGATGGGCAATATCGCGAAACTTCTTGCGAGTTTCGATGGTCAACTCGATGCAACGATCCCAGAGCATCTCGCCGCTCTTGCCCTCGTGAATCTTGGCGTTAACGTCCAGCGAGGCGAACAACGGGTAGAAGGGCGAGGTCGAGGCATGCAGCATGAAGGCATCGTTGAAACGCTTGTGTTCTACATAGCGCTTCTGGCCACGAATATGGCTGTCCTTCTTGTGAATCTGGGAGGCCTGTGAAAAACCGGCCAGCTGCTTGTGTACAGACTGGGTGGAGAACAGGCCCGGCGCTTCCGGGCCGAGTGTATCCAGGCGCATGGGACTGTGATGGGTAAACAGCGGATGAAACGCGTTGTAACCGATCCAGGCCTCGTCCCACAGAATGTAGTCACAAAGGTGGCCGATTTTTTCGATCACCCGCGCACAGTTGTACACCGTGCCGTCGTAGGTGGCCAACTGGATCACCGCACAGCGGAACGGCCGCTCAGCATCCGCCCGGGACTTGTCTTCCACCAGTGGGTTGTTGCGAATCTGCTCGCGCAAATAGTCCTCGTCAAAGGACGCCCAGTCCATGGCCCCCACCATACCAAAGGCGTTGCGGGAGGTCGGCAGGTAGATGGGAATGCCGCCACCCTGCACCAGCGACCCGTGGTGGTTGGACTTGTGATTGTTGCGGTCGAACAGCACCAGGTCGCCCCGGGACACCACCGCGTTCTGCACCACCTTGTTGGAGGTGCTGGTGCCGTTAAGCACGAAATAGGTCTTGTCGGCGCCGAACACCCGGGCGGCGTTCTTCTGTGCCTCCACTGCGGGCCCCTCGTGAATCAGCAGGTCGCCCAGGTCTACGTCGGCATTGCACAGGTCGTTGCGAAAGATGCGCTCGCCCAGGTGCTTGAAGAACAGCTGCCCGGCGGGGGATTTCCGGTAGAACTGGCCGCCCTGGTGGCCCGGGCAGTCAAAGGCGATATTGGCGTCCCAGTCGTAGGCCATCATGCCGCCGAAAAACGGTGACAGCAGGCTGTTGCCGTACTCGACCACGCTGGCGGCGACCTGTCGTGCGTAGTAGGCGGGCGTCTGCTGACCCAGATAGATATAGCCTGCGACTTCCCCGATCAGCTCGAAGTCTTCCATGTCCGCGGTGCGGAAGCTGTCTGCCAGGGCCCAGAGGGGTGTCCGGTTACCGGTGTCCCGCACCGCCCGTGCCAGCTTCCTGGCGGGCTCGCGGCGCTCCCCGTCCACGGCGATGATGTAGGCGCCCACATCCGCGTCCTTGTACACATCGCGGTCGTAGTCGTCCGACACCTCAAGGGAGAAATCACCGCGGCTGGCCTGCGCTATCAGTTCGCTGACCTTGGCGTCCTCCGGGTCAGCGACCACAACAATCTTGAGATATTCGGAGAACGGGATTGGATTCGTACTCATGGTTGCTACCTCACTGAGTCAAACTTCCAGGTCGAACTCTCTGGTTCGACCTCATTCATGCGACCTCTCCAAATCAAGGTCTATCAATCGGTCGCGCCATGTCCAAATCACTGCGCCGAACAGCGCAGCAATAAACAGAACCGGCACTCGCCTCGCGGCGGAGTGCCAGCCACGGCAGTTAGCCGGTCGGAACGCCTTCAGGCGCCGGGTTCTCGGCCACCACGAAGCGGTAGGCGACAAAGCCAAACAGCAGGTAACCCACCATCATGACCAGCGTGGCGCCAAATACCGCCTGGATACCGGAGGCGTAGAGGGCATAGAAGCAGTACGCCATGGAAATAATTACCGCAACCACGTTTATGCGGTACAGGCTTTCGGACACTTCGGCCTTGCGCATCACCACCATCAGCCCCGAAATCGAGGTGATGTATGGTATGAGGATCGTCACCGCGGTCAGGTTGACCAACTGGTTGAAGACTTCCGAGGCGTTGGGTGATGCGGTGGATGCCGCCGTAAGGGATTGCAGCACCGCCGCCACCATCAGTCCGATCACCGGCGCGCCGTGGCGATTCACCTTGCTGTAGAACTGCGGGAACAGACGTTCATCTGCGGTCGCCTTGGCCACCATGCTGATGGTGAACTGCCAGCCCAGCAGCGACCCAACACAAGCCAGCACCGCCAGGCCCATGATGATCTTGCCCACTGTCGGATTGAACATCTGGGCGTAGACATAGGCAAAGGGCGCGCTGGAGTTGGCGAGATCCGCGTTGGGCACGATGCCCTGCATCACCGTGGTCGACAGAACGTACACCACAGCCGCGCCCAGGGTGCCGAACAGGCAGGCCAGGGGTACGTTCTTCTTTGGGTCCTTTACCGCGACCGAGTTCTGGGCGGCAGCCTCCATCCCGAGGAAACACCACAGGGTCAACGGTATGCTGCGGGCGATTGCATCGCCCATGGGTACGTTGTGCGGGTTCCAGGCCTCGGCGAAAACGTCGGGCTTGAACCAGAACCAGCCGATTACCGACAGCCCCGCCACCGGAATGATCACGCCCCACACGGTGATCGAGCCGATGCGCCCGGTCACGCTGGGACCGCCGAAATTGGCGAAGGTGGTCAGCCACAGCAGGCCTACCGTGCCAATCAGCAACGGTGTGCTGCCGGAGCCCAACCAGGGAAAGAACGGGGTCGCGTAGCCGATGGCGGCGATGGCAACCGCGACGTTGCCGATGATCTGCGACAGGTAATACAGGTAGGACGCCATAAAGAAGCTGGACTTTCCGTGGGCTTCCTCTGAATACGCGGACATGCCGCCGGCCCGGTGGCAGAACACACCGAGCTGGGCAAAGCAGTAGGCAATCGCCATGGAGCCCAGCGCCGTCACCACCCAGGACAGCAAAGACACCGCACCGATCTGCGCCATGCTGGCGGGCAGCATGACGATGCCGGAGCCCATCATGCTGACGGCGACGATGGTGGTGAGGCCCATCAGCCCCATTTTCTTGTCGTCATGGATCATGACGGAATGTCCTCACAATAGTAGCGAGCCCGCGTTAAAGGGTGGAACAAGAGCCCGGGGGCATCCCCGGGCAGCAGGCGCATCAGGGGCGTGCGTAGGCTTTGAACAGCTTCAGCGTGAAGTCGCCCGGCGAACCCAGGTACTGGCTGAATACACCCTCAAAGTCGTCACTGCGGTAGAGATTGCTAAGCGCGGTATCCACCACCAGCCGCATGTCGTCGTCACCGCGCGCAACGCCGATGGCCAGTGCCTGGAAGTTGAAGTAGCGATCGAGCAATTCCACGCCCTTCACGCCGACAATCTGCTGCTGCAGCACCATGCGATCAGCGAAGTAGGCATCGGCATCGCCGCTTGCGACCATGGCCACGCCCTTGGCGTGATCGTCCACTTCGACCACGGTGGCAACGACACCCAGGGTGGCGACCTGCTCGCGCACCCAGGCTTCATCGGTTGTACCCTTGTGCACGACGTAAGTGTGGTTGGACAGTCCGCGATTGATCGTGGAGCGCCAGACTGGTCCCTCGTGGGCAACCTTACCCTCCAGCACGCGGCGCAGGTCCTTCGGCGCATCCTTGCTGACCACCACGCCGGTGCCGCCGTTATAGATGGGAATGGAGAATGCCACCTTCTCACGCCGCTTCAGGGTGTCTGTAACCGCGCCGCAGAGCAGGTCGATATCGCCGCCGGCCAGCAGGTTGAGACCCCGGTCCACCGTGCTGGTCGAACGGTACTTGATATCGAGATCACTGACGCCGAGCTTTGCCTTCGCCACATCGACTGCGCGCAAGCACAGGTCGATGCTGTAACCCGCGGCCGCGCCGTTGGCCGCGGCGGAGAACGGCGCCTGGTCCGGCAGGAAGCCGATGGTCACACTGCCGGCCTCCTGGATCCGATCCAGCGTCTGTGCGAAGCCCGTGAGGGGCAGGGCCGCGGCGCAGGTGAAACTGAGTATGCTGCCGAGAATCAATTTTACGTTTCGCATGCCTGGTTCCTTCATTATTTCAATTCAGTCTTCAACGCGAGCGAGCGCTAGTCCTGGACGGGATTCGCCGCCGGCGCCCCGTCCCCGATGTATTTTTTGGCCACAAAGCCGTACAGCAGGTAGCCGAGCATCATTACCATCATGCCGCCGAACACTGCCTCCATGCCCGAGGCGTACAGGGCATAGACACTGTAGGCGATGGCCGCGAGGGCTACCGCCACGTTGCGCTTGTACACGGCCGGCGACACACCCGCCTTGTTCATTACCAGCATCAGTGCCGAGATCGACGTGATATAGGGCACGATGTTGGTCACCGCCGCCAGGTCCACCAGTTTGCTGAACTGGGAACTGGCATCCGGCGACATGGTGGAAAACGCCATCAGGGTCTGCAGGACACCCGCAATCAACATGCCCGCGATGGGCGCGCCCATGCCGTTCACTTTCGCGAATATCTTCGGGAACATGCCCTCATCGGCGGTGTACTTGGAGGTAGTGCTGAGCGTGAACTGCCAGCCCAAGAGCGAGCCGACACAGGCCAGCACCGCCAGCGCCATGATAATATTGCCGATGGTGTCGTTGAACATCTGCGCGTAGACATAAGCGAAAGGTGCACTGGAGTTGGCCAGGTCTTTATTGTCCACGATACCCATGATGACTGTGGTGGACAGGACGTAAACCACGGCTGCGCCCAGTGTTCCTAAAAGACAGGCCAGCGGCACGTTCTTCTCCGGGTTCTCCACGGCATCAGAGTTCTGGGCGGCCGATTCCATACCCAGGAAGGCCCACAGGGTGAGGGGGATACTCTGGGCGATGGCATCGCCCATGGCGACCTTGTTGGGGTTCCAGGCCTGGGCGAAAGTGTCGGCACTGAACCAGAACCAGCCGATGATTGACAGACCCGCCACCGGGATGATCACCCCCCACACCGTCACCGCACCGATCTGGCCAGTGACTTTCGGACCGCCGAAGTTGGCCACGGTCGTCACCCAGATCAGGCCGACCACGCCCACAAACAACGGCGTGGCGCCGGTACCCAGCCAGGGGATGAACGGGGTCAGGTAACCGACAGCGGAGATGGCGATCGCCACGTTGCCGATGGCAAGCGACAGATAGTAGAGGAAAGAAGCCATGAAATAGCTGGACTTGCCGTGGGCCTCCTCCGAGTAGGCCGACATGCCGCCCGAGCGGGGACAGAGCACCCCGAGCTGGGCGAAGCTGTAGGCAATGGCCATGGAACCCACCGCCGTCACGATCCACGACAACAGGGATATAGCGCCGATCTGGGCCATGCTGGCGGGCAGCATGATAATGCCCGAACCCATCATGTTCACCGCCACCAGGGTGGTGAGACCCGTCAGGGTCATCTTCTTGCTGGCATCTGCCATGTGTGACTCCTTGTTAATGTATTCTGATGTGCAAGTTCCGGATTATTCTTTCAGGCAGAGAACGTTGTAGACACCGTCCACCACCTCGGCGCCCTCAACCTCCTTCTCGAAGCCGGGGAAGTGGGCATCCCACTGGCCCAGGGCCTTCAGGTAGTTGATCTGGGGGCTGTCGTCGCCGCCCATGTGCTCTCCGGACATGACCATGGGAATGCCCGGCGGATACGGCATCACCGCATTGGCGGCGATTCGCCCTGCCAGCTTGTCCGCCGGCACCAGCTCCACCTCGCCTGTGACCATGTATTCGAAGGCCTTGCGCGGCTTCATTGCCGGCTCCGGAATCGTCGAATAGGCCGCATTCAGCACCGAACCCGGGTCGTACTCCCTGAGGAACTCGAACATTTCATCGCCCAGGTCCTTGAGCCCCATGTTGCCGTAGCGCTCCGGGTGGCCGGCCACCAGTTCGGGCAGCGCTTCCGCGAGCGGTGCGTTCTCGTCATAAAGACGCTTGAAGGACAGCAGCGTGTTGATGAGCGTCGCCCACTTGCCCTTGGTAATGCCGATGGTGAACAGGAACATCACCTGGTAGTCGGTGGTGCGGGTGGGCACGATGCCGAAGCGGCCAACGTAGGCCGCCACCAGTTCCGCCGGTACACCGGTGTCGAGTAACTGGCCGTCATCCCCCATACCGGGCGTCAGCAGGCTGACCTTGATCGGGTCCAGCATGCACCAGTTGTCCTTGAGATCGTCAAAACCGTGCCAGCTCTCGCCCGGGTGCAGGCGCCAGCAATCCTGCTCGTGCACCAGCAGGTCGGCGGGCGCTTCCTCAAAGGGGTACTCCTTGCCGGAGGCGGTGTCCTTGACCACTTCCGCATTCCAGGGCTTGAAGAACCAGTCGTTGTCGGCGTGATGGCGCTTGAACATGCGACCGATGGCCTGCCGGAAATCCACTGCCTCACGGATCACATCGGTGGTCAGCATGGTGCCGCCCTTGCCGTCCATCATCGCGGTAGAGATATCGTTGGAGGCGATGATCGCGTACAGCGGTGACGTGGTGGCGTGCATCATGTAGGACTGGTTGAAGCGATCGTGGGGGATCGCATCACGGCCGTCCCGCACGTGAATGTAGGAGGCCTGCGACAGCGCCGCCAACAGCTTGTGGGTGGAGTGGGTCGCAAATACCGTCGGGCCGTCTTCCGGGTGCTCGTCGGCGCTGCCACGCATGGCGTAGTGGTCTTCGTAAATCGGGTTGAAACGCGCGTAGGCGTACCAGGCCTCGTCGAAATGTATCCGGGGGCTGCTCTCGCCGAGGATATCCTGGGCGGTTGCGGCGTTGTAGCACATGCCGTCGTAGGTACAGTTGGTCAGCACTGCGTAGCGCGGGTTCTTGTTCGGTGCCTGGCTCGCCAACGGACTGTCGGCAATCTTTTTCTGGATCGCCTCGGGAGACATTTCCTCCGGGTGAATCGGACCGATAATGCCGTAGCGGTTGCGGGTGGGCACCATGTATACCGGCAGCGCGCCGGTGAGCATCAGACCCTGCTCGATGGACTTGTGGCAGTTGCGGTCGCACACCACCACGTCATCTTCCTTGACACAGGCCTGGAAGATGGTGCGGTTGGATTCCGAGGTGCCGCCGACCACGTTGTAGCTGCGGTCTGCGCCAAACACGCGCGCGGCGTAGGCCTCACTCTCCCCGATGGGGCCGGTGTGGTCCAGCAACGAGCCCAGTTCCCCGCGCTCGATGCCCATGTCAGTACGGAACAGGTTTTCACCATAGAAATCGAAAAAAGCCCGGCCCACCGGCAGCTTGGTAAAGCCTATACCGCCCTGGTGACCCGGGGCGGACCATGAGTGCTCGCGCAGGCGCGCATACTTGGCCATCGCCGCGGCGAAAGGCGGCAGCAGCTGCTCGCGATAACGCTGCACAGCCGCCAGCACTCGGCCCGCAATGAAGTCCGCCGTGTCTTGCAACATCCAGACGAACTCGGAGACCTTGTTCATGGTGTCTTCGGTAATGTCGCGAATCTGCTCGCTGGACTTGGCCATCAGGAACACCGGGATGCCCTCGTGGCGTGCGGCCAGCTCGTCGAGCAGCGCCAGCGCCGGGCGCTGGTCAGACCCGGTATCACCCTGCATCTCCCAGCTCAGCAAAACGGCGTGCACCGAGGTATCCGACACGATGCAGGCCATGGCGTCATCAAAGCTCACCGCCGGGATTACGCTGATCTCGTGGGACTTCAGCTCCTCCACCAGCGCCTGGGCACTGCGACCCAGGGCGGTGTCCTGGGCCGCCAGGTCCTCTTCCACCACCAGCACCTTGCTGAACACTGGCTTGTTGTCCGTCTTGATCATGCGAATCGCTCCTTACTTGAAGGCGTAGGTGAAGTACATCATGCCGTAGGTCCAGTCATCGTCGCCGCCAAAGGCCTGTTCAGCGCCGTCATCTGGTGAGGCAATGGCCGCCACCAGGCTCACCGCAAACAGCTCGTTGACGGTCCAGTCGACCATCAGGTTCCATTCATCCGCCAGGCTGTCATCACTCACCCCGAAACCTGCCGCATCATCCAGTTCGAAGTTGTAGTAGAACAGGTTGATACTGATATCCTTGGTGGGTGACGCGTTCACGCGCACCATGTGAGAGCGCAGATTGGAGTTGAGCAGCACGTACTCACCCAGAATCTCCCCCTGGAACCAGTAGCCCCAGTCATAAAAGCCGTAATACAGGGGATCGAAATCCTCGACCTCGGGAGTATCGGGGTCATCACCGTCGAAGCTGGAGTAACGGTAAGTGAAGCCGGGAGCCCAGGTGGTGTCATTCCAGTCGTAACCGACGGACAGCGCCCAGCCCGCCGCGTCGAGCACATCGTCGTTGTCCTGGTCGACGTACTCGCCTTCGAAACGAATCGGGTGCATCCAGTCCGGTGTCTCGAATGCCGCGAAAGGCGTGGCCGCGAAGCGAATGTCGTACACGTCCATTTCGTCTCGTGTTTCGATATCCGATTCGACGTAGTAGTAGCCGCCGCCCACGCTGCCGAAGGCGCCCAGGTCATAATCGATGGTGACACCACTGATTTGGGTGTCGGTGTCAGGGTTGTCGTTGGCCTCAGTGTATAAAAGGTCGACATTCAGGGACTCGTACTTGATCTTGGCCAGGGCTGCGAAATCCGCCGCCTTGCGTTCGCCAATCCAGTAGCCACCCCGGCTGCCACCGTCACTGCCCATGTCGTATAGGATAAAACCGGTGCCGGCCTGGTAGGGCTGCATGCCCACCGAGATATCCAGAAAGTCCTCGCCCAGCGAAAACACATCGCCGGAGCGCCAGCCAATGTAGTAGTTTTCCATCGAGGTGTGGCTGGGGTTGTCGCTGCGCGGCACATCACTGCCCGCCGCATCGACATCATCGGTGCTGGAGTGAACGAAACTCACACGACCGTAAATCTCGCCCATGGTATCGGTAAAATAACTGCCTTCGATGCCGGCATGTATGCCGACTTCCCACCACTCCTCGGATTCGGCGCCGAGGTTGGCCTCGGACTCTCCGAACCAGGAATCGCTCTGGGGCAGGTAAGCCATATCACCTTTAAGGGTGCCTTTCAGGATACTGTCTCCGGGACCGTCCCAGATCACCAGCGGACTATCGCCACCGTGGGTGTTGGAGTCCTGCGACGTGATGAACGGGTGCTCCCGGGTCTTGGCATCCTCTCTCAGGAAGTAATCCACCGCATCGACATTACTGCCGTCATCCTGTGCAAATGCTCCGGTAGCGCAAACGGCCAAACCCGCAACGGCCAGGTAACCGGATGCGCGCTTCGATCCCGTCAAGTTTGTCTGCTTGGCAATCATCGCTTTCACTCCTTAAGACAATACAGCATGTAGACCGGGTTGCCGTCGGCATCCCGCTCAATCTCGATACCATGTGTGTCGTGTTCGTAACCCGGGAACTGCGCATCAAAGTTCTGCAGCGCCAGCAGGTAGTCGACGATGCCGCGCTTCTCCGCCGTGACGCGCTCGCCCGGCATCATGATCGGGATACCCGGCGGGTAGGGCACCAGCTGCACGGCCACGACCCGGTCCAGCATTTCCGTAACCGGGATGTACTCCACATTGCCGTGCACCAGCTCGCCATAAGTCTTGCGCGGGCTCATGACGATATCCGGCAACACGGTAAAAGCCTCATCCATATGCTTGAGCAGGCCGGTCTCCTGCATGGCCGCATGCATCTGGTCTGCCAGGTCCTTGAGCCCCATGCCGGCGTAGCGCTCCGGCGCATTGTCTACCAGCCCGGGCATCACGCGCTCCAGCGGCTCATTGGCATCGTAGGCCCGCTTGAAATCCATCAGCCCGGCGACCAGTGAACCCCACTTGCCCTTGGTGATACCCACCGAGAACAGCACCAGGAACGAATAGGGTTCGGTTTTCTCGACCACGATGCCGCGACTGCCGAGAAAGCCGCTCACCAGCGGCGCGGGAATCCCACGCTCCTCGTAGTCGCCGGCCAGGCTGAGGCCGGGCGTGAGCACGGTCGCCTTGATGGGGTCGAGCATGCAGTAGTCGTCACCGAGGTCGCCAAAGCCATGCCAGTTATCGCCGGGCTTGAGCAACCAGGCGTCACTGCTGGTGGCCAGCGTGGCCGGGTCCATCTGGGCGAAATCGGTACCGTTGACCTGGTCCGGCTGCCACATGCCGAACCACCAGTCAGAGGGGTCCCGCTTGATAATGTCTTCCCGGAGCCGTGCCATCGCCTGGCGAAAATCCACCGCCTCGAGGATGCACTCGTCGGTCAGGTACTCCCCGGCATCGTCCATCATCTTGGCGGACACATCCGTCGAGGCAATGATGCTGTACTGGGGCGACGTCGAGGTGTGCATCATGAACGCCTCGTTGAACAGCGCCGGCACCACCGGCACCTTGCCGGAGCGGATGTGCAGCATGGACGCCTGCGACAGCGCCGCCAGCAGCTTGTGAGTCGAGTGGGTGGCGGTCACCGTGGCGTCGTCCTCGTGGCGCTCGCCACGGTGCATGCCGTAGCGGCCCTCGTAAATCGGATTGAAGCGAGCGTAGGCGTACCAGGCTTCGTCGTAGTGGATACGCGGCAGCGTCTTGCTGAACTCGGCCGTGGTTCGCTCCACGTTGTAGCACAACCCGTCGTAGGTCGAGTTGGTCAGCACCGCCAGCACCGGGGACTTGCCCTTGTCTTCCACCAGCGGACTGTCCGCCAGCTTCTGTGCGATCGCCTCCGGCGTCATCTCGGTCAGCGGCACCGGCCCGATCAGGCCGCGAGCGTTGCGCCGCGGCACCATGTACAAAGGCATGGCCCCCGACATGTTGAGCGCGTAGTTCAGGGATTTATGGCAGTTCCTGTCCACCAGCACCGCGTCCCCGTCGGCCACCGCCGAGTGCAGGATGATCTCGTTGCTGGCGGAGCTGCCGCCGACCACGAAATAGGTGTAATCGGCCCCAAATACCCGGGCTGCATTTTTCTCGGCATCGGCGATGGGTCCGGAGTGGTCGTTGAGCGACCCCGTCTCATCCACCGAAATGGACAGGTCCGAACGCAGCATCTGCTCGCCATAGAATTCCAGGAAGGTCTTGCCGACTGCCGTCTTCATGAAGGCGGTGCCGCCCGTGTGCCCGGGCGTGTGCCAGGAATACTCGTGGGTGTCGTCGAAATTCACCATGGCGCCGAAGAACGGCGGCAGGATGCTGTCCAGGTAGCGCTTTGCCGCGGCCTGGATGCGACCGGAAATGAACCGTGGGCTGTCCTCCGGCAGCCAGATGAAGCTGTCGATCTGCTCTACAAGCTCCAGGGGCACGTGACTGCGATTGGTCGTGTTCATGGCCAGCATGATTGGCAGGCCCGCACAACGCCGGTTGGCCAGCCTGACGACCGCCAGCGCCTCGTCGGGATTCTCCTTGCACAGCCCCCAGCCCAGCACCACACAGCAAAAGCCGGGGTCCGACGAGATGGCTATTTCGCCGTCCTGGAGACTGTGGGCAAAAATGACCGGCGTATCAGTCTGTTCCAGCGCCTCGGTAATAGCCACGACGCTGCGCTCAATGGATGATTCGGTCTCACCACCCGCGATCACCAGAACGGGAAATTTCTCCGCCAGGGCCGGCGGCAAGGGGTTGGTTACGGAGCTCATTTACATCGCCTCTGTTCTGGAACACATCGAAAACTGGTGCACGCCCCGGGGAAAGCTGCCGCAGGTTGAAGAATGTACTCCGCCGGCAAATGGCAATGTTTGAGGCGCATCGGGAGACTACTTCTATTCACAAAACGTTCGCGCCGAAACGGATATTACCCGCTCTCCACCCTGCCAATCACCTGGGCCAATCACCTGGAATGGGGCGCCAAACTTCGTACTTTTAATAGCCCACATCTGACAATATAGTAGTTGGTCGAAACACGGGCTGCCTTACCATTTCGCGCCATCTTTTCATGTCGGCCCCGCATGCCGGCTGGTGGCGTTGACAGCCAGCAGCCAACGCTGCAAAGCTACGCACCCGGAGGAGCCGGCGCAACAGGCCCGCCGGGGGCTTCTAACCGCTGCGCTGCGCCCCCTGGCCGTACTGTGCGGCACCCCGGAGTGAAGCCGCGACGCATGCAGCGCAAACCGCGGATAGGTGATATGTTTCCACAGACCCGACGATAGAGCTGCTCCGCAGCCCCTGGCACTGGATTGAGAAGCATGGCTATGAATAAACACCTGGCAACCCTTTCCGTTGTACTGCTGGGCGTGCTACTGGCCGCCTGGAAGTACTGGGATTACATCAACAATCCCTGGACGCGGGACGGGGTGGTTCGCGCCTACGTTATCCAGGTTACGCCCAGGGTTTCGGGGCCGGTGGTTGAACTGCCGATCGTGGATGACCAGGCAGTCAAGGCCGGTGACCTGCTGTTCCGCATTGACCCACGGACTTACAAAGCCAATCTGGACAAAGCGGAAGCTGAAGCCGTGCGCACCGCCGGCGATTATGAGCGCGCGCAGGAACTGGTCAGGCGGGGCGACATCTCGCAACGGGATTTCGACAAGGCAGAAGCCGCATACAACGTCGCCATCGCCAATCGCGAGCAAGCCCAACTCGACCTGGAGTTCACGGAGGTGGTCGCCCCCGTCGATGGCTATATCACCAATCTGGACCTGCGCGAGGGCAGCCAGGCAGTCGCCAACAACCCTGAAATGGCCCTGGTGGACACCAACAGCTTCTGGATCAACGGCTACTTCCGGGAAACCATGATTCAGGATATCGATACCGGCGACCGCGCCATCGTAACCCTCATGACCTACCCGGATACGCCGATTACCGGCACCGTGGAAAGTATCGGCTGGGGCATAGCGCGACAGGACGGCAGCACCAGCTACGAGCTGCTGCCGGCGATCAGCCCGACGTTCAGCTGGATCAGGCTCGCCCAGCGGGTGCCGGTCCGCATCAAGCTGGACCCGCTGCCCGCGGGCATCCAGTTGCGGGTGGGCACCACCGCGTCGGTACTGGTAAAGGCGGGTAGCTAGCGGACCCGGTTCGCTCCAACGCCATGTCCCGCCCTGCCGCGAAGATCCGATTGCTGCCCGACGGGCAGATACTTTAGGTAACCAGGAGATAGACGAATGAAACAATTGAAAACGCTGTTAGCCCCGCTAGCCATGGCCGTCTTTACCCTGCCATCCGCTGCACTGCTGGCCCAGGACGGGAACGTCACCGCCGCTGACCTGGTGCAGTATTGCGGGGTGACTGCTGAAGACCCCGACAGCCATACCGCCATCGCCTTTTGCTACGGTTACATCGACGCCGCGCTCGACTACCACCACGCCATCACTGCCGATGGTGAAGGCCGCATCGCCTGCCCGCCTGGTGAGGTGACCCGTGCCGACGTGGCCGCCGTGGTGGTGGAGTGGGCAGAAATCCATACCGACCAGGTCAATGAGGATCCCCCCGTGCATGTGGTCATGCGCGCCGCGGGCGAAGAGTGGCCCTGTGAGTAAGCTGGCAATAATCGACTGGAGCACACAATGAAAACAGCACCAAGATACCTGATGGTGGCCGTCCTGGCCTCAAGCCTGGGAGCCTGCTCGAGCATGAGCGATACCGAAAAACGCACCCTGGGCGGTGCCGGCATCGGCGCGGCCAGCGGCGCGCTCATCGGCGAGCTGGCCACCGGGCAGCCCCTGCACGGTGCGGCCATCGGCGCAGCCGTGGGCGCGACCAGTGGCTGGCTGTATGACCGGCACAAGCGCGGCGAGTAGCGCCAGCAAAGCTTGTGATGGCGCAGACCGTCTGCGGTCTGCGCCATTATCTCTTCCCTAAGACCGTCTAAACCAACGCTGCGGCATGCCATCTGATGGCTCAGCATTGATGGAACATCCAGACCGCGAGCCCATCGCACCGTGACCAGCCTACTCAAGTCAGGACGACCCAGTACCGGTATGTTGGTGGTGCTCGGCTTCCTGCTGGGCATCGGGGCCGGCATATTTTTCGGCGAGATGGCCTCGGCCTTAAGCCCGATCAGCAAGATCTATATACGGCTACTACAGATGGCCATCGTGCCCTACATTACTGTGTCGCTGGTACACGGCCTTGGCCGGCTTACGCCATCGCAGGCAAAACGCATCGCCGGCTTCGGCGTCCTGGTGCTGTTTGTACTGGTCGCCATCGGCATGCTCCTGACCCTGCTATCGCCACTCGCCTATCCCGACTGGGAGTCCGCGACCTTCTTCAGCAACAGCCTGCTGGAGCAGGCCCAGCCGATTGATTTCGTGCGCCTGTATATCACCGCGAATCCCTTCGAAGCGCTGGCCAACACGCTGGTGCCGGCGGTTGTTCTGTTCAGCATCCTGATGGGGCTGGCGGTCATGGTGTCTGAGAAGAAGGCACAGCTGTTGCCCTTCCTGGCGTCTGTTGAAGACGCGCTGATGATTATCTCCCGCACCATCGTCAAGTTCGCGCCCATCGGCATTTTCACTATCGCCGGCGATGCGGCAGGCACGCTGGACCTGACAGACCTGAACCGGCTGCAGATCTTTATCTGGATATACCTGGCGCTGTGGGTGCTGCTGTTCTTCATCATCCTGCCGGGGGTACTCGCCAGCTTCAGCAGCATCGGTTACCGCGAGTACTTCCGCGCGTTCCGCGCACCTTTCATAACCGCTTTCGCGACCGGTAGCTTCCTTATCACCCTGCCGATGCTGATCGAGGAAGTTCGCGCGCTGCTCGAGCGGCACGACGCGTGCCGACGAGGAAACCGACGCCGCGGTGGACGTGCTGATTCCGACGCTGTTCAATTTTCCCTCGGTGGCGATGATCCTGCTGCTGAGCTTCGTGCTGTTCGCCGGCTGGTACGCCGGTAACCCGGTGCCGGCCAGCCGCTACCCCCTGTTTGCCTCCGCCGCCCTGCTGCTCGCCTTTGGCGGCTCCAACGTGGCCATCCCCAAGCTGCTGGAAATCCTGCGACTTCCCAGCGACTTGTTCGAACTGTTCCTGGTGGCCAACGTAATCAATAACTTCTTCTTCCAGGCGCTGGCCGCGTCCAGCCTGGTCGTGTGCACGCTGCTGACCCTGTTGCTGGTCAAGCGCCGCATAAAGCTGCGCCCCGTGAACCTGGGCGCGCTGGCGCTGGTCACTGTGTTGGGTGTGCCTGCGGTGCTGACGGGCCTGGCCGTCATTTTCGACCGGGCCATCGGCTACGAGTACCGCGGTTATGAGGAGTTCGTCGACCGGGAGGCGATTTACCGGAATGTGCGGATCAACCAGGTCGATATCTACGCCTCCGGGCTGCTGCTGGAACCGCGCCGTGAGCGCGCGTTTGCGGTGAGCGAGCCCTACACGGAAATATCCCTGGGGCTGCTGGTACGCGACCACGAGCGCCGTGCCATCGAGGCCAGGGGCCGCTTTATCGGGAAGGAATCCGAGAAGATCGGGGTATTGAACGCGCCCTCCATTCGCCGCGCAATTAAGATCAGCGCGCCGGGCATCCTGACAGAACCCGTCGCCTCGCCTCGCGATTTCCTGCGCGGCAACCGGCCTGACCTTTCGTACCTGGTGACGCCCGCAGAATCCGCAGCGGCCTGGGCGATGGTCTACCCTGATTTCAGTGTGGTGGTGCCGTCCAGCCGCAAGGTACGGATTCCCATGGTGTTCGCGCTGCCGGCGGCGGACAGCGACTGGGCGAAGTTCATCGACCAGTGGATTACCACCAGCCAGTCGGTCGGCATCACCGACTCGGCGTACCGATACTGGATCCTGGGTGAATCGGTCAGCAGCGAGCGCAAGCGCTGGTCCGTTATCCGCGACGTACTGGGCTGGGTGGACTAGATGCGCAACGGCCACCGTATGGCGGCGACTACAGCTCGGTAGAGGGCTTTCCTGCATGAATCTCGACACCATTCTCCTGGCACTCCTTATCATTCTCACGGCGACGCTCATTTGCGTCACCCTCTTCGAGCGCATCGGGCTGGGCGCGGTGGTCGGGTTCATCTTCGCCGGGGTACTGGTCGGACCCCACACGCCAGGGCTCGTGGCCACCGAGCAGGTGGCCGCCCTGCAGGATATCTCGGAGTTGGGCGTGGTGCTGTTCCTGTTTGCGGTCGGGCTCGAGATGCTGCCGAAGCAGCTCTGGGCGATGCGGCGGCAGATCTTCGGGGTCGGCCTGCTGCAGGTGATACTCACGGCAGTTCCGCTGGCCGGTATGCTCGTCGTCGGATTTGGCCTGGGCTGGCGCAGCGCCGTTGTGCTGGCGCTGGGTCTGGCCATGTCATCCACCGCGGTAGTCATGACCATCCTGGCAGGCAGGAACCAGCTGTCAACGCCCTACGGTCGACTCAGTTTTTGCGTGCTCACGGCCCAGGACCTCAGCATCGTGCCCGTGATGGCGCTGGTACCGGTACTGGCCCACCACGCTGCCGAACAACCCCAGGGCGGCGCCTGGACCAAGGCGGCCTTCGCGGCGGGCGCCCTGGCGGCGGTATTTATCGTCGGGCGCTACCTGCTGCCGGCCATCCTCGGTTGGGCGTCCCGGTCCCGCAATGACGAAACTTTTGGCGTCGCCCTGTTCCTGTCGCTGCTGGGCGCGGCCTGGTGCATGGACCAGGCGGGAATATCGATGACACTGGGCGCCTTCCTGCTGGGCATTCTGTTGTCGGCGTCCGACTACCGCTACCAGATTGTCGCCACGGTGGAGCCCTTCAAGGGCGTCCTGATGGGCCTGTTTTTCATCGCCGTGGGCATGTCCATTGATGTGAATGCCCTGGTGGCCGACTGGTCCGATGTGTTGATCCTCATCATCGCGGTCATGACCATCAAAATCAGCGTGCTGCTGGCATTATGTCTAGCCTTCAGCAGCGGGCTGGCGACCAGCGTCCGCACGGCGTTTTCCCTCTCACAGGTGGGCGAGTTCGCCTTCGTGCTGTTTTCGGTGTCCGCCGCCGAGGGCCTGGCCAGCCCGAGGGCGGTCACCATAGGATTCCTCGCCATCGCCGGCAGCATGATCCTGACGCCCCTGGTCATCAGGCTGGGCGACAGCCTGGCGACGCGTTTCGACAAGGGGCCTGAATTCGCACCGGGCAGCTACGCGGAAGACATGGACCGACACCTGGTGATCGTCGGGCTCGACGACGTCGGCCACCTCATCGCCCTGATGGCCGAGCGCACCGGTGTGCCCTATATCGCCTTCGATCGCGACTACCAGACCGTGTTGCACGGCAAGCGTGCCGGCAGGACAGTCTACTTCGGCGATATCTATTCACGAGCGGTGCAGGAGGCCGCGGGCCTGCCCCGGGCTGCCGCCGCATTCGTTTCCACTACCGACATGGACCGCCTCAAGGGCATCGCCCTCACATTGCGCCAGAACTACCCCGCACTCGATGTATACGCCCGGGTGGACTCCATCAAGGACCAGCAGGAACTTCGCGCCCGGGGAATCAAGCACGCCGCCACCTCCTTTATTGAAAGCACCCTGTTCCGTGGCGCTTCGCTACTTCGGGAAATGGGGGTGGCCGAGGACGCGGTTGACAGCCTGGTAGAGAGCCTGCGCGACAGGGAGTACGCGCCGGTTATCGAAGCCCTGGGGGTGGACAGCCAGACTGCAGGCGAGCACAGGGCGTAGCGAACCCGGTCACTTTGCGGCTGATTGCCGATTGCCGAAATCATTCACCACATCGCCAAGCGTGGCGTAAAAGGCATCCTTGCCGTATACGTCAGTGAAATGGTAGCGGCTGGACGTGCGCACATCCTCGAGCACCTGCGCCACCACCAGGCGAATACCCTGTTCATGTAGGGAATCGTGCAGCGCACGCAGTGTCTCCGCTGCGGTGTAGTCGATGTCGTCGACGGCGGCCATGTCGATACAGAGCCAACGCAGCGGGGGTTCCGCCGTATCGACCAGCATCTGGATCTCGTCGGACAGCTGCTGCGCGTTTGCATAGTACATACTGTGATTAAACCGGTAGATCAGCAAGCCGGGAAGCGCTTGGGCGCGTGTCGAAACCGGCTGTGCCTGCCAGCTTTCCATCTCGCCGCCCACAGGATTCGCCCATCAGATCTCCAAAAATCGGGCGCAACAGCCTATGCCCCTGCGGGAGCGGGAAGAAGTTCAAGCATTGCTGCCTTCACTGAAGTGCCTGCCAATCCAAACAACCCGACGAACTGATGGAGAAGCTTGAGAGCACGCCTGCAATTCTAGCCCTGCACTATGTGAGATTTTGCTCTTTGGGCAGTCGAACTTGCGCGCCTGCAACTGTACCCAGGTATTTAGCCGGCCGGCTGCTGTACGCAGAATCGAAGACGATCAGAGTTACGCTACGTGACGCTAATAGGCGTAGCGAAAATCTACAACCCTCTGTTTCACCCTCACAGCGCTCCTCGACAGCGCGCACTTGCGCGCTGTCAAAGTCCAGTTGCTATTGCCCAGTTGATTGATCACCAACTCTGGTGCTCGGCAACTCGCTGCCGCATATCGCCGTCAATTGTCCTAACCTATACTGCGCCCTATGCAGACGAACTCTTCTACCTGGCAACAATCCTCCGGACACGCCGGACAACGCGCTACTGTAGAGACCAGGCGGGCTACCCGTGGCCTGCCTGGGCAAATACAGTGGTGACGATACGCCATCACAACAGGCACGTGATTTTCGTGGCGCCGTTCTTCATGGACGCCACCCTGGCCTTCATCGAGGGTGCTTCACAGCTAACGGATACCGACCTCACCGTGATCAGCCAGGACCCCGCCGAACGCATCCCGATGCGCATCCGCCAGCGGCTGGCGGGCCACTGGCGCGTTGACGACGGTCTCGACCCGGATCAACTGGCAGCCGCGGCCCGCAAGCTGGAGGGCCAGTTTGGCAAGGCGGTGCGGATGATCGGCGCGCTGGAACAGCTCCAGGTGCCATTGGCCATGGCCCGGGAGCAACTGGGCATTGCCGGCCTGGGCGTCGAGGCCAGCCTCAACTTCAGAGACAAGTCACGGATGAAGACCGTGCTCCAGCAGGCGGGTGTCGCCTGCGCACGACACGCCCGCGTCAGCGACCAGCAAGCAGCGGAGCGATTCGCCAATGAGGCGGGTTACCCACTGGTGGTAAAGCCCATGGCCGGGGCCGGCGGCAAAAGCACTTACCGCCTGGACGACGCGGCGGCGCTTGCCCGCTTCTTCGATAGCAGGACAGTAAACGCCGCCCAGCCGGTGCTGTGTGAAGAATATGTGCACGGCTCGGAGTACTCCTTCGACAGCGTGATGATCGGCGGCGTGCCGGTCTGGCACTCGATATCCTGCTACATGCCCTCCCCGCTGGTGGTGTTGGAAAACGACTGGATACAGTGGTGTGTCATGCTGCCCAGGGACATCAGCGGCCCGGAGTTCGACCCCATCCGCAAGGCGGGCTTTGCCGGACTGCGCGCGCTGGGCATGGAAACCGGGCTCAGCCACATGGAGTGGTTTCGCCTGCCGGACGGCCGTATCGCCATCTCGGAGGTCGGCGCGCGCCCGCCCGGGGCGCAGATCACCTCCCTGCTCTCCTACGCGCACGACATGGATTTCTACCGCGCTTGGCCACACCTGCTGGTGTTCGAGGATTTCCAACCACCGGAGCGCCGCTACGCCTGCGGCGCCGCCTATTTTCGCGGCCAGGGCCGCGGACGGGTTCGCCACATCCACGGCCTCGACGAGGCGCAGCGCCGCTATGGCGAGCTGGTGGTCGAGGTGAAATTGCCCAGGGAGGGCAGCCTGCCGTCAGAGAGCTATGAAGGCGATGGCTATGTCATCCTGCGCCACCCGGACACGGCAATGGTGCAGGAAGCCCTGCAGGAAACCGTAAAGCTGATTCGCGTGGAGCTCGGCTAAGGCCCATGGCACACCGCATACTTCTCGGCCCACAGCGCCCCAATATCAATCTTGGGGAAGCGGTGGCGGCAGCGCCTTTCCCCGATGGCCCGCTGGCGGTGATATCCGCAGGCTGGCAGGAGGCAGAGGGCGATATCGATGACCTGCGCGCGCTTGTCGACCGGCCGCTGATCGACCTGGAGCTATATCACCGGGCAGAGCGTGTGTTTGCCAACGACCAGGCCCTGACGGCCATCTACCGGGAACGCCAGGACCGGCTGCAAGAGCTGCAACGGCTGTACCGGCTGCGACTGGCGCAGGCGATGCTGGCGGCGCGCCGCATTCGCCGGGCGGTGGCCGCCCAGGACTTGATCGCTGCCGAGGAGCGCCACGCCATCGCCCAGCTGCGCGCGCTCGACCGGCACCACTTCCGCCGCGTGCAGTCGGTGTTTGACGAATTCGCCGCATCGATTGCGGAATCCGGTGCGCTGGCGGAACACACGGCCGCCATCGAGGCGCAGCTTGAAGACTGCGCGGCGGTAATGATTACCGGTGGCCACGTGCTGGTGTTGCTCAATCGACTGCAGCTGTTCGGGCTGCGGCGGCTGCTCAGCAATCGCCACCTGATTACCTGGTCGGCCGGCGCCATGGTACTCAGTGACCAGCTGGTGCTGTTCCATGACAAGACACCGCTGGGGCGCCGCGACCCGGAACTGGTGGGGCCAGGCCTGGGGCTCCTGCCCGGTTACATTGTGCTGCCGGATGCACAGAAGCGCCTGCGTACCAAGGACCCGGTACGCACCGGCCTGTTTAGCAGCCGCTTTGCCCCGGCCCGCTGCATCACCCTCAACAACGGTTCGCAGTTGCACCTCGAAGGCGGCAAGGTGGTGGAAGCACTGCGCGTGGGACAGCTGCGCCCCAACGGCGTGATTGCGAGCCTGAACGCGGCATGAACAAGGCACTGCATGAGCTGTTTCGCGCAGGCACGCCTACGCCTGCCGCCGTGGACGCCTTTATCGAGGCAAACGAATTCCCGCTGGTAGACGACCATCACATCAGCTTCGTGTTCCGCGGCGACGCCGACGAGGTTCTGCTGCGCTGCTGGATCGCCGGATTGAACACCGCGCAGCCTTTCGAGCGGATGAAAGAGAGCGACCTCTGGGCGACCACCATCGAATTGCCGCCCGGCTCGCGTATCGAGTACAAGTTCGAGCTGGTGCGCGGCGACCAGCACGAGCTGGTGCTGGACCCTCTCAACCCGCTGCAGGCGCAGGACCCGTTCGGCGCCAACTCCGTGTGCCGTGGTGCGGGTTACGAGCGCCCCGCCTGGACGCTGCCCGACCCGGAGGCGCGCACCGGCGCCTGGCTGAATGCCTCTGTGCCCTCGCAGGCCTTTGGCGAGAACCGGGATGTGCAGGTCTATCTTCCCGCCCGCTTTCGCAGAAACCGGCAGTACCCGCTGCTGGTGGTGCACGACGGCATCGACTACCTCAATTTTGCGTCGCTGGGTACGGTGCTGGACAACCTGATTCACAACCTCGAAATACCACAGATGATCGTGGCGCTGACACAGTCGCCAGATCGGCTAACGGAATATGCGGCCGATGAGCGGCATGCAGACTTCGTCGCCGAGGACCTGCTGGGCTTTATGGAGAAGGAGTACCCCGTCATCCAGCAGCCGCGGGCGCGCGGCCTGATGGGCGCGAGCTTCGGCGGCGTTGCCACCTTGCACGCGGCCTGGCGCCATCCAGGCCGGTTCGGCTGCCTGCTGCTGCAATCGGGCTCCTTTGCCTTCAGCGACCTCGGTCATCACCAGCGCCCTCCCGTTTTTGACCCGGTGGTGGAGTTCATGAACACGTTCCGGCAGGACCCTGGCGTGCCGGCCGAGAAAATCTACATGAGTTGTGGCATCTACGAATCGCTCATCTATGAAAACCGCTCGCTGGTGCCGCTGCTGCAGCGCCAGAACCTGGAGCTGCGCTTCGAAGAGGCCCGCGACGCACACAACTGGGAGAACTGGCGCGACCGCCTGCAGAACGGCCTGTCCTGGCTGTTCCCGGGCCCGGTGTGGATGGTGTACGAGTGAGCGGCTGCCCGTCACTCCGGCGCCGACTGCTATAGTAAAAACAACAACGAGGAGTGTGATCATGGCTGAAGAGCTGCGAAAGATCGGGCTGTCACTGGGCGCCGACGTCTGCTGGCCCATGTGCTACGAAGCGCTGCTGGAGCGCCTGGACCTGGCGATTCCCGACGGCAACACCACGCTGCGATTTGCCTCCGAGCGGGTGCACATCGAGCCCTTCGATTTGCAGCAGCCCTGCCAGTACAGCGTCGTCATTGACCGCCTGACACACTGGTACCACACCTCGCGGGAATGGATAAAGAAGGCGATCCTGCTGAACGACCTGTACGTGTTCAACAATCCCTGGTCGCTGCAGTCGATGGAGAAGCAGACCAGCTACTGCGCCATGATGCGCCTCGGCTTCCCGATTCCCACCACCTGGCTGATACCGCCGAAATCCTACGCCAAGACCGCCGACCTGGAGCCGACGCTCAAGCGCTACGCCAAGCTCTTCGACCTCGGGGCGATTGGCGACCAGATCGGCTACCCGCTGTTCATGAAGCCCTACGACGGCGGTGCCTGGGTAGGCGTCACCGGGGTAGATGACCGCGAGGCCCTGCTCAAGGCCTATGACAGCAGCGGCGAGCGCGTGATGCACCTGCAGAAGGGTGTGGTGCCGCACGACGCCTTTGTGCGCTGCATCGGCCTGGGGCCGCAGTTTCATTGCGTGAACTACGACCCGGCGGCACCCCTGCACAACCGCTACCGGATGGACGTTGATTTCCTGTCACCACAAGACGAACAGCACCTGCACGATCTCACCATGGTGGTAAACGCCTTTTTCGGCTGGGACTTCAACTCCTGCGAATCCCTGCGCAGCGACGGCGTCTGGCACCCCATCGATTTCGCCAACGCCTGCCCGGATTCCCAGGTCACGTCCCTGCATTTCCATTTCCCCTGGCTGGTAAAAGCCAACCTGCGCTGGTCGCTGTTTTGCGCGGCCACCCGCCGCCGCGTGAAGACCAACCTGGACTGGGACCGCTACTACGAGATCGCCGACACCGACGCCAGCTTCGAGGAGAAACTCGCCGGCTACACCCGCCTGGCGAAGGAACACTTTGATACCGAGAACTTCGAGAGCTTCTGCGATACGCACCTCAGCCACCTGGACGAGGTGGCACAGGATTTCTTCCAGTCAGACACCGCCCGCAGTGCCATCCAGCAGAAAGTGGAGGCCCTCTACCCCGCCCATGAGATCGACGAGTACACGGAGCTGTTCTGGGGTCGGGTCCAGGACTCTTTGCGCGAGGAGGCCGGCACCGCGACATGAGCAGCAAGGTCTCGGAGCGCTGGCACTCCCAGCGGGTGGGTGCGGAAGTGCACCTGGTGCGCTGGGGCGACTACGGCACGCCGGTGCTGCTGTTCCCCACCGCGGGAGGGGACGCCGAGGAAATCGAGCGTTTCAAGATGATTCATGTGCTCGGCCCGCTTCTGGAGGCCGGCCGCATCAAGATCTATTCTATCGACAGCATCGCCGGCAAGGCCATCATTTCCGGCGAACACTCCGCAGAATACTGCTCGAAGCTGCAGAACCGCTTTGACGCCGTGGTGTACCAGGAAATCGTGCCCGCCATTCGCGCAGACTGCCAGTCAGAAGATATCGAGATCATTACCGCCGGCGCCTCGATTGGCGCATTCAACGCGGTGGCCAGCCTGTGCCGGCACCCGGATGTCTTCCGGTTGGCGATCGGCATGAGCGGTACCTATGACCTGAGCAGGTTCCTGCAGGGCGCCTTCACCGAGGACTTCTACTTCTCCTCACCGCTGCACTACCTGCCGGGCCTGGAGGGTCCGCTGCTGGAGGCACTGCGCCAGCGCCTGATCCTGCTGCCCACCGGCGAGGGGGATTACGAGGACATCGGCGAATCCTGGCGCCTGGCCAAAACCCTCGGCGCCAAGGGCATTCCCAATCGGGTCGATCCCTGGGGTGCCGACTATCACCACGACTGGGTGACCTGGCGCGAGATGCTACCCAAATACCTGGACGAGCACGCCTGAGTCCTGCGCCGCGGAGCCGCGGAATAGCCCGCTTTCATTCTGCGTACAGGTGTAATTCGCTGCCGATCGCGTCCGCCATCTCCAGGGTCTTGTCGAGGTCCGGGTGGCGCAACATCACAAAACCGTCTGACACCAGGGTCTTGCGCCAGTCCCGGCGCGGTGTGCCCACCGTCAGCAGGTTGTTCCACACCACGTGTTCGCCAAAGCGTTGCTGCAGCTTGTCAATGCCCTCGATACGGGAAATTCGGCCCACGCCCCGCGCCCGCTTGAAAATCAGGCCCACGTTGTAGCGGCGTTCGATGGGTTCCTCGATTCGCTGCCGGGTGAGCGCCTGCCCCCAGGCCCGGAACACGTCGAAATCACAGGCGAAACGCATCTGATCAACCTGGTGGGCACCGGGAGGACGGCCGCCAATTTCGCCAAACACCACCTCACCATCACTCTTGCGGTACCACTCCATGTGGGTAAAGCCGGTGTCGAAATCCAGCGCCGTAATCACCTCCCTGCCCATGCGCAGGCCGTCGGCCAGCTCGGGCTGATCTACATCTTTCAACGCAATCACCTGCGGGCTGATCCATTCATTGCTGCGCGCAATCAGCGGACGGGGACGGTACCAGGCGATATTGAAATAGGCGATCTCGCCATTGATGGTGATCGTGTCGAAGGTGTACTCCTCGCCGTCGATGAACTCCTCGACGCTCACGGTGCGAACATGGCGCAGCAGGGGCAGAACCGTGCGCAGCTCCTCCTCGCTGTCGACGCGATAGGTATCCGCCGAGCCGGCGCCGGCCACCGGCTTGACGATCAGGGGATAGCCAATGCGCTGGGCGGCCTCCCAACACTCGGCCACGGTGGTCGCGGTGGCGTGCCGGGGTGTGCGAATGCCGGCGGCGTCCAGGGCCAGCTTCATGGCTTCCTTGTCGCGGAAACGATGCGCCTGCTCAACGCCGGACCCGGGAATGCCGAAGTGCTCCCGCAGCTCTGCCGCCAGCATGATGCAGGGCTCCCACAGGCACTCGACTCGATCCAGCGTCTGGCCCTTGAGCTGTTTCTGTACCGCTTCGATCACCTCGCGGGTATTCCACAGCGAGGGTACCTGCACGTGATCCTGGAGACTGTGCCGGGCGAGTTCGGGGAGCGCACCGGCGGGTTGGTCCCCCAGCCCGATGACGCGGGCGCCGCACTCGGCCAGGCCGCGAGTGAATTCCGGCATGTCTGCAGGGTAGCCGGGCGAGATCATCAGGATATTCATGCTGTCATCCGCAAAGTAGTCAGAGCGCGCCCGGGGCGGCGGGCTATACTAAGGCTAGCACCATTGTGGCAGGTAGGGATTTGCCCGCTAATCAAGCACTGAAAATCTGTGTGGCGACGTCAGAGTACACGCCGCTGGCAAAGACCGGAGGCCTCGCCGACGTTTCCGCTTCCCTGTCTGCACACCTGCATCGCGCTGGTCACGATGTCAGGGTGCTGCTGCCCTTCTATTCGACACTGAAGCTCGACGGCTTTGACGTCGAGCCGGTTGAGGGCTTGCAGAACCTCTCCCTGCAGGTCGGCCCGCATCAGGGCAGCGTGTCGATCGACAGCGCGCAGCGACAGGGCGGCGGCCCGCCGGTCTACCTGCTGCGCTGCCCTGAACTCTACGACCGCAGCGGCATCTACTCGCGGGGCCCGGATGAGCACCTGCGCTTTGTGGTGCTGTCACGGGCCGCTATCGAGATGTGCCAGCACATGGGCTTTGCGCCGGACATTTTCAGCTGTCACGACTGGCACACCGCGCTGGTGCCGCTGTACCTGAAATCGGTCTATGCCTGGGACCAGCTGTTTGCCAACACCCGCTCCGTATTGACGATTCACAACATCGGCTACCAGGGGGTATTTGGCGCAGGTCAACTGCCTGACCTGGGCCTGGGGGATGCCGCGCACCTGCTGCACCAGGATGACCTGCAGCGGGGCGTGATCAACTTCATGAAGACCGGCGTGCTCTACGCCGACTGCCTCACCACGGTGAGCCCCACCTACGCCCGGGAAATCCAGGGCGAGGAATACGGCATGGGCCTGCACCCGTTTTTGCAGCAGCGCGGCGATTCGGTGGTCGGCATTCTCAACGGCGTGGACGCCGACTGGGACCCTGCCACCGACAGCCTGATACCCGCCCAATTCGACAGCCAGGATTTGTCAGGCAAACGCACCTGCAAACAGGCGCTGATCAAGGAGATGGGCCTGGCCGGGCCAGTGGAGATTCCACTGATAGGCGTGGTCACCCGCCTGGTGGGCCAGAAGGGCATCGAGCTGATGCAGCAGACCCTGCCACAACTGCTCAAGCAGCGAGACTTCTCGATCGCCGCACTCGGAAGCGGCGAACCACGCTACGAGCAGTTCTTCAGTGAACTGCAGGCGACGTTCCCCGGCCGTGTCAGCTTCTACCGCGGCTATAACAACACGCTGGCGCACTGGATCGAGGCAGGCAGTGACATGTTCCTCATGCCCTCGCTCTACGAGCCCTGTGGCTTGAACCAGATGTACAGCCTGAAATACGGCACCGTGCCCATCGTTCGCGAAACCGGCGGGCTGGCGGACTCTGTCGAGCAGATCGACCCCGCCGGCGCTACTGGTACCGGCGTGCTGTTTCGCCACTACGACGCGCCGGGGCTGTGGTGGGCCATCAACAGGGCACTGGACCTGTACGCCGACCGGGCGCTCTGGCATAAGGTGATGCTGAACGGCATGGCGCAGGATTTTTCCTGGGACCGGCAGGTGGAGCGCTACGTCGAACTGTTTCGCCAATTGGGGGCGCAAGGATGAACATCATATTTATCGAGCCATCATTCCCCGCCAACCAGCGAGAGTTCGTGCGGGCGCTGCACGCCGTTGGCGCCAACGTGATCGGCGTGGGGGAACGACCGGCGGCGTACCTCAGCGATGACGTGAAGGCCAGGCTCAGCGACTACGTGCAGGTGCGCTCGGTGGTGCACGAGCCCTCATTGCTGGAGGCGGTAAAGACGATACAGTCGCGCGTGTGGGTAGACCGGCTGGAGGCCACTGTGGAAGCGCATATCATGGCGGCGGCCACCGTCAGGGAGGCCACCGGCATTCCCGGCACCAGCGCAGAAACCGCGTTCCTGTGCCGCGACAAGCCGGCCATGAAAGAGGCGCTGCGCCGCGCCGGTGTCCCCTGCGCCCAGTCGACCAAGGCACACACGCCCCAGGATGCCAGGGATTTTGTGGCTGCGGTGGGCTTCCCGGTCATTATCAAGCCGCCCGCCGGTGCGGGGGCCTCGGGTACTTACCGGGTCGGCGACGCCGACAGGCTGGAGCAGGTCATCCAGGCCAGCGGCCTGGCCGACGGCCAGGACGTAGCCGTGGAAGAGTTCATAGAGGGGCACGAGGGCTTTCTCGATACCCTGACCGTCAACGGGCACGTGGAGCATGAATTCATCACGCACTACTACCCCAATGTGCTCACGGCCATGCGCGAGCGCTGGATTTCACCGCAGATGGTGGCCACCAACCGCATCGCCGCCGAGGGCTATGGCGAGGTGCGCGAGATGGCCCGCAAGGTGATAAACATCCTGAAGATCGGCACCTCGGCCACGCATATGGAATGGTTTGCCAGCCCCAAGGGCCTGCGCTTTTCTGAAATCGGCTGCCGGCCGCCGGGCGTCGGCCAGTGGGATGTGTACAACGCCGCCAACGAATTTGATCTCTATTTCGAATGGGCACACGCCCTGGCGCATGGGCGCGCACACACCCCACCCTCGCGTCGCTATGCCGGCGGCATGATTGCACTGCGCCCGCAGCGCGACGGCCACATCAGCGGCTACTCGGGCGTTGAGCGAATCCAGAACAAGTACGGCGACTGCATTGTCGCCGCGCACCTGCCGGAGCCGGGCACGCCTACCCAGCCAGTGGAGGCCGGCTACATGGCGAACGCCTGGCTGCGCATGCGGCATCCGGATTACGACCAGCTGCGCTACATCCTCGACGACGTCGGCGAGACCATCAAGGTACATGCAGAGTGATGTACGAGAGCAGCGCGGGAGCCCGACACCATGAATGACGCCGAGCGATTCCAGCAGCTGCAGGCGCGCCTGCCCAATATCTACTCGGAGTTCCAGAGGGATTCGGACTACGAGCACACCTCGCTGATCGTGCCCTCCCTGAGCGTCAACCAGGAAGAGCTGGCCAAGGTGCTGGGCTCGCCGCTCTACGAAGAGCGGCTGCTGTTCGCGCTGATTCGACTGCGCAACCCCAATGCCAAGGTCATCTACGTCACCAGCCAGCCGGTGAACCCCGATATCGTCGACTACTACCTGCAGCTGCTGGACGGCGTAACGCTCAGCCGCGCCAGGCAGCGCCTGCACATGGTCTCGGTCTTCGATTCCAGCGCCCGGCCGCTGACCGAAAAGATCCTGGAACGCCCGCGGCTGGTGGCGCGACTGCGCTCGCTGCTGGGCGACCCTCAGCGCGCCTACCTCACCTGCTACAACTCCACCCAGCTCGAGAAACAGCTGGCGCTGCAGCTGGGCGTACCGCTGAACGGCGTGGACCCCGACCTGCTGTATTACGGCACCAAGTCCGGCAGCCGTGACATCTTCCTGCAGGCCGGCGTAAACCGGCCCGCGGGGTCGGAAAACCTGCACAGCGAGGAAGAAGTGGTGCAGGCGCTGGTCGCCCTGGCACAGGAGCGCCCCTCGCTGCGGCGCGCCGTCGTGAAGTTGAACGAGGGCTTTGCCGGCGAGGGGAATGGCCTGTTTACCTTCCCCGAGCGGCGCGAAGACCCGGCCGCCATCGCCGAGGCCTTGCGTGCACTGGACTGGTCTTCGCCCCAGGAGCACTACGAGTGTTTCATGCGCAAGTTCGAGGAGATGGGCGGCATCGTCGAAGAATTCCTGGTGGCCGATGAAATGCGCTCACCCAGCGTGCAGATGCGCATCAACCCGGACGGCAGCAGCGCCGTGGTTTCCAGCCACGAACAGGTACTGGGCGGCTCGACCGGACAGGCCTACCTGGGCTGCCAGTTTCCGGCCCGTGAGGAATACCGGGAGTTGCTGCACGCCGAGTCAGAAAAAATCGGCCGTGCGCTCAGCAAGAAAGGCGTTCTCGGCCGCTTTGGCATTGATTTCATGGTGAGCAAAAAACCCGACGGTGAGTGGCAGTCCCACGCCATCGAAATCAACCTGAGAATGACCGGTACCACCCCACCCTTTCACGCACTGGAATTTCTCACCGGCGGCAGGCTGGACGCCGAGACCGGCGTGTTCCGCACGCCCCAGGGCCAGGCCAAGTACTACCGGGCCACCGACAACCTGAAGTCACCCGCCTACCGCGGCCTGCTGCCTGAAGACCTGTTCCAGATTGCCTCCCGGGCCGGCCTCAACTTCCGGCACGCGACCCAGACCGGTGTGCTGTTCTATATGCTCGGCGCACTGTCGCAGTACGGCAAGGTGGGCATGACCTGCATCGGCAACAGTCCCCAGGAAGCGGAAGAGCTTTACGAGAGCACGGTAAAACTGCTGGACGACCAGACCGAGGGCGACGACCACGGCGTCTCCGCCTCCATTTTTGATTTCTACCTGAGTATGGAGTGACTGGCCCGGATATTTAGACCTTCGGGGTCAATCTGCCGTGGCGGCCGTCGCCGCTTTTGGCTACCAGCGAGATCTGGGCGGAGCGCATCACGAAGGCCGTCAGGCCCAGCAGCAGGAATATCATCAGGCCGGCCAGCCAGCGACGGTAGCTGACGCCCTCGTA
>JAZBOY010000228.1:0-4759 GCA_036351375.1 Halieaceae bacterium
CAGTGTTTTATCGTCCAGCTCTACCAGCCTATGGATGAAGTTCCTGAAGCGTGATTGCTCTGTAAGACTTTGTCCTCCATCGAGCTCGCTGGCATAAGCTGCGTTAAAGGCAATCCACAAAAACAGAAAGCGACCATCAAGGTCGTCTTCGCAGCGCTCTGCACGGTCCAGCCAGCTCAAGGCGCGGTGCACCCGCAGGCTCAGGCCCTGGGGCCAGTCTTCACGCTCCGCGCGGTGGCGGGACTTGAGCTCGGCGTAGGTATTCACTGCTATCGCTCTTCAGCATCGAACGGTTTCCGCTGACCGCTCAGCGAGGGTACTCCCACTTGTCTTCATGGGCGTTGTATTCAAGCTCGCTCTCCGGGTCAACATAGCGCCAGCTACCGTCGTGTGGGTTGTATTTCAGGTCGGTATCCGGGTTCGCAGTCTCCCACTCATTCTGGTGCGGGTTGTAGCGTTGCACTGCATCCGGCGGCGCGAGATCCCAGCGGCGTTCATTGGCGTTGTACTGCGGCCTCGCTCCGGGGTCTGCGTACTGCCACTTTCCTGAATGAGGGTTGTACTGGATCTCGGCGTCGGGTTTTACAGTTTCCCACTGTCCCGTGTGCGAATTGTATTTCTGGTCCGCCAAGGCGCTGGCGGCGAAGAGTGTCATGAGCAAAAGCAGTGGTTTCACGGCTGGTTCCTGTTGTGAAGTGGCAGGAAATGCATATATTAGAAGCCTGCGGCTACATGTATATATTGGCTACATATACATGTCTACTTTTCATGCAGGAGTCTAGCCATGGTCAAACGCGCCACCGGTAGCGACAAACGCTGGCCCTTCCGTTGGGATCTGTTGTTGCGCTACCGCTACATAGAGATTCTTGCGATGTGGGAAGGTCGGCTTACAACCCGTCACTTGTGCGAGACGTTTGGCATTGGCCGACAACAGGCGTCCAAGGACATAAACACCTATCTGAAGGATGTCGCAGCCGGGAATCTTGAGTATGACAAGCACCTGAAAGGGTACAAACCCTCGCCCTCGTTCAGGCCCGTGGTCACGCAAGGCGTTGCCGATGAATACCTGCACCTGATGGCCCGCAACAATGAACTTTCAAGCATGTTCGAAAGCCTGGACTTACAGGCCGCTGCAATAGAAGTGCTCTCGGTACCGCTGAGGGATGTGAGTCCTACAGTGCTGAGGCCCCTGGTGCAGGCTGCTCGCCAGCAGAAACGCGTGGAAGTTGACTACGTTTCAGTGCAAAACCCTGATCGCGATGGCCGCGTCATCGTTCCGCACACCATAGTGCACACGGGGCTACGGTGGCATGTGCGGGCCTGGTGCGAGAAAAATCTCGACTATCGTGACTTTGTCTTGAGCCGTTTTCGCGGTGAAGCGGACATCATGGATGAGTCGGAGCATGGCGTAGATGGTGATACACGCTGGAGCGATATCGTTGAGATTCGTGTGGTCCCCGACTCGCGATTATCAAAATCGCAGCAGGAGGTAGTCGCGCGAGACTATGGCATGACCCGCGGCAAGCTGGCGATCAATACCCGAGGCGCGTTGGTGCAATACGCACTCAAGGCTCTACACATCGATACTGCAATTGTGCAAATACGACCGGAAGCGCAGCAGATTATGGTAGAAAATCTCACGGCCCTTGAGCCCTACCTGTTTCACTGACTGCGACACTTCCCGGACTCAGTCCCGGTCAGGGGTAAAAACCAGTCCACCGAAACGGACTGTTTCACCGGCTTTCAGCCGCTTCCGCATTTCAGTACGCTGCGTCGACTTTGTTTTTTCCAGTAGCTTGTTTGCTCTGAGCGCAGCCTTGAAGTTCGGGAAAGTGACGCCACCAACTCGTGTCCTCACGCGCGACCTGTCAGACATACTTCGCACTACCCATGTTACGGCTCCCTTTCCTTGGCAGACTGAGCCAGCTTGTCTTTTGCCTGTTTCAGTGCAAATTCAGTGAACTCGTCAGGGTGCCGTACCACTATTGCTTCGAATGTGAACTCTCCGAGACCAACTTCATAAAGTGCTGTCGCACCTTGTGTGTCCCACTCTCTCTCGCTGACCATCTTTTCAATAGCGGGCACCATGCCGAGCCTGTTGATCATCTGGCGCGTGCGGCCAGCCCTAATTCGCTTTCCGTGCTTTCTGAAAAGTGTTTCTTCATAGGCATTGATGGCCATCCAGCCTTCCCGCTCCGCTGGCGTAGAACCGCCGTGTTTCGTCGCCAGAATCTCCACGCGCCTCCGTGCCGCAGCATCTGCCAGCGCTTCTTCACCACGCTGCCTGGCGTTCTTTTCAAAAGCTTCGCACTGCTTGGCGCTTGTGAAGCTAGCTATACGCTCCAGGTACTTTTCCATATAGAAGGGCCGTCGGCGTTACACTCGAAAAGCTAGGCTAGTGATGCCAGATCAATCACAAACCGATACTTAACGTCGTTCTTCTCAATCCGGTCCCAGGCCTCGTTAACGTCCTGGATGTCGACCATCTCGATGTCGGCAGTGATGTCGTGCTGCGCGCAGAACTCGAGCATTTCCTCAGTGGAGGGAATTCCGCCGATCAGGCTGCCGGCCATGACTTTATCGCCAAAGATGAGCATGCCCATCATCAGGGGCAGCGGCACCTGGGGTGCGCCGACGTAGCAGATGGTGCCCTTGCGGGAGAGTAGCGGCAGGTAGGCGTGGATATCGTGCTCGCCGGAAATCGTATTCACGATCAGGTCGAAGCTGCCGGCGTGGGCCGCCATTTGTTCTGCGTCGCCGGTGAGTACGGCGTCGTCTGCGCCGAGGCGCTGGGCATCCTCCACTTTTCCTGCTGAGCCGGTAATGACGGTGGTATGGGCACCCATGGCCTTGGCCATCTTGATGGCCAGGTGGCCGAGGCCGCCAAGACCGGCAACCCCCACGCGCTTGCCGGGGCCTGCCTCGAAACGCTTGAGCGGGGTGTAGACGGTAATGCCCCCACACAGCAGCGGCGCGGCACCGGCAGGGTCGAGCCCGTCGGGGATTTTCACCACGTAGTGTTCGTGGATGGTGTAGTGGCTACTATAGCCGCCCCAGGTTTTCTCGCCGGCCAGGTTCTGGCTGTTGAAGGTCATCACGAAGCCCTTGTCGCAGTAGTGCTCGTCACCGGCGCCACAGGGATCACAGCTGCGGCAGGAATCCGCAATACAGCCGATACCCACCAGGTCGCCCACCGCCACCTTGCTGACACCCTCGCCCACCAGGGCCACCCTGCCCACCATCTCGTGGCCGGGCACCACCGGGTACTGCGCCTGCTTGCTTTCGTTGTTGGCCACCACCAGGTCGGTGTGGCAGATGCCGCAGTACTGCAGTTCCACCAGCACCTCACCCGGGCCGGGCTCGCGGCGTTCAATGGTGAAGGGCTCGAGAGCATTGCCCTCGGCAGTGATGGCATAGGCTTTTACGTCCATGGTGTGGCTCCTTATCGTTATTGTTGTTGATTGTAGATGGAACGGCTGCCCCGCGCCTTCAGGCCGTCTCCGCCGACCGCTTGTCGGGCAGCAGCGAGCGCAGTAACTCGCCCGGGGTCAGCTCGGCGAGATCGGTGAGTTCGCCAGCATCAAGGAAGCAGCCCTTGCAGTCCACACAGGTCTCAAACTGGATATGGGACTGCAGGGTGGAACTATTCTTCTGCATGGGCCCGGCGCAGCGTGGGCAGTCGTAGTCGCGAATGCCGTCCTGCCACTGGCCGACGGTGGTGCTGCCGATGTCGAGCTCGGCAGCGGCCCGGCTGGTTTTCAGCAACTTGATTTCGCCGGCGTCGAACCACAGGCCCTTGCAGTGCTGGCAGCGGTCGACTTCCACGCCGTCGAATACCACCTGCTCCATGTCGACGCGGCATTTCGGGCAGCGGATATGGCCTGACCAGAAGGCCACCGCCCCAGCACCGGCCACCCCCGCCGTGGCGTGGCGCTTGGGCTTGCGGCTGCCGCCCTCATCGCCGGTCTGCGGCGCATGCTTATGGAAGATCAGTACCAGGATCATGGCCACCACCAGCACGCTCAGCATGGCGTAAGACTGCACATAGCTCGACTGTTCGGCCACAACCCCGTAGACCTTGGAGCCTACCGTATGGCCGAGGTTGGCCACCGACATGTAAATGGCAAAATGGGTGGCAGACACCGGCCCCGAGCAGATCGCCATGGCCAGGGCCAGCGAGGCGACCATGACGATGGGCAGCATCACCACGTAAATCGACAGCATGGTGCGCACGTACAGGGTGTTCTCCCACAGGTGCTGGGTTTGCGACAGGGTAAAGGCGTGAATGCCCACCAGGGCCACGGTGAACAGCAGCATGCCCTTGGCACCGGCGCGGTCAATGAGCGGGCCCAGGCCCAGGGTGAGTACCGCGCCCACCATGCCCATGGCCGCCACCAGCTGCGACCACTGGGCCGAGGTATAGCCAAACACGTTAACCGCGGCAAAGGGCATCAGGGCCTGGCCATAGCCATAAATCAGCCCGTCGAAAAACATTACGCCCATCACAATCAGGCTGGTGCGGCGCCACAGCACCTGGTTGACCTGCTGCAGAACCGATTTGAAGGACGCTTCCACGCGGGTCACCTGGCTGGCCGCGCCTGCACTCCAGGGCAGCACCCGCTCGCCGTCGCGTTCGCGAATGGCCAGCATCAGCAGCACGCCGGCCACCGAGACCACGGCGGCCACCGTGGCCGTGAAGGCCAGCCCCAGGGTAGCCAGCAAAATGCCCGCCACCGCGGCAGTGGAGCTCCAGCCAATA
>JAZBOY010000229.1:0-5589 GCA_036351375.1 Halieaceae bacterium
ACCGACCCCTACTCCGACTTCGGGCGGCTGGCCATGGAACTGTGGCGCGCCGCGCGCCTGGTAGTAGACACCGGCCTGCATTACAAGCGCTGGACCTACGACGAGGCGGTGGAATACCTGGTGGCCAATACTCCCAACGCCCGCTACGACGCGGAAAAGGCCATCGGCCGCTACGCGGTGATGCCCGGCCAGGCCACCGCCTACATGATCGGCAAATTGAAAATCATGGAACTGCGAGAAAACGCGAAGCAGGCCCTCGGCGAGCGCTTCGACATTCGCGGCTTCCACGACGAGGTATTGAAAGACGGCCCCGTGCCGCTGTATATCCTCGAGGAAAAAATCGACCGCTGGGTTGCCAGCCAGCAGGGCTGACCCACCTACCACGGAGACAAGACCATGAAGATTGGCGTTCCAAAAGAAATCAAGACGCTGGAGTTTCGCGTCGGCATGACCCCGGCCGGGGTGCGCGAGCTGGTGGATGATGGCCATGAGGTCATCGTGGAAACCCGCGCCGGGGATGGTATCGATATGAGCGATGCCGACTATAGCGCCGCCGGGGCACGAATCGCGGATACGGCGGAAGAGATATTCGCTGCTGCCGACATGATCGTGAAGGTAAAGGAACCGCAACCGGTTGAATGCGCCATGTTGCGCGAGGGCCAGGTGCTGTTCACCTACCTGCACCTGGCCGCCGACCCCGCCCAGGCGCGCGCCCTGGTCGAATCGGGTTGCACCGCCATAGCCTACGAGACCGTCACTGGTGAGATAGAAAAGCTGCCCCTATTGACACCCATGTCCGAAGTCGCCGGTCGCCTGTCCATCCAGGCAGGCGCCTACGCGCTGCAAAAAGCCAATGGCGGCCGCGGCGTGTTGCTGGGTGGCGTACCCGGCGTTGAGCCCGGCAAGGTACTCATCGTTGGCGGTGGCGTGGCCGGACTCAACGCCGCTGATATGGCTGTTGGCCTCGCCGCTGACGTCACCATCCTCGACCGCTCTATCCCACGACTGCACTACATAGACAACATCTTTGGTGGACGGGTGCACACCATCTATTCCACCAAGGCGGAAATCGACCGGCTGGTCCCGGAGGCCGACCTGGTGGTGGGTTCGGTGTTGATCCCCGGAGCATCCGCACCAAAACTGGTCTCCGAGCAGAACATCAAGGATATGCGTCCCGGTGCGGTAGTGGTGGATATTTCCATCGACCAGGGCGGCTGCTTCGCGACCAGCCGACCCACGACCCACGCGGAACCCACCTACGTCGAGCACGGCGTTGTTCATTACTGCGTCACCAACATGCCTGGCGCCGTGCCTCGCACCAGCACCCTTGCATTGACGAATGCCACCCTGCCGTTCGTACTGGCGCTGGCCAACAAGGGCTGGCGCCAGGCCTTGCGGGACGACCAGCACCTGGCCAATGGCCTCAATATCCACGCCGGCCACGTCACCTACCGCGCCGTGGCCGAGGACCTCGGCTATGACCACATGACGGCTACGCAGGCCATCGAGACCTAGGGGTATTCCCGCCGCCCCGTTATTGCCGCGCTGGCAGTGGGCCGCACAGGAGAATCCGGATGACCTGAAACTGGCTGGACCCCCGCCCTCGCGGGGGTGACAATCAGCGGGCAGTGGGTTACGGCTCCGGTGCGGCGAGGTCACAGCCTCAACAAGGTACTGCTCCTATTATTCTGCTACCCTAGCCAACAAAATTTCCGCCTGAGGAGATCATCATGCGCGCACCAAACCTGGTCCTGGCCGCCTCGCTGGGCAGCCTGCTTTTGACAGCCTGCGGGAGCGAGACCGAGGTCCCGCCGCCCCAGAGTAGACCCGTCAAAGTCTTCACCGTCGAGGGTCCCGGCGGTGAGGCCATCCGTAACTTCCCGGGCAGTGTGCAGGCCTCACAGCGCGCCGACCTGTCCTTCCGCGTCGCCGGCACCCTGGAGGAAATCCTGGTGCGCGAGGGCGAGAACGTGGAGCGGGGCCAGGTGCTGGCGCGGCTCGATCCGACGGATTTCCGGATTACTCTCGAGGACCGCCAGGCCACCTTCGACAATGCCGAGCGCAACTACCTCCGTGGCCAGGAACTGATCAAGGACGGCAACATCTCCAAGCTCGATTTCGATCGGATGGAGGCCGATTTCCGCACCGCCAGGGCGGCGCTGACCCAGGCGCAGCAGGACCTGGACTACACTGAGCTGCGAGCGCCCTTCGCAGGCACTATCGGCCGCCGCGAGGTGGAGAACTTCGAAGACGTCGCCGCCAAGCAGACCATCTTCCGCTTCCAGAACGTTGACAATATCGATATCCAGATCGATCTGCCGGAATCGCTGGTAAGAAGCATCGCGCCGACTCCGAGTGACCAGGCGCCACGCACTCGGGCCAACCGAACAGTAGATTCTACCGCCAGTTTCGAGGGACGACCCGGACTGACCTACCCGCTGCAAATCAAGGAGGTGGCCACCAAGGCCGACCCCCAGACCCAGACCTTCCGTGTCACCCTGACCATGCCCCAACCCGGGGAGTTCAGCGTGCTGCCGGGCATGACGGCCAACGTGCAGGTGGATCTCTCAAGGATCATGGAGGCCGACGCCGCCAAGTGGGTGCCGATCACCGCCGTCCAGGCCGATAGCGGCCTGGATGCGCAAGTCTGGAAGATCGACCCCGACACCATGACCGTCAACAGCCACCCGGTAAAAATCGGCCGCATGAGTGGCAGTCGCATCGAGGTGACCGATGGCCTGTACGGCGGCGAGGAAATCGTCAGCGTGGGTGCTGCCTACCTGTCCGAGGGCATGCGTGTCACCCGCATGAAAACCGGCGAGCAGGCCGTACCCCGTGAGGACGAAGCCTGATGAATATCGGCGAATACTCTGTCAGGAACCCGGTCAACGCCTGGCTGCTGGTGGTCGTGCTGGTAGGCGGCGGTCTGCTCGCCTTCGACGAGATGGGCAAGCTGGAAGACCCTCCTTTTACAATCAAATCCGCCAAGATACTGGTTCCCTACCCCGGCGCCACCGCCCAGGAGGTGCAGGACGAGGTCACCTACGTCATGGAGGACGCAATCCAGCGCCTGCCCCAGGTCAAGTGGATCAAGATGTCCGTGTCTCGCCCGGGACTGTCCGATATCTGGATCGACTTCAAGGATGAGTTCCGCAAGGAAGACTTCCCCAACATATTCGACGAACTCAGGCGGCGGGTCACCGACGCCAAGCCGGACCTGCCGCCGGGCGCCCTCGACCCTATTGTGCTCGATGACTTCGGCGACGTGTACGGTATTTACGTGACGCTCACCGGCGACGGCTACTCCTGGCGCGACCTGTTCGACACGGCGGACGCCCTCAAGAAGCAGCTCGTGGTAGTGCCCGGTATCAGCAAGGTCGTCATCGACGGGGTCCAGCAGGAAGTGGTCTATGTCGACATTTCCCGGTCCCGAATAGCCGAACTCGGCATTTCGTTCCAGGAGATCACCCGCGTGCTGCGCTCGCAAAACGTAGTGGTCAACTCGGGCAGCGTGCGAGTGGATGACGACTACATCCGCATCAGTCCCACCGGGAGTTTCCAGTCGGTGCAGGAAATCGGCGAGCTGATGATCTCCTCCCAGGAGAGAACGCTGGTGCGGCTCAAGGACTTCGCCACCATCACCCGCGCTTACGTGGAAGTCCCGCAGAAGCTGTACTACGTCAACGGCAAGCCGGGCCTGAGCATTGGCATCTCCATGGAGGCCGGGCGCAACGTGGTGGCTGTCGGCGAACGCGTCAACCGGCGCACGCGGGAGCTACTCAATATCGTTCCCGTGGGTATGGATGTCAGCGTCACCTATAACCAGCCAGAAGAGGTCGACACCTCGGTCAGCGGCTTCATCATCAGCGTCGGCCAGGCCGTGGCGATCGTGATCGCGGTGCTGCTGCTGTTCATGGGAATGCGCACCGGCATCATCATCGGCGCCGTGCTGTTGATCACCGTGGCCGGCACCCTGTTCATCATGGACATCTACGGCATTGAGCTGCAGCGCATATCACTGGGCGCGCTGGTGATCGCCCTGGGCATGCTGGTGGACAACGCCATCGTCATCGCCGAGGGTATGCTGGTACGCATGAACAGCGGCATGAGCGCGATGAAGGCCGCGGGCGAGGCCGTGGGCAAGACCATGTGGGCACTGCTGGGCGGCACGGTAATCGGCATACTCGCGTTCTCGGCGATCGGCCTGTCGCCGGACAGCACCGGCGAATTTGCCAGTTCCCTGTTCTGGGTCATCCTGATTTCCCTGTCCCTGAGCTGGATCACCGCGGTGAGTACCACGCCGCTGTTGTGCAAGCTGCTACTCACGGAGGGCGGTGACGGCGCGGACGCCGGGGATGCCTATAACGCCAAACCGTTCCGGATATATCGCAGCCTGCTGGCCAATGCGATCCGGGTGCGCTGGCTGACCGTCGCCGGCGTGGTGGGCCTGTGGGTGCTGGCGCTGATCGGTTTTGGCTACACCAAATCCGGATTTTTCCCGGATGCCAACACGCCCATGTTCTTCGTCGACATCTATACCCCGGAAGGCACGGATATCCGGGCCACGCGGGACGATACCCTGAGGGTCAGCGAGTTCCTTCGGCAACAGCCCGGCGTGGTAACGACGTCGACCGTGGTCGGCGGTGCACACCAGCGTTTCACACTGGTATACGATTCCAAGGAGCCTTCGGCCGCCTACGCGCAAATCATCGTGCTGACCGAACGGCGCGACCAGATACCCGCTGTGCAGGAGGCCGTGGCCGAGTACATGCGAACAGAAATGCCCTGGCTGGACCCCATCATCAAGGCACTGCGCATCGGCCCCGGCCGCGACGCCAAGATCGAGGCGCGCTTCTCCGGACCAGACCCGGAAGTGCTGCGGGAACTGGCTGAAAAAGCGAAAGCGATTTACCGTGCCGACCACGACTCCAAGGACGTGCGCGACGACTGGCGCAATCCGGTCAAGGTGGTCACGCCGGTGTTCAACGAGCAGGTCGGTCGCCAACTGGGTGTAACCCGCGAAGACCTGGGCGCGGCCCTGCAATACGCCTTCGAGGGTACTGCAGTGGGCACCTACCGCGACGGCATCCACCTGCTGCCGATCAAGGTGCGTGCGCCGGCCGAGGAACGCGGTGACATTGACAAGATGCGGGACATCCAGGTCTGGAGCCCGGTGCTGAACCGGGCCGTGCCGGCAGCGCAGCTGGTTTCCGAGTATCGCACCACCTGGGAGAACGCGGTGGTGCGCAGCCGCGACCGGGTGCTGACGATCATCGCCTCTGCCAACCCCGTCGGCGAGTTGTCGGACCCACTCTTCTCCCGCGTCCGCCCGCAGATCGAAGCGCTGGAACTGCCGGCAGGCTATCAGCTGGAGTGGGGCGGGGAATACGAGGACGCCACCCGGGCCGCGGCGGGCCTGGCCGGCTCACTGCCGGCGGGCTTCGCGCTGATGATACTCACCACCATCCTGCTGTTCGGCAAGCTCCGGCAACCGGGCATCATCTGGCTCACGGTACCGCTGGCGGCGATCGGCATCACCGCCGCCCTGCTGGCGGTGGACGGCGCTTTCGACTTCATGTCGCTGCTGGG
>JAZBOY010000230.1:0-2910 GCA_036351375.1 Halieaceae bacterium
ACAGGCCAGTGTGGTGCCCACACCGAACCGCGAGGCGATGCGACCCGTGACAAAAAAGGCCGTGACGAACGTCAGGCTGTTGACCACCAGGTCCATGGCGCCCCAGATGCGGGTGCGTTCCTCGCGGCTGTAGTCCGCCAGCAGGTTCTTGAGTTCGAAATAGACGAAGGAGCTGATCGAGGTGTACAGCAGGATGAATACGCCGATCGATAGCAGGTAGGGGTTGGTAATAAAGTCCCGGAATCCCGACAGCGGGTGGCCGCCGATGTATTCCAGGTCGTCGGTGCCCACCTGCTGCGACTCGTTGTGCAGGTCGCTGGCCTTGAGATTTTGCAGCACGCCAATCACCGGCATGGTCAACAGCAGCATCACCGACGCCACGAGCAGCAGGTTGTCAGTGCCCAGGCTGCCGACGAAGAAGGTGGGAATCGACGGCCCCACCAGCGCGCCGACGCTGGCACCGGCGCCGATGAAGCCAAACAGGCGCAGCGACTGGGCCTTGGTAAACAGGTCCGCCATGAAGCTCCAGAACACGGAGATGTGGAACAGGCTGAACACGCTGACCCACACATAGAATGCCTTGTCGACCAGGGTGCGGTCGGCAATGGCCTGGGTGCCCACGTAGAACAGCAGGAAGGACAGTGCAAAGAAGCCGTACACCGAAGTGACCAGTCTGCGAAACTTCACCGAGGTGACGGCGCCGCCATACAGCGACACGGCGATAGCGGAAATAAAGAAGTTGAGCGTCCACAGCCAACTCACTTCCGCATCGGTCCAGTCCGAAGCCATGGCGTCGCGCACCGGGCGCAGGATGTAGTAGGCCGCCATCAGCATCAGCACAAAGCCGAACGACACCAGGGTGGCGCGCACCTCGTTGCGCTCCAGCAGCACCGCCTTGCGCAGCAGGTCAAACAGCATCGGGTTGCTTCTCCGGTCGGGCGTTGATGAAGGCGTCCAGTTGGTTGCAGGCGTCCCACACCGACAGGACTTTCGGCTGCTTGTCAGCCAGCGGGTACTCGAAGCGCAGGGCGTTGTACACCATGGGTACCAGCAGCACGTCAGCCAGGGTCACCCTGTCGCCGTAACAGTAGGGTGCGGCGCCGATTTCCGCTTCCAGGGTGGAAAAACCGCGGTCCAGCCAGGTGTACATCCAGTGGTTGAGCCGCTCCTGGTCGGCGTCGAACTCCGCCTTCAGGTAGTTGAGAATGCTCATGTTGTTGAGCGGGTGGATTTCGCAGGCCACGGTGTTGGCCATGGACTGCACCCGGGCACGCTCAAAGTGGTCGGCGGGCAGCAGCGGCGGGTCGGGATACTCCGCCTCCAGCCAGCTGATGATGGCCAGCGACTGTGTCAGGTAGCGGCCGTCGTCCAGTTCCAGGGTAGGCACCAGTCCAGCGGCGTTGCGGGCCAGGTAGTCTTCTGACTTGTGCTCCTTCTCCAACAGGTTGACCGCGCAGTACTCGGCTTCAAGCCCCTTGAGATTTAGGACAATACGCACCCGATAGGCCGCTGACGAGCGCCAGTAGCTGTAGAGTTTCATGGACCACGGCCTCCCTGTGAGGCGTTCAGTCTGCCTTGGGCGGGTGGTACTGCACAACCATCTGGTCGATTTTTCCGAAGATACTGGCGCCGTCGGCGTCCTGCATCTCGATTTCGATGCGGTCACCGAAAGACATGAAGGGTGTGCTGGGCTTGCCTTCGGCGATGGTTTCCAGGCAGCGCACCTCCGCCAGGCAACTGGAGCCGTCAGCACTGCCCTGGTTGGCCACGGTGCCGGAGCCGATCACCGTGCCGGCCATCAGGGCGCGACTCTTGGCCGCATGGGCGATCAGCTGGCCGAAATCAAAGGTCATGTCGACGCCGGCATTGGGCGCGCCGACCCGGGTGCCGTTGAGGGTGGACAGCATCGGCAGGTGTAGCTTGGCGCCATCCCAGGCGTCGCCGAGCTCGTCCGGCGTGACCGCGACAGGGGTGAACGAGGTTTGCGGCTTGGACTGGTAGAAACCGAACTGCTTGGCCAGCTCGGCCGGTATCAGGTTGCGCAGGCTGACGTCATTGCAAAGGGCCACCAGCTTGATGTGCTCGCGGGCCTGCTGCGGGCTGATGCCGGCCGGTACGTCGTCGGTGAACACCACCACCTCGGCTTCGAAGTCGATTCCCCAGTCTTCGTTTTCGACCTCGATATCATCGGTGGGACCGATAAAGGCGTCGGAGGCGCCCATGTATATCAGGGGGTCGGTCCAGAATGATTCCGGCAACTCGGCGCCGCGCGCCTTGCGCACCAGTTCCACGTGGGTGACATAGGCGCTGCCGTCCGCCCAATGGAAGCTGCGCGGCAGTGGGGCGTCAACGGCGCTCGGGTCGAAGGGGAAATCGCCCTCGGCCTCACCTGCTTCCAGCGCATCGGCCCGTGCCTTCAGGTCTGCTTCCAGCTGCGACCAGTTTTCCAGCGCCACCTGCAGGGTGGGGGCAATGTCATAGGCGCCGACGGCGCGGCTGAGGTCGCGGCTGACAACGATCAACTGGCCGTCGCGGCCGGACTTGAGGCTGGCTAACTTCATGGGATGTCCTGTGTTGCTGTTCTGTGTTTTAGGGGTGTGAGTCTGGGCGCCTTACCCGGCCGCGTCGAAGTGCTTCTGCAGGCCGTCCCAGCAGCGAGTATAGTCGGCCTGCCGCAGCGAAGTGTTCATGGCCCAGTAGGTCGGCTGGATCAAATAGCGCGATTCGAGCATGAAGGCCATGGTATCGGCGTAGCGGTCTGGCTTGAGTTCGGCGCTGCTGGCCTTCTCGAAAACCGCGGCCTCGGGGCCGTGGCTGCTCATGCAGTTGTGCAGGCTGGAGCCGCCGGGCACAAAGCCTTCTTCCTTGGCATCGTAGGTGCCTTCGATCAGGCCCATGAACTCCGACATG
>JAZBOY010000231.1:0-2059 GCA_036351375.1 Halieaceae bacterium
CAAGGCTACTGGCGCTGATGACTGTCTGTTTCCTGATGGGCGCCTGCGCCCAGGAACAGGGCAGCGCCAGCAAGGGCAACGGCTTCGACAGTATTGTCGCTGCCTCGGACACGCGCGCGGGTTTCTACAACCTGCACTGGCATGCCGACAGCGGGGCGCTGTACCTGGAAATCAGCGAATTCGACAGCCCCTTCCTGTATGTGTCCTGGCTGGCGCGCGGCGTCGGCTCTAACGACCTCGGACTGGACCGCGGCCAGCTCGGCGACACCCGGGTAGCGCGCTTCCAGCGGGTAGGTCCGCGGGTGCTGCTGGTGCAGGACAATCTGGCCTACCGCGCAGATTCTGATGATGAGGATGAACGCGCCGCCGTGCAGCAGTCCTTCGCGTTCTCGGTGCTGGGCGGATTCGACATCGTCGCCGAAGCAGGCGATGGCCGGGTGGTGGTGGATGCGACCGACTTCTTCCTGCGCGACGCCCACGGAGTCGCCGAGCGCCTGAAGCTGCGCAAGGAAGGCAAGTACTCCGCCGACAGGAGTCTTTCCAGCATCTACCTGCCCAATACCAAGGCCTTTCCGGACAACACCGAGGTGGAAGCCATTGTGACGCTCACCGGCCGACCGGAGGGGCAGTACCTGCCCACGGTGGTGCCGGATCCGACCCAGCTCTCGGTGCATATGCGCCACTCGCTGGTGCGCCTGCCTGACGCTGGCTATACGCCCATACCCTATGAGCCGCGCTCAGGCTACTTCGGCGACAGTTATTCCGCGGGCTTTGCGGACTACGCCACGCCCATCCACGAACGCCTGGAGCGCACCTGGCTGCCGCGTCATCGGCTGGAAAAGCAGGACCCGCAGGCGGACCTCAGCGAGGCGGTGGAGCCTATTGTCTATTACCTGGACCGCGGCGCCCCCGAACCGGTGCGTTCAGCACTCCTGGAGGGCGCACGCTGGTGGAACCAGGCGTTTGAGGCGGCAGGCTACAAGGACGCTTTCCGGGTCGAGGTGATGCCGGCCGGTGCCGACCCGATGGATGTACGCTACAACGTGATCCAGTGGGTGCACCGCGCCACTCGCGGCTGGTCCTACGGTGCCTCGGTGCGCGACCCGCGCACCGGGGAGATCATCAAGGGCCACGTTACCCTCGGCTCCCTGCGGGTGCGGCAGGACTATCTGCTGGGCGAGGGGCTGCTGCAACCCTATGGCGATGAGGATCGCAGCGATGAAGTGGAAGCCCTGGCACTGGCGCGCCTGCGCCAACTGTCTGCCCACGAGGTCGGCCACACGCTCGGTATTGCCCACAACTTTGCCGCCAGCGTGAACGACCGCGCTTCCGTCATGGATTACCCGCACCCGCTGTTGAAGCTCGATGACAAGGGCGAGGTGGATATCTCCGATGCCTACGACGTGGGTATTGGCGAGTGGGACAAGCGCGTGGTGCTCTACGGTTACCAGGATTTTCCCGAGGGAGAAGACGCCGCGGCGGGGCGCGCCGCCATCCTCAGTGAGACCCTGGCCATGGGGCTGCACAACGTGACCGACGCCGATGCGCGCAGCGTGGGCTCTGCGCACCCCTACGGCAGCCTGTGGGACAACGGCGCCAATGCCTTGGACGAACTCGATAACCTGTCTGCGGTGCGGCGCACCGTGCTCGACAGGTTCTCGGACGCGGTGGTGCGCAAGGGTCGCCCCTTCGCCCAGATCGAGGAGGCCCTGGTGCCCATGTACCTGTTGCACCGTTACCAGGTGCAGGCGGTGGGCAAGTACCTGGGCGGCCAGTACTTCAACTACGCCCTGCGCGGCGACGGGCAATCGGTCACCCTGCCGGTGCCCGCCGCCGACCAGCAGCGCGCCCTCGATCAGTTGCTGGATACACTGTCAGGGGATTTCCTGGCGCTCGATCCCGAGCTGGTCGCCATGATTCCTGCCCGACCGCCGGGTTTTGCGGCGACCCGCGAACTGTTCGAGCGCAGCACCGGCTCTGTCTTCGACCCGGTGGCAGCCGCGGAGGCCTCGGCGCGTCTCACCCTCGACGTACTCTTGAATCCCGAGCGTGCCGCCCG
>JAZBOY010000232.1:0-21791 GCA_036351375.1 Halieaceae bacterium
GACTGGGACCGCGAGGTCGCCACCTGCCACCCCGAGTATTACCGCTGGGAACAGTGGTTCTTCACGAAGCTGTTCGAGAAGGGCCTGGCCTACAAGAAGATGGCCGAGGTGAACTGGTGCGAGACCGACCAGACCGTGCTGGCCAACGAGCAAGTGGTGGACGGCTGCTGCTGGCGCTGCGACAACCCGGTGGAGCGCCGGGAAATGGCCCAGTGGTTCATCAAGATTACCGACTACGCCCAGGAACTGCTGGATGACCTGGACCAGCTCGACCAGTGGCCGGAGCAGGTGCGTATCATGCAGCGCAACTGGATCGGCCGTTCAGAGGGTGTGAACCTGCGTTTCGGCCTGGAGGACGGCGGCGAGATCGAGGTATACACCACCCGCCCGGACACGCTGATGGGCGCCACCTACATGGCGGTGGCGTTCCAGCACCCTCTGGTGCAGCAGGCAGTGCAGAACAACCCGGAACTGGCAGCTTTCATCGAGGCCCAGAGCAGCGGCGGCGTCTCCGAAGCAGAGCTCGCCACCATGGAAAAAGTGGGCGCAGACACTGGCCTCAAGGCCATCCACCCGCTCACCGGTGAAACCATCCCCATCTGGACGGCCAACTTTGTGCTGATGAGCTATGGCTCAGGCGCGGTCATGTCGGTACCCGGCCATGACGAGCGCGACCACGCCTTCGCAAGCAAGTACGGCCTGCCCATCGTGCAGGTGATAGCGAAGAATGATGCTGGCTTCGAGTATGACGCCGGCAGCTGGCAGGACTGGTACGCCGACAAGGCTGACGTGATTACCGTGAACTCCGGCGACTTCGACGGGCTGGATTTCCAGGCCGCCTTCGATGCCATTGCCGATCACCTGGAAGCCCAGGGCAAGGGCGAACGCACCGTGAACTTCCGCCTGCGGGACTGGGGCGTATCGCGCCAGCGCTACTGGGGCGCGCCAATTCCCATCATCTACTGCGACGGCTGCGGTGCAGTACCGGTGCCCGAGGCCGACCTGCCCGTGGTGCTGCCCACTGAGGTCGTGTTCGAGGGCGTGGGCTCGCCCATCAAGAAGATGCCGGAGTTCTACGAGACCCGCTGCCCCAAGTGCGGCGCCGCGGCGACCCGGGAAACCGACACCTTCGACACCTTCATGGAGTCCTCCTGGTACTACGCGCGCTACTGCTGCCCGCGCAATGACCAGGCCATGCTCGATGACGAGGCCAACTACTGGACGCCAGTGGACCAGTACATTGGCGGTATCGAGCACGCCATCCTGCACCTGCTGTACGCGCGCTTCTATCACAAGCTCATGCGCGACGAAGGGCTGGTGAACTCGGACGAGCCCTTCTCCCGCCTGCTCACCCAGGGCATGGTGCTGAAGGACGGCGCCAAAATGTCGAAGTCCAAGGGCAACACCGTGGATCCGCAGGGCCTGATCGACCAGTACGGCGCTGATACCTCACGCCTGTTCAGCATGTTCGCAGCGCCGCCGGACCAGTCACTGGAGTGGTCGGATGCCGGCGTCGAGGGCGCCCATCGCTTCCTTAAACGGCTGTGGAAAATGGTGGCCAACCACCTGGACGCCGGCGAGCCGCCGGCGCTTGAAAAGGTCAGCCTGGACGACACCCAGAAGGGCGTGCGCCGCAAGACCCACGAGACCATCGCCAAGGTGGAGGACGACTACGGGCGTCGCCAGACCTTCAATACCGCCATCGCGGCAGTGATGGAATTGACCAATGAGATCGGTAGCCTGGCCACCCGCGAAGGCCAGGACCTGGCAGTAGAGCGGGAAGCCCTCCGCGCCGCCGTGCTGATGCTGCAGCCAATCGCGCCCCATATCAGTCACGCCCTGTGGCCCATGCTGGGCGGCGAAGGTGCCGCCATGGATGCCCCCTGGCCGAGCCTGGATCAAAGTGCCCTGGTGCGCGACAGCATCGAGATGGTGGTACAGGTGAACGGCAAGGTGCGGGCACGCATGGATGTGGCCGCCAATGCCGACAAGGGTGCGATCGAATCCCAGGCCATGGCCCAGGAAAACGTGCAGAAATTCATCGAGGGGAATACCGTGAGAAAAGTGATCGTGGTCCCCGGCAAGCTGGTAAACATCGTTGCGAACTAACTTGAGGAAGCCCCAGGTGGCGCGATCCTTCGTTAAAAATGGGCTCGGAATGCTTATTTACTGGCGTGTGAACTCCGCTTCCTCCCCCATTTTTGCCTCGTCTCGCACTCACCTGGGACTCCCTCAAGTCTTAGTGTTTGTTCTGGCTTTAGTATTGGGCGGCTGCGGCTTCCAGCTGCGCGGCACCATCGACCTGCCGCCGGACTGGGAAGACCTGCACCTGCGCACCGCCAGCCCCAACAGTGAGCTCGCCCGGGCGCTGCGCGACGGCGCGGCTCGCGCGGGTATTCGCTGGCAGGACCTGAGTGACGCCAACTACATCGTGTTCCTGGGTAATGAGGAGTTCCGGCGCCGCAACCTCACTATCGCCACCAACGCCCGGGCAGCGGAATTCGAGCTGGAGATGTCGACCAACATGCGGGTGACCGACCGCGAGGGCAACGAACTGCTGCCGGAGACCGTGGTGCGGTCGACCCAGATCATCACCAACGACCCCGAGAACATCGCCGGCAAGGCCGAGGAAGCGCGCCTGCTGCGCGACGAGATGCGCCAGCTACTGGTGCAGGAACTGCTGCGCAAGTTGCGCTTCCTGGCCGAGAACAGCGGGGCTGCCACCAGCCGGGCTGCGTCCAGCCGGGCTGCGTCCAGCCGGGCTGCGTCCAGCGGGGCTGCATCCTCCTGATGCGGCTGCGCGCCGAGCAACTCGCATCACAGCTCGACAAGGGCCTTGCCCCCGTTTACCTGGTCAGTGGCGACGAGACCCTGCTGGTACAGGAGGCCTGTGACGCCATTCGCGCCGCCGCCCGCGCCGCCGGGTGCAGCGAGCGTGAAGTGCTGGATGTGGACAACCGCTTCGACTGGAGCCAGCTACTGTCGGCCGGGGCGGAGATGTCGCTGTTCGCCGACCGCAAGCTGATCGAACTGAAAATCCCCAGCGGCAAGCCCGGCACCGAGGGCAGCAAGGCCCTCACCGCCTATCTCGAAGGTCCGCCCAGTGACAACGTGCTGTTGATTGTGGCCGGCAAGATCGACCGCCAGAGCACCAACAGCAAGTGGTTCAAGGCCATCGACGGCGCCGGCGTCGTCCTGCAGCTGTGGCCGGTCGATGCCCAGCAGCTACCGCGCTGGCTGCAGCAGCGCCTGCAGTCCGCCGGGCTGTCTATCGAGCCCGATGCCCTGGAAATGCTGTGCGACCGGGTCGAGGGCAACCTGCTGGCGGCGGTACAGGAAGTCGAAAAACTCAAGCTGCTGTGCCCCGAGGGCATCATTACTGCCGAGGCAGTGGCGGAAAGCGTCGCCGACAATGCCCGCTACAATCTGTTTGGCCTGGTTGACCAGGCCCTGTCGGGAGATGCCGCCGGGGCGCTGAAAATGCTGCAGGGCCTGCGCGCCGAGGGCACCGAGCCACCGGTAGTGCTGTGGGCTCTGGCCCGGGAGATTCGCCTGCTGTACCAGTGCCGTGCCGCCATGCAACGCGGCACCTCAGCACAGCAGGCCATGCGCGCCCAGCGAGTGTGGGACAAACGCATGCCGCTGGTGGGCGCCGGCCTCAAGCGCCATTCACTTGAACACCTCGCCGAACTCCTGCACCGCGCCAACCTCGCCGACCAGAGTGTGAAGGGCCTCGCCGACGGCCGGCCCTGGGACCACCTGGGGCAGCTGGTGCTGCAACTGAGCCAGGGCGAGGCACTGCCCGCATGAGCAGTTCGGCCCGGGGTTGCTGCCAGTGTGGCCAGGTCCAGCTGAACCTGTCTGGAGCGCCGCTGTTTATCTATGTCTGTCACTGCCTGGATTGCCAGAAGCGCACCGGTTCTGCATTTTCCATGGGCCTGGTGATGGCCGCCGATCACGTGGCCGTGGCCGGCGACCTGACACCCTGGACTCGCACGTCCGACGACGGCCACAGTAATACCCGCCACAGCTGCAGCCAGTGCGGCAACATCATCTACGGCGACTCCAGCGCCACCCCGGGGCTGTGGAAGCTGCAGGCGGGCCTGCTGGAAGATACCTCCCAACTGCGCCCCAACATACACCTCTGGACCCGCCGCAAGCAGGCCTGGGTGACCCTGCCTGAGGACGCCACCTGCTTTGACACCCAGCCGGATGACCTTTCGGAGCTGCTGACCGCCGGGCAGTAAGCGGCATAGCCGGGCAAAAATCCCCTTGCTTTCTCCCTTCCAGCGGACTACTGTATATTCATACAGTAACTCCGGTGAGGAGAAACCCCATGGAAAACGTTGCAGCAAACGCGGCGGATTTTGGCGACCGCGCAAGACAGGCAGGTCTGGACGCCTCCAACGGCGCCTTCGGCTTTGACACCATCGGCCTGGACCAGGCATTGGACCAGGTCATGCGCCGCAATGACACCTGGCGCGGCAGCGATGTTCGCGACAGCAGCGCGCAGAACTGCATGGCCACCGGCTACCGGGAACTGGACGCGGAGCTGTACGGCAACGGCTGGCCGCTGGGGCAAACCATCGAACTGCTCAGCGACAGCAACGGCCTGGGGGCCATGGGCCTGTTCCTGCCGGCCATGGAAGCGCTCAGTGAGAAAGGCCGCTGGCAGGTCTTTATCGCCCCGCCCTTCATGCCTTACGCCCCGCTGCTGGATGCCCGCGGCATCGACACCCAGCAGGTACTGCTGGTACACCCCCAGAATCGCCAGGACCTGCTGTGGAGTATCGAACAGGCCCTGCGCAGCACAACCTGCAGCGCCGTGTTCGCCTGGCTGGGCGCCGGTGAGTACCGCTACAGCGAGCTGCGCAAGCTGCAGCTGGCCGCCGCCGACAGCGACACCCTGTCGGTGCTGTTCCGGCCTCGCCAGGCCATGCACAACCACGCCCCCGCCAGCCTGCGGTTGGAGATGAGCGCCTATCGCCAGGTGCACATCCTCAAGCAGCGCGGCGGCAACCAGGCAGTGGATGTGGCCCTGGGTGAAGATAATGATGTGCCCGGCCAGCCCCAGCTGTGGGAACTGCCCGCCTACCCCGACAACCACCACCTGCAGGTGCCCGCCCTGGGCGCCTGAGGCTGCGGGCAGGTGGATAGCGTGGCGTGTTCGAGCGAGGTGAAAAGCTATGGTTGTGCCTATGCTTTCATGATTTACCGCTAAACGCCCTTGCTCTTTCTATAAAACCGCTTGAGGCAACAGCCTCCGGCAACACCGAGCCGCTAGACCACCCTCATAGCATTGAAGAGTTTGCTACCGCCGCCGGGGAGCGACCGGCGGCGGTGCTGGAGAAGCAGCGGGTACTGGTGTGCAATGCCGCCGCAACAGCGCTGGGGATCAAGCCCGGCATGGGGACTGCGACGGCGCGGGCCCTGGCGGATTCGATCCTGCTGCTGGAGCGAGACCCCGATGCGGAACAGCGCCGCCTGCAACAGCTGTGCTGCTGGGGCTACAGCATCAGCCCTACTCTCTACCCCTATCGCGATAACTGCCTGCTGCTGGAGATCGGTAGCTGCCTGCGCCTATATGGCGATGTCGAGGCCTTGCTGGAGCGGGTCGAGTCGGGGCTTTCGCGGCGCGGGGTGCACTACCGGACAGGATTGGGGCCGACGCCAAAAAGCGCCTGGCTTTTTATAGAACCGCTTGCGGCCAATGCTTTTGACTCAGGCCCAGAGGCGCTAGATGACCGTCCTGTCTCCGAACCTTCTATAGGACTGCTAGAGGCCAGTGTTTCTGAATCAAGTTGGGAGGCGCCAGATCACTCGCTTGTCTCCGATTCTAGAGAAAGCACATCGCAGTACACCAGGCAGGGGGCACCGGGGGCGACAGAGGATACGTTAGAGGCGCGGTTGGCGCCGTTGCCGCTGAAGTTGCTGGAGGACTTTCCGCGCCAGGTCGATGCGCTGGCAAAGGCCGGGCTGTGGACTTTCGGGGATATCCTGGCGCTGCCGCGCCAGGCCCTGGCGCGGCGCTGCGGCCGGGAGTTCGTACACCACCTGGAGCAGGTGCTGGGCACCGAGGAGGATCGGCAGCCGAGCTTTGAGCCGCCCCGCAGTTTCAACGACGACTACTGGTTCGGTTACGAGGTCAAGGCCAACCAGGAGCTGCTGCCTGCCATTGAGCTGCTGCTGAAATCCTTCTGCCACTTCCTGCGCAACACCCAGCTGGAAACCCGCCAGGTCGAGTGGTTGCTGTACGGCATCAACCGCAAGATTTATCGCTTTGACCTGTGCAGCTCCCAGCCCCAGACTCACTGGCAGGCCTGGTACCAGCTCACCCGCCTGAAGGTCGAACAGCTGGAACTGGACCACAGCATCGAGGGCGTCGGCCTGGTCAGCGAGCAGCTGGTACCGGGCAACGCCAGCAGCGGTGACCTGTTCCAGCAGGCCGGCCAGAAAGAACCCATGCACAGCCTGCTGGACCGCCTCAAGAGCCGGCTGGGCCTGCAGTCAGTCAGCAAGATCGCCTGTCGCGACGAACACCTGCCGGAGTTCGCGGGCTACTGCAGCCTGGACACCCGGCCCGGCGCCGTGGCGGCCGAGAACGGCGAACTGCGCCCCTTCTGGCTGATCCAGGAACCGCAGCTGCTACAGGTATTCAACGGCCAGCCCTGCTGGCAGGGTCGCCTGGAACTGCTGGACGGCCCCGAGCGCATTGAGGACAACTGGTGGGAGCAGCCGGTCAGCCGCGATTACTACGTGGCCCGCGATGACAAGGGGCTGCAGTACTGGGTGTACCGGGACCGGCTGTGCAACCAGTGGTACATGCAGGGTGTCTTTTTATAAGACCGCTACAGGCCGGGGCCACGCAGGCAGTGAGGAGGTGCACCACTACCTGCATGAGCTGAATGCCTGATCCGCTACGGTGCTTCAGGCAGCGCCGGGTGCCGACTGCCGGCGGGCGTCGAGGGAGAACAGGGTGTCGTAGTCGCGCAGCCACCACAGGGTGAAGGCAGCGGCCAGCATCGGCCAGGCGGCAAAGAACAGCAGATTGACCTTTTCCCAGGGATTGAAGTAATTGGCCATGGGCGTCAGTGTCGATACCGCATGGAGGAGGAAGATCAGGCCATAGGACCAGGTCTTCAGGTAGCCCGCCAGGAAGGCAGCCACTACCAGAGCCTGCGCTGCACCGACGATGTAGGCACCGTTTTCAGTCAGGAAGGGAATCATGTAGAAGTGTGAGAACACCCGCATGGCATGATCCGGATTGACGAACTTGTCCAGCGTCCACATGAAGAACACCAGGCCTACACCGATGCGAATCAGCAGCAGGCAGGTAGCGAGGCGGGACTCAAGGGTAGCGTTGCTCATGGGGTTTTCCTGTCTGGAGTAGGGCAAAGGCAGCTTTGATGGGGGATATCCGGGATAGTTCCCCGCCCCACGCCCTAAAGGTGAATCGCGCTTTCCCGCTGGTGGCGACGCCGGTCGTGATCATCCCGGCAGGGATGCGCCGCAATGGCGTCGATATAGCTCGCCGGCAGGCCGGCTTCCCGGGCACCTACCAGCACGTGCTGCTTATACCAGCCGAAAGGCTGCAGGCTGGCGTCGATGTGGGTGGCCACGTAGGTCAGAGCCGATACACCGCCGAGCGACCCGGCCTGCAGCGATACTTCCTGTTCCTCGTAGCCCGCGCCGAGACCCTCGATGCGGTCCAGCACCTGCTTCTCTTCCTGCTCGATGTGATAGAGCACGCCGTGCAGCAGGTCGTCAGCAGCACCCGTGAAGAAGGCGTCGCACTTGGCAGAGCCATCCTGGCCGATCTTGTGGAAGCACAGCCGGTAGCCGGCCAGCACGGCGGTATCCACCCGCTGCACCTGCGGCACTCTCTGCTGCAGGCGGCGAAAGGACATATTGGAGCCGTAGGCGAAGTAATTCACCGGGCAGGAAATTACAGGGTGAGGCTGACGCCTTCCAGGCCGGTGAAGCGGGTGCAGGCACCGCTGGCGACGAAAGACTGCAGACGCGCGCTGATCTCGCGCTCGTCGGATTCGGGCAGGCCGAACATGAGGCCATCAAAGTAACCCAGGGCCTGTGCGTAGATGACGTCAGTCTGGGTCTGGTCGTAGTCGGCGAGGATGGCCTCGGCCATCTCGGCGTATTCGTCCGCACTCAGGTAGCCCAGGCTGTCCTGCGCCAGTACGCAGGTCATTTCACGGGCGGCCACGAAGTCTTCGGCGCCCAGTTCCAGGGCGTTGGCGACCACTGGCAAGGTCGCCAGGGCGGTAATCAGGCTGAAAGCAATACGCTTTTTCATTGTGACAATAAGGTTAACTATGGATGGCGCGCAGATTACAGAATGCACGTGACAGAAATATTACGGCGCGGTGACGACTTTGCGACGCCGGAGGGGCCCGATCACCAGTGGCCGGTACCCGGTTCTCCCTTGACCGGGCCGACGATTTCATCGGTTACCCAGCCACCGTAGAAATGCCCCGGCTGCGGCCGCACCCGCTCACCGTCCACAAAGCAGGCCACCCGGCCGGGGTAGAAGCCCACGGCGTCACGAATCGCGGCAAAGCGCTCGCTGGGTTCCGGGTAGCTCCAGGCGACGGCCTCGCCGCCACCGGCCAGGGCCCAGTAGACGGCCGCGCCTTTCCACTCGCAAAAAGAACTCCCTGGCGCTGCCACCAGGGCATCAAAGTTCACGTCCGCCGCGGGAATGTAGTAGGTGGGAGGGCTGGCGGTTTCCAGCACCCGGCAGGCCGCCTGAGTCTCTGCCAGCAGCACCCCGTCGGATTCCACCCGCACTGTGCGCTGGCAGGGCACCAGCGCCGGTGGTCGCGGATAGTCCCACACCGACTCCTGGCCAGGGCCTGGCTCCTCGGCAAAGGGCGGCCGCTCACTGCCGGTGAAGTGCCACATCAGTCCAGCGCCTCGAATTCCGAAAACAGCCTTGCCGCCTCCGGCACCTCGGCGATGGGCAGGTAATCACAGGCTTCCGCGAAGTCCGCCCACATGGCCTGCACCTCGGCGTTGGCATGGGCCTGTTCTATGGCGCCCGGCGAGCTCCACTCGAACACCTCAACCGTTGTGCCATCAGCGGCGCGCATGACTACCGGTGTGCGCTGGGTGGCCAGGCCAAGGGCCTGCAGCTTGGGCACGTGGGCGCGTACCAGCGCCTCGAGGTCGGCCTCCCTGCCCGACTTGGGCCGATAAGCGACGATCACGATCCTACCCACTGCTTTTCTCCTGTTGCGCACTGCGCCTGGCCAGCCAGCGGTCCAGACTGTTGGCGAAGCGCTGGCGATCGGCCTGGTTGAGGGCCGGCGTAGTCGACATTTCGATGCCGCTGGAGCGCATGGTGTCCATGAAATCGCGCATATTGAGCCGCGAGCGTATAGAGTCCGCCGTGTAGAGCTCTCCGCGGGGGTTGAGCGCCAGCGCGCCCTTTTCGATAACCTCCGCCGCCAGCGGAATGTCGGCGGTCACCACCAGGTCTCCGGCAGCCGCCAGTCCGGCGATATAGTTGTCGGCTTCATCGTAGCCGGCGGATACCTGCCGCGACTGGATGTTGGCCGCCGCCGGGGTCGGCAGCGGCTGGTTGGCTACCAGGGTCAGCTCAACGCCGGTGCGCTGCGCGGCCCGGAACAGGATGTCCCGGATCACCCGCGGCAGCGCGTCAGCATCAACCCAGATTTGCACGCCTCAGGCGGGCTTCCGGAACAGCAGGGTCATCCGGTTGGATTCACCGATGTCCTCATACTTCGCTCGCAGGTCCGGATTGTCGCGGCTGGTGTTGAGGCTGGGGGGCAGGCGCCAGACGATGTCTTCTTCGGCAGGCACGTCGGCGGGGTTGGCATTCACGTCACTCTCACCTACCAGCTCAAAGCCCGCGTCTTCGAAGAACGCAATCACCGCACCCTTGTTGAGGTAGCCGCGAGAACCGTCGGCCCATTCCAGGCCGCGTTCCTCTGGCGCACTGTGCTGTACAACGCCCACCAGGCCGCCCGGCTTCAACAGCATCATGGTGTCCTTGAGCGCATTGCTGCGGTACTGACCCTCTTCCTCGAAGCGGTTCAGGTTGTGCAGCGCGCGGATAAACAGCACGGCATCTACCGTGCCCGCCTGGTCTGCGCTGAACTCACCGAGCCGGGTGGCCGCCACGCTGGCCGAATCGTCGCCCTGCCAGGCAGCGGCATCTTCCGGCCAGGTGTCGACCCAGGCACGGCGCTTGGCGATGAACTCGGCGTCTGCGAAGGTGAAGTTGGCCCACATATCCAGCGGGTAATCAGCGCCGATCAGTTGGCCCTCGGCACCCAGGAATCCCACCAGGATCGGTGAGTACCAGCCACGGCCCGGCAGCACTTCCACCACGGTCATGCCGGGTTCAATGCCGAAGAACTCCAGGGTTTCCTGCGGATGACGGTAGGGGTAGCGCGCCTTGAGCTCGTCAGACTGCGCCGCCAGCACCTCGGCCAGCCGCGCGCTGTTGCCGGTGGGCTGCGCCATCTCCTTGCCGGCGGCGCCTTCCGACATCGTCTCCGACGCCTGCGATGCGCTTTCAGAGGCGGTACTGCCAGGAGACGCATCCTCAGAGGACGAACAGGCTCCCAGCATCAGGACAAAAATTGCGGTAATCAGAGTGTTTTTTGTTTTCATGACCATCCCTCGGTTGCGGGTCCGGGAACTCGGACAATACAGGCCTGATTATAGGCCAGATAGCTGCTGCTTTATTACGCCGTTGACGGCGGCACTCTCATCTCACGCCACGGCGTAGCCTCAGAGCTGTTTCACAAAGTGGATCTTGTTCCAGAGCGGGTCTGCCGCCGGCGTCAGGCCCTCAACCAGGTAGCCATTGCGCACCAGCAGCCGCAGCATCGCCGGAAAGCGATTCATGGACTTCACCCGCAGGCGGCTGAAACCCCGTTCGCGCACCCGCGCCTCCTGGGCCTCGAGCAGGGCCTGGGCAACACCCCGGCCGCGGGCCTGCGGGCTGACCCCACCCAGCCAGCTATAGAAGGTGTCGTCGCTCTCCGGGTATCCCAGCTTGAATCCCAGGTCATGGCCATCCGCGCTGTACACCAGCGCCAGGTAATCCTTTCCCACCCGCCGGGCGAGAGCATCCATTGGCTCGGCGTGGTCAAACTCGGGAAGCGCGCAATACAGGGCGTAACAGCGCTCCAGCGTGACATTCTCTACCATGCGAGCAGCCTACGTGATGATTGCCATGACACCAACCCGTGACGCGGGCAGTTCATCGCAGGCCATCCCGGCAGGCGACCCGTCTCTGCTAGTCTTCCCGACAATAATAAGGAGAAGACCATGCCGCCCCTCTCCCGCAGTACGCTGCTGATTGTCGTGCTGGCCGTACTCAGCACCACCACCATGGACGCGCTGGGTCTGTCCATGTTCAGTGCTTTTACCCTGCTGGCCATGATCCCCCTGTACTGGCTAATGACGCGCCACCGCTGGGACGACTGGGGTCTGCGCTGGGGCGCACCAGGCGACTATGGCCTGGCACTGCTGTACCCGCTGTTTGTCATGGGCAGCCTGGCGCTGCTGTTGCTGGTCACCGGCACTGACCTGGGCGACACCGACTGGAGTGCCGCCGGCCGCGGTTTTGCCGTGGTGGCCGGGGCCACCATTATCGGCAGCCTGATTACAGAGGAAGGCTTTTTCCGCGGCACCCTGTTCGCAGCAGCCCGCAAAGATGGGCTGACGACACGGCAAACGGTGGTGTTCACCGCCCTGGTGTTTGCCGCCTGGCATATTTCCTGGGCAACCCTTAGTGAAGAAGGCCGCGTCGACTTGTCGATCCTGCCCGTCTACCTGTGCAACGCCGCCCTGCTGGGCGCCGCCTGGGGCCTGCTGAGAGCCCAGTCAGGTTCGGTCCTGGTGGCGTCGGTCAGCCACGGCATCTGGAATGGCGCCGCCTATACCCTGTTTGGATTTGGCAGCAGCAGCGGCTTACTGGCTGTGAGCAATCCGCTGTGGCTCGATCCGGAGCGCGGCCTGGTAGCAGTAGCGCTGAACGGCGTTTATGTGGCCTGGCTGTGGCGACGCCTGTCGCGACCACCCGTGGCAGGCGGCGCGCACTAGCAGACGACCGGTACTCTGCGCCTTAGCCGCTGTGGCTGGCAGACTGCAGCTCGGAGGACAACTCCTCGTAGCGCCACAGGTCAGTGGAGCTGGAATACTCCCGCGCCTGTTCCAGGTTGCGCATGGCGCGATCAAAGTCCCCCAGCTGGATCTGGGCTGAGGCCAGCGCGTAGTAGAACAGCCGCTCGTCTCCCTTGCGGGAAATGGCATCCTTCAAGTGCTCCAGCGCCTGGCCGGGTTCGCCCTGTTCCAGCAGCGCCGCGCCCATGGCGTAGTGGTAGTAGGGGTTGCGCTTGCGGCGCGATGCGGTTTGCGCCGCCAGCTCATTGGCTTTTCTCACCTCGCCGGTGCGCCGGTAGAGGCGCTCAAGGTTGCTGGCCGCGGTCTCGGCATCCCCGTCCAGGCTGAGCGCTGCGAGGTAGGCCTGGCGGGCCGTATCGGTTTTGCCCATGCGGGACAGGATGACCCCGAGGTTGCTCCACGCGGTGACCGACTGCTTGTCGGTCAGCACCGCCTGCTGACCGTAGACCAGCGCCTGCTCTTCGTTCTCCGCCAACAGCAACTCTACACTGCGGTTGCTGTAGTACAGGGCCAGGGCCTCGCGGTCGTTGATGGTGCGCGAGCGGTAGGAATCCACGGCGATGGAGGGGTTAAGGTCCACCACGTAGCTGCGGTTGAGCTTGTCCCAGTTCACCTTCTGGATGCGGGTGCCGGTGGCGCGCGCCCGCTCATTGCGCAGCACGGCTTTCTCGTTTTCCGCCAGCCGGCGTCGCAGCATGCCGGTGACATTGATGTGCTGGCTGACCACAAAGGTGTCGCTGTTCATATTCCACTGGGGCGGTGAATCCACCAGCTGGAAACTGGCCGGCAGGTCTACGTAGCGGGCTGCCGCCACGAACATATTGGAGAACGAGAAGCAGTTGATGCGGCCGGCGGCATCCAGCTGCGACAGCGGAGCGGTAAAGCCCGGGTCATAGACGTACTGCGACTGGAACTCCTTGAAGGCCCACTTGCGCAGGGCGCGGTAGCGCTCTTCTTCGGATTTTATCGGGCGGATTTTCCGATCCAGGTAGTCACGCACCTCCGGGGGTGGGGTCAGGAACCGCTCCAGTGCGGCCTGCAGTTCGTCATTCTCGACCGGCGCCGGGCCCTCCTCTACCAGGTCACGGGCCGCTGTTTCCACCCCGTTGGGGGTTGGCGAGCCGGTGGCGCAGCCGATCAGCAAGATCGTGCATGTCAGCAGGAACGGCAAGGTTCTGGTGTGCATGGCATCCCTCCCGGGTAGTCTGGACCACTGAACGTCGTCTCACTGGTCTATAGATACCGCAAAGAGGGATATCGTTCACCGTTCGGCTGCGCTTTGTCCAGCTTTCGTCTGCCTGTTGAACTAGTCCAGGGGTTCGGCGAGGGCTTCCGGCGCCAGGTCGCCCGACAGGGTGCCCGCTGGCGCGGCCTCGCCGCGGAAGCGGCAGCGTTGGGAATCCTTCGACGCCTGAGTCACCGCAGGTCGCAAAGACGGTTCGCGGGCTTGCAATCTCGCGACAATCTTATACTGTATAAATATACAGTAATTTATTGTGGGGCACATCCCCTCGCATCTTTCCCGTCACGAGCAGCATGTACGCCGAACTGCACTGCCTGAGCAATTTCAGCTTTCAGCGGGGGGCTTCCCACCCCCGCGAGTTGGTGCTGCGCGCGGCGGAGCTGGGCTACAGCGCCATTGCCATTACCGACGAATGCTCCCTGGCCGGGGTGGTCAAGGCCCACGTGGCGGCGAAAGAGGCCGCGGAAATGGGCGCACCCATCCAGCTCATCATCGGCAGCGAGTTCCTGCTCGAGGAAGGCATCCGCCTGGTGGCGCTGGTGCCGTCACGGGCGGCCTACTCGGAACTGTCGGGGCTGATCAGCCTGGCCCGGCGCCGCAGCCCCAAGGGGGAATACCGGGTGGCGTTGCGAGACGTGATCTTTCACCTCAAGCGCTGCCTGCTGATCTGGCTGCCCACCGATGATGACGACAGCAGCCGCGCCTGGGGCGCCCAGCTCGGGCGCCTGTGCAAGGACAGAATATGGCTGGGAGTGCACCACCTGCGCCGGGCCGGTGAGCGCCAGCGCTACCTGAAGTTACTGGCCCTGGCGCGGGCGCTGGATATTCCCATGCTGGCCTGTGGCGATGTGCAGATGCACCACCCGCGCCGCAAGCCCCTGCACGATGTGCTCACCGCCATCCGTTTCAATACCAGCATCCAGCAGTTGGGGCGCAAGCGGCTGGGCAACAGCCAGCAGCATCTCAGGAGCCTGGACCAGCTCAAGCAGCTCTACCCCCAGGCCCTGCTGGGCCGCACCCTGGCGGTGGCGGAACGCTGCCGCTTCAGCCTGGATGAACTGCGCTATGAGTACCCCGAGGAGGTGGTACCCGCGGGATACGATCCCGGCAGCTGGCTGCGCAAGCTGGTCACCGAGGGCTGCCTGGCGCGCTGGCCCGGCGGGCCCAGCGCGGCCGTGCTGGAACGCATCGAGGCCGAGCTGGCCCTGATCGCAGAGCTCAACTACGAGTACTACTTTCTCACCGTGCACGACCTGGTGCAGTTCGCCCGCTCTCGCAACATTCTCTGCCAGGGTCGTGGCTCTGCCGCCAACTCGGTGGTGTGCTACTGCCTGCACATCACCGAGGTGTCGCCGGACCAGGTGTCGCTGCTGTTCGAACGCTTCATCTCCCGGGAGCGGGACGAGCCGCCGGATATCGATGTGGATTTCGAGCACGAGCGCCGCGAGGAAGTCATCCAGTACATCTATCGCAAGTACACCCGCAAGCGGGCGGCGCTGGCCGCCACCCTGGTGACCTACCGCTCCCGCAGCGCGGTGCGCGACGTGGGCAAGGCCCTGGGGCTGGACCCGGTGCTGGTGGACGACCTGGCCAAGAGCCTGGCCTGGTGGGACCGCCGCAAGGACCTCGAGGATCGCTTCGTTGAACAGGGCATCGGCGGTGCGACCCGCAGCGCGCGACAGTTCTACGACCTGGTGCAGGAGATTCACGGTTTCCCGCGCCACCTGTCCCAGCACGTGGGCGGCTTCGTGATTACCCGCAGCCCTATCTCCACCCTGGTGCCGGTAGAGAACGCCAGCATGGAAGACCGCACCGTGATCCAGTGGGACAAGGAAGACATCGAGGCCCTGGGCCTTTTGAAAGTGGACGTGCTGGCCCTGGGCATGCTGTCGGCGATTCGCAAGAGCCTGGAGCTGGTACACCGCTACGAGCCGCGCATTCGCCGCATCCAGGATCTGCCCAAAGAGGATGCCGCCACCTACCGCATGCTGCAGGCGGCCGACAGCGTCGGCGTGTTCCAGATCGAGTCGCGGGCGCAGATGTCGATGCTGCCGCGCATGAAGCCGGCCTGCTTCTACGACCTGGTCATCGAGATTGCCATCGTCCGCCCCGGCCCCATCCAGGGCGATATGGTGCACCCCTATTTGCGGCGCCGGCAGGGCCAGGAAGCGGTCACCTACCCCAACGACGAGATCAAGGCGGTGCTGGAGCGCACCCTGGGGGTGCCCATTTTCCAGGAGCAGGCCATCAAGCTGGCCATGGTGGCGGCCGGCTTCAGCGGCGGCGAGGCCGACCAGCTCAGGCGCGCCATGGCGAGCTGGGGCAAGAACGGCAACCTGATGCATTTCGAGGACAAGCTGGTGCAAGGGATGCTGGCACGCGGTTACGACGAAGCATTTGCAAAGCGCCTGTTCAGCCAGATCAAGGGCTTTGGCGGTTATGGCTTCCCGGAATCCCATTCGGCGAGTTTTGCGCTGCTGGCCTACGTGTCGGCCTGGCTCAAGTGCCACCACCCGGCAGCGTTCTACTGCGGCCTGTTGAACAGCCAGCCCATGGGTTTCTACTCCCCCTCACAGCTGGTACAGGATGCCCGCCGCCACCGAGTGGTGGTGCTGCCGGTGGATGTGAACCACAGCCGCTGGGACCACCAGCTGTTGCAGGACCGGTCGCTGCTGTTGGGCTTCCGGCTGGTAAAGGGTTTGAGTCGCGAGGGCGCTGAGCGCATCGTCACCGAGGCCGGGCGCCAGCCGTTTTCCAATGTCAGCGACCTCCGGCGTCGGGCCCGGCTCGACAAGCGCGATATGGAGGCCCTGGCAGATGCCGACGCCCTGGCCTGCCTCTCCGGCCACCGCCACCAGGCCCAGTGGCAGATCATGGCGCTGGAGGAAAAGCGCCCGCTGCTGGAAAACGAACAGCACCAGCCCACCCGGTATTTCAATGACGAGGTAAACGTGCGCGCGCCCGGTATAGCCGAGGAAGTGCTGGCCGACTACCGCAGCACCGGGCTTACGCTACGGCCCCATCCCATGAGCCTGTTGCGCCACAACCACCCCTTCAACCGCTGCAAGCGCTACGCCGACCTCGCCGCCGTGGGCAACAACCGCTTTATTCGCATTGCCGGGCTGGTCACCGGCCGCCAGCGCCCCGGCACCGCCTCGGGTGTGCTGTTCCTGACCCTTGAGGACGAAACCGGCAACAGCAACGTGGTGGTCTGGCCGCGGGTGCAGGAACAGTTCCGCCAGGCCCTGATGACCTCGCAGCTATTATTGGTAAAAGGCACCCTGGAGACCCGCGACAATGTCAATCACATCATCGCCGGCGCGCTCTACGACTACAGCGCCGCGCTCAAGAACCTGCACCTGAAGAGCCGGGACTTTCACTAGCAGGACTACTCTGCCCTGTCGGCAATGGCAGCGCGGGTGCGCTCCAGCTGGTCGGTGAAGATGCGAAAGCTCTCATTGGCGGCGAGCTTTTCATCGATCAGCATCTGGAAAGCTTCCCCTTCCCGCTCTACCGCGTCCAGCTCGGCCAGCAGGTCGGCGGCGGGCTCTGACTCACTACGCCCTCGTTAGAAGCGGTGCTTTCATGCGGCCATGGTAAACCATTTGCTGCAACGGGCAGCTTGGAAAACCTGCTAAGGTAAGGATTCATTCCTGCAGCAGGTCCAGCCTCATGACCGCCAACCCGTACCTGGCGGGCAACTTCGCCCCCGTCGAAACCGAACTGACCGCCACCGACCTGCCGGTGACTGGCGAAATCCCCGAACAGCTTTGTGGTCGGCTGTTACGCATCGGCCCCAACCCGGTCAATGCCGACCCCGCCAAATACCACTGGTTCCTGGGCAATGGCATGGCACACGGTGTGCGACTGCGCGACGGCAAGGCCGAGTGGTATAAATCCCGCTATGTGCGCGACGACGAGGTCACCGCGCACTTCGACTGGCCCGCGGTAAAAGGTCCGCAGGCGGCGCTGTCCATCGGCCACGGCGTGGCCAATACCAATATCATCGGCCACGCCGGCAAGACCCTCGCCATCGTTGAAGCCGGCAATCTGCCCGTGGAGCTCGACTACGACCTCGACACCGTCGGCCGCTTTGATTTCAACGGCGGCCTGAGCGGCGGCTTCAGTGCCCATCCCCATCGCGATGCAGACACCGGTGAGCTGCACACAGCGGTGTACTCCCCCTTGTGGCAACACATCCAGTATGTGCGGGTGGACGCCAATGGAACGGTCACCAAAACGGTAGACGTGCCCACTCCCGGCAAGCCGATGGTGCACGACTGCATGTTCACGGAACGCTACTTCATTCTGCTGGACCTGCCCTGCACCCTGAACGAGGGTGCAATGGTGGAGGGCCTGCCCTTCCCCTACCTGTGGAACGAAGACTACGGCGCCCGGGTTGGCCTGCTGCCGAAAGACGGCAGTGCCGAGGACGTCACCTGGCACGAGGTGGACCCGTGCTACGTGTTCCACCCGGTGAATGCCTATGAAGACGCGCAGGGACACGTGGTGATGGATGTCGCGCGCCACCCGCGAATGTTCGCCACCGACATGCACGGACCCAACGAGGGTCGTACGCGGCTAGACCGCTGGATCATCGACCCCAACAGCAGCAAGGTCAGTGAAAGCTGCCTCGATGACTATCCCCAGGAGTTTCCGCGGCTGGACGAGCGCCTGGCCGGCAAGTCCTATCGCTACGCCTACACGGCCGAAATCGGAAAGGGTTTCGTCACCGGCGGCATCCGCAAGCACGACCTGCAGGAAGGGCGCGTCAGCAGCTTCCAGCCCGGGCCCCAGCGCCACTGTTTCGAACCGGTCTTCGTGCCCGCCAGCGACACCGCCGGTGAGGACGAGGGCTGGATCATGGCCTATGTGCAGGACGATGACAGAAACGCCAGCGACGTGGTGATTCTCGATGCCGGCGATATCGAAAGCGGCCCCCTGGCGACCATTGCGCTGCCCCGGCGCGTGCCCTATGGCTTCCATGGAAACTGGGTGGCTGACTGACGGCACGGAAAAGCTTGCGAAGTGTCGAGGCATCGTCCGGTCAGGGCCGCTAACTCCGCGGCGACAGAAGCGTCAAAAAGCAGGGCCGAAAGGGCCTAAAGCATAAACGCAAGAATGGTGGCAGTACCCAGAAAGGAGAAAAAGCCGGCCACGTCGGTCACCGTGGTCAGGATGATGGAAGACGCCGTGGCCGGGTCCTGCCCGGCCCGAATCAGCATCATCGGCACCAGCGCGCCGGAAATCCCGGCCGCCACCATCGACACCACCATGGCGATCCCGATCACCAGGGCCAGACCCGGCGAACCACTCCAGACGTAAACCCCTCCACCGCAGGTCAGCGCCAGAGCCAGTCCGTCGATAATGCCCACCTTCACCTCCTTGCTCAGCACCTGTCGCCACTGCAGGATGTTGACTTCCTTGAGCGCCAGACCGCGCATGGTCACGGCCAGCGCCTGGGAGCCGGCATTGCCAGACTGGCCCGCTACCACCGGCAGCAGAATCGCCAACGCCGTGAACTGGGCAATGGTGGATTCGAATAGCCCGACCACCGCTGCGGCGAGGAACGCCGTCAACAGATTGATATGCAACCAGGGCAACCGCTTCTTTACTGCAAACAGCGGCGTCGAGAGTGCCCGCTCCTCGGCACTGGCACCCACCATCTTCTGCATATTGGCAGTCGCCTGGTCCTCGGCCGCCTGGAACAGCGAGGTGTAGCGGACCACGCCGATCAAGCGCGCGTCGGAATCAACCACCGGAATGGAATCCACCCGGGAGGCGGAGAAAATGTCGAGCATGTCCTGGCGCGGGGAAGTCAGGGTGACCACGCCTTCCACCGGGTTGAGGAGTGCCGTCAGCAGCGTGTCGCCTGTGGACATGGCCAGGTCCTGCACGTCCACCCTGCCCGCCAGCGCGTTATCGTCGTCGACCACATAAATGGATCGGGCGCGCTGCTGATGAGACACCCTCAGCTTGTCGAGGGCTGAAGACACGGTGTCACCGAGTTTGAACTGGGCCGACGGCCGGTCCATGTAGAAACCCGCCGTCCCGTCCGGGAAGGCCAGCAGCTTGGCCAGTTCCTGGCTCACCGCCACCGGCAGGCGGGCCATTACCTGTTCCTGTTCGGAGGCCTCCAGGCCTCGCAATATCAGCAGTGACAGGCGCACGGTGGACGCCTCCAGGACCTGCTCCTGCTGCGCTTCGGTCAACGCCATGAATACCTGGCGCAACAGCGACGGATCTATCCGCTCCAGCACCCTTATCAGGGCATCCGGCTTGAGCTCCCTGAGCCAGTCCGCCTGCTCGATGCTGGACTCGACCAGGCGTGCCACTTCGGAGGGATACCGGTCCACGTAGAGTTCTCTTACCTGCGCATCGATATTCATCGGGCGGACCTGCCCTGCAAGACCATCTCCATCAAGCTCGCACAGGTATTGAGATATTCGCCGGCCAGGTCGCCAGTGAGCTGGTCCAGCGAGTAGGTTTGTCCGGCCTGCCGCTGCACCAGCCGCAGGAGCTGCTGCCGCGATACCGTGCCGATCAGGCGCTGATCGGCGTCTACCACGGGCAGCACCGTGGCCCTCGACCACTGCCGCGCTTCCAGCGCCGCCAGTGCTGTCATGCGCTCGCTCAGGGGTTGCGCAGGACGCGCCACCCGGTCGACTTCCAGGCTCGCATTGCTCTCAGCGATAAGCGCGAGTATCGGCACCACACCCAGCAGCACGCCTTTTTCATCCACCAGGTAGAGCGGCGCGTCGCGTTTGCGCGCGCCAGCCGCCAGGTCGCGTTTCACATCGGCACAGGTACGCCCGCGTTTGACCCGCAGGAAGTCGGGATTGGCAATCGCGCCAAGGGTGCGTTTGGAGTAGGCAAACAGTCGCATGGCAAGCGCGCGTTCGTCGCTCTGGCCGGCGGAGATCAGTTCGTCATAACGCTGGTTGGCCAGGTGCGCGATGATCTCGACAGAATCCTCGTGCTCCGCGCTGGCGACGATGGCACCCAGGCGGCCGGCGTCCAGCGACAGCAAGCAGGCCGACATCTGTTGGCTGTCGAGCCGCGCCAGCACGCGCGAGGCCGTGTCGGGAGGCAGGCCCGACAGAAACGCCTTCACCTCTTCCAGCGGTTGGTCGCGCAGCAGCCCGGCTACCTGGCCGGGGTGTTGGTGGCAGCAGCTTTCTACAACAGGATCACTCATCGCCGGCCTCGCTGGTTCCCAGCAATAAAACGATGGAGCTGGCAAAGCGCGAGGCGGGCACATAGGTCAACCCTTCCGGGCCTTCCAGCAGCAGACCGGTGCGGCTCAGCTCGACGATGCGTCCTTCAGCGTCGTCAATTCGCAGCCGGTCGCCCACCTGGTAGCGGTCGAGCTCGCGCCGCGACAGCATGTTGGCCACAACCTCGCGCGCGCCCAGTGCGAAAGCCAGAGACAGCCCGCCGAGCATGGCGCCAATCACCAGCAATGTGACCGTCGCCAGGAACGAAACATCGATGGCCATCTGGGCAAGCCCGGTGATGACCGCGGCGATGACGACCAGGTACTGCGCCAGCCTGGGTAGCAACCGACTGGTACCGGGGGCGACGATATTGGCCACCAGGCCCCGCACCACAGCCCCCAGCAGGTAGCCACCAAAAATAATCGCGGCGCCGAGCAACAGTTGGGGAATGTAGATGATGACCGCATCCAGCCACTGCCCCAGCACCTCGACGCCGAGAGAGCGGATCGCCAGCAGCATGAACAGGCCGAGAACGGTGTAGTAGATGGTGCGGGACAGCGCGCGCTCGACATCGGAAGACAGGTCTGCACGCTGCGGCGCGACCTGCCGCAGGCTGTTCTCCAGCAGCCGGATACCGGCGCCGCTCCACTTGGCGAGGTAATGCGACACCAGAAAGCCCACGCCGACGATGAGTATCGCCGTCAATTCCGGGTACTGTTGCAGCAGCGTCATCGGATAGCGACCTCACCAGTCGTACGAGGGAACCATGAGTTCAACGCTTTCAAGTCGATCCGACCTCCAGTCACGCGCGGGTCATACTAGCGCTGTCGCGCGGCATTGGTTCCGTTTGAGGCGACGCCACTGTCAACCAGGCATAGCGCTGTCACGCGGCAACGCCGGGTAGCGTAAAGTATAGCCCAAGCGTCGACAGCCACCGCCGACTCCGATTGATGCCCGCCCGCCAGTGCGCGGTCCTGTTGGTGGGCGGCAAAGCGCAGATGCCTGCCGCAGGCAAGGTCGGCGCTTTTGATGCCAGGGCTCCCCGTGTATCCTGCGATACATACCCGAGACATTGATAGACAGCCTCTATGGATTTCCCCGACCTTGGCGCCAGGCTGGTGAACTGGGCAAGCAGCAATAGCTGGCAGCTGGCC
>JAZBOY010000233.1:0-5489 GCA_036351375.1 Halieaceae bacterium
TCGAGGCGGCCCTGCACGAACAGCAGGCTGCGGCGCAGCTGGTGGCCCCAGGATTCAAACAGGATGTCGATGGCATCCCGGTCTTCCTGGATCGCCTCCAGGGCGGAGATGTCGTCGGTGGACTTGGTATCGATGGCGCGAATCACCACCGTGCTGTCCGTGGGGTCGACCAGCGCAAAGGACATGGTCACGGCACCCTTGCCACGGCCGCCCTCCGCCTGCGCCTGGGCCCGGGATCGATAGGGGTGCACGGCGATCACCCGGGCAGCGATGACTGCCTGGGCATCCTCACGCTTGCTGACCACGTGGAAGGCCTGGTCGGCCTCAAGGGCCACGGTCATTTCGTTCAGGAAGGTCTTCACCACCACCCCTTGCTCGATGTCGTCGACCTGCCACTCCTCCTCGTCATCGACACCGTGCGGCTGGATGATCTGCATCTGCGACATATTCAGCGGGGCGACGTACACCCGGCGGATGTCGTCAAACCACTCGCGCTTGCTGTTGTCCTCGGTGACGTAGACCTCGTCAGCCATGGAATCCCGCACCTTGAAGAATTCGGGATCTCCCTGCTCAGGGGCCGAGTAGTTGACCGTGTTCTGGGCGGAACACGCGGCCATGGCCGCTGCCACGAACAGTGCTGCGAAAAGTCTCGGTTGCGTCATTCGACAAATCTCCAAACGGGCGTGAGCAAAGTGTAGTCGAGCAGATTTCGTTGGGCCAGCATCCTCTTTCCAGTACACTGCGCCCCCATGAAAACCCGTAGAATTGCCGCCGCCATGGCGCTCCTGGGCCCGCTGGCAAGCACCGCCGAGCCTACCCTGGAGCACGTGATAGTCTCGGCCACCCAGCAGGATACCGGCCTGCTGGACCTGCCACTGAGCGTGGCGCTGGTTAATCGCGAGGATCTGCTGACGGTACTGCACGTACATGCCAACGAGGTCTTCCAGCGCGTACCGGGGGCCTGGATTTCCCGCGGCAACGGCCAGGAAAGCCTGACGGCGCTGCGTTCGCCGGTGCTCACCGGCCCCGGCAGCTGCGGCGCCTTCTTCATGGCTGCCGACGGCATCTCCCTGCGCGCGCCGGGTTTCTGCAACGTCAACCAGCTGTTCGACGCCAATACCGAACAGGCCGAGCGTATCGAAGTACTCAAGGGGCCGAGCACGGCGCTGTACGGCTCCGGCGCCATGCACGGGCTGGTCAACGTGATCACTCCCGCGCCAACGGAACAGCTGTTCCACCGGGCTGCGGTTGAAGCCGGCCCCCATGACTACCGCCGCGGTCGCTACCAGGTCAGCAATACCATCGGCCAGCACGGCTTCATGCTGGCGGCAAACGTGGCCAGCGACGGTGGCTACAAGCGCAGCTCTGGCTTCGATCAGTACAAGGGCAACCTGCGGCACCGCTATGAAGGTGATCGGTTCAGCCTCGACAGCATCCTGGCCATTACCGATCTCGACCAGGATACCGCGGGCTTTATCACCGGCTTCGAGGCCTACAAGGATTCCGACCGCCAGCGAGAAAACCCCAACCCCGAAGCCTATCGCAAGGCGGACTCGCAGCATTTCCAGAGCACCCTGACGCTGCCCCTCGATGAATTCTCGCGGCTGGTGTTTACGCCCTACTGGCGCGACAACGATATGGAGTTCCTGCAGCACTTCCTGCCCTGGCAGCCGGTGGAGCGCAACGGCCACGAGAGCTTCGGGCTGAACAGCAAGTACTACCGGGAAGGCAGCTGGCTCAGCAGCGTGAGCGGCATCGACCTGGAGACCACAGACGGCTGGCTGGCAGAGACCCAGGATGAGCCCTTCAGCCCCAACCAGCCGGCCGGCGTACACTACGACTACCAGGTAGACGCCCTGCTGGCCGCCGCCTGGACCCAGCTGTCATGGGACGTGGCGCGCCAGCTCACCCTGAACGCCGGGGCCCGCTTCGAGTACACCGAATACGATTACGACAATCGTACCGGCGACGGCCCCGCCTGCGAGCCCGGCGCCAGCGCCTGCCGTTTCTTCAGGCCCGCTGACCGGGAAGACGATTTCGACAACTGGTCGGTAAACGTGGGCGCCCTCTGGGACCTGATGCCGGGCCACGCGCTGTTCCTGCGCGCTGCGCGAGGCTACCGGGCACCGCAGACCACCGAGCTGTATCGCCTGCAGGGAAACCAGGCGCGGGCCGACCTGGACTCGGAATCACTGGAGAGCATCGAGCTGGGAGGCCGCGGCAGCTACCGGGGCTTCAGCTACGAGGTAGGGCTTTACTACTACGAAAAGGACGACGTGATCTTCCAGGACGCCGACCGCTTCAACGTCAGCGGCGCCAGCACCCTGCACTACGGGCTGGACCTGGGGCTGCGCTGGCAGGTGACCGACACCGTCGACCTGGCCCTGGATGCGAGCTTTGCCCGTCACGAATACGACAGCGATATCGACTTGCTGGGCAGCAGTGGCAACATCAAGGGGAACACCATTGATACCGCACCGGAACACTTCGGCAGTGCCCGGGTGGGCTGGAATTTCCTGCCGCAGTTCCGCGCCGAAATGGAATGGGTGCATATGGGTGAGTACTACCTGGAGCCGGATAACCTCCACGAGTACGATGGCCACGATCTCTTCAACCTGCGCGTGACCGGCGCCTGGCGACAGTTTGACGTCGGCATCCGCGCCACCAACATCACCGACCAGGACTACGCGGAACGGGCCGATTTCGGCTTCGGCAGCTACCGCTACTTTGTCGGCCAGCCCCGCGGCTACTACTTCGAAGTCGGCTATCGCTTTGCCCCATAGCGAGGGTTCCGCGGCATCGCTCGCGAATCCGGGGTCGCCTAGCTGATCGCCGAGATCCCCACCGCCTCGCGCACGCGAGCCATCAGTTCAGAGGCCTCCCGGCGCGCCTTCTCGGCGCCGTGCTGCAGCACCGCCTCGATATGGGACGGGTCTTCCATCAGCGCATTGTAGCGATCCCTGGCCGGCGCGAGCTCCTCGTTGATCAGGGCAAACAGCGCCTTCTTGGCATCGCCCCAGCCAATACCCTCGGCAAACTTTGCCCGCATATCTTCGACCTGCTGCGGGTTGGCAAAGGCTTCCCAGACCTGAAACACCGTGGAATCGTCCGGGTCCTTGGGCTCACCGGGCTCGAGCAGGTTGGTCTTGATCTTGTTGATGGACTTCTGCAGGCGCTTCTCGGTGTCAAACAGCGGGATGGTGTTGTTGTAGCTCTTGCTCATTTTGCGGCCGTCCAGGCCCTGCAACACGGCTACGCTGTCGTCCACCACTGCCTCCGGCAGTACCAGCAGCTCTTCAAAGTGATGGTTGAAGCGCTGGGCGATATCCCTGGCCATTTCCACATGCTGGATCTGGTCCTTGCCCACGGGAATCTCGGCGGCGCGGAACATGAGGATGTCCGCCGCCATCAGCACCGGGTAGCTGAACAGTCCCATGGTAATCCCGAAATCCGGGTCTTCCCCCGCTTCCTCATTGGCCTGCACCGCCGCTTTATAGGCATGGGCGCGGTTCATCAAGCCCTTGGCGGCCTGGCAGTTGAGCACCCAGGTCAGTTCGAGAATCTCCGGCACGTCGCTCTGGCGGTAAAAGGTCGCCTTGTCAGTATCCAGGCCCAGCGCCAGCCAGGTAGCGGCGATTTCCTTGCTGGACTTCCGCACCGCCTCCGGGTCGTGGTTCTTGATCAGCGCGTGGTAGTCGGCGAGAAAGAAGTAGCTCTCCACGCTCTCGTCGCGGCTTGCGGCAATCGCCGGGCGGATCGCGCCCACATAGTTACCCAGGTGCGGCGTGCCGGTCGTGGTGATGCCGGTCAATACCCGTCGCTTGCTCATCGAAATTCCCGTGGCTGCTTGCAAAGGTCGCCAATGATACTGGGGAAGCCCGACACTGGCTACGCCGCCAGCGCTGCCAGCGTCTCGCGGTAACGGGGCAGCAGTTCGCCCATCGACAGTGCGCTGACGTCGGCCTGTGGCAGCGCCTCTCCGGCCGCCTTGAGCGCGGCCAGTGCTGCCAGTTTTTCTGACGCTTCCGCGCTGTCCCGGTAGCGGAACTGCGGGGGAAACCATTCCGGGTAGGCCAACTGGTCTGGCACCAGCGGCGTGCAGCCAAGACAGGCCGCTTCGAGTACCGACAGCCCCTGGAAATCGTGGCTCGCCGTGGACAGCACCACGTCACATCGCGACAGCAGCTCGAGGTAAGCCTCCCGGTCCTCCACGAAACCCCAATGGCCCAGCGCGCCGGAGTCGCTGAGCACCGCGTGCAGTTCGGCAAACACCTCCGGCTGGCGTCGAAACTGCTGTCCGACCACGTGAACTCGACAGCCCTGGCGCGCCGCCGCTGCGGCAATGTCCAGCAGGCGCTCCGGACCCTTGTCGTACTCCCAACGGTGATTCCAGACCAGCTGCAGGGGTTCCGAAGCAGGCCTGGAGGATTTCTCTGTCTGCACCTCCACTGTCACTGGCACCGGCAATACCTGCGCGCGTTGACGCAGGCCGTCCACTACACCGGCGGGCACCTGGTCCGGCAGTTTTGCCAGCAGCGCCTCGCAGCCGGACAGGAAGGAGTCGCGATTCCAGCGCGAGTTGAACAACAGACAATCAGCGGCCATGGCCGCGTACAGGCTGACCATCTGCGCCTCGAGCAGACCGTGCTTCCCGGAGCCTTCCGGGTAGGCGAACTGGTTCTCGTGGAAATACAGTGCCGTGGGCAGCGCGGCCAGGCGCGGCACCAGTCCCCGCAGGGTGGCGAGGTCGGTCATGGAAGTAGCCAGCAGCAGGTCGTATTCCGCCTCCAGCGTTGCCCTGGCACCACCCGCCCAGCTCAGCGGGTTGCCGCGCACGCGCCAGGAGAAGTGCCGGGGCGGCAAGGTGAGTACCGTCCACTCCCAGTGCTGCAAACCCTGTGTCAGCGCCTGGTGCCAGGCCCTGTGGCTGCTGGCATCATAGGCCGACAGCAGCAGTACGCGCATCAGGCCGGGCGCGCACTCAGTGCCCTGTCCCAGTCCATGTAGCGCGCCATGGCCCGGCTCAGCCACCAGGCATCGCGAGTGCCTGCCAGCTCCCTGACAGAGTGCATGGCGAACTGCGGCGCGCCCACGTCGAGAGTGCGCACGCCCAGCTCACCGGCGGTGATGGGGCCGATTGTGCTGCCGCAGGCCATATCGGTGCGCACCACGAAGGACTGCACCGGGATATCCAGTTCGTTGCACACCTGGCGGAACAGCGCGGCGGTCTCGCTGTTCGACGCGTAGCGCTGGTTGGCATTGATCTTGATGACCGGGCCCGCATTCAGCAGCGGGCCATGGTTTTCGTCATGCCGGGCGGCAAAGTTCGGGTGCACGCCGTGGGCATTGTCGGCGGAAATCATCATCGAATTGTCGATCAGCGCGGCATAGGCCGCGGCGCTGCCCGCCAGGCGCTCAAGTACGCCGCGCAGGAACGGGCCCTGTGCCCCGGCCGCCGACAGGCTACCCACCTCTTCATGGTCGTTGCA
>JAZBOY010000234.1:0-4072 GCA_036351375.1 Halieaceae bacterium
CGGCAAACCAGACATCCAGGAACGGGTCGGCGGGGCCGGTTTCCAGCGCCAGCTCCGCGTCCTCCACGGCAAACTGGGCCTCCTCCAGCTGAAACTGTAGTTCATCATCAGGCTCCGACTCGGCCTCCTGCAGCTGTGATTCGAGCGCCATCATGCGGTCGGTAACGAAATCCAGCCGCTGGCGGTTGGCGTCGTTGCCATCGAACTGCAGCTGCCAGCTCTCGCCGGCGTCTCCCGAATGCAGGATCACGCCACCGTGGCCAACCGCCCAGCCGTGGTCATCGGTGGGAAAGCTGATCGCGGTGATGGTTTCGCTGACCGGTACCCGGGCCTGTTGCCAGCTGCGGCCCTGGTCATCCGAATAGACGATCAGCCCGCGTTCACCGACAGCCAGCAGCCGCGCGCCGGCCTGGGTCATGTCCAGCAGGTTGGCGGCGCGCGCATCGGGAACCGGCAATGCGGGATTGGCGGCGAAGTCCGCTGCCTGCAGCGGGGCAGACAGCAGCAACAGCAGGCAGAGCAGTCGCACTAACGGCGCCCGGCCCGCCGCAGGGCCTGCGGCGTGAAGTTCTGGAAGCTGGTGTCGAAGTCGAAGTCGTAGGTGTAACGACCTTCTTCATTCTCCAGGCCAATCACCAGGTAGCGACCGGAGATCAGGTCGTGCAGGCTCTCCGCCGCCAGCCAGGGGATCTTTGCCTGGTAGTGCAGGATCGGGTGCCCCTCCTTGACCTTCCACAGCTCTCCGCGGCCATCGTAGTGATCGATGACGCTGATCTGCCAGGTATCTTCGTCGATATAGAAAGTGCGGCGGGCGTAGATATGCCGGGCGTTGTCCTTCAGGGTGGAATCAACGACCCATACCCGGTGCTTCTCGTAGCGCAGGTGCTCGGGGTTCATGTGACCGGGCTGGATGATGTCCTTGTACTTGAGCTCGCCATCCCAGAGCTTGAAGCTGTTATAGGGGATGATCATTTCGCGCTTGCCCACCAGCTTCCAGTCGTAGCGGTCCGGTGCGCCGTTGAACATGTCGAGGTCATCGGCCGTACGCAGGCCGTCGGAGGCGGTGCCGGGGCCGTCGTAGGCAATGTTTGGCGCCCGTCGCACCCGGCGCTGGCCCGCGTTGTAGAGCCAGGCGGAGCGAGGTTCGGCGATCTGGTCGATGTTCTCGTGAATCAGCAGCACATCACCCTCGAGCCGCGCCGGCGCCAGGATCCGCTGCAGGAACACAAACAGGCGGTTCGGGTAGGGATTGTCGGGCACCCGGTTGGCGAAGATGGCTTCCTCCTCAAACAGCACCGGCGCAAAGTCGCCGTTGGACTGCACCGGAATCTGGGTGTAGCGCCGCTGCAGGGTGACCGGCGTGCGATAGCGAACGATGTGATTCCATATCGGGTGCAGCGCGTCGGAGGGGATCGGGAAGGGAACGTTGGCGACAAAGTTCTTGAGCCCGTTGCCGCCTTCGACCATTTCAGTGACCGTGGCCCCTTCCTTGATCAGGGCGTATTCCTCGTCCGGCAGCAGGGCGCTGCGGCGGCTCGGGTAGACCGGCATGCTGAAGGTGTCGGGATAGCGCTTGAGCAGGGCGATCTGCCCTGGCGACAGCAGCTCGGCGTACTGATCGGCGTTGGCTGCCGTTATCGTGTAGAGAGGCTTATCGTCGGCGAAGGGATCGACCAGGCGGTCGCCGGGGCTGTAGCCCGCGGGCAGTTCCTTGAGGCCGCCGGTCCAGGCGGGGATCGAGCCGTCGGCATTACCGGCGCGCTCTGCGCCTACCGGTGTCAGTTCCTCGCCACCGAGGCGAGCGGCCTCTTCCGCACTGATCTTTGCCAGCGCCGGTGCTGCCAGCAGGCAGCTTCCCAGGGCGATCAGAACCGCCTTGCAGCCTGTTACTTTTTGCATCTGAAACTCCTTAGTGTGGCGTTACAAATAATTATTATCACAAACCTCAGAACGCCGCCGATATGCTCAGGGACAGGAAGTCGCGATCATCCAGCTCATTGTAGTCTGCCCCGAAGAAGGTGGTATAGGACAGCTCGGCCCGGTACACGTTCAGGTAGTCCGCCTGCACGCCGATGCTGAAGGCCTGGCGCTCGTCGACGAAGTTGGGCGCCGGTGAGGTGCCGTCCACGTCATGTGACCAGGCGACATTGGGAATGATATTCACGCCGGCGAGCAGGTCGTTGAACTCGAGGCTGGCCCGCACCCGGTAGCCCCAGGAAAAGTCCTCGGTAAAGCCGTCATCGGTACAGTTCTGGGACTGGCTGTTGGGCACCACGCCGAGGTTTTCCAGCACCGGGTGAGAGTCACAGCTGACCGGCACACCGAAAATCGGGCTGGTGAAGGTTTCGAAGTCGCGCACGCCGTAGACCGGCGAACGGCCGTAGCGCTGGTCGTCGTCCATGTCGTCCAGCCACACTGCACCGATTTCCGCCGCGAAGTTGAGGCGGTCGGCTCCCAGCACCTGCTCGAAGAAGCGGATAAACGTCATCTGTGCCTGGGTGTACTTCACATCGTCATAGCCGTCGACGCGGCCGCCCGGGCCGGCAGCCTGTACCCGGTCGATCACCGTGGACCACTCGGCGAAGTTACCCAGGGCCAGTGCCTGGGCGATCTCGGTGGTGTTGATCTGCAGCGGGAAGTCGGGCCGGTAGCTGACCTCGCCGGACACCGCCCAGAAACCCAGGTTGGTGGCAAAGCTCAGGGCGTAGGTCTCGATATCCTCCGGGTACTCGAAGCGGTACTGCGGATTGGCGCCGAGGATAAAGGGCTGGCCGAAATTTTCGGTGGCGTTGATGCCGCTGAAGATCGGCGTACGGCTGTGGGTGTTGATGTAGTAGAACCCGAACTCGGTGCCGTTGAGGGATTCAGCGAAGTACTTCGCGGAAATACCCCACTGGCCGTCATTGGACGGGTTGTCATCAGGGCCGCGAGGAATGAAATCGCCGTCCTGCACCTGCTGGCGGTCACTGGTCGCGGTACTTACCGTCAGCTTGTTGCAGCCGCCGCCGAACACGTCGCCGGCGTTCCAGTAGGTGCCGCACTCGTCGACGATGGTGCGGTCGTACTCGTACTGGTAGAAAACCTCGAGTGACAGCTCAGGCGTGGCGCCGATGTTGGCATAGACCAGGCCGGTGGGCAGCAGCGCCTCGCGGATCTCGGTACCGGGACGGCGCAGGGCGGTAACGTCGAAGGGGTTGATGACGTTGATGCCATTCTGGATGAAGGTGTTCTCACCCCAGTTCAATACCAGCTTGCCGGCCCGGAATTCCACCGGCACCTCGCCCCACATGGAGGTATAGAACAGGTAGTAATCAAGGGCTTCGATCCCCGATTCCTGGGCCAGGTTCTGGAAGTCACCCATTTCCAGTTCGGAATTGGGCTCGTAGTCATTGGGGACGTGACCGTGATCGACTTCCTCGTTGTCGAGCACGTAGTCATACCACCACTTCACGCGCCCGAAAAATCCGAACTCGCCGCGGATGATCTCCAGGTCGTGCAGGCCGCGCACCTGCATGGAATACAGGTCGCCGTCGTCATAGTTGAGGTTGCCGTCGTCAGCGGTACTGGACGATGCCGTACCTCGACCATCGGTGTTGCCCGGGCTCAGGTAGGAGTTATCGGCATCTTCCATTCGCCAGCTGGCGCCGAAGGAGATGTTCGAGTTGAGTGATACATCAGCCTCCCCCCAGCGAAATTTGTAGGCCTGTGAAGGCGCAGCACAGACTGCGAGCACGGCTGCGACGGCAACCGCCAGTGATTTGCGGTGATGCATTTGCGGATTCCTGTGTTATCTATCTTTTATAGCCTCCAACCCTAGCGGTGGAGACGGCGGAATTCCTTGTGACAAATCAAGACCCGTAACAGCAGTGTAGCTATTTATTCGGCAGTTGCCTCCAGCGCCTTGAGCAACAATTGCTGAAACAAGCGGTCCTTGACCCCGTCGGGTGCATCGAGACCCATGCGCTCCAGGTGTGGCGCAAAATGCTGGCGGGTTACGGCGTCCACCGGCCCGGTGCGAGCCATGTCCAGTAGCCCGCGGGGCTCGACGTGGGCCTTGAGCCAGACCATGGCA
>JAZBOY010000235.1:0-4362 GCA_036351375.1 Halieaceae bacterium
ACGTTGACCGGCTGGGAAGCCGCCAGGTCAAAGTCGATGTTGCCGAGGCCGCGGATGTAGAAGCGCGGTGCTACACGGCCGTTGGATGATTCGACGTACAGGCCGGGAACGCGCGTAGACAGTGCGCGAACGTCGGCGCCGCCCTCGAACAGCGAGGTGAAGCGCTCGCCTTCCATGGTGGCAATTGAAATGGGTACTTCCAGCGTATTCTGTTCGCGCTTCTGCGCGGTGACGATTACTTCCTCAAGCTGGGCCTGGGCGAGACTGGCGCCGCCTGACAGCGTTGCTGCTACCGCCAGCGCCACACCTTTCTTGGCCGAAACGTGGGATTTCATTCGTTGTGTCCTCCGGATGGGTGTCCCCTGCAAGGGATTTTGCTTCTTGTTTGTAAGCGTGTTTGTGCGAGGCGGGCTGGATTGTTGTTAGAGTGACGACTGCCATCTACACTGTGCCGCCAATTAGGCCAGATCACGCCGTTTGCCTGCAAGGTTTCGGTAATAAAACTGGCACAATTGCCACTGATCGAGGCAGTTCACCGCTCCAGGAGACCATTTCATGGCGATTAGAGCCATTTTCCTTCCCAGCCTGCTGCATCTGTGCCTCTGCGCCGGGGCGGTGTTCGCCCAGCCCGGGGGCACCGAGCGGGTGCCGGTGTCACTGATCGTACGCGGCGACTACGTGCTCACCATGGAAGAGGGCCAGCCGGTGCTGGTCGACGGTGCGGTAGCTATCATTGATGACCGGATCCTTCGGGTAGGCCCCTGGGAAGATATCAATGCCCGCTTCCAGGCCGAGCAGGTGCTGCCGGGCAATGGCCGTGTCGTGATGCCCGGCCTGGTCAACGGCCATACCCACACATCCATGACGCTGTTTCGCGGCATGGTGGACGACCTGGACCTGATGACCTGGCTCAACCAGTACGTGTTCCCGATGGAAGGTCGCTTTGTCACGCCGGAATTCGTGCGCATCGGCACCGAGTTGGCCTGCTGGGAGATGATCCAGGGCGGTACTACCAGCTTCGTCGACATGTATTTCTATCCCGACACCATCGCCCGGGTGGTGGACCGCTGCGGCCTGCGGGCCATCGTGGCCGCCCCGCATATCGACTTCCCCAGCCCGGGTTTCGAGGGCTGGGACGACAGTTTCGCGGCCGCCATCGAGTTTGTGGCCGCCTGGCAGGGCAAGCACCCGCGCATTACGCCGGCCTTTGCCCCCCACGCGCCCTACACCGTGGTGCCGGAACACATCGAGGCCACCGCCAGGATGGCCGCGAAGCTGGGTGCTCCGGTGTCCATGCATATCGCCGAGGCGCCGGCGGAAACCGAGTTCGTGTTCGAAAAGTACGAGACCTCGCCGGTCAAGCACGTGGCGGCCACCGGCCTGTTTGAACAGCGCCTGATTGGCGCTCACATGATCCAGCTGGACGCCGAGGATATTGCCCTGGTAGCGGAGAGAGGGGTGGGGGCCGTCCACAACCCCACCTCCAATATGAAGCTGGGTGCCGGCGTTGCGCCGGTGGCCGACATGATCGCCGCGGGGGTGAATGTGGGCTTGGGGACCGACGGGGCAGCATCCAACAACGACCTGGACATGTGGGAAGAGATCCGCCTGGCGGCGCTGGTGCACAAGCTGAAGGCGGCAGACCCCACCGCCATTCCCGCCCCCACGGCGCTGGATATGGCGACCCGCATGGGTGCGAACGCGATCGGGCTGGGTGACCAGGTGGGCCAGCTGAGTGCCGGCCTGCAGGCTGACCTGATCCAGGTGGATTTCACGCGCCTGCGCCACGGGCCGCTCTACGACGTGATGTCGCACCTGGTCTATGTGCTCGACAGCCAGGACGTGCAGTCCACCATTGTGGCCGGCCAGGTACTGATGCTCGACCGGGAGGTGCTGACCATCGACGGGGAGCAGCTGCGCAAGGATGTGATCCGGGTGCGAGACGAAATCAGTGCTGCCCTGAGCGGCGGTCAATGAGGGCGCTGCTGGCGGCGCTTTTGCTGGCCGCGGTGGCAACGGGGAGCCAAGCCATGGATGCCGACGAACTGGTGAAAGCCCTGGGCCTGGAGCCCCATGTCGAGGGCGGTTACTTCCGCCGCACGTTTCAGGCCGACCACCGTGACAAGATCGAGGTGGCGCCCGGTGAGCGCTTCACCATGACTTCGATCTACTACCTGCTGACCGCGGATTCTCGGGTGGGTCACTGGCACCTGAACCGCTCCGACATCCTGCACTTCTTCCACCTGGGTGCGCCCGTCACTTACTACCTGATCCACCCCGACGGGCGCCTGGAAACCGTGGTGCTGGGGCCGGACCCCAGCCAGGGCCACCAGCTGCAACTGGCGGTGAAAGGGGGTACCTGGAAGGCCTCGCACCTGGCTGAGGGCGACTACGGCCTGATCAGCGAGGCAGTGTCGCCGGGCTTTGAGTACGAGGATATGACCCTGGGTGAAGCAGAGCTGCTGCTGCAGCGCTTCCCGGCCCATGCCGAGGTGATCCAGCGCTTCAGTCAGCGCTGACTGGATGCAACCAGTGTTGCAACGCTAGCGCTTGGCGGCGGCGATCTTCTCCAGCATGTGCTGAAGCTCCGGCTTGTTGTCGGCGATCTCTTCCATGCTCAGTCCGTCCAGCTCGTGGGGGAACACCAGCCAGCGCTCGGTTTCATGCACGTAGTAATCGGGCACTCGCTGGGTCTTGTTGTTGCCGGGTTTGTAATAGGGGGTCGCGATGCGTACCTCCGGCATGTTCTTCTTGCAGGCGTCGCGCAGGTCGATGATGGTCTGGTCGATGCTGAGGCCGGTGTCATGTACGTCGTCGACGATCAGCATGGAATCCTCTGACTCCAGCCGGCGGATCAGGTAGTTGAGCCCGTGTACCTGCACCCGGCGATTGCGCTCGCCGATACCGGTATAGCTGGAGGTGCGAATGGCGATATGGTCTGACTCGACGCCGAGGGTATCCAGTAGCTCCTGCACCGCGATGCCCACCGGCGCGCCACCGCGCCACACGCCGACGATGTAGTTGGGGCGAAAGCCACTCTCGTAGACCTTCCAGGCCAGCTCAAAGGAATCCCGCAGCAGCTGGGATGCGCTGATGTAGTACTTGTCCATGCCTGTCTGTTCGCCCGCTGGAAAAGAACGAAAGACTATCACAGGCTTTCCCGGCGGCTGTAGGGTGTGCCCGCGGGAGATCGGGGGACAGTTTACTTATCTCAGGCGCGAGATAAGTAAACTGTCCCCGAAACTAGTACACTCGCGAATTTCCCACCGGAGTTCCCATGTCCCAGCAGGACGCGACCGCAGCGGCGGTTCCCGGCGAAAGCGCCTTCAGCCGCTTCTTCGAGCTGCGCATGCACGGCACGGATGTTCGCACCGAGATTCTCGCCGGCATTACCACCTTCGTGACCATGGCCTACATCATCTTCGTGAATCCGCAGATGATGGCCTCGGCGGGTATGGATCATGGTGCGGCCTTCGTCGCCACCTGCCTGGGTGCGGCGATCGCCTGCATTTTCATGGGGCTGTATGCCAACTGGCCGGTGGGCCTGGCGCCGGGCATGGGCCTCAACGCATTCTTCACCTACACGGTAGTGGCCGATATGGGCTACAGCTGGGAGGTGGCCCTGGGTGCGGTGTTCATTGCCGGCGTGCTGTTCGTGCTGATGAGCGTTACCCGCATTCGCGGCTGGATGCTGGAATCCATTCCCATGGACATGCGCATCGCCATGGCGGCAGGGGTAGGGCTGTTTATCGGCTTTATCGGCCTGAAGAATGCCGGCATCGTGGTCGCCAACCCCGCCACCCTGATCACCCTGGGTGACCTGACCCAGCCCGCGCCCATGCTGGCGGCCCTGGGCTTCCTGCTGATGGCCGTGCTGAGCCAGCGCCAGGTGAGCGGCGCACTGATGATCGGCGTGCTCACTGTCACGCTGGCCGGTATTCCGCTGGGACTGGTGGAATACGGTGGGCTGGTAGCGGCGCCGCCCAGCCTCGCACCCACCTTCCTCAAGCTCGATATCGCCGGCGCGCTCGACCTGGCGATGGTGTCGGTGGTGATCGCTTTCCTGTTCGTCAACTTGTTCGATACCGCCGGCACCCTGTTGGGCGTGGCGAGTCGCGCCCACCTTGTAGATGAGAACGGCAAGATCCAGAACATGGACCGCGCCCTGAAGGCCGACTCTACTTCCAGCGTGATCGGTGCCTTCCTCGGCTGTGCGCCGGTGACCAGCTATGTGGAATCCGTGGCCGGGGTCACCGCCGGCGGCCGCACGGGTCTGACGGCTGTGACGGTGGGCGTGCTGTTCCTGCTGGCCGTCTTTTTCGCGCCGTTGGCGGGTATGGTGCCGGCCTATGCGACGGCGGG
>JAZBOY010000236.1:0-6024 GCA_036351375.1 Halieaceae bacterium
ACCTCCTTGAGGTCCGCAAACGGCGTCATGTGATTATCCATCGGGTAGTCGACGTACTGCACCGCCATCATCCAGGCACCGAAGATGAACCACAGTGCCGGCGCCACCAGGTTGAAAGGTGGAATCCAGCTGATGATCAGCACAATCAGCAGCAGCGGCAGGTAGTATGCAAACTTGCGCAGTTCCCGGGCAATCGCCCGCGGAAAAAGCATGAAGGCCTGGGCGATGGTCTCCGGCCCCTGTACCTCATCGCCGGTGATCACCTCTTCGGCTTTTTCCGCCAGCAGGCCGTTGAAGGGTGAGGCGATCAGGATCGCAACTGCGGTGAACAGGTAGCCGGTGGCCATCGCCAGTGACAGGCCCACCAGCGGCCAGATCAGCCAGGTGAGCCAGTCCAGCCAGTCGGGCAACCAGTCGACCAGGCTCTCCATGCTGCTGGTCACCCAGGACAGGCTGTAGCCGATCAGGGCGCCGAAGATGATCACGTTGACCACCAGTGGAATCAGGATAAAAGGGCGCAGGCGCGGGTGCTTGAGCAGGCTGGCGCCGCGCATGAAATAACCGATACCCTCTGAAATACTGCCTTTCACGTATACCTCCTTGAGACTTCTATAATACGCAGCACCATGAGTGAAGACGAGAACATCCTGTTCCAGCAGGAAATGGCCGGGGTGAAGCCCCTGAAAAAGCCCGACCGGGTTGCTTTGCGGCGCAACGGCCTGTCGGAAGACAGTGCCCGGGCGCGGCGCGATGCGGCGGCCGCCGAGCAGGCCGACCCCAACCCCCTGAGCGACGAGGGTATCGAGCCGCTGGACCCCTGGTACGTGCTGGAATTCAAACGCCCGGGGGTGCAGAACGGCGTGTTCCGCAAGCTCAAGCAGGGCCGCTACGAGCCCGAGGCGCGGCTCAACCTGCACCGCATGACGGTCAAACAGGCGCGCCGGGAAATCTTCGAATTTGTCGCCCAGGCCAGTGAGCTGGGCCTGCGCACCGTGATGGTGGTGCACGGCAAGGGCGAGAACAGCAATGACGAGGGCCGCCGGCAGGCGTCCATCATCAAGGGTTACGTCAATCACTGGCTGGCGGAGCTGGACACAGTCCAGGCCTTCCATTCGGCGCAGCCGCGCCATGGCGGCACCGGTGCCGCTTATGTGTTGTTGCGAAAGGGCGAGGACGCCAAGCAGCGCAACCGCGAGCGCTTCCGGGGTGAGCGCAAGTATTGAGGCGTGCTGCCTACTCGGCCCCCGCCTGCTTGAGAATCTCGGCGTATTCGCCGGAGCGGCGGTGCTGCTCGACAATACTGAGCACCGTCTGGCCTTCCGGGCCGCGGCTGTTGACGCTGCGGCCGTCGGTGGTGAAGAAGCCCACGAACTTGGCAAAATCTTCTGCGCGCATGCTCTGGTAAGCCTTGAGCAGCATATGGAAGTCCTCCTCGACGTCATCGTGTGAACGTACCTTCAGGAAGCTCTTGACGCGCTCCTCGGTCCACACTTCATCGAGTACTTTTTCCTTGTCCTTTTTCACCGGGAATTCCTGTATCAGTTGGCCGCGTCCAGTCGAGCGGCGAGTATTTCATTGACCAGCTTCGGGTTGGCCTGACCCTTTGAGGCCTTCATGATCTGGCCCACGAAGAAGCCGATGAGCTTCTTGCGTTTGCCATCATCCGCAGCCAGGTACTGCTGGACCTGCTGCGGATTGGCGGCAATGACCTCATCGACCATGGCCTCCAGGGCGCCGCTGTCGCTGACCTGCTTGAAGCCCTGGGCTTCGATGATTCCATCAACGCTGCCTCCCTCATTCCAGAGTATCTCGAACACCTGCTTGGCGATCTTTCCGGAAATGGTATTGTCGTTGATGCGCATGATCAGCGCCGCCAGCTCGGCCGCCGGCACCGGGCAGTCAGACATTGCCAGGTCGGATTTGTTCAGTGCGCCCAGTACCTCCACCTGCACCCAGTTGGCGGCCGCCTTGGCATCGCCGCCGGCTGCCACTGCCTCGAAGTAGTCGGCTATGACCCGTTCGCTGGACAGCACGCCGGCGTCATAGCTACCCAGGCCATACTGGGTCTCGAAGCGTTCGCGCTTCGCGTCTGGCAACTCCGGCAGGGCGTCGCGCAGGGCCTCGATGTAGCTGTCGTCGATCTCTACCGGCAGCAGGTCGGGCTCAGGGAAATAGCGGTAGTCGTTGGCGACTTCCTTGCTGCGCATGGAACGCGTCTCGTTGCGGTCGGCATCGTAGAGCCGGGTTTCCTGTACTACGCTGCCGCCGTCCTCGAGGATATCCATCTGCCGCTCGGTCTCGACCTGGATCGCCTTTTCCACAAAGCGGAAGGAGTTGACGTTCTTGATCTCGGTGCGGGTGCCGAACTCAGTGGTACCGCGCGGGCGCAGGGAAATGTTGACATCGCAGCGCATGGAGCCTTCGGCCATATTGCCGTCGGAGATTCCCAGGTAGGTCACAATGGAATGAATCGTCTTCAGGTAGGCCACCGCCTCCTCGGCCGAGCGCATCTCCGGCTCGGAGACGATTTCCAGCAGGGGCGTGCCGGCCCGGTTGAGGTCGATGCCGCTCATACCGTGGAAATCCTCGTGCAGGGACTTGCCCGCGTCTTCCTCCAGGTGGGCACGGGTGACGCCGATCTTCCGTGTGCTGCCGTCGGCCAGCTGGATCTGCACATGACCGCGCCCGACAATGGGGTGATCGAACTGGGAGATCTGGTAGCCCTTCGGCAGGTCCGGATAGAAGTAGTTCTTGCGGTCAAACACCGAACGTTTGCCAAGCTCGGCGTCGATAGCCAGCCCGAACATCACCGCATAGCGCACCGCCTTCTCGTTCAGCACCGGCAGCATTCCCGGCATGGCCAGGTCCACGGCGCTGGCCTGTGAGTTGGGGCTCGCGCCAAATGTGGTGGCGCTGCCGGAAAAAATCTTCGACTCGGTAGCGAGCTGAACGTGCACCTCAAGGCCGATCACGGTTTCCCAGACGCTGTCACTCACAGGGCAGGCCTCCGGGTGTGCCAGTCGGTCGCCTGCTGGAAGCGATGGGCGGCGTTCAGCAGCCGGGCCTCGCCGAAGTGCGGGCCGATCAGCTGCAGGCCCACCGGCAGCTCGTTCACGAAGCCCGCCGGCACCGACATGCCGGGCAGGCCGGCGAGGTTCACCGACAGGGTGTAGATATCCTCCAGGTACATCGCCACCGGGTCGTTGACCTTTTCACCCAGCGCCCAGGCGGGATGCGGCGTGGTGGGGCCCATAATCAGGTCCACACTGTCGAAGGCGGCCAGGAAGTCCTGCTGGATGAGCCTGCGTATCTGCTGGGCCTTGCGGTAGTAGGCGTCGTAGTAGCCCGCCGACAGGGCATAGGTGCCGACCAGGATGCGGCGCTTGACCTCGGCACCAAAGGCTTCCTCCCGGGTCCGGGTGTAGAGGTCGTTGAGGTCCTGCGGGTCATCACAGCGGTAGCCGTAGCGCACGCCGTCGTAGCGGGACAGGTTGGTGGAGGCCTCCGCCGGCGCGATCACGTAGTAGGCCGGCACCGCCAGGTGGGTGTGGGGCAGGGAGATCTCCACCAGCTCCGCCCCCTGCGCTTCGTATTCGGCCAGGGCGGCGCGCACGGCGGCCTCAATCCCCGGGTCCAGGCCGTCGCCAAAATACTCCTTCGGCAGGCCAATGCGGAGGCCGTTCAGATCACCGTCCAGTGTGGCGCTGTAGTCGTCTACCTCGCGCTCCGCCGAGGTGGAGTCCGCCGCATCGAAACCCGCCATGGCCTGCAGCAACAGGGCACAGTCTTCTGCAGTGGCCGCCAGTGGGCCACCCTGGTCGAGGCTGGAGGCAAAGGCCACCATGCCCAGTCGTGAGACGCGGCCATAGGTGGGTTTGAGACCGGTGATGCCACACAGGGCGGCGGGCTGGCGGATAGAGCCGCCGGTATCGGTGCCAGTGGCGCCGGCGGCAAAGCCCGCTGCCACCGCCGCAGCAGACCCGCCGGAGGAGCCGCCGGGCACGCGGTCGGTATCCCAGGGATTGCGGGCCGGCCCGTAGAAGCTGTTCTCGTTGGAGGAGCCCATGGCGAACTCGTCGCAATTGGTCTTGCCCAGGGTTACTGCACCGGCGGCCTTGAGCCTGGCCACCGCGGTGGCGTCGTAGGGCGGGACAAAGTTGTCGAGCATCTTCGAGCCGCAGCTGGTGCGAACGCCCGCGGTGCAGAAAATATCCTTGTGCAGCAACGGAATGCCCAGCAGCGGCCCTGATTCGCCGGCCGCGCGGCGCGCGTCGGCGGCCTCGGCCTCGGCCAGTGCCTGTTCCGCAGTTACGGTGATAACGGAGTTGAGCGCGGCATCCTGCGCCTCGATGCGGTCCAGGTAGTCGCGGGTCAGTTCGACGCTCGATACCGCGCCCTCGCCCAGCCGGCGACTGAGCTCTGCCAGTGTGGGTTGTGACATCTAGTCGATGACCTTCGGTACGAGGTAGAGATCCGCTTCGGTGGCGGGGGCGATAGCCTGGAATTCCGCGTGGCGGTCGCTTTCGGTGACCCGGTCCTCGCGCAGGCGCTGGCTGGCGTTGAGGGGGTTGGCCAGCGGCTCCACGCCGGTGGTATCCACGGCCTGCATCTGGTCGACCATCTCGAGGATGCCGGTAATGCGCTCCGTGAGTTCGGCGATATCAGTGGGCGCCACGCGAATGCGGGCGAGTTGGGCGATCTTTTCGATTTCCGCCTGGTCGACAGACATGGGCTAAAAGGGGGTAAGTTTTTGAGAAATCGAAAGTTATCACATTTGTTCCTTGCCCAAAATCCCCGCGATTGGTAGAGTCGAAGGCATTAAAAACCTCGGTTATATAACAAAGCGCTGGGTTTGTTCGCGGTCCTCTGGGCCCCGGGAGGCGACAGTTGCGAGGGGGTGCCGCTGGAATGTGCTGGCCTGGACCTGGGGATGAAAGGCTGTCCGTCGATGAGGTATCGAGTTTTATAGTAACCGCTCGGCGCTCGGCGAGCGGCTCACAAGGTAGTCAAAGTTAATGCTCAAGAATCTGCGTGGATTGTTTTCCAACGATCTGTCCATTGATCTGGGAACAGCCAATACGCTCATTTACGTCCGTGAACAGGGTATCGTCCTGAACGAGCCCTCGGTGGTCGCCATTCGCGTCCACAACGGGCAAAAGACCATCGAGGCGGTGGGCTCCGACGCCAAGCGCATGCTGGGTCGTACTCCCGGCAACATCACTGCCATCCGCCCGCTCAAGGACGGTGTGATCGCCGATTTCCAGGTGACGGAAAAAATGCTCCAGCACTTTATTTCCAAGGTGCACGAGAGCAAGTTCATTCGTCCCAGCCCGCGGGTGTTGATCTGTGTGCCCTGTCAGTCGACCCAGGTTGAACGCCGGGCGATCCGCGAATCGGCATTGAGCGCCGGCGCCCGCGAGGTACGGCTGATCGAGGAACCCATGGCGGCCGCCATTGGCGCCGGCCTGCAGGTCAGCGAGGCCACCGGCTCCATGGTGGTCGACGTCGGCGGCGGTACCACCGAAATCGCCATCATCTCCCTCAACGGTGTGGTCTACAGCGACTCGGCTCGGGTCGGTGGCGATCGCTTCGACGAGGCCATCGTCAGCCACGTGCGGCGCCGCTACGGCAGCCTGATCGGTGACTCCACCGCGGAACGCATCAAGCAGGAAGTGGGCTGCGGCTTTGCCGGCTCCGAACTGCGCGAGATCGATGTGCGTGGCCGCAACCTCGCAGAAGGTGTGCCGCGCAGCTTTTCGCTGAACAGCGACGAGATCCTGGAAGCCCTGCAGGAGCCTCTGGCGCAGATCGTCCAGGCAGTGAAATCCGCCCTCGAGCAGTCACCGCCGGAACTGGCGGCGGACATCGCCGAGAGCGGCATTGTGCTGACCGGTGGCGGTGCCCTGTTGCGCGACCTGGATCGGCTGATCTCCGACGAAACCGGCCTGCCGGTCATCGTGGCGGAGGATCCGCTGACCTGTGTGGCGCGCGGCGGCGGCCTGGCCATGGAAATGATGGACCGTC
>JAZBOY010000237.1:0-2210 GCA_036351375.1 Halieaceae bacterium
GGCAGGGACAGCGCTTCCAGCAGCAGCCGGATGGGCGTGGCCAGCACATCGAGCACCGGCGTGTGGAAGGCCAGCACTGCGCCGAATACCGAGATCAACACGCCCGGCCCCAACACGTTGAAGATAGTAATCCAGTAATGCTTCCAGGCGTTGCCGACGATCACCCATGGGGAGGCAGCGCTTGCTGCCCGTTCGGTGGCCTGCTTTACGCTCCAGTGCAGCGCCGACACGCCCTCGGGTTTTTCCTCGTGCACCTGTCGGCCGGCCGGCGCGTAATACGCCTCTTCGATGCGCACCAGCGGCGGAATGCGCACCATGATGGCGGCACACAGCAGGCACACGGCCACCACCGACAGGTACCAGGTAAAAAACATGTGGTCGATGCCTGCGGTCTGCGCCACCACCAGCGAGAACGGCAGCGATACGATGGAGAAGTTGGTCGCCACCGAGACCGCCTCCCGGCGCGTATAAAAACCCGACTCGTACTGGGAAATGGTCAGCACCACCCCCACCGACGAGGCCGACACGATAGACGATGTCGCGTCGATTGCGGCGCGGCCAGGCAGGGTAAACAGGAACTCAAACGGACGCCGAATCAGCGTGCCCATGAATTCCAGCAGGCCGTACTCGGTGAGCAGCGGCATAAACATATAGGCCACGAACAGCACCGTGATCAGCACCACGCCAATCAGCGGATACAGTGTGGGGCCGGTGTCATCCGCCAGCACCGCATCGGGCGCAACACCAAACAGGATCATCAGCCCCAGCAAGGCCGAGAGCGCCCGCCACAGGAACCAGGGATACTTCACGCAGAACATGCCGTGCAGGGTTGGGCGGCGTTGCTCCCAGTCTGGTTTTGCCAAAAGGCAGTAGCCGCTGCCAAGTGCCGAGACCAGCACCATTACCATCACCACCTCAAGCTCGATGCCGGCCAGCGGCAGCTTCACCAGGTCGATAATAAAGTCGAGGCCGATGCTGGTCTTGCCCCCATAGCTGAGCGGCACCAGGAACAACAGCACCCCCAGGCTTGAGGGCACGATAAAGCGCAGCAGGCCTCGGGCATTCGTCATGAAGGAATCCGGTGCCTGTCAGTGAGAGGCGGGGTCAGTCGAGGTCAGCACCATCGATCGCCAGGATGCTGTGCAGCAGCACGCTGGCGCCCCGGGCCATGTCCTCCGCCGAGGTAAACTCCTTCGGCGAGTGGCTGATGCCACCCACGCTGGGCACGAAGATCATCCCGGTGGGGGTAATGGTGGCAAGGTCCTGGGCGTCGTGGCCGGCGCCGGAGGGCATACGCTGGTAGCTGTAGCCCAACGACTCGGCGGCCTCGGCAATTACATCGCGCAGCCGCTTGTCGGTGGGCGCCGGTGGCGAGGCCGTGTCGATCTCTGCAAACTCGATGGTAGCGCCGTAGCGAGCGGAAATCTCCCTTGATGCCGTCTGCACGGCGTCAAATACCTGCTGCATCCTGGCGGCTTCCAGGTCACGAATTTCCAGGCTCATTACCACCTTGCCGGGAATGACGTTCGGGGCACCGGGGAACGCCTCAATGCGGCCAACGGTGGCCACCTGGCGGCCCTTCATATCGTTGGCAATCAGGCTTACCGCCTGCACCAGTTCCGAGGCAGCCACCAGCGCATCGGTGCGGCGGTTCATGGGGGTGGTGCCGCCGTGGTTGGCGACACCGTTGACCGTGATATCCCACCAACGAATGCCGACAATGCCCTCCACCACGCCAATTTGCACCTCGTCTTCATACAGGAAGGCGCCCTGCTCGATATGCAGTTCGAGGAAAGCCTTGAGGGTGGCCGGGTCACGCGCTGCTTCGGCAATCCGCTCAGGGTCGCCGCCGACGCGGGCGATGCCTTCACGAATGCTGTAGCCACTGTTCGAGGGGGTCTCCATGGCCGACTCTGTGAGTTTGCCGATAAAGGCGCGACTGCCGGTAAGGCCGCCCTCCTCGTCCGTAAAGCTCACGACTTCCAGCGGATGCCGGGTACGGAGTTTGTGGTCGTTCATCAGGCTGATGACTTCGAGGGCACCGACCACCCCCACCTGGCCGTCGTAGTTGCCGCCACCCGGCACGGAATCGATGTGGGAACCAAACAGGATGGTCGGCAGGCTGTCGTCGGTGCCTGCGCGCCGGCCAATGACGTTGCCGGCGGTATCGGTGCGCACCTCGAGGCCCAGGGCGAGCATTTCCTGCTTCA
>JAZBOY010000238.1:0-2632 GCA_036351375.1 Halieaceae bacterium
GGCGTTCTCGCCGGAGCAGCTCGTGGAGGCCCTGCAGGAAGGCTGTGACCGCCTGCAGACCAACGAGCTGGTGATCCTGTCCACCTGTAACCGCACCGAGCTGTTCTTCACTGAAGACGCCAATAGCGAGGTGGCCCTCGAGAACGCGCTGCAGTGGCTGGCCGATTATCACAAGCTTGACCCGGAAGCGATCCGCGCCAGCTGCTACGAGTTCCTTGGCGAGCAGGCACTGGAGCATATGATCCAGGTGGCCAGCGGCCTGGATTCCATGGTGCTGGGCGAGCCGCAGATTTTCGGCCAGTTGAAGTCGGCCTTTGCAGTCGCCGAGGAAGCCGGCACCGTTGGCCCGGAACTGGTCAGGTTGTTCCCCCGGGTGTTCGCTATCGCCAAGCGAGTGCGCACGGATACCGCGATTGGTGAAAACCCGGTGTCCGTCGCCTATGCCGCGGTCGACCTGGCGGGCCATATTTTTGCCGATCTCAGTAAGACCCGGGCCCTGTTGGTGGGTGCGGGCGAAACCATTGACCTGGTGGCCCGGCACCTGACTGAGGCGGGCCTGTCGCAGGTGGTGGTGGCCAACCGTACCCTGGGCCGCGCCCGGGAGCTGGCGGACCGCTTCGGCGCCGAGGCAGTGCTGCTGGCGGATATTCCCGAGGTGCTGGTCAACGCCGACATCGTCATCTCCTCCACCGCCAGCCAGCTGCCCATCCTCGGCAAGGGCGCGGTGGAGCACGCCCTCAAACAGCGCAAGCACCGGCCCATCCTGATGATCGACCTGGCCGTACCTCGCGATATCGAGGCCCAGGTTGGCGACCTGAAGCACGCCTACCTCTATACCGTCGATGACCTGCGGGAAATCGTCGAGGAGAACCTCAAGAGTCGCCAGGACGAGGCTCGCAAGGCCGATGTCATCATTGCCGAGGGCGTCCGCGAGTACCGGTTGGAGCAGCGGTCCCGCGACGCGGTGGATACCGTCAAGGCCTTCCGCACCCAGGCCGAGCAGCTGCGCGACGCCGAGGTGGACAAGGCCCTGCGCGCCCTGGAGCGCGGCGAGCCCGCCGAGCAGGTGCTCAATGCACTGGCGCGCTCGCTGACCAACAAGCTGATCCACAGCCCCACCATCGAACTGCGTCGGGCCAGCGCCGAAGGCAAGCCCGAAGTACTGGAGCTCGCCCGCGGCCTGCTGGGAATTCGCGAAGCCGCGGCCGGCGAGGATTAGCTCCCTTGAAAGCATCTCTACTAGGCAAGCTGGAAACGCTTGCGGACCGCCATGAGGAACTCGGTGCCCTGCTGAGCGACAGCGAGGTCATTGCCGACCAGGATCGCTTCCGCGACCTGTCGCGGGAATATGCCGAGCTGGAAACCGTGGTGCAGTGTTACGGGCGCTTCAGCCAGGTAGAGGCAGACCTGGAAGAGGCCCGCAGCCTGCTCGAGGATGGCGACGCCGACATGCGCGCCATGGCGGAGGAGGAGATCGCCAGCGGCGAGCAGCAGCGCGAGGCCCTGGAGCGGGAGCTGCAGACCCTGCTGTTGCCCCGCGACCCCAACGATACCCACAACGTGTTCCTGGAGATTCGCGCCGGCACCGGCGGTGACGAGGCGGCGATTTTCTCCGGCGACCTGTTCCGCATGTACGGGCGCTACGCCGAACAGCAGGGCTGGCAGGTGGAAGTGATCAGCGAACGCCCCGGTGACCACGGCGGCTACAAGGAGATCATTTCCCGGGTGGCGGGTCGCGATGTCTACGCCCACCTGAAGTTTGAATCCGGCGCCCACCGCGTCCAGCGGGTGCCGGAGACCGAATCCCAGGGCCGCATTCACACCTCTGCCTGCACCGTGGCCATCCTGCCGGAACCCGACGAGGTGGACGAGGTAGAGATCAACAAGTCGGAGCTGCGCATCGACACCTACCGGGCATCCGGCGCGGGCGGCCAGCACGTCAACAAGACGGATTCCGCCGTGCGCATTACCCACCTGCCCACCGGCATCGTGGTGGAATGCCAGGACGAGCGCTCGCAGCACAAGAATCGCGCCCGCGCCATGTCGTTGCTGCACGCCAAGCTGATGTCCAGCGCCCGTGATGAACAGGCGGCGGCCCAGGCCGAAGAGCGCCGCAACCTGGTGGGCAGCGGTGACCGCTCCGACCGGATCCGCACCTATAACTTTCCCCAGGGGCGGATTACCGATCATCGCATCAACCTGACACTCTACAAACTCGACGAGGTCATGGAGGGCGACCTGGGAGCGGTGATCGAACCGCTGCGCCAGGAGCACCAGGCCGACCAGCTGGCGGCGCTCTCCGAGGGCGGATGACCAGCATTCGCGAGCTGCTGTCGCATCACGGCCTGCCCGGTGAAGACGGCAGGCGGGATGCGGAAGTCCTGCTCTGCCATTGTCTCGACCGGCCCCGCAGCTATCTCTACAGCCACAGCGAACAGGCGGTGCCGGTCGATCAGCTGGCCGCCTATGAACAGCTGCTGGCGGAACGCCGCGCCGGTCAACCAGTGGCCTACCTGACCGGTTCCCGGGAATTCTGGTCGCTGGCGCTGGCTGTCAACGAACACACCCTGATCCCGCGCCCGGAAACCGAGACCCTGGTGATGTGGGCGCTGGAGCTGGCGCTGCCGGTACC
>JAZBOY010000239.1:0-34265 GCA_036351375.1 Halieaceae bacterium
ACCAGCAACAGCCGCAGCACCGGGTAACCGGGTTCCACCACCAGGTAGACCACGCCGCTGAGCATCGCGACCAGCAGCAGCACGCGCAGCCCCAACAGGATGGAGAAATTCCTAAAGCCCATGTTTCTCCATACGCCGGTACAGCGCGGCCCGGGTAAGCCCCAGCTCTTTGGCGGCGTGGCTGATGTTGTATCGGTGCTGCTTGAGCGCGGCTTCAATAGCGCGCTTTTCCATGCGCTCGAGGTTGAGGTCGTCGGGGGCTTCCGCGGCAGCCGCAGGTGCCGATGTTTCTGCCGCGGCGCCGGCCAACTGCAGGTCGCCTATCTCATAGCTGCCGTGCTCCGCCAGGATGACCGCTCTTTCCACGGCGTGGCGCAGCGCCCGTACGTTGCCCGGCCAGTCATCCTTCTGCATGGCGTCCAGCGCCGCCCGCGAGAAGGACAGGGCGGGCTTGTGATATTTGCGCGCGTACAGGCTGGCATAGTGGGTGGCGATCTCGGCGATGTCCTCACGGCGCTCGCGCAGCGGCGGTAAGGTCAGCTCGACCGTGTTGAGGCGAAACAGCAGGTCCTGGCGGAAGCGGCTTTCGTCGGCGAGCTGGTCGCGGGGCACATTGGTCGCGGAAATGACCCGCACGTCGATGGCAATGGACTCATTGCTGCCCACCGGCGTTACCTCGCGCTGCTCGAGCACGGTCAGCAGCTTGGCCTGCAGGTGCAGGGGGATATTGCCGATTTCGTCGAGGAACAGGGTGCCGCCGTTGGCGGCTTCCAGGCGGCCGATGCGGTCGGTGTTGGCGCCGGTGAAAGCGCCCTTGCGGTGGCCGAACAGTTCGGACTCGAACAGCGTCTCCGACACCGCGCCCAGGTCCACCGACATGAATACGTTATCGGCGCGCTTGCTGCGCTGGTGCAGCAGGCGGGCCGCCAGTTCCTTGCCGGTGCCGTTCTCGCCCATGATCAGGATATTTGCGTCGGTGGGCGCCGAGCGCTCGATCAGTGACAGCACCTCGCGAATCGCAGGCGAGTGCCCCATCAGCGCCTGCTCGCTGCCGCCGCTGGCCGAAGCCAACGCCTGGTTGCGGCGCTTGAGGGAGGCGGTTTCCGCGCGGCTCTCTCGCAGCTTGACCGCCGCCGACAGGGTGGCAACGACTTTTTCGTTTTGCCAGGGCTTGGCTACGAAGTCGGTGGCACCCAGTTTCATGGCCTCGATGGCCAGGTCCATGCTGCCGTGAGCCGTGATCATGATGACCACTGCGTCCGGGTCCAACTCGAGAATGCGCTTGAGCCAGACAAAGCCCTGCTCACCGCTGCTTTCCCCCGGCGAGAAGTTCATGTCCAGCAGGATGGCGTCGAAACGATTGGCGCTGAGCAGGCTGGGAATCTGGTGGGGATCGTGGCAGACCTGCACGTAGCCGAACTCCCGCTTCAGCAGCAGCTTGCCGGCGGTGAGGATGTCCTCGTCGTCGTCAACAATGAGGATTTTGTGGGCTGTATCGCTCAAGCGGGCGCCTCCTGGTGTTCGCAATCGTACAGTGTGTGTTCGAATTCGTACACTCAAGCGCGGCTTGTAAACTGCCTCCGAATCAGCTTTACCATAAAAATCAATAAGTTAAAAAGTTGGCCCGGGCTTTGCTGTGCTTGTAGGGAGACACGTATGAGCACACACCTCGAGAGAGCAGACATGGGCACCATCAGCACAATGGAGAAAACGCCAGGGTCCGACCGCACGCTGAGCTCCCCGGGCGCCGGGATGGACCGGGTGATCGAGAAAAAGCGTTTCCCCAACCACTGGGTTTTGGCCGGGGCGGGCGGGCTGGTGCTGTTGGCACTGGTCGTCTACCTGGTCTCCGCCAGCGGCGGCCGCAGCCTGACAGTGTCTGACAACCGCATCCTGCTGTCGCCGGTCGTCTCCGGCATCTTTGAAGACACCATCCCGGTGCGCGCCCGGGTCGCGCCGCTGAAGACTGTGTTCCTCGATGCGGTGCAGGGCGGGCGCGTGGAGGAGGTGCTCGCCGAGGACGGCGCGACGGTTGAGGCCGGGCAAGTCATTGTTCGGTTGTCCAACTCCGACCTGCAGCTCAGCGTCATGAGCACCGAGTCCCGCGTCATGGAACAGCTCAACAGCATGCGCGACCAGGAGCTGCGCCTGGAGCAGAACCGTCTTGGCCACAAGCGCACCCTGGTGGATGTGGACTACGAGATTCGCCGTCTGTCCCGCGAGATTGCCCGCCAGGACCAGCTGCTGGCCAAGGGCCTGGCTGCCAAGGGCAACTATGACGACTTGGTCGATGAACTCGAATACAACAAGTCACTGCGCCAGGTCACCCTGGAAAGCCAGGCCTCGGACGAGCGCCTGATGGTGGCCCAGCTCGACTTCTTCAAGGAGAAGACCGAGGTGATGGAAGAGAACCTGCGCTTTGCCCGCGAGAGCCTGCAGGAGCTGCAGGTGCGTGCCCCGGTCAGCGGCAAGCTGTCGGGCTTCGATATGGAGATCGGCCAGAACGTGAGCCGCGGCGACCGCATCGGCCAGGTGGACAACGCCGACGAGTTCAAGCTGGTCGCCGACATCGACGAGTTCTACCTGAGTCGCACAGACATCGGCCAGACGGTGAGCTTTGATCACAACGGCGAGGAGTATTTCCTGCGCCTGTCCAAGATCTACCCCAATGTCGAGAACGGCCAGTTCGAGATCGACATGCAGTTTACCGGTGACGCGCCGCGAGACCTGCGCCGCGGCCAGACCATCCAGGCCAAGCTGACCCTTGGCGATGCCAGCGAAGCACTGCTGATTCCCAACGGTTCCTTCTTCCAGGACACCGGTGGAAAGTGGATCTTTGTGGCCAGCCCCGACGGCAACAGCGCCGTCAAGCGCGAGGTCAGGCTGGGTCGCCGCAATACCGACTACATCGAAGTACTGGACGGCCTGCAGGCCGGCGAACAAGTCATCACTTCACCCTACAGCGGGTTCCGCGACATGGACCTGCTGGTACTGAACAAATCCAACGATTCCTGATCGAGACCTGGAGACTAAAGCCATGCTTAGCCTTAACAACCTGTCAAAGTTCTACCGCACCGACGAAGTGGAAACCGTTGCGCTCAACTCCGTGAACATTGCCATCGAGCAGGGCGAGTTCGTCGCCATCATGGGGCCCTCGGGCTGCGGAAAGTCTACCCTGCTGAACGTGATCGGCATGCTCGACCGCCCCAGCGAAGGCGAGTACTTCTTCATGGGCGAGGACGTATCCGGCTATGGTGAAAGCAAGCTGAGCCAGATTCGCAAGCAGAACATCGGTTTCATCTTCCAGAACTTCAACCTGATCGATGAGCTGAGCGTGCAGGAAAACATCGAACTGGCGCTGCTCTATCACGACATCAGCAGCAAGGAGCGCAAGCAGCGTATCGCCGAGGTGATGGACAAGGTCGGCATTGCCCACCGGGCCAAGCACCGTCCCAGCCAGCTCTCCGGCGGCCAGCAGCAGCGCGTGGCCGTGGCCCGCGCCGTGGTGGGCAACCAGTCGCTGATCCTGGCCGATGAACCCACCGGCAACCTCGATAGCGTGCACGGCCAGGAAGTGATGGAAATGCTGCAGGGCCTCAACGACGAGGGCACCACCATTGTCATGGTGACCCACTCGGCCGCGCATGCGGACTATGCCCGTCGCACCATCAACCTGTTCGACGGCCACGTCGTTACCCAGAGCCTGCGCGCCGCGTAAGCGGTCCACTCAAAGGAGAGGACTATGTTTGCCAATTACGTAAAGCTTGCCCTGCGCAATATGGCGAAGAACCGCCTGTATGCGTTCATCAACGTCGCGGGCCTCGCCATCGGCCTGGCGGTGTTCCTGTTCGGCATGGTGCTGGCCACCTACGAGCGCGACCACGACAGCATGTTCGCCAATCGCGACCAGATCTACACCGCGGGTAGCGTGTTCGCCGACGGCGCCGACATCGGTGTGCTGGAAACCAACAGTGTCTACACGGCGCTGGGCCCGCTGCTGGCGACCGAGCTGGGTGACCTCAACTCGGTGGCGCGTACGGTGACCCGGGAGTTCCTGGTGACCGTTGGCGACAGCAATGACAGCTACTACCACACGGTAACCTTTGCCGACCCGACGCTGACAGAGATCTTCGACTTCGATTACCTGTATGGCGACGGCAGCGTTATGGCCGACCCGCGGGCGGTGATTCTCAGCGAATCCTCTGCGCAGAAGTATTTCGGCCGCAGCGATGTGGTGGGCGAAGTATTGACCCTTGACCACGAGCACGACCTGGTGGTGAAGGCAGTCATTGCAGATATAGCGGCTGACAGCCACTTTAATTCGAGCCTGATCCAGCAGCGCGACCCGCGCATGTTTATCCAGCTCGACACGCTCGGCCAGATCAACGATTTCAAGTTCGACGAGGACTGGGGCAACCTGTCCATGGGCGACATGACCTACATGCTGATGACGGAAGGCAAGAGCCGCCAATGGCTGTCAGACCAGGTCAACGCGGTATTCCAGCGTCATGCGCCAGAGGGCATCCAGGAGTTTATTCCGCTGGTGCGGGTGCGCCCGCTGGTGGAAGCCAACACCCAGATCTGGGATGCCATCGGCATTCCCGCTATCACCACCATCCAGCTGCTGGGGCTGCTGGTGCTGATCGTAGCCTGTGTTAACTACACCAACCTCGCCACCGCCCAGAGCCTCGGCCGGGCCCGGGAAGTGGGCCTGCGCAAGACCTTCGGCGCCGGCCAGGGCCAGCTGCTGGCTCAGTTCCTGGTGGAAAGCCTCACCATTGCAACCCTTTCAATGCTGCTGGCGCTGGCCTGCCTGGAATTGCTGGTACCGGCATTCAATCAGTGGTCCTCCAAGTCGCTGAGCCTGGAGTACCTGAGCATTGCGCCGTTCCTGGTGTTTACCACCCTGTTTGTGGGCATCGCGGCCGGCGCCTATCCGGCTTACATGATTACCCGCGCCAACCCCATCGACAGCCTGCAGAACAGCATGCTCAAGGGCAATCGCGGCGGCCTGTTCCGCAGCCTGATGATCGGCGTGCAGTTCACCATCTCGGTGTTCATGCTGGCCTGCGTGCTGGTGATGTTTTTCCAGAACCAGCAGGTGGCCAAGTCTGCCAACATCTTCCCCAAGGACAACATTGTGGTACTGGAGCGGGCCGGTGTTGAGGATATCGTCAAGCGCCACCAGACCCTGCGCCGCCAGCTGATGGCGCTGCCGGGCGTGGAGAACGTGACCTACACCAGCCAGGTGCCCTTCGACCAGAGCAACAGCTCCCTGGGCGTGGCGCCGACACCCGGTGATGAGGCGGCGGAAATTTCCATGAACCAGGTGCGCATCGATGAGGGCTTCCTGGAGACCTACGACATTCCGCTGCTCGCCGGTCGCACCGTCACCCGCGATATCGCCGGTGACTTCCTCGAGGAAGACGGCGAGATGGTCAACGTGCTGATCAACGAGTTGGCCGCTCGCAGCCTGGGCTTCGAGAGCCCCGAGTCAGCGGTGGGCGAGAGCTACTGGCAGATTCTTAGCGAACGCTCCCGGGAAGAGGGCCGCACTGCGACGCAGTACAACGTGGTGGGCCTGGTGCCCGACCAGAACTTCCTCGGCCTGCATAACAAGATCAAGCCGATGATGTTCGTGATGGAGAATGACTGGATTCGCGCTGCATCAGTACGGGTGAAGAGCGAGAACATGTTGCAGACGCTCCAGGATATCGAGCGCGTCTGGGAAGAGGTGATCCCCGACTACCCGATCCAGCAGCGTTTCCTCGACGACGTGTTCAACGACGTGTACGTGATCTTCAAGACCATGAACAGCGTGCTGGCCGGTTTTGCCATGGTGGCCCTGTCACTGGCGCTGATCGGCCTGTTCGGACTGGCCGCCTTCATGGCAGAGCGGCGCACCCGGGAAATTGGCATTCGCAAGGTGCTGGGCGCCCGGGTCGACCAGATCGTGAGGCTGCTGGTGTGGCAGTTCTCGATCCCGGTGCTGTGGTCGCTGCTGCTGGCTATGCCGCTGGCCTATGCAGCGTCAGGTCTATACCTCAACTTCTTTGACGAACGCATCACCATGCTGCCGTTGATTATCGGCCTGGCTGCGGTGATGGGCCTGGTGACCGCCTGGCTGATTGTCTCGGTGCATGCGGTCAAGATCGCTGCGTCCAGCCCGATCCAGTCACTGCGTTACGAGTAGCATTGCCGGCTGCTGATTGACGCCGCCAGCCTCTCTGCTGGCGGCGTCGTCCGTCTGGACGCTGGTTTGATCCCCTCTGGCGCATTAGGGTTGCCCCGCGCCGACCTCTCTCTCACACTTTTTCGTGGTCCACTCTCGAATAACACCAATCAAGGATCGCGATGAACCCTCACGAGCACTACGAAACAGCGCCCGAAGATCGGATCTCTATCCCGCAGAAGCTTGTTTACGGCCTGGGGGCCTTTGTCAATAATCTGCTCGCGGCCGCCATCGGGGGCATGACAATCGTGCTGAACCTTGGCCTGGGAATGAATCCGGTACTCGTGGGACTGCTGGGCGCATTGCCTCGGCTGACCGATGCATTGACGGACCCTTTGATGGGCTATATCTCGGACAATACCCGGTCGCGCTGGGGCCGTCGTCGGCCATATATTTTTGTCGGCGCGATAACAGCGGGCGTGCTGTTTGCGCTGCTATGGCAGTTGCCCGCTGGCAAGACTGAAAGCTATTACTTCTGGTTCTTTCTGCTGGGTTCGCTGCTCTTCTACCTTGCGTACACCGTTTTTGCGACTCCCTGGGTGGCGCTGGGCTACGAGCTGACTCCCGACTATCACGAGCGAACCAGGCTGATGGGCGTGCAGAACTTCATGGGGCAACTCGCCTACCTGGTGTCGCCCTGGTTTCTCTGGTTCATGCAGCGAGAGTCGCTGTTCGAGAGCATTGTCGACGGTGCGGCCTGGCTGGCAGTGGGTATTGGTGTGCTGGTAGTGCTGGTCGGTATCCAGCCGGCCATATTTCTGCGCGAGCGCTTTAGAGCTTTACCGGAGCAAGGCGGCTCCTCCATAGAGGCCGACGGGAGTTCGGGGCGAGCGTTACTTGATAGCGTCAAGGACTTTATGCGTGGCTTCCTGATTACGCTGAAGTTCACTCCGTTCCTGAAGCTCTGCGCCGCCACTTTCCTGGTATTCAATGGCTTCATGCTGGTGGCTTCGTTTCAGTTCTACGTGATCATCTATTATGTTTTCGCCGGCGACCAGGAACTGGGTGCTGAATACGCCGGCTGGGCCGGTACCGTTTCGGCAATCGCCACATTCTGTGTGATCTTCATTGTGACCTGGCTTTCCACGCGCGTCGGGAAACGGCGTGCCTTCTTCCTGGCCATTGGCTTGTCGGTGTTCGGGTATGGCCTGAAGTGGTTCTGCTACTCTCCCGAGTATCCTTTGCTGGTGCTGGTACCCGCGCCGTTCATAGCTTTCGGGCTGGGCGGACTGTTCACCCTGATGGGCTCCATGATTGCCGACGTGTGTGACCTGGACGAACTGGAAACTCACGAGCGTCGCGAGGGCATGTTCGGCTCCATTTATTGGTGGGTGGTCAAGCTGGGTATGGCGGCGGCGCTTGCAGCTGGAGGTTTCCTGCTGAATGCGACCGGCTTTGACGTCGATCTGGGCTCCGGGCAATCGGAACATACCATCTTCATGATGCGTCTGTTCGATATGGGTATTCCCATGCTGTGTTCGCTGCTGGCGATCTGGGCGATCCACAGCTACCCACTTACGGAGGAGCGGGCCCATCAGGTCCGGGAATCACTGGAAGCCCGTCGCGGCGCGGCCGCGGCGGCCTAGCCCTGGTAGGACAGGCCGTAACCCAGCGGGAATGCCGCGGCCTCCGTGTCATCGCCGGAGGGCCAGGAGAACGACAGTCGGCCGGTGAAGTCGAAGTCTCCAAACAGGACGTCGGCGACTCCCTGTCCTTCTGAGCCCGGCAGCCAGGCAGCGATAAAGGCGTCGCTGCTGCTCAGCTCAGGCTCAACCAGCAGTGGTCGCCCTGACAGCATGATGGCCACTACCGGGATACCGCGTTCTGCAATGGTGCATATTGTCTGCAGATCCTCCGGGTGCAGATTTGCCAGTTCCAGTGAGTTGCCATAGGGTTCCAGGACCTTGAGCAGGCCACGTATCTGCGAACCTGCCTGCACGATCACATCATCGCCGTCGCGAATATCGCCCATGCCTTCTGCATAGGGCGTCTCACCGATCACAACGACGGCCGCATCATGTTCCTTCGGATCAGCGTCTTGCCCCTGGGACTGGCTCAGCAGCGCATTGGGCGCTACCGACTGTATGCCTTCCCAAATGGAGGTGCCGCCAATCACGGAGTCATTGCCTGAAGTGCCTTGCCACTCGACGGTGAAGCCCCCACACTGGTGCCCGCGATTGTCGGCATTCTTGCCGGCTACCAGCAGGCGAGCGGTTTTGCAGAGCGGTAGTGTTGCGTTTTCATTCTTCAGCAGCACCATGGACTTTCGCACAGCTTCTCGCGCCAGCTCACGATGGTGCACCGAACCGAAATCTGCGCAGTTTGACCATACGCGCGCGGCGGGGCGCGGCTTTTCAAACAAGCCAAAGGCAAATTTCACCGTCAGTATGCGCCGCACGGCGTCATCAATTCTCGCCATCGGCACATTGCCGTTCTCGACATGCCAGCGCAGGTGGTCGATAAACGGCTGCCAGGCTTCCGACACCATGAACATGTCGATGCCGGCGTTCGCTCCCATGGCTATCGCTTCGCAGAAGCTGTCTGACAGGTAATCGACCCCGTCCCAGTCTGAAATCACGAAACCCTCGAAACCCAATTGTCCCTTGAGTACCTCGGTGAGCAGGTAGTGGTGGCCGTGACACTTGTCGCCGTTCCAGCTGTTAAATGACGCCATAACCGTCATCACGCCCGCGTCCAGTGCGGGCAGGTAAGGCGCCATGTGGATACGCTCAAGGCCCGAATAGTCGATTCGAGTGTCGCCCTGGTCGATGCCCTCAGTCGTGCCGCCGTCACCTACCCAATGCTTCACGCAGGCGACGACGCTGTCATCAGCGAGGTCGCCCTGTAGGCCGCGGACAAAGCCGGCCGCGTAGCTGGCAACCAGTTCCGGGCTCTCGGAATAGCTTTCATAGCAGCGCCCCCAGTGAAAATTCCGTGCCACTGCCAGCGTGGGAGCGAAGGTCCAGTCGACGCCGGTGGCGAGAATTTCACGCGCTGTGGCCCGGGCGATGCGCTCGAGCAGGTCAGCGTCGCGGGTCGCTCCCAGGCCAATATTGTGGGGGAAGATCGTTGCCCCGAGGACATTGTTGTGGCCGTGTATTGCATCCACACCGTAGAGAATCGGGATCGCCAGGTGCGTCTCATCTTCGTGCATGGAGGCGGCCCAGTAGGCGTCGTTCATCGCTACCCAGTCGGCAGGCTGGTTGTCTCCGGGTACTGACCCGCCGCCACTGAGTACGGAGCCGATATGATAATCCCTGACTTCGTCGGGCGTTATCGCCATGCGTTCGGTCTGGGTCATCTGGCCAATCTTCTGATCAAGGCTCATGCGGCCGAGCAACTCTTCGACCCGTGACTGGATGTGAGTGGTGTCTAGCATGCTGATTCCTGCTCCGGCCCTTGCATTCCTACTTGACGTAGAACGGTATATTGGAATGCGCAGCGTGCCCCTGCCCGTCGTAAACGTAGACGAACAGTCGATAGGCGCCGCGTTCCTGCGGGGCGGTGATGCTGATGCTGGCGCCCCGAGCGTCTTCGTTGATCGCGCCTTCAACCACATCGGGTATGGCTTCCAGATCACCTCCGACCTCGGACGCCGTGCTCTCATGGCGAACCTCCCAGAGATAGCTGAGAGTGTCGCCGTCGGCATCCTCGGCGACCACCTTTGCGTCATAGGTCTTGCCGGGCCAAAGAGTAACGTTGTCGTAGCCGACCTTGTTATTCAGGTTCACCCGGCTGACACGCGGTGCCCGGTTGTCTGGCCAGCGGTTGTTCCAGATGTAGTACATCACGTCTACCGCCTCTGTGGACTCGCCGCTGTCGAGGAACATGCCGTACCAGGTGCCGGTGCGCTCCTGCTTCTGTCCCCACAGGAAGACGTAGTTGCCGATGAGCTGATCCGTGTGTGGTTGAATGACTTTGATAAAGCTGTTGGCGTAGTTCCCCGCTTTCTCGGAACTGGTTTGCTCCACCGGCGCGTCCCAGCGCGTCTGGAACACTTCCCAGTGACCCACAGCGCCCCATTCCGTAACGAAGTAGGGGCCTTCGTAGCCGGCACGTTCGACGTACTTGGGCAGGTTTACCAGATCGGCGTAGAGCTGGAAGCTGATAAAGTCCAGGTCGCTTGCCCGGGTCATCACGTCCTTCATGGTTTTCTTGTCAGCGCCGGCAATGGCCGTCGTGGTCGGGTGGTTGGGGTCGATTTCATGGATCATCTTCGACACCTCGTTGACGGCGTCGTAGACCTTCGGGTTCTGGTAATCAAAATTGAGCTCGTTCCCAATGATCCAGGTCAGAAGGGCCGGGTGGTCCTTGTGAGCCAGCACCCGTTGGCGCGTCTCTTCCAATTGACGGGCCACGGCGGCCTCGTCGTTGTAGTCAAAGCCATGGCGCTCGCGCGCAAATTCCAGGCACAGGGACACTGTCAGTCCCAGTGAATGGGCTTTGTCGAGAAGTTCCCTGGCAGGAATCGGGCCGTGGTCTACCGCCCAGGTGCGGAAAGTGTTTCCGCCTCGGGCAGCGAATTCTTCGAGATCTGCGTGATCGATACCTGCGCCGCGCGTGATGTAGGGCTTGCCGCCCCTGAGCAGCTGGTATTTCCCATCGCGCTTGACGATCTCGACCTTGACCGGGCCGCTGGCCGCCTCAGCTGCGGGTTCTGCGGTGATCTGCGCTGTGGCCAAAGGGGACAACAGCAGGCCCAGCAAGACGGGTAGTATTTTCATGTCATCATGCCCTCTTGTACCTGAGCTGGTGACGGCACCAGCTCGCGTTCCAGTTCTTCCAGTGATTTGCCGCGGGTCTCAGGTAGCAGCCTGGCGACGATCAGCCAGCCTAGCGCGGCAAATACTCCGTAAATCAAGAATGTCGGTCCATTGCCCAGCGTTGCCAGTTGCAGCGGAAACACCAGCTGCACCAGGAAGCTGACCCCGGAATTCACGAACCCGACGAATGAGATAGCCAGGCCACGAATGCGGTTGGGAAACAGTTCGGAAAACAGCACCCACATGACTGGCCCCAGGGATATCGCAAAGCTCGCCACAAAGCCCAGGATGCCGACCAATATCAGCGACGGATTGATGCGGATGGCAGCGGCCGTCAATTCAGTTTCTAATGCCTTGAACTGCGATGGTTCCAGCACCTGGCCGAGCGCTGCCCGGAATTCAACATCGCTGTAAAAGGTCATGCCCAGCAGTGGACTCAGCTTCTCGGTCAGCAGGGTGCCTGCTATGGCATCTGCCGGGAGCTGGTAAGTCGCGGTACTGAAACTCCAGGAAAGCAGGAACATGCAGGCGGCTATGCCTGCCACACCAAACAGCAGCAGCGGTCTGCGACCAAGCCTGTCGATCAGCGTCATGGCGAGGAGTGTGAACACCAGGTTGGTCACGCCGACCAGCACGGCCTGCATAAAGGCCGCATCCGTGCCGATGCCGGATTGTTCGAAGATCATAGGCGCATAGAAAAACACGGCATTGATGCCGGTAATCTGTTGCAGCACTGCAACGCTCAGGCCAATCGCCAACACCAGGCGCAGCGGGCGCTCGAAGAGTGCAGTCAGTGGCTCGCCTCGGGGTTTTCCCAGTGCGTCGGCGCGTACGCTTTCGCGTACCATCGCCAGTTCTGCAGCGGCAGCATCGGGGCCACTGACTCGACGCATAATCGCCACGGCTTCGTCGTCGCGCCCTTTCATGACCAGCCAGCGCGGACTTTCCGGTATTTGCAGCAGGCACAGGAAATACAGCAGGGCGGGTAAGGCTTCTACCCCGAGCATCCAGCGCCAGTTGTACTCGGCGAACTTCCAGGCGAGCGCCCAGGCGCTGTCCATTTGTCCGAGCCTCAGAATCAGGTAGTTGCTGAAGAACGCCACAGAAATTCCGATAACGATATTGAGCTGGTTTAACGACACCATGCGCCCGCGCTGCGCAGGCGGTGCCAGCTCAGCAATGTACATGGGAGCGATTATGAGCGCGGCGCCAACGCCGAGACCACCGATCATGCGCGCCGTCACCAGTTCGGCATAGCTGCCGGCCAACGCCGACCAGACGGCCGAAATCGCAAACAGGGTGGCTGCGACCTGCAGCACCGGCTTGCGCCCATAGCGGTCACTTACTGGGCCCGCGACCAGCATTGCCAGCGTGGCGACCAGTGACAAGGACGCCACCGACCAGCCCAGCTGTATCTTGCTGAGAGAAAATTCCTGCTCGATGAATTTCACCACGCCTGATATCACCGACGCATCGAAGCCCATCAGGAAGCCGCCGAGGGCAACGATCAGGGCAGTGGAGGCGGTGAATCTACGGTCGGCCTTCACAGCACTGGCTCAGCCTGCGGATTCCGCGGCAAGCAACTCGAAGTCTGTGCCCAGCGTTGCAGTGGAGTCGCCGCCGATCCAGGCCTCGAAGCGCCCGGGCTCCGTGATGCTGTTCATATTGTTGCCAAAGAAGGCCAGCTCTGCGCTGGTCAGCGTAAAGCTCACTCGCCGGCTTTCGCCCGCTAGCAGCGGAATCCGCTGGAAGCCTTTCAGCTCGCGAACCGGGCGTGTGACGCTGCCCACCAGGTCGCGAACGTAGAGCTGGGCCACTTCAGTGGCATCCCGACTGCCGCGGTTGTGGACGGTAGCGCTGATTTCCACACTGTCGCCAATCCTCCAGCGGTTGGCTGAGATCTCGATGTCGCGATACTCAAAATCGGCATAGCTGAGCCCGAAGCCAAAGGGGAAGGCGGGCCGAAAACCTGTGTCGAGGTGGAATGCCGACATGCCCAGCGATGTCTGGGCGGCGCCACCGTCGATATTGTCGATGTGGGTGATACTGTCGTCGCTGGGCGGGCGTCCTGTATTCTTGTGCGCGTAGTAAATCGGTATCTGCCCAACATGTGCAGGAAAAGTGACAGGCAGTTTTCCGGAGGGGGATTGCTCGCCCAACAGCAGTTCTGCGATCGCAGGGCCACCCATCGTCCCCGGGTGCCAGGCGTAGAGCACCGCGTCGACCCTGTCGATCACGTTCCCAAGGGTGAGCGGCCGGCCGGCCATTACCACCAGTATTAACGGCTTGCCGGTTTCCGCCAGTGCCGCTATCAATTCGGCCTGTGCGCCGGGAAGCCCAATGTCAGCACGACAGTGCGCCTCTCCCGACAGAATGGATTCTTCACCAGCCACTACCACAATGGCGTCGCAGTTGGCGGCGAGCTCCACCGCCTCGGGAATCTTGCCATGCTGGTAGGAGCGGGGGTGCTCAAGGCCGGCAGCCCAGTGAACTTCTACTTCATCGCCGGTCAGATTCTGCAGTGCCTCCAGGCATGTCTGGCTATGCAGCGCTTCGCCGTCGAATACCCAGGTACCGAGCTGCTCGTAGCCGTCATTCGCCAGCGTGCCAATCAATGCAATGCGCGATACCTGCCCTCGATCGAGCGGCAGTGTTTCTTCTGAGTTCTTGAGAAGCACGCAGCTTTCCACAGCCGCTCTCTTCGCGACCTCCAGGTAAGCGGCGTCGAGAACGGGCGGAAGCGCTTGCGGATCAGTAAACGGGTTTTCAAACAACCCCAGTCGAAACTTGGTGACCAGGACGTTGTGCACCATCTGGTCAATGTCCTGCTCAGCGATGGCGCCGGCTTCGATCAGTGACGGCAGGTGATCGGCGTAGGTACGACTGGCCATCTCCATATCGACCCCTGCGCTGGCGGCGGCGAGCGCCGCGTCACGATCGCCCTCGGTATACCCATGTACTGATAATTGATGCACCGAGTCCCAGTCACTGACTACCATGCCGTCAAAATCCCACTCGTCGCGCAGCACCTGTTTCATCAGGAAGGCGTTGCCGGATGCCGGCACCCCGTTGAGGTCGTTGAAGGCCGCCATGAATGTCATGACCCCTGCATCCAGTGCCGCCTTGAAAGGGCGAAGATAGACGTTGCGCAGTTCGTGTTCGGAGATATTGGTAGTGTTGTAGTCGAGTCCACCCTCCGCAGCGCCATAGCCCGCGAAGTGCTTGGCGCAGGCGGCGATTGAGCCCACCTCTGCAGGTTCCGCACCCTGGAAGCCTCGTACCATGGCGCTGCCGAGCTGGCTACACAGCACCGGGTCCTCACCCAGGCTTTCCGCGATCCGACCCCAGCGTGGATCACGGGTGATATCGATCATGGGCGCGAATGTCCAGTTGACGCCCGTCGATGCAGCTTCTGCCGCTGAGATGGCGGCGGCCTGCTGCACCAGTTCCGGGTTCCAGCTAGCTGCCTGTCCCAGGGGAATGGGGAAGATAGTCTTGAAGCCGTGAATGACGTCACGACCAATCAGAAGCGGAATACCCAGACGGCTTTCATTGACGGCAACGTGTTGAAGCTCGTTGACACGGTCCACGTTGACTTCATTTAACACAGAGCCGATACCGCCCGCGCGAATCGCTTCGTTCAGCTCGTGGAAGTCACAGTTGACCTGGCTCAGCTGACCAATTTTTTCAGCAAGGTTCATGCGGCCCAGCAGTTCTCGGGCTCTTTCTTCACAGGAGGGCATCGTTTCGCGCTGCTCGTTACTCATGCTCGACATATTCTGTACAGTCGTAGTTGCCGCTGCTTTTCCAGGTGTATTCTCGTAACCTCAACGCGTGCCTTCCGGTGTGGTGGCGGTCGGGCGCGGTCTTCTAACAATAATTATTGGAAAGGTCGTCACCGGGAACAATATAGATACGCCCAAGCGGACCATGGCTGCGTCGAGAAGGATTTGGCGCGTCGTGCGCATCTGATGTTGGCAGTGCTGGTGCGGCAGTGATACGCACGCCCAATCCGTCCTGTCGAACACATAGTCCCTCTTGTCGCGTTCCGGTTGCATGCAGCCGGGCATCGGTCTATCTCAGACACTGACAAAAATTCTAATAGCGCAACACTGGATACCGCCGGCTCGATGTAGTCCCGCAGCACGGCGTACCAGAGGAGAAAGACGTCTTGCACACCCTCATGAGCTATCCGCGCCTGTCGAAGGCGATGTTCATCGCAGCACTTCTTGCCCTGGCGGGCTGCAGCAACGGGAACGGCAATTCCGCAATTGGCGGCGAACTGGCCAATCCACCCCCGCCGACGAGCGCCTCCTGGGAGCTGGTGTTCGAAGATGATTTCGACACCGGCTCGCTGAACCGTGAGGTCTGGGAAGTGCAAACCGGAGATGGTACGGCGGAAGGCATCCCCGGCTGGGGGAACAACGAGCTTCAGTACTACACCGAAGACAACATCAGCTTTGAGGATGGCAACCTGGTGATCGAGGCCCGCATGGGTGACTCGCCAGATCCCAACTACAACTACACCTCGGCGCGAATCCGCAGCCAGGGCGGTGTTACCGCTGCAAATACTGGCAGCAACGGCCTGGATTTCACTTTCGGTCGTGTCGAGGCGCGTATCCAGGTGCCGCCGGGCGTGGGCCTCTGGGCGGCGTTCTGGTTGCTGGGTAGCGACCCCTCCGTGTACGGAGCCTGGGCAGCCAAGGGTGAAATCGACATCATGGAATCCTTCGGGGGCGACACACCTTTCCTGCAGGCGGCAGCGCACTATGGGATGGAGTTCCCTCAGAACCAACTGGTCTTCAAGCGCAACGATGACATCGATCCCACGGACGGCTTCCACCAGTACGCCGTGGAGTGGGAAGCTGACCAGATTCGCTGGTTTGTCGACGGCGAGCACTACATGACGCTCCGCAAGGAGAGTTACTGGAACTACTTCTACGACGGCATGATGAACGGTTTCCAGGAGGGCGGTGAGTCGGCGCCTTTCGATGAAAACCAGCACATCATTCTGAACATGGCTGTCGGCGGTAATCTGCCGGGCTTCCCCAGTGATCCATCGGTGTTTCCTGCGCGAATGCTGGTGGACTACGTGCGGCTCTATCGATGCCCATTGGACCCCGAGAACTCGGGCGCTGGTTGTGCCTTCGACATAGATGAAGTCGACCCCTTCCTGATCTCCGAATTTCCCGAAGCCGACGTTTTTACGGCTTCCTATGACCTCTACCTCGACGGCGTGCAAACTCTGTTCGAGGGCACCGGCTCAGATCGGGTGCTGGAAATTGACGTGTTCGACAACAGCGGCGCACTGGTGGTTACGGAAGTGGCAACCCCTGAGGGAGGCACCGCGATAGATGCCTTGTCCAGCGGCGGCGGCAACTTCTCCCTGCGGGATGTCACGCTGGAAGGTTTTAACCTGTTTGGTGTGGGCACCTCAGAGCCTGGCAGTGGTCGTTACGGCGGTGAAATCAAGTTCGATATAGAGGTCGTCAGTGGCGCGGGCACCGATCCGAGCGGCTTGTTGCAGGTGCGCATGGATAGCGGCTTCCCCGATGTGGGCTTTGTCGAGGTCCCGTTCAACAGTCTGCCGGCGGACGAGTGGACCACTGTCTCCATTCCCATCAGCGATATGTTGCAGGGCAACCAGGGCGCATTTGGCGGCCAGGCCCCGGACGTCGCCAATATCGTCAACCTGGTGACGTTTGAGCCCACCAGCTCAGCACATTTCAGGGTCGCGAATATTCGCCTTGCCTGCGGCGCGCCCAGCGCCTGCGGTATCCAGGCGAAGGCCACCCAGCCGCTGAACATCTATGTGGATGCGGTGGACGAGCGCTGGGGTCGCGGCATCGTCGGCTTCGATACCATCGTTGGTGGCGATTACACCGACGGCAGCGCGGGCAACCACGTGTCCTGGGTCGAGGTAGACACCGGCGAAGAAGGCCAGGACACGGTTGTCGAAGCCACTTTTGATGACAACGGTGCCAGCGGCGTGATCTTTATCGGCGCCCCGGAAGGCGAAGCCATTGATGTCAGCAGCTATGCCGACGGAGAGTTGGTGTTTGATGCACGCTTCCTGCGCAATCCCAACAACCTGCCGCTGATTTACAAGATTGATGGCAAGCCCGGCGAGGGCACCGGTGAGCGTTCCCTGGGGGTGCTGGATCTCAACGAGTGGTCGACGTTTACCATTCCTGTGGAAACCCTTGTCACTCAGGGATTGGTGCTCACCGATGTCTCGGCCTTTGTGCTGATGCCGAGTTTCTCTGGGCAGGACGCCGTATTCCAGTTCGACAATGTTCGCTTTGAACCTACTCGTTCAGGTGGGGCGACGGAAGTAGGCGTGCCCGTAGACTTTGAAATCGAGGGAGCGTTCTATAACTTTGCAAACTTCGAAGGCGGCGTTTCAGGCGTAACCTCCAACCCCGACCCTTCAGGCATCAACACCAGCGAGACTGTCGCGCAGATGCAGAAGTTTTCAGGGGCGCCTTTCGGCGGCAGCACGCTGCTGCTCGATGTGCCTGTTGATTTCTCCGAGAGCGAACTGATGGCCATGAAGGTGTGGTCGCAGCGCCCGGTAGACGTGACCTTCAAGCTCGAAGCTGCCCAAGCTGAGCTCGTGGCCTCTCATGGTGGCTCTGGATGGGAGGAGCTGTTCTTTGACTTCACCGACCGTACTGTGGACGGCGAGTTGGGCATCACCATCATCTTCGACAACGGCACCGTCGGTGACGCGGGTGGCGACCCTGACAGCTGGACGTTCTACTACGACGATATCGTCATCGCGGGCGCAACACCGCCGGGAACCGGCGGTGATGGCGCCACTGGCTGTCCCGAATGCACTGACTTTGACGATCCGGATGGCGTATACCAGTTCGCAGACTTTGGTGATCCAGTGCCGGCCATGACGATGTTGGCTGTCGATCCACTGGACCCCTCCAACACGGTAGCCATGACCAACAAGCCGCTGGGTACGCCTGAGTGGGCTGGTACTACCTTGAATCGTGGCCTGACGGTTTACCCCCTGACCAGTTCGGCCAGCATAATCACCATTCGCGTGTATTCACCAGACGCTGGTATTCCGGTGCGGCTGAAGGTGGAGAATTCCGCCGATCCTGGCGTGTCAGTGGAAACCGAGGCCATGACCACCATGGCCAACGCCTGGGAAACGCTCACGTTTGATTTCAATAACCCGGCCCCGGGCACGGCCCCACTGAACCCGGATGCTGTGTACGACACCCTGAGCATCTTCTTCAACTTTGGTACCAGCGGCGACGTGGCCGGTGACAAGACTTACCTGTGGGACACGATTGAGTTCCCGGGGGGCGGGTCGCCGCCGTCAGGTGGCATCAGCTACAGCACTGACTTCGAGTCGGCAGATCCCGCGGGTAGCGAGATTGGCGATGGCTGGACCACCTTCGTCAATGTGTTCGATGGAGGTGGCAGCTTCCTGTACGGGTATGGCACTTTCCCGGCACCCAATGGTACGGGCGGCATTTCTTCGATCGAGACAGGTGAAGGCGGCGCGGAACAGGGCACCCAGTACCTGAATGCCTTCAGTGACTACAACAACGGCGATCATGCGGTAGGTAATCTGATCAATGTGCTTGTGTTCCAGGAGCGTCAAATCACTGCAGGTGACGGAGGCAACTATCGATTCAGATTCGATGCCAAGGCGCCCTCCAGCGGCGGCATAGCTGCGCCCAGTACGGCAACAGCATTCATCAAGACAATCGATCCTGCCAGTGGCTTTGCGACCACTACCGAGGTGACGCTGGATATGTCTTCGGTGAGCAGCACAGATTGGGAGACCTTTACGCTTGACCTGGCCATCGATGCCGAGGCACTCGAGGGGCAATTGCTGCAGTTCGGCTTCACCAATACGGCAACCAACTTCGACCCGTCGGGTATCTACTACGACAATGTCGACTTCGGGATCTTTGTGCCGCCTACCAGCATAAGCTACAGCACTGATTTTGAAGCCGCTGATCCCGCTGGTGCAGAGATCGGCGATGGCTGGACGACGTTCATCAACGTTTTCGATGGCGGCGGTGGCTTCCTGTACGGCTACGGCACCTTCCCCGCGCCCAATGGTACAGGCGCTATCTCCTCTATCGAATCCGGTGAGGCCGGCGCTGCGCAGGGAACTCAGTACCTGAATGCCTTCAGCGACTACAACAACCCGGATCACGCGTCGGGCAACCTTATCAACGTGCTGATTTTCCAGGAGCGGTCGATCCAGGCGACGGACGGCGGCACCTATCGACTCAGCTTCGACGCCAAGGCGCCGTCCTCCGACGGTATCGCGCCCCCGAGTACGGCGACAGCGTTTATCAAGACGCTGGACCCGGCCAGCGGCTTCGCGACCACGACAGAGGTCACCATCGATATGTCCTCGGTCAGCAACTCGGAGTGGGTGACCTTCAGCGTAGACCTGGAGCTTGATGCTGAAGCTCTGCAGGGCCAGTTGATTCAGTTCGGGTTTACCAATACGGCGACGAACTACGACCCGTCGGGTATCTACTATGACAACGTTGACTTTGGCCTGGCGCCGTAATTAACAGGAAGGTGACACAGTGATTACAGCTAACTACATAAGAAAACATTCGCTGGCGCTGGCAATCTTGTTGGCAAATGCCGGAGCGCTCGGACTGACTGCGCAGGCACAGGATGCCGGGCAGGAGGCGGCAGCTGGGCGTGAATCCTCCCGTGAAAGCGAAGGCCGCGTCATGGAAGAGATCGTGGTGACGGTAGAGCGCCGCGAAGAGAGCCTGCAGGGCTACGCGGGTACTGCAATGGCCTTTGATAGCGATTTCATGAAGATGCAGGGCATCCAGAACCTCGCTGATCTCAGCAACAACACCCCAGGCGTCGAGATCAACAACAAGCAGGGCAACCTGGAGATCTGGATTCGCGGTATTGGCTCGTCGAACAATACAGAGCTTGGCGATCCCGCTGCAGCGACGCACATGGATGGCGTTTACATTCCCAGGCCTACGGGTATCGGCTCCGCGTTCTTTGACGTGGCCCGGGTTGAAGTAAACATGGGTCCGCAGGGCACCCTGCGTGGAAGGAATGCAACCGCCGGGTCAGTCAACATCGTCACCTGGCAACCGGGTCTCAACCAGTGGGATGCCATGCTTGAGGTGCAGGGCGGCAACTACGACGAAAGAATGGTAACCGGCATGGTCAACGTGCCGATCGGCGACAAGGCCGCGGCGCGCTTCTCGGGCTTTGCGCTCGAGCATGACCCCTACTACAACGATGTGGGCCCGCTGGGACTTGGCCAGGCGGAAGAAGCGGACAACCGTGGCTACCGCGCACAGTTTCTCTACGAGCCAACAGATCGCCTGAGCATCCTGTTGGCAGGCGACTACCTGGACGAAGAGGGATCCGGGTATACCGGTACCAACTTCGCCAACCCGCTGGGCAATGGAATCGACCCCAACTCGATTGACGACCCCAGGGATGTGTGGGCTCGAGGATTCGAACCTGAGAACGATACCGAGCACTGGGGGGTTCGCACCCAAATTAACTACGAGTTCGACTTCGCTTCACTCGAGTACACCGGTAGCTATCGCGACCTGGATTACAGCTTCCAGGCCGCTACCCCGCTGACCCCTGATTACCGCGGTGTACAGCAAACCCTGGAGCCGCTTGAGGAAGCGGTGGATAACTTCTCTCGCTTCCAGTTCCTGACTGAAAGTGAATCCACCATTCACGAGCTGCGCCTGGTTTCACCGGACCATGAGCGTTTCTATTACACCGCCGGGTTGTTCTACTTCAAGGAAGAACAAAAGAGCTTCCTGGGCTCAACGGGCGACCGTGCGGGCTTCTTCCAGGGTGCTGAATTCAATCAGCCTGACGTTGATGCCGAGTCCTGGTCGGTTTATGGCGATGTGACTTATAGCATCACTGAAAAAACACGCATTACCGGTGGCCTGAGATTCACCGATGACGAGAAGTCACGCCGCGGAGTTAACGCTCGCTATGCCTTTGCGTTGGGTGGTTTTGATGTGCGCACGGGCGACAACTTTGCCTGCTGCATGGGCGCGCGAGTGGGCACCGAGGGTTTCCGCTTTGCCGGCTTTGACAGGAATATTTATGAGCCTGACGCAGACGGCAGTGGAGACGTGAGTGATCAGGAGTTCCTCGACTTTTACTTTGACGGTATTGGTCGTTTCGGAGAGCGTGACAACGTCGACGAAATTTTCGCCAACGGGCCGCAACCAGGAGGATCAGACAACCTGCCAGCCTGTACCGATACTGATTCCTCGGATGCGCTGATCTGTCCGCAGGATGGCAACTTCAGCTATGCGGTGCCCATTTCACCTAACGCGTCGATCACCCCCCAGGACGGCAGCATGAACGAGGACTTCGTGGACTGGCGGGTAAGACTGGCTCACGATTTCACAGACTTCAGCATGGGCTACGCGCTCATCTCCACCGGACACAAATCTGGTGGTTTCAACGACACTTTCAAGGATCCGGAGCTTGGCATAGGTATATCTCCGACCTACGACACCGAAAAGGTGGTGCTTTACGAGCTGGGCTGGAAGAACGAATTCGAACTGGGTGAAGTGCCGACAGTATTGAATGCCTCGGCCTTCTACTATGACTATTCCGATCAGGTCTTTACCTCAATCCTGTCGGTGCAGCAGGCTATCGATTTTGCATCTGGCGGGGTTGCTGATCCTGAAGATGTGGCGCCCGGCGCGCTGGTCGTGTCATTTAGCTATAACGCGGCTGATTCTGAAATCTACGGTGCGCAGCTGGATGGCAGTTTCGAGTTCCCCTACAACATCAACCTGAGCTATACCGCGCTGTGGCTGGAAGCGGAGATTCAAAACGCAGAGCCTATCCAGGACTTCCGTTTCCAGGCTGATGTGGCACCTGATGAAGCGGTTTTCCAGCCTATCGACGGTAAGCGCCTGCCGCATACGCCGCAGTACCAGTTCAATGCGACTCTGTCGCAGCTGTTCTCGCTGCCCTGGGGTACACTCGATTACATGGTGTCGGTGGGCTGGCGCGATGACCAGTTCCTGACCATATTCAACAGCGAGGATTTCCAGCAGCCAGACGATCCTCGCATGCGGCTGGATGATACGGTCGACGCTTACTGGACATACGATGCCGGAGTTGGCTATTCGCACGGGGACGGCAACCTGCGAATTGAGGCCTACTGCAACAATTGCACTGACGAGGTGAAGCAGGCGGCCACGATTATCACTCAGTTTGATAACACGCGTTTCTATACTCGACCCCGCACCTACGGTATGCGCATGCGCTACAACTTCTGACTTCGGGCCGGCGTCTACTGTCATAGACAATGGTTGCCGGCCTTCGCTCCACCCTGCCTGTTCGCCTGTCGCGACTGTGTTAGCATCCGTCGCAAAACCGTACTTTGTAATGGCAGGGGATGTTTGCCGACAGGATCAACACCTGGTCACAGGCGGTGTACGCCAGCCGTAACCTGCAGTTCTGGTTGCTCCAGGCCATCGGCTGGGGCGGATACTCGCTGGTCACCTTCTTTGCACTGACGGTGTGGGACGACAATGTCTCACTGTCACACGTCGGCCATATCGTTTTGCAGGCCGGCTTGGGCCTTGCCTGCTCCTGGCCCCTGCGAGTCATCTACCGCCACGCCTTTGAACTGGGGGTGATTGCCCGGGTATTTATCAGTGGGCTGGCGGTGCTGGTGTTCAGCTGGCTCTGGACGGCCGCCCGCATGGAAACTTTCATGGCCATCTCCGGCGAGCGCGGGCTGTGGAGTGAGTTCAATGACTGGTACTTCGGCTCAGTGTTTGTCTTCCTGAGCTGGACAGCGCTCTATTTTGGCGTGAAGTACTACCAGCTACTGCAGCTCGAGCATGAAAAGCTCGTCGAGGAGTCGGAGCGCAAGCGCATGGAGCAGCTGCGCCGCATGCAGGCGGAATCGTCGGCCCAGGCCGCGCAATTGCAGATGTTGCGCTACCAGCTCAACCCCCATTTTTTGTTCAACACCCTGAATGCACTGAATGCCCTGGTCAGGCTGGAAGAGGTGGACAAAGCGGCCAACGTTATAGATAAGCTCAGCATGTTCCTGCGGCATACTCTCGACCAGGAAACCCGGCCTACCGCGACCGTCGCAGAGGAACTGGAGACCGTTGCACTCTACCTCGATATTGAAAAAGCCCGCTTCGAAGATCGGCTGGTGCTCGAATACAACGTCGACCCTGCAGCCGATCGGGCGCTGGTGCCCTCTCTGCTGCTGCAACCGCTGTTGGAGAACGCTCTGAAGTATGCCATTTCAGATAGCGAGACCGGTGGCACGATTCGAATAGGCGTACGCGTTGCTGATAGCAGGCTGCTGTTGAGCGTCACCGACTCTGGTCCCGGCATGGAAAGCGGCGAACTCGGGAAGCAGCGCGGTATCGGACTCAAGAACACGATTGATCGACTTCACACCCTCTATCATGGCGACGGCAGCCTGGAGACGCGCGAGGCTGTACCCACCGGCCTGGAGGTGCTGATCAACATTCCGCTGCAGGTGGACGCACAGGGCATGGGGCTCGCATCGAATGCCTGAACTGCGAACTATCCTCGTCGACGATGAGCCATTGGCGCTGCGCCTGCTCACGTCACTGCTGGAAGATATACCTGAGGTAGACATCGTCGCTCAGTGCAGGAATGGTCGCGAAGCTGTGCAGCGTGTCCAGGAACTGGAGCCAGACCTTTTGATACTGGATGTACAGATGCCCGGCAAAAATGGCTTCGAGGTGATCAAGTCGCTGCAGGCGGAGCTGGTGCCGATGGTGATCTTCTGTACAGCGTTCCAACGTTATGCACTGGATGCCTTCGACCTGCACGCGGTAGATTACCTTTTGAAGCCGGTGTCAGGGCAGCGGTTGGCGCTGGCCATCAATCGCGCGCTGGCGCGCTTTGAGGAGACGTGGGCCAACCGCGAAAACAAGGCAGCCCTCATTGGTGCAATCGATGAGGTTGCCGTGCGCGTGCAGGGGCGCATGCATGAAAACGACACAGTCCCGTTGCCGCCACAGGACAACAAGATCGCCGTGAAAGAGGCCGACCAGATCATCATGCTGGATACGGCGGAAATCGACTGGATTGATGCGGCCGGGGACTACATGTGCCTGCACGTAAAGGGCACCACGCACATCATGCGAAGTACCTTGAAGTCATTGATGGAAAAACTCGCGCCGGATACCTTTCGGCGGATACACCGTTCAACGATCGTCAACGTTGATCGTATAGAGCAGGTTACCCCACAACCGCGTGGCGAGTACCTGCTTGACCTTGACTGCGGTGAGCGACTGAAAGTGAGCCGCAACTACCGAGATTCCATCAAGATGTACCTGGACTCCCACTGACTCGATAGCCAGCACTACTGCAGACGGATATATGTCCGCAGAGTAGCGCAGCGCGTTGCTGTGCAGGTAAAACTCGAAGATCAGGCCGAGTAGGCGTTCTGACGACGCAACCCTTCATGTCTACGCCCACTCATTCAGCGGTGTCGGTGTGGGCAATCTGGGCCATCTCGAGGACTTCAATAGGGTCGATACTTGCGCCGGCGGTTGGGTTTGTACTATATGGTTAGCTTTCGGAAACGAGCTTTGTCACGGCGGGTAATATTCAATTCCATTGTGAATTGCTTTCGTAACGGCCCGGCGGTGCAGCCCCGTAGAGTGAGAATTGTCCATGTCCCTGAGCACTGCACCCACTGACGCCAGCTGTGGCGCAGTCGTTACCGGCCTTGATCTGAGCCAGAACCTTTCTGCTGACCTCGTCGCGGAACTGCGTGCTCACTGGCTCGAACACAAGGTACTGGCGTTTCCCGACCAGGCCCTGAGCAACGACGACCTGGTGCGATTCACGTGCTACTTCGGTGAAATCGGCGAAGACCCGTTCTTCGGTCACATCGACGACAACGAGAACATTGCCGCCGTGCAGCGCAGCGCCGATGAGAAGACACCGATCTTCGCGGAAATCTTCCACTCCGACTGGAGCTTCCTGGAAATCCCGCCGGCGGGCACGGTGCTGTATGGCATTACGATACCGCCTGTGGGTGGCAATACCTTGTACGCCGACCAGGTGGCAGCCTATGAAGCGCTGCCCGATGCGCTGCGAGACAGGGCTGATGAACTGGTGGCCATCCACTCAGCGGAGCTGGGCTATGCGCCGGACGGGGTCTATGGGGAGGGCGACCAGGAAAGTGGGCGCAGCATGAAGATCATCCCCAGCGAGAAGGCGCGGGAGAAGTGTGAACATCCCTTTGTGCGCACGCATCCCGAGACCGGCAGGAAGGCCCTGTTCTCATCGCCGGCCTACATCCAGGGCTTTGCCGGCCTCGACAAGGCCGAGAGCGACGCGCTGTTGATGGAATTCTATATGCACCAGATCAGTGAGCCCTTCGTGTACTCTCATCCCTGGCAGAAGGACATGCTGGTCATGTGGGACAACCGCTCCCTGCTGCATGCCGCCACCGGCGGCTACGACGGCCACGACCGGCTACTGCACCGGACCACGATCGCCGACACGCAGTTCTAGCAACGTCGTGCTCAGTCCGCGACGGGCCTGGCCTCATACATGGTGTAGACCAGCTCGCCGGTATCGGGGTTGATCTCGCCGGCCGCCACGGCCTGCACGCGGTTAAGCCACAGGTAGCGCTCGGCCGAGGTCTGGAAGGTGGGCGCCGTGGTCAGGAAGCCAGTGGTCATATCCATGCGCCCGCCATACTCCACGTAGATGAGAGCACCGTCATCGGTCTTCAGGGTGACGCGCACATCCAGCGCCGCCAGGGTGCCTTCTTCGCTCAGGGTCGCCCAGTCGGCTGCGTCGTTGGTGGCCAGCTCCGCGCTGAAGTCTTCCGCCTCGAGCTTCACGGCGGGCACATCAATCACCACCCGGTGGCCCCTGGGTCCGGCGCCAAGGTCAATTTGCTCGCCCAGTTGGGCGGTCATGGTGGCAAGCGGTTTCAGTTCCAGTTTTGCCATGGCCTGTTCTCCTGTGAAAAGGAAGACGCTACTGCCTGCGCTGCCGGGATTCAAGCACGGCTTGGAGAATTGAATTGGCCACTGGCCAAGCACTACCTGTGGGTGTAATGCTTTGGGGTCACAGCGTGGCCCCATCTTTCTGCCCGCCTTTTGCCCACTGTTACGAGGAAGCGCCCCGAATGAAAGTGACCAGGGAAATGTTGCATGAAGACCTGCGGCCGAGCTACCGGGTGGCGATGCTGTTTCCGAAGCTGTTGCAGTACCGGGGCTTTGTTCGTTTTCTCAACTGGCTGGGTCGAACTTTCGGCCGGATGAAGCAGTTCGATGGTTTTGACGGTAAGGCGCACTCGGTTCCCACCAGTGACGGCTCGGCATCAATGCGCGTGCTGGTCTACCGGCCAAAAAATACGGAGGGCAAACTGCCCGCGCTGCTTTATCTGCACGGCGGTGGCTACATCATGGGCAACCCGGAGCAGGCCGCCGAGATTATTGAGTCCTACCTGAAGGCACGCCCCTGCGTGGTAATTGCTCCCGACTACCGCAAGTCCTATACGCGCCCGTTTCCGGCGGGTTTTGAAGATTGCTACGACGCCCTGCTGTGGGCCAAGGCGAATGCCGAATCACTGGGAATCGAGAGTGACCGATTCATGGTGGCGGGCCACAGTGCCGGTGGTGGGCTGGCGGCGGCCGTAACACTCAAGGCCCGGGACACAGGTGATGTGGACATCGCCTTCCAGATGCCCATCTACCCGATGATTGACGATACCCAGCCGGACGATGCTGCACGGGATATCGAGTCACCGATCTGGGACACCCGCATGAATCGCATCGGCTGGGGCGCCTACCTCGCAGGGCTGCGGGCGGCCGGCGAGCCGATACCTGCCTATGCTGCTCCTTTCCGCTGCGAGGACTGCGCAGGCCTGCCGCCGACCATTACCTTTGTTGGCACCCTCGAGCCGTTCTACCAGGAAACCGGCGCCTACGTGCAGGCGCTGCGCAACGCCGGTGTCGAGGTCGTCTACGAAGAGTTCGAAGGCTGCTACCACGCCTTCGACTTCATCGGCGGTAAAGCCGGCATCAGTGCCCGGGCCCGCGCCTTTACGTTTGATAATTTTGGCCGTTTCTACGATCAGTATGTAAACAAGCCGCCCGTCGGTGCTGACATTGCAACGGCGTAATCGCCAACGAGTACTTGCACCAATCGATTCCTGATCCAGGCTCGCGCCGACGCCTCCATAAAGATAAGCTTCCTGCTTTTTCTGAAGCAGGGAGCTGAGCGCATGCAGGAATTCGAGGGCAAAACCGTGGTGATCAGCGGCGGAGCCGAAGGCATCGGGCTGGGCCTTGCCAGGGTTCTCGGCGGCCACGGCATGAACGTGGTGCTGGCCGATATCAATGCCGAACAGCTGCAGATTGCCGAGCAGATTCTCAAGGACCTGGAAATTCCTGTGCTGGCAGTGCCGCTGGATGTGGCGGAGATGGAGCAGTGGCAAGCCGTGGCAGAGCAGGCGCTCGCGCGTTTCGGCAAGCTGCATATGCTAATAAACAACGCCGGCGTCGGTGGCACTGCGGGCGGTGTTGAAGGCGCCGACGAGAAGGAATGGCGCTGGGTGGTAGATGTGAACCTCATGGGTGTTGCCTTCGGCGCACAGGTGATCGTGCCTCACATCAAGTCCCACGGCGAGGGCGGTTGGGTCATCAACGTCGCCTCCATGGCGGGCTTTGGCCCGTTGCCCCTGGCGGGGCCCTACACCGCTACCAAGGCCGCCGTGGTCGCACTCACGGAATGCTGGCGGAGCGAACTGGCGGCGCACAACATCAAGGCGTCGGTGCTGTGCCCGGGCTTCGTCAAAACCCGCATCCACGAGTCCAGCCGCAATAAGCAGGCCCGCTATGCCGACGGCAGCGAGCAGGCGGCACAGGCCGGCGGTGATATGGGCGGAGTGATCGAATCAGTAGTCACTACGGGCATGGATGCTGCAGTGGTCGGCGAGCGCGTGGTCGAAGCTCTATTGGCGGATGAGCTCTACATCTTCACCCACCCCAACTATCGGCCCAGCGTGAAAGCGCGCTGGCAGGCCGTTGACGAGGCCTTTGAGCGGGCAGAGCAAAGCCCACTGCTGGCTGGCGATGTGGTACCGGAGCTGCCCTTCGGGTCCTGAAACACACTTTGAACTACACTTGAATCCCCCCGACGAATGGAGAGCAACCTGGTGTCTGAAGCAAGAGAATTTGGAATTGTCGTCTACGGCGCTACCGGCTACACCGGACGGCTGGTCTGCGAGTACCTCAACGAACAGTACGGCGTCGGTGGCGACATCAACTGGGCCATGGCTGGCCGCAGCCAGGCGAAGCTCGAACAGGTACGCGATGAGATGGACATTCCCGCCGATGTGCCGCTGGTGGTGGCCGATGCGGCAGACAAGGCCTCGGTAGACGCCATGGTGGCCCGGGCCAGCGTGGTGATCACCACGGTTGGACCTTACCAGCTCTACGGCTCCGACCTGGTGCGCGCCTGCGCCGAGGCGGGCACCGACTACGTGGACCTCTGCGGTGAGCCCACCTGGATGGCGGAAATGATCGAGGCCCACGCCGAAACTGCTAAACAGAGCGGTGCGCGGATCGTGTTCTCCTGCGGTTTTGATTCGATTCCTTTTGACCTCGGCGTCAGTTTTCTGCAGCACACCGCGAAGCAAACGCTGGGCGGGCCGGTACGTCGGGTGAAAGGTCGTGTGCGCGCCATGCAAGGCACGTTCTCCGGCGGCACCCTGGCGAGCTTCAAGGCCACCATGGCCGCCGCGGCGGAAAAGCCGGAGCTGGTCTCCGTTTTGATGAACCCGTTTGCGCTGACGCAGGGCTTCCAGGGCCCGGAGCAGCCCCATGGCATGGCTCCGATTTTTGAAGAGGACCTGGATAGCTGGTCGGCGCCCTTTATCATGGCGACCATCAATACCAAGAACATCCACCGTACCAACATGCTGCTGGGCCATGCCTACGGTGAAGACTTCATCTACGACGAAATGATGCTGACCGGACCCGGCGAGCAGGGCGAAGCCATGGCGACCGCGGTGGCGGAAGACAAGTCCATGGCGGACAACCCCATCAAACCGGGGGAGGGTCCCTCAAAGGAAGAACGCGAGAACGGCTTCTACGACGTGCTGTTTGTGGGCAGCAACAATGATGATGCCGTCAGGGTTTCTGTGAAGGGCGACAAGGACCCGGGTTACGGCTCCACCAGCAAGATGATTGCTGAGAGCGCCGTGGTCCTGCTTCTGCATCCTGATCTCGCCAGCGGCGGCATCTGGACCCCGGGCTCGGCCCTTGGTATGCCCCTGGTCGAGAGGCTGCAGGCCAACGCCGGGCTGAGCTTTGCAGTGGAGAGCTGACAGCAAGACTCTGGAGATCGTGCTACCCGGCCGGGGTTGGCGATGAAAGACGCTTTCTATGTGGTGACGCAGGAACCGGGCTTCGGCCCGACCCCTCTGCCCACCTGGACGGATCGGCCCGGTACTGTGCAGCTCTTCGAGGAACGTTCCGGCGACGCCGTTTACCGGGTCGACATCCCGGAAGTACCTGGAGCATTCCAGCTTATGAACGTGCTCAGCGAGTCAGAGGCTGACCGGCTCATAGACACTGCGGAATCTTTGGGCTTCCACCCCGACGCGCCGGTGTCACTGCCGCACGACGTGCGGCACAACGACAACCTGAACTGGGTAGTCAGCGAAGCAATCGACGGCGTGTTGTGGGAGCGTTGCAGGGAGCTGCTGACGGATCGGGTGGGCGAGCAGGTAGCGGTAGGAATCAACGCGAGGTTCAGGTTCTACCGCTATGGACTCGGCGACTATTTCAGCCCGCATACCGACGGTGCCTGGCCGGGTAGCCGTGTCGTCGACGGCAATCTGATTGCCGACGCCTATGGCGACCGCTACAGCCAGTACTCCTACCTGCTATTCCTGAACGGGGGCTACGAAGGCGGTCGCACCCAGTTCCTGGTCAGCCGGCGCGATCCGGGCAAGCCGGCACGGGACAATGACGATGTGAATCTGGTGAGTGTGAGGACGCCCAGGGGTGCCGCGCTGTGCTTCCCTCATGGCACACATCCCCAGCACTGCGTCCATGCCAGCGAGACGATCACTCACGGCAGCAAGTACATCATCCGCACCGACGTGTTGTACGGCGCGGGATAGCGGGCTACGTTCCGGACCGCTCGCTATAGGCGCTGGCCAGGCGGCGAATGCTGCGAGTGCCCAACTTTGCCCCGTTTTCGAACTGGTCGCCGCGCACCGTGACCTCGAGCATTGCCTGGCCGATTTCAGTCGAACGCACGGCAGCGCCTACCGGCCGGAAGAACCAGTACATCAGTTTTTGCCCGAACTTTGCCTCGCCGTCCGCCGGCCGTATGTAGTCGGGCCGATGGGCGATGACGCGCAGGCGCGTGTCTTCAGCCAGGCCAAACAGCGTCTTCTCAGCGCGTATTTTCTCTCGCACCCACATGGTGTCGGAGTCTTCCGAGATATCGCTGCTGCTGATGAACTGGAATGACAGTGCATCCCCCGTGCTCACGGACAGCCATTCGCGCAGGAATTGGGCCGGGAAGTCGACGTGAATACGGCCATAGGTGGCCTCGTCCACGCCCAGGGCGCTGATGCCGATCGCCCAGTACACGGTGCTTACATCAGCCAGGATCTCCTGCAGCGCCGAGTAGTCCAGGTAGTCCATGTGCTGGGTCACAAGCACTTTGCCGGAGGCCACCCCGGCATCAATACGCGGCGTCGAGCGACGGGTGATCACGTGAATCCTTTCCACGTCGGGGTCTGCCAGTGCCGCCTTAAGGATCCCGTCGCCGGCGGTGCCGCTGGCGCCGAAAATGGCGATGGTGCCGATAGCACTGGTATCAATACTTGCATCGTCGACAGGGCCGAGCGGCTTCAGGTTGAAGTAGATGCCTAGCAGGTAGATTAATACGAACAGGCCCGCCGCCAATTTGACGAGGCTGGTAAGGATTTTCCGAACGGTTGGGAACTTCATCCGCGCATTCTATGCTGGATTGTCACGTGCCGTCCGCCATCTGCAGAATACGACTCGGTAGGAGGTCGAAAACCTGCGACAAGCTGAAGGGCGCGCTTCATCTCTTCAGTCGTGCCGCTGGTCTCAAACTGCTCGATGACGGTCTCAGTTTTCAGATAGCGTGTCCGTCAACTGCAGAATGCTTAATCCCACCATCAGGTATCCCAGGATGATCAGCTACTGTTTCAGGGCGCTCGGTTGGCGCCTGGTCGGCGTGCGACTGTTGCGCAGGGGTATGGCACTCGCGCTGTCGCTCTTAATGAGTGCTTCTGTCACTGCCCAGGACGTGGACCCTGGCGCGAAAGCCAGGAGCCAGATGGATCGTCTCAAGGTATTGGAAGGCGAGTACCGTCTGGTAGTGCATGTGACCAACGATGACGGCGCCACCTGGCAGCAGGGACCTGCTCAAAAGGTAGAGATTCGATTGCGGCACAATGGCCTGTTGTTGGAAGAGTTGCCAGTGGAACTGGCGGAGCAGGGGTTTCACATGAATACCTACCTGACCTTCGACCAGTACCGATCTGTTTTCCGTAAGGCGGCAATTGACGATGTCTGGGGCGTCATGGATATCTACCAGGGCAAGATCGCCGACGGTACGCTGGTGCTGACCAATCTTGAAAGCGGCACACTATTTCCCGTCGGCCCGGATACCTGGCGTGGTTTCAGGTTGAGCTTGCCGCTGGTGAGTGGTGAGCGCACCATGCTCATCGAGAAAACAGACGACCTCGGCAAGAGTTGGCAGCCGGCCTTCAAGTCAGTCTATACACCGAACACGCCCTGAAAACCCGGAGGCACCCATGCACAGACAGCTGGCGATCATCTTCCTGGCCGCCGTATCTCTGCTGACATTCACCCGTTGGTCTCCGCGCCAGGCCTAGCGATTAAAGCGGTTGAAGAGCTTGTCTTTCAGGGAGTCGATGACGCCTTCCTTAGCTGCCGAGCTCAAGTCAGGCTTGATCTTCACGTCGTGGAAGGGGCCGCTGATTTTGATGGGGATGCCGACACCCTTGGTCTTGCCGGAAGCGGCCTGTCCTTCGATGGTGTCCACCAGCCTGGCCTGCGCCGTGTAGTCGATGTTGGTGGCCGGCAGGTCGATGCTGCCCTCGCCCTTGACGCGAATCAGCGGGCTGGCCAGCTTGAGGTCGGTGTTGGTGCCGACACCCTTGTTGAAAGTGAGGGTGCCGCCCATCTCCGAAAAGTCCGTTTCGGCGGCGTTGTCGAAGTTCTTGTCGAGGCTGACCTGCGCCAGCTTGCCGGTGGCAATTGCCTGCGCGCTGCGCGCGATTGCGGCAACGTTGGCCCCCTTGATGGCACCGTCCGTGAAGCTGAAACCCACTGTCCCGCTGAGCCGTTCCACAAAATCCTTCTGGCTGCGGCCAGAGGTCTTCAGGTTCCACTCGAGATTGCCCGCGCCGCGCAACTTGTCGACCCCGACGCTGTCGGTGAGCAGCGGCTCCGCCTCGATACCGGAAAGATCAAAATTGGTTTCGATGGCGTAGGGCGCGCTGCTGGCGTTTACCGCAACCACCCCGTTGCCGTTGCCGTTGTAGGCCTTGAACTTGTCCAGGGACATGCGCATCTTGCCGCCTTCAAGCAGCAGGCTGAAGGCGTTTTCACCCAGCTTGATATCCCGTGCCCTGAGGCCGTCAGAGCGTACGGTGATATCGGCATTCACTGACTGCAGCGCTGACAGGTCGATGGGGGTGTCGTCCCAGACAATGGGCTCGGCGGGAGCTTCACTCGCAGCAGCTTCATCGGCTGCGGGAGCCTCCGCTCCTCCGTCAGCCGGTGGCGGCAGGTAGGGGTTCAGGTCCAGCATGCCCAGGTCCACATTGGCGCTGATGTCAGGCACATCGGCCAGCAACAGCCTGGTGTTGCCCTTGATTTCGAGGGCATCGAGCCGTGCCACCAGTTGCTGTACGGTCAAGGTGTCGGCGCTGAACTGCATATCGCCGGTGACTTCGAAGGCGTTGAAAGCATCAGCGCCGGCGTCGAGCTCCGCGTTCTGCCAGGCCGCCAGCTCCTTGACGGAATCCCCGGCCAGTTTGAGGCTGCCCTTGATCTCCTCGCCCTGGTTGGCGATCTCGCCGCTGTAGGCCATCTCCAGCAGCCGCGAATCGAGCACCATGCTCACTTCGAAGGTCTCCCCATTGATGGCTTTGGCCGGTGTGGTTACGCCGATGTCCAGGTTCAGGGTTTCGCCCATGTAGCGCACGGTGCCCTTGAGCTGCAGCGCCTCATACAGGGAGGGCAAGCCAATGGCCAGGCCGAGTTCGTCCAGCCGTTCTTCGGTGCCCGCCTGCCCATCGATATAGGTGAGAGAACCACCGCGGATGGCGACCTCACCCAGGCTGATGTCAAAGCCCGATGGTAGGGTGGTGGCTTCGGTGGGTGCTGTTTCCACTTCCGGTGCAGGCTCTGCGGCCGCCAGCATGTCCCAGTTGGCGCTACCCTCGGCGTCGGTTTCCAGCAGGATGGTCGGTTCTTCGATAACAAAGCGCTCGATACTCAGCTCGCCGGAGAACAGCGCCATCCACGGGATGTGGATATCCAGGCGCTCCATGCTGATCATGTTCGGCTGGCTGCCGCTCTCCATATTGGTGAGACGGACCTGGTTCAGCTGCAGGCTCAGTGAAGGCAGGATACTCAGGCTCTTTTCGCCCTCAATCACCAGCTCGCGGCCGGTGTTTGCATTGACCTGCCTGGAAATTTCGTTGGTGATGTCGTCGGTGGAGATGAACACGGGCACCAGCACGACAGCCAATACCAGCAGGACGACCAGGGCGGCGAGGATTTTGAGTAGCAGTTTCACGGGCGGGTTCTCCCTGCACTGTGGTAAGTGTGAGGCTAGTATAGGAGAAGCCGGCCATTCCGGGCGGCAGACGATGAAATCTGCGGCAGGCAGGGTGCTTGATTAACGTTCATCGGTATCACGTGGGGAGGGGAGCAATGGATGCGAAAGCGGTAATAGACAGGTTCTGGCAGATCCAGCATGCAGGCGATTACACCGCCCTGGTGGACCTGTTTGCGGAAGATGCGCTGCTGGAAGACCCGGTCTATGGCAATTTCGACGGGCGCGAGGCGATACGCGGCTTCATGGAAAAGATGAATGTGGAGATGAAAGGCCGCGACATCGACTTCGTCGCCAATGTTATCGCCGGGGCGGGAGATGTGGCCTGGTGCCAGTGGACCGCGCGAACCCCGGCAGGGGAT
>JAZBOY010000240.1:0-2399 GCA_036351375.1 Halieaceae bacterium
CAATCCGCCTCCCAGCTGCTCTCTACAGTCACCGCCCAGGCCGGCCTGGTGACCGTGCCGCGGCAGAACTCCGGGCAACTGCGCCAGCTCGAATTCCTGCCGCTGGACGGCAACCGCGTGCTGGTGATCATGGTGGTCAATGAGCGCGAGGTACAAAACCGCATCATCTACACCGAGCGACACTACAACGAAGACGAGCTGCGCCTCGCCACCGCCCTGGTCAACCAGCGCTTCGCCGGCTCTCGCCTGGACGAGGTGAAGCGCCAGGTCGTAAACGAGATGGAGGCCGATCGCCAGTCCATCGACACCTACATGCAGGCCACCATGGATCTTGCCAGCAAGGCTTTCGAGGGCGATACGGAAGAGCAGGAAGACTATGTGGTGGCCGGCGAGTCCCAACTGATCGGTAGCGCTACCGCCGAAGAGCTGGAGCGGCTGCAGGAGCTGTTCGAGGCCTTCCAGCGCAAGAAAGACCTGCTGCACCTGCTGGAGCGTTGCACCCGCGCCGAGGGCATCCAGATCTTCATCGGTGAAGAGGCCGGTTTTGAGGGTCTGGGCGGCTTCAGCGTCATTACCGCACCCTATACCGACGGCGCCGAGACCCTCGGTGTGCTGGGAGTCATCGGCCCCACTCGCATGGCCTACGAGCGGGTCATTCCCATTGTCGATGTAACTGCCAGGCTGCTGTCATCGGCCCTGCGCTCGGAAAACGCCTGACCCCACCCCCCGGGCCTCGCTCAGCCACAAATTTTTCCTTGAAATCGCCGGGCACGCCTCCATATGAGTAGGAGTTCGGCGCCGGAGGGTAATTTGGCGTCCTGAAGAATCCCAGCAATCGGAGCGGCAACACGGTGAACAAGGAACAGCACGAAGCAAGTGTGGAAAACGACGAAGCGCGGTCGGAAGCCGCCGCAGCGGACACGGCTGACGCGGCAGAGGGCGCAGCTGAAGAGCAGTCCGCGGCAGATGTCGCCGGCGAGGCTGCCGCTGACGCCGGTGAAGCCGCCGACGACATCACCGAAGCCGAGCACACCGTCGAGCACCTGAAGGACGAACTCGATGCCGCCAAAGACGCGGCCCTGCGCGCCGCTGCCGAGGCCCAGAACGCCCGCCGCCGCGCCGAGCAGGACGTGGAGAAGGCCCGCAAGTTTGCCCTGGAACGCTTTGCCAGCGACCTGTTGCCGGTGGTGGACAACCTGCGCCGGGCACTGGACGCCTCCTCCGAGGCCGAGGGCGTTGACGCCATTACCGAGGGTGTCGACCTGACCCTGCGCAGCCTGCTGGACGTACTGAAAAAGAACGGCATCGAGGTGGTCGACCCGGCCGGTGAGCCTTTCGACCCGCAGCTGCACCAGGCCATGACCATGGTGCCGAACCCGGACCTGGAGCCGAACACGGTGATGGACGTGATGCAGCAGGGCTACACGCTGAACGGCAGGCTGCTGCGCCCGGCCATGGTAGTGGTCAGCAAGGCCCCCGAATAGAAATGCAAAGCCCCCTTGAATTGTGTGGTTGGTGGCCAAATATAGATATCAGTTTTGAAAAATCTGCGATCATGGATACTTGAAAGTCAGTGATCGCTTACCTGGAGAGATACAATGGGCAAGATTATTGGCATCGACCTCGGTACGACCAACTCCTGTGTGGCCGTACTGGATGGCGACAAGACCAAGGTAATTGAGAACGCGGAAGGTGATCGCACGACGCCTTCCATCGTCGCTTATACCGAAGATAACGAAATCCTGGTGGGCCAGTCTGCCAAGCGGCAGGCTGTGACCAACCCGCAGAACACCCTGTTCGCCGTGAAGCGCCTCATTGGGCGCAAGTTCAAGGACGACGTGGTCCAGAAGGACATCAGCATGGTGCCCTACAAGATCGTGGAAGCCGACAACGGCGATGCCTGGGTGGAAGTGAAGGGCGACAAGATGGCGCCCCCGCAGGTGTCTGCGCAGGTGCTGATGAAGATGAAGAAGACCGCCGAGGAGTATCTTGGCGAGCCGGTGACCGAAGCGGTTATCACTGTGCCGGCCTACTTCAACGATTCCCAGCGCCAGGCCACCAAGGACGCCGGCAAGATCGCCGGTCTGGAAGTGAAGCGCATCATCAATGAGCCCACCGCGGCAGCACTCGCCTACGGCATGGACAAGTCCAAGGGTGACAAGACTATCGCCGTGTACGACCTCGGCGGTGGTACTTTCGACATCTCTGTCATCGAGATTGCCGAAGTCGACGGCGAGCACCAGTTTGAAGTGCTGTCCACCAACGGTGACACCTTCCTGGGCGGTGAAGACTTCGACCTCAGGCTGATCGAGTACCTGGCAGCGGAGTTCAAGAAAGAGCAGGGCATTGACCTGCATAACGACCCGCTGGCCCTGCAGCGCCTCAAGGAAGCTGCCGAG
>JAZBOY010000241.1:0-2215 GCA_036351375.1 Halieaceae bacterium
CACCTGGTTGGCGGCGGGAATCACCACCCCCTGGTCGCCGGTCAGTCCGCGGGCCTCGCAGAGATCGAAGAAGCCCTCGATCTTCTCATTGACGCCGCCGATGGCCTGCACCTCGCCCAGCTGGTTCATGGAGCCGGTGACCGCCAGGTCCTGGCGCAGGGGCAGGTCGGCAATGGCGGACAGCAGGCAGCACAACTCGACGCAGCTGGCGCTGTCTCCGTCCACGCCGCCGTAGCTCTGCTCGAAGACCAGGCTGGCGGACAGCGCCAGCGGCTGTTCGCGGGCATATTCCCGGGCCAGGTAGGAGGACAGTATCAAAACACCCTTGGAGTGAATGCCGCCGCCCAGCTTTACTTCGCGCTCGATGTCGATCACCTGGCCCTTGCCGAGCCGCGCGGTGGCGGTGATGCGCGAGGGCAGGCCAAAGCGCTGGGCGCCCACCGACATCACTGACAGCCCATTGACCTGGCCGGCCCGGCGCCCCTTGGTGTCGATCAGTTTGATGCCGCGCAGGACCTGCTCGCCGAGCCGCTCCCGCAGCTGGCTGTGGCGGTAGCGATGGCGTTCGATGGCCTGGTCGATATCCTCGCGCTCGATGCGTTCACTGCCGCGCTGGCCGGCCCAGTGGTCGGCTTCCTGCAGCAGGCGGTTGAGCTCATCGCGATCGAGGGACAGGCGCTCCTGGTCATCCGCCAGCCGCGAGGCAAACTCGATCGTCAGCGCCACCGCCGCGGCGCCCAGCGGTTTCAGCGCCTGCTGGGACTGCAGGGTGGCGATCATGCGTGCATAGAGTAGCTGCTGCTCGTCGCCGCGCTGGAACTCGGGGGTGAAATCTGCCGCTACCTGGAAAATCTTGCTGAACTCCGGGTCGTAGTGCTTGAGCAGGTAGTACAGCAGCGGCTCGCCCAACAGGATTACCTTCACGTCCAGCGGCATGCACTCGGGTTCCAGCGAGACGGTAGTGTTGAGGCTCAGCGCCTCCTGCAGGGATTCGATCTTGATTTCACCGGAACGCAGCGCTCGCTTCAGCCCCTCCCAGGCGTACACGTGGCGCAGCAGCTTGTCGGCCTCCATGATCAGTACGCCGCCGTTGGCGCGGTGCAGGGCGCCGGGCTTGATCAGGGTGAAGTCGGTGAGCAGGGTGCCCATCTGTGACACGTACTCCACCCTGCCCACCAGGTTCTGGTAGGTGGGGTTTTCCTCGAACACCAACGGGCTGCCCTCAATGCCCTGGTTATCCACCAGCACGTTGATCTGGAACAGCGAGTACTGTTTGGCCCGCGCGCCCACGTGCTCCACTTCCGCCTCGCCGTCGGCGGGCAGGAAGTCCTCGGCATTCTCGATGGCGTGGTCTTTTACCCCGTGCAGGTACTCGATCACCTCGGGCTGTTCGGCGTACTTGTTCTCCAGCCAGGCAATAAGCTGTTCGACGGTGAACTGGGTGATCTCCTTGTGCAGCGCCTTGATGCGGTGTGCTGCCTCCCGTTTCAGCAGCGGCAGGGTGTTCAGTACTTTCTGCAGTTCCGACTGCAAGTCGCTGACGACCGACTCCAGCTCCTTTTGCTCTTCCTTGGAGAGCTCCGCGAATTGCTCCGGGGTGACCACCTCGCCGTTGCGGGTGGGTGCCAGGGTATATCCCATGGGGGTGCGCAGCAGGGCCACGTTGCGCTCCGACGCGGTCTCGCCCAGTTCGCGGAAGGCGGCCTCGTAGCGCTCGCCGACGTCGTCCTCGATTTCCTTGCGCCGGCGCTGGTACTCCTCGTCATCGAAGGAAGAGGGCAGCGAGGTGAGCAGGTCTTCTACCAGCTGCTGCATGTCGCTGCTGAGTTCGCGGCCCATGCCGCCGGGCAGTTTGAGGAGGTTGGGTTTCTGGGGGGCATCGAAATTGGCGACATAACACCAGTCGAAGAGCGCCCCGGAATCACCGGCACGCTCTGCCAGGATGCGCTCCACGAGTTCGCGCTTGCCGAGGCCGCCCTGGCCGAGTGCAAAGATATTGAAGCCCGGCCGGCGGATGTCCATGCCGAATTCCAGTGCCTCGCGGGCCCGGTCCTGGCCGGGCCCCAGCGGCAGGGCTTCCAGCTCGCCGGTGTCGGCAAAGGGCAGGCTGGCAACGTCGCAGGCGCGGTACAGTGCGGTAACCGGAAGGGTCTGGTGGGCCATGGATTCAACTCGTCAGCACTTGCAAACAGCCTAGGCGCAGATGCCGGGGAGA
>JAZBOY010000242.1:0-2215 GCA_036351375.1 Halieaceae bacterium
CACCTGGTTGGCGGCGGGAATCACCACCCCCTGGTCGCCGGTCAGTCCGCGGGCCTCGCAGAGATCGAAGAAGCCCTCGATCTTCTCATTGACGCCGCCGATGGCCTGCACCTCGCCAAGCTGGTTCATGGAGCCGGTGACCGCCAGGTCCTGGCGCAGCGGCAAGTCGGCAATGGCAGACAGCAGGCAGCACAGCTCGACGCAGCTGGCGCTGTCTCCGTCCACGCCGCCGTAGCTCTGCTCAAAGACCAGGCTGGCGGACAGCGCCAGCGGCTGTTCGCGGGCATATTCCCGGGCCAGGTAGGAGGACAGGATCAGCACGCCCTTGGAGTGGATGCCGCCGCCCAGCTTCACCTCTCGCTCGATGTCGATCACCTGGCCCTTGCCGAGCCGCGCGGTGGCGGTGATGCGCGAGGGCAGGCCAAAGCGCTGGGCGCCCACCGACATCACAGACAGCCCATTGACCTGGCCGGCCTGGTGGCCCTCGGTGTCGATCAGCTTGATGCCGCGCAGGATCTGCTCGCCGAGGCGCTCCCGCAGCTGGCTGTGGCGGTAGCGATGGCGTTCGATGGCCTGGTCGATATCCTCTCGTTCGATACGCTCGCTGCCGCGCTGGCCGGCCCAGTGGTCGGCCTCCTGCAGCAGGCGGTTGAGCTCATCGCGATCGAGGGACAGGCGCTCCTGGTCATCCGCCAGCCGCGAGGCAAACTCGATCGTCAGCGCCACGGCCGCGGCGTCCAGCGGCTTCAGCGCCTGCTGAGACTGCAGGGTAGCGATCATCCGCGCATAGAGTAGCTGCTGCTCGTCCCTGCGCTGGAACTCGGGGGTGAAATCTGCCGCCACCTGGAAAATCTTGCTGAACTCCGGATCGTAGTGCTTGAGCAGGTAGTACAGCAACGGCTCACCCAGCAGGATCACCTTGACGTCCAGCGGCATGCACTCGGGTTCCAGCGAGACTGTGGTGTTGAGGCTCAGCGCCTCCTGCAGGGATTCAATCTTGATTTCGCCGGAGCGCAGCGCGCGCTTCAGTCCCTCCCAGGCGTACACGTGGCGCAGCAGCTTGTCGGCCTCCATGATCAGCACGCCGCCGTTGGCGCGATGCAGGGCGCCGGGCTTGATCAGGGTGAAGTCGGTGAGCAGGGTACCCATCTGCGATACGTACTCCACTCTGCCCACCAGGTTCTGGTAGCTGGGGTTTTCCTCGAACACCACCGGGCTGCCCTCAATACCTTGGTTATCCACCAGCACGTTGATCTGGAACAGCGAGTAATGTTTGGCCCGCGCGCCCACGTGCTCCACTTCCGTCTCGCCGTCGGCGGGCAGGAAGTCCTCGGCGCTCTCGATGGCGTGGTCCTTCACCCCGTGCAGGTACTCGAGCACCTCGGGCTGTTCGGCGTACTTGTTCTCCAGCCAGGCAATGAGCTGTTCGACGGTGAACTGGGTGATCTCCTTGTGCAGCGCCTTGATGCGGTGCGCGGCCTCCCGCTTCAGCAGCGGCAGGGTGTTCAGCACTTTCTGCAGTTCCGACTGCAAGTCGCTGACTACCGACTCCAGCTCATTTTGCTCTTCCTTGGAGAGCTCCGCGAATTGCTCCGGGGTGACCACCTCGCCGTTACGGGTGGGTGCCAGGGTGTATCCCATGGGGGTGCGCAGCAGGGCGACGTTGCGCTCCGACGCCGTCTCGCCCAGTTCGCGGAAGGCGGCCTCGTAGCGCTCGCCGACGTCGTCCTCGATTTCTTTGCGCCGGCGCTGGTACTCCTCGTCATCGAAGGAGGAGGGCAGCGCGGTGAGCAGGTCTTCCACCAGCTGCTGCATGTCGCTGCTGAGCTCGCGGCCCATGCCGCCGGGCAGCTTGAGGAGATTGGGTTTCTGGGGGGCGTCGAAATTGGCGACATAGCACCAGTCAAACAGTGCCTCGGCATCCCTGCCACGTCCGGCCAGCAGACGTTCCACCAGGTCGCGTTTGCCCAGGCCGCCCTGGCCGAGGGCAAAGATATTGAAGCCCGGCCGGCGGATGGCCATGCCGAATTCCAGTGCCTCACGGGCCCGGTCCTGGCCGGGCCCCAGCGGCAGGGCCTCCAGCTCGCCGGTGTCGGCGAAGGGCAGGCTGGCAACGTCGCAGGCGCGGTACAGTGCGGTAACCGGAAGGGTCTGGTGGGCCATGGATTCAACTCGTCAGCACTTGCAAACAGCCTAGGCGCAGATGCCGGGGAGA
>JAZBOY010000243.1:0-2593 GCA_036351375.1 Halieaceae bacterium
AGCGTGACGCTGTCCGCCGTTTTCTGGAGTGCCGCGAAGCCCTCCGCCTGTGCCAGCGCCACCGCGCCGTCGGCCAGCGAAACACGGCGGGTGATGTAGCGCCGCTCGGTCACTGCGTCCAGCAATTCCTTGAGCTGGGGCAGGTGCCCCGCAACGAGCGGTTCCAGCAGGATTTCCAGCCGGCCGCCACAGGGCAACCCCAGGCGTTCGTTTTCCTCCGCCGTGACGCCGTATTCGAGTACCTGCGTGCCCTCGAGGGCGCCCTGGCAAAGTCGCTCTACCAGGTCGTCTTCCACGCAGCCGCCCGACAGAGAACCGGTAGTATCCCCGGCCGCGTTGCAGGCGAACAGTGAGCCCACCGGCCGCGGTGAGGAACCAATGGTGGCAACAATGGTGCACAGCCAGGCGGCCTGCCCTTGCTCCAGCCAGCCGACAAGATGTTCCAGGACCTGCTGGTCAACGCTGTGCATCACTTCCTCAAGTTGCTACCGACAAGGGCCGCAGTATACTCGGGGCCGACAATCGTTCAGGAGTGGAAAATGAAGAGCTTATTACGCGCCGTCGCCCTGCTTGGCACCCTTGGCTGCGCCCAGGCCAGCGCAGAGGACGCCACCTCACGCATGGTGGACAGCGCCATCGGTAGTGCCGCCGACAACTACAGCGCGATTGCTCGCGATATCTGGGAGTTTGCCGAGGTCGGCTACCAGGAAGAAAAATCCAGCGCCCGCCTGCAGGGTGCACTCCGGGCCGCGGGTTTCGAGATCGAGACCGGCGTGGCGGGCATTCCCACCTCCTTTATCGCCAGCTACGGCAAGGGCGAGCCGGTGATCGGCGTCCTGGCGGAGTTCGACGCCCTGCCCGGCGTCTCGCAAATGGACGTGCCCGAGCGCATGCCGGTGCCCGGGGGCACCGCGGGCCACGCCTGCGGCCACCACCTGTTCGGCACCGGCTCGGTGGCTGCCGCCATCACCGTCAAGGAATGGCTGGAGGAGACCGGTAGCAAGGGCACCATCCGCCTGTACGGCACCCCCGCCGAGGAAGGCGGTTCCGGCAAGGTCTATATGGTGCGCGCCGGTCTGTTCGACGATGTCGATACGGTAATCCACTGGCATGCCAGCGACCGCAACAGCGCCCTGCCCGGCACGACCCTGGCCAACCGCTCCGCCAAGTTCCGTTTCCACGGCAAGGCCTCCCACGCGGCGGCCGCCCCGGAACGCGGCCGCTCGGCGCTGGACGGTGTGGAAGCGATGAACATGATGGTCAACATGATGCGCGAGCACGTGCCCAGCAGCACGCGCATCCACCACGTGATCACCCGCGGCGGCAACGCCCCCAACGTGGTCCCGGAATTCGCCGAGGTGTTCTACTACGTACGCGCGCCGAGTCCTGACGATATCCGGCCGATCTGGGCGTGGGTGGAAAACGCCGCCGAGGGCGCCGCCATGGGCACCCAGACCCGCGTGGAGTGGGAAATCATCCATGGCAATTACAACATCCTGCCCAACGTCACGCTGGCGCGAGTGATGCATGACAGCCTGGAAACCTTCGGCGGCATCGAATACGACCGCGACGAGCAGCGCTTTGCCGAGGCCCTGGTGGAAACCTACAACGGCAAGCCGCCGCGCGGCCTCGGCAGCCAGGAGATGATCGCGTCCTGGACCGAGGAAATCCAGCGCAGCTCGGGCTCCTCGGATGTAGGGGATGTGAGCTGGATGGCGCCCACCGTGGGCCTCAATACCGCCACCTGGGTGCCCGGCACCGCCGCCCACTCCTGGCAGGCCGTCGCCGCTGGCGGCACCAGCATCGGCAGCAAGGGCATGCTGCTGGCGGCGCGCAGCATGGCGCTGACGGCGATTCGACTGTTCGAGGACCCGGAGCTCGTGGCCAGCGCCCAGCAAGAGTGGCTGGAAATGCGCGGCGGCAAGCGCATTGACTACGAGCCCCTGCTGGGTGACCGCGACCCGCCGCTGGACTACCGGAAGTAAGACGCCGCCGGGTCAGCTATCCCTGGAGCCCCAGCGTCGGTAGAGCTGGTGCTCCAGTCCAAACTGGTCGAACACCCGGCCCACCGTGTGGTTGACGATATCGTCGATGGTTTCCGGGTCGTGGTAGAACGCCGGCACCGGCGGCAGGATGATGGCGCCCGCCTCCGCCGCCTGCACCTGCAGGCGCAGGTGGCCAAGATGCAGCGGGGTTTCCCGCACCACCAGCACCAGCCGGCGACTCTCCTTGAGCACCACATCGGCGGCGCGCACCACCAGGTTGTCGGCGTAGCTGTTGGCAATGCCTGACAGGGTCTTGATGCTACAGGGCATCACCATCATCCCAACGGTCCTGAAGGAGCCGGAGGCGATGCTGGCGGCGAGATTATTGTCACTGTGGCAGACATCGGCCAGGGCCTTGACCTCGTCGGCGGTGTACTCGGTTTCCACCGCCAGGTTGGTCACCGCGCCATCGGAGAGGATCAGGTGGCTCTCCACATCGTCCATTTCACGCAGGGCTTCCAGCGCCCGCACGCCGTAAATGACGCCGGAGGCTCCGGTAATCCCGACGATAATTTTCTGTGTCATCCTGAGCTCCGTGACTCTGCCGC
>JAZBOY010000244.1:0-3166 GCA_036351375.1 Halieaceae bacterium
CCCGGCAATCAGCTGCGGGAACAGGGCGATGTACAGCGCGATGTTGATCGGGTTGCGGTCGTGCTGTGCATCGCCGCGGTACACGTCCAGCAGGTAAGACATTGCCTGGAAGGTAAAAAAGGAAATGCCCAGGGGCAGATGTACCGGGGCCAGCTCCACCGCCGGCGTCCCCAGCTGCGCGAGAATCCAGTTCCAGTTGTCCGCAAGGAAATTGGCGTACTTGAAGTAGGCCAGCAAGCCGAGATTGGCGATGATGCCGGTCACCAGCCAGGCCCTGGCATTGAGCTGTTCCTGCCGGGCCCGGTGAATGCGGCTGCCAAACAGGTAGTTGAGCGCAATCGACGCGAGCATCAGCAGCACGTACTGCAGCTCACCCCAGGCATAGAACAGCAGGCTGAAGAGGAGCAGCACAAGATTGCGTACCCCGCGCGGGCTCAGCAGCATGGCAAACAGCACCAGCGGCAGGAAGGCGAACAGGAACGTTGTGGAACTGAAGACCACGCTAGCGCCCCGTCATCCAGCCGCGAACGGGGAAATCCACCAGGCCGCCCAGCCGCCACAGGTCGTACCAGAAACTCAGCCGCAGCGCAGCGGCTGCGAGTCGGGGTAGCTTGTTATCGGCACCGACGTTGACGCGCTCGGAGGCCACAGCGACATCTTCCCTGACGCCCAGGAAGCGGAACACGCGCGCCAGGGTCTGGTCGTGCGCGTCGCCCAGGTCTTCGCTGCGAATCACCAGCAGCTGATTACGCGGGAAATAACGGAGAAAGCGGCGCAACTGCCTGGCGTAGAGACCGCGACCGCGATAGCTGTTCTCACGCAGGGCGGAATGCCGCGCCAGCCGGTTAGAACCCAGCCACAGGCGCAGCGGTTCGACCAGCAACGCCAGCCAGAACGGCAGGTGTTCCAGGCCGTTGGCCAGCGCCATGCCGTAGTGCGACCAGGCCCGCTCCACCGGGTCGCGCAGGATCACCACGAGCTTCAGGTTGGGGTTCCAGGCTTCCAGCTGGGCCGGCACCTCGGGCAGGAACAGGTAGATTGGCGTGGCTTCACCCAGGGTGCTCTCCTGGTCGAGGTGTGAAAAAAATCCTCCGTAGTATTCATCGAGCAAGGCGTCCGTCCAGGACCCGGCATAGCTTTCGTGATCAAAGGCATGGGCTTCCTTGGGGCTGGCCATGCCAATATCCGGGTGCTCCGCCAGAAACTGTGCCAGCGCCGTGGTGCCGCACTTCTGGGCCCCGATCACCATGAAGTCGAGCTTCTTCACGCGCCCGCCTCCAGCGCGTCGGCGGCGGCCTTGAGGTCTGCCCGCGTATACAACTCCAGCCACTGGCCGTCCCGTGCCAGCAGGGCATCCAGCAGCGCCGGCACGCCGGCCGTATGATACAGGCCGCTGTCGTTCCGACTGCCCAGGGTTTCCGTGGGGCTATGTTCAATTTCACAGGCGGCATACAGCGCGCCGCCGTTACTCGCTACCAGATCCTCGTAGCGGACCACGCGCCCGTCAGCCTGCAGCGGCCGGAAGGCGGCAAAGAACCAGTCGAGAATAGCCAACTGCCGCTGGAGCCTGTCGCTTTCTGCGGCGAGGCTATTTTGGAGCGAGCGGTCGTACAGCTCCCCAGCGGGCAGCCGGCCCGCGTTCACCGGCAGGTCTACGGTCTGCCAGGAGGCGAGCACCGGGAGCGGATTTCTCACCAGCGCCACACAGTGATAGCGCCGGGAGAGCTGTGGCAACAGGGCAGCAAACAGTGCGTTGTGCTTGATGACCAGCCGGAAGTGGGCGCTCAGAGACCGATCCAGCTGAATAACGCCCTGTTCACCCTGGGGCCTGCGCAATTCTGACCCGCTCACCGACTCCGCCACCCTCGCATCGTTTAGCGCGCCATCGACATGGGTGGACGGCGCCTGCGCATCGACCAGGATGCCGCGGCGCACCTCGGCGATGCTGGCTTCAATACGCTCGAGTGCGCCGTCGATCGAGTCACGTGCCTCAAAATCCGCCAGTCGGAAGGGTTCAGACAGGGCCACGGTATCCGCCGCCTGGTCGAGCAGGCGGCAGGCCAGCGAGGTGCCGGCCCGGGGTACGCCGCTGAGCAGCAGGGTCTGCCCGGTCACCACAGCGACTCCAGGTTGTCGAGCAGCTCGAATAGCGCGGCTCGTTCACGCTTCAGCGTGTGCACTTCCAACTGCTGTCTTGCCCGCTCCTGCATGTCTGTCTCCGCCTGGCCACCGAGCATGTGCTGCGCGCGGGCCACCGCGTCCAATAGAGAGGGCAACTCCGATTTGGGTTGCAGGCAGGTTTCGCCGTCGCGGCAGAAACCCCGGTTGCCCACACAGTCCGGCACCACCACCAGCCTGCACAGCGCCATCGCCTCCAGCGCCGGCAGGTAGAAGCCTTCGGTGGCATGGGGCAGCAGCACGGCGATCTCCGCCGCCGCCATGGCTGCCAGCACCGTCTCGCGGGGCTGGTGATCCGGGTGACAGGTCACTGCCAGCCCCCGGGACTGCAAACTGTTTGCCAGGGTGGCCGCCAACTCCGGCTGTTTGTTCCCCAGTATGTAAACGCTGTGCGGCACCGGGTCATGTCGACGCGCCAGCAGATCATCAAGATCGACGCCATTGGCAATGGTGAACGTAGGGCCGTTGACGCGGCCGGTGGCCAGGATGGCTGATTCCACTTCCTGGCTCACGCAAATACGAATGGCCCTCTCCGAAAGGAAGGGGTATACGTTGGCGCCGGGCTCGGCATGACGGACATGCTGCACCAGGTTCAGCACCGGTTTCTCTGGCTCTGGCCTGCGCGGCAGGTAGGCTTCCCAGTCCATGCCAGCCAGGAACTGGAGATCTGCGCTTGCTGGCGTATAGCTGGTCGTGCACAGATCAGCGCGCCCGGCCCAGATGGTGTCCGCCACCGGCTGGGACGACTCGCTCCAGGCCAATTCGGCCTGCCAGTCGGGGTGAGCCAGGAAATGGCCGAAATAGTCGTATACCTTCTGGTGGCCGCCGGAATATTGCCTGTAGTCCCTGTGGAATAGCGCCGTGTGCTTGCTCATGAGTCTTGCTGATAGCGCGAGCCATGCAGAGCATGCGGCCGTTCGGAGCTTTCGAACTTGCCGCATGGGATTTCGTCACAATCCGCAGGCCCGGGAAATCTATATTTCAATAA
>JAZBOY010000245.1:0-73833 GCA_036351375.1 Halieaceae bacterium
TATAGGCCGTCGCAGTGGTCAGACCTGTTACCGAATACGGATGGTTTGAGAGATGAAAGGCGTACTGGATAACGCGGCACTGGGCAGCTCACGGGAAGCCCCCATGAAAGCGCAGGTTGACCGCGCTGCGGCCGAGATCGGCAAAGTGCTGCTGGGCAAGGAAAACCAGGTTCGCCTGTCCCTGTGCTGCCTGCTGGCCCGCGGCCACCTGCTGATTGAAGACCTGCCCGGCATGGGCAAGACCACGCTGTCACACGCCTTGGCCAGCGTCCTCGGCCTCAGCTATAACCGCATCCAGTTCACCAGCGACCTGTTGCCCGCTGACATCCTCGGTGTGTCGGTGTTTGACCAGGCCAGCAATGCCTTCAGTTTCCATCCCGGGCCGGTGTTTTCCCAGCTACTGCTGGCAGATGAAATCAACCGCACCACGCCGCGCACCCAGAGTGCGCTGCTGGAGGCCATGGGCGAAGGGCAGGTGACGGTGGAGGGCGAGACCCGCGCACTGCCGGAGCCGTTCTTTGTCATCGCCACCCAGAACCCCGTACACCAGTCCGGCACCTATCCGCTGCCGGAATCCCAGCTCGACCGTTTCCTGATGCGCCTGGAGCTGGGTTACCCGGACCCGGCGGCCGAACGCCAGATGTTCATGCGCGACGGCTCGGCGCCCCGGCCTGAAGCGCTGGACGCCTGCCTCAGCCTCGAGCAGCTTGCCGCCATCCGTGCCGCCGTGGATGAAGTACACGCCTCTGACAACCTGCTCGACTACCTGCAGCGGCTGGTGGCCTATACCCGCAATTCCGCGGAGTTTGCCTACGGCCTGTCACCGCGGGGCGCCCTGGCATTGTTGCAATGCGCGCGTACCTGGGCGCTGATGGAAGGCCGCAGCCACGTGGTGCCGGAAGACCTGCAGACAGTACTCCCGGCCGTGGCGACCCACCGCCTGGTTCCCACCAGTGACTATGCCGGCGACGCCAGCGCGCTGGTGCACGAACTGCTGCTCAACGTCGACGTCATTCCCGGCTGAGACCGCCGTGCTGAAAGCCGCCTTCTCTGATTCCTGGCAGCGTTACCGGGAGCGGGCGCAGCGGCGCTGGAAGCGCTGGCTCAATCGACGTATCCCGCCGGCCAAGCAGGTGACGCTGGACCAGAAGCGCATCTTTATTTTCCCCACGCGCATCGGCTTCTTCTTTCTCTTCACGCTGCTGGTCATGCTGGTAGCCGCCATCAACTACCAGAACAACATGAGCTTTGCGCTCACCTTCCTGCTGGTGAACATCTTCGTGGTGGCGGTGTTGCATACCTACGGGAACCTGGCCGGGCTTACTGTGCACGCGGTGCGCGCCTCACCGGTGTTTGCCGGTCAGCGCGCCGAGTTCGAGATCATGGTGTCGCGGGCGGGACGGCGCCAGTACTTCGGCCTGCATTTCGACTGGCTCAAGCAGGACTCAGCCATCATCAACCTGGATGACCGTGAGCAGCAGCATGTGAAGCTGTACCTTCGCACCGAGCGCCGGGGCTGGTACAAGCCCGACCGGCTGCGACTGGAAACTGTGTACCCGCTGGGGCTGCTGCGGGCCTGGACCTGGCTCGATCTCGATATACGCGCCCTGGTATACCCGCGGCCGCTGGCCAGCGGGGAACTGCCGGGCATCAGCTCTGACCAGCCCGACGGCATGGCTGAACCGATTCCCGGCAGTGATGACTTCTACGGCCTGCGCGACTACCAGCGCGGCGATTCCCTGCGGCACGTTTTCTGGAAAAGCGTGGCCAAGGGCCAGCCCCTGCAGAGCAAACAGTACACGGCCTATGCCGATCGCAGTGTCTGGCTGGACTGGGCTCTGTTCGAGGGGCTGCCGCCGGAACAGCGTCTTTCACACCTGTGCTACTGGGTGCTGGAATTCGATCGTCGCAACGAGGAGTATGGACTGCGCCTGCCCGGCGTGAGCCTGGAGCCCGACAGCGGCGAGAACCACCGACTTACGGCGCTACGCCAGCTGGCCCTGTGGGGCAGCGTAACCAGTCTAGCGGACGATTCCGGGATGAAGGCGGCGGCATGAAGCTCGAGGAGCAGGTACCGCGCAACGCGCTGGTGTGGATCATTGCCACCCAGTTCGTGCTGCTGTTTCCGCACCTGGGCCGCATACCCCTGTGGGTGCTGGTGCTGTATGCCGCCACCGCGCTGTGGCGGACCATGGTTTACCTCGGTCGCTGGTCCTTCCCGGGGGGCTACCTCAAGAGTAGCCTGACGGTGATTTGTTTCAGCGGCGTGTGGGTGAGCTACGGCACGCTGATCGGGCTTGAGCCCACGGTGGCGCTGTTGCTGATTGCCTATTCACTGAAACTGATTGAACTGGCCAACCAGCGCGACGCGTACATGCTGGTGTTCATCGCCTACTTTGTGTGCCTGACCGAGTTCCTGTTCAGCCAGGAGCTGCTGGTGACCCTGTATATGTGCATCGCGGTGCTGGTCAACACCACCTCGCTGGTCGCCCTGCACCAGCCCGGCCAGGACCGCTTTACCTTCAGCACCATTCGCCGGGCCGGCACTATGATGCTGCAGGCGGTACCTTTAATGATCCTGCTGTTTGTGGTGTTCCCGCGCATCGGGCCCCTGTGGAACGTGCCATTGAAGTCTCACGAGGCGCGCTCCGGCATGAGTGATTTCATGAAGCCCGGCGACGTGGCCAACCTGAGCCTCAGTGATGAGGTCGCTTTCCGGGTGCAGTTCGAGGGCGACGTGCCAGCACGCCGGGACCTCTACTGGCGCGGTCTGGTGCTCAGCAAGCTGGAGGAGGGTGCCTGGCGCAGCCTGCGCTGGCGCGACATTCCCGGCGACCAGCGCCGGCCGGAACAGCCCGAGCTGGCCGGGGCGTCCGTCGACTACAGCGTGATCATGGAACCCACCCAGCAGAACTGGCTGTTCGCGCTACCCTACGCCACGACACGCGACCGTGGAATCCTGCGCACCAACGACTTCCGCCTGGTGTCCCCGGTGGAGGTGCAGGACCAGAAGCACTACGAGGTCAGGAGCTGGCTGGAGGTGCCGCTGGAGGCTGAACTGGGCGACTGGCGTCGCGGGGTGGATACCAGCCTGCCGGCGATCGGCAACCCCAGGACGCGGGTACTCGCGGAGCAGATGTTTGCGGCCTCGGGCGGCGACCCGGAGACTTACGCCCGCGCGGTGCTGGAGATGTTTCGCGAGCAGGACTTCTACTACACCCTGCGCCCGCCGCTACTGGGTGAGAACCCGGTGGACCAGTTCCTGTTCAGCACCCGCCGCGGCTTCTGTGAACACTACGCCTCGGCTTTCACCTGGCTGATGCGTGCCGCCGGTGTGCCGAGCCGGGTGGTAGGCGGTTACCAGGGCGGCGAGGTCAACCCCGTCAACGGCACGGTGATCGTGCACCAGTTCGATGCCCACGCCTGGAACGAAGTCTGGCTGGAGGGGCAGGGCTGGGTGCGCATGGATCCCACCTTTGTCATCGCGCCGGCGCGCATCGAGTACGGCCTCGAACAGGCCCTGGCGGAGGAAGGCAGTTTCCTGGCAGGTTCTCCGCTGTCGCCGCTGCGCTTCCGCAACGTCGGTTGGGTCAACAACCTGCGTTTGCAGCTCGACGCCATCAACTACCGCTGGCAGCTGTTTGTGCTCAGCTACAACCAGGAGCAGCAGTACCAGATCCTCAATCGCCTGCTGGGCACTGTTGGACAAACCCAGCTGGTGATCATCATCGTCGGCATCTGGGCGCTGCTGCTGGTGCCGCTGGTGATCATCATGGTCTGGCGCAACCGCGGCCCACGGCTTGACGCCGCCACGCGTTACTACCAGGATTTCTGTCGGCGGCTACAGGGCGCCGGCATCCAGCGCCCGGGTCATGAGGCACCCTCCGACTTTGCCCGTCGCGTCGCGGCACAGAACCCGGCCTGGGAGGCGGAGGTGGCAGCGATCACGCAGTGTTACGAAAACCTCGCCTATGCAGGCGACGGCGACCCCGCGGCGCTTGCAGAGCTGAAGCGCCGGGTCAGGGCATTCAGGGTGTAAACCTGTGAGCACCCCGGGCGAGGGCCCGGGATGTTCAGTCTGGCCGTCGGATCAGGCCGATAGTTCCTGGATTTCCACCGCGGCGATGCGGGCGCCATCTTCGGCACGCTGCTGGAACTCGGCAATCTGGTCGAAGTTCATGTAGCGGTAGATATCGGCTGACATGGAGTCCAGGCTGGCGGCGTACTCGAGGTACTCGGCAGCGGTTGGAATGCGACCGAGAATTGCCCCCACTGAGGCCAGCTCCGCTGAGGTCAGGTACACATTGGCGCCGTCGCCCAGCCGGTTGGGGAAGTTGCGGGTGGAGGTGGACAGTACCGTGCTGTTGGCCGCCACGCGCGCCTGGTTGCCCATGCACAGCGAGCAACCCGGCATTTCGGTGCGGGCGCCGGAGCGGCCGTAGATGCTGTAGAAGCCTTCTTCCATCAGCTGGTGCTCGTCCATCTTGGTGGGCGGCACGATCCACATGCGGGTGGTGATGGAGCCCGGATGCGCTTCCAGCAGCTTGCCGGCGGCGCGGAAATGGCCGATGTTGGTCATGCAGCTGCCGATGAATACCTCGTCGACCCCGTCGCCGGCCACGTCCGAAAGCGTGCGGGCGTCGTCCGGGTCATTGGGCGCGCAGACGATTGGCTCGACAATTTCCGACATGTTGATTTCGATGACCGCGGTGTACTCGGCATCGGCATCGGCGCGCATCAGGGTCGGGTTCTCCAGCCACTCTTCCATCTTGCGGGCGCGGCGCTCCAGGGTGCGGGCATCGCCGTAGCCGTCAGCGATCATGGAGCGAAGCAGCACGATGTTGGAACGCAGGTATTCGGCCACCGTCTCCTCACTGAGATCAATGGTGCAACCTGCCGCCGAGCGCTCTGCAGAGGCGTCGGACAGCTCGAAGGCCTGTTCGACGGTGAGATCCCTGAGGCCCTCGATCTCGAGAATGCGTCCGGAGAAGATGTTTTTCTTGCCCTTCTTTTCTACCGTCAACAGGCCCTGTTTGATGGCGTACAGGGGAATCGCGTGCACCAGGTCGCGCAGGGTGATGCCGGGCTGGCGCTCACCGCTGAAACGCACCAGCACCGATTCAGGCATGTCCAGGGGCATGACGCCGGTGGCGGCGGCAAAGGCCACCAGGCCTGAGCCGGCCGGGAAGGAGATACCCATCGGGAAGCGGGTGTGGGAGTCACCGCCGGTGCCCACGGTGTCGGGCAGCAGCATACGATTCAGCCAGGAGTGGATGATCCCGTCGCCCGGGCGCAGGGAGACTCCGCCGCGGGTCATGATGAAGTCGGGCAGGGTGTGCTGGGTGTCGATGTCCACCGGCTTGGGGTAGGCCGCGGTGTGACAGAAGGACTGCATGGTCAGGTCGGCGGAGAAGCCGAGACAGGCCAGGTCCTTGAGTTCGTCACGCGTCATCGGCCCGGTGGTGTCCTGGCTGCCGACGGTAGTCATGCGCGGCTCGCAGTAGGTGCCGGGACGAACGCCGTCCATACCGCAGGCCTGGCCCACCATTTTCTGCGCCAGCGTGAAGCCCTTGCCGGTGTCGGCTGGCTGCTCCGGCTTGCGGAACAGGTCTGACTCGGGCAGCCCCAGGGACTCCCGGGCGCGCGTGGTCAGGCCACGGCCGATGATCAGGTTGATGCGGCCGCCCGCGCGTACCTCGTCCAGCAGCACGTCGGACTTCAGTTCGAATTCCGAGAGCACGTCGCCGGATTCGGAGAGGATCTTGCCGTCGTAAGGGCGAATCTCGATCACGTCGCCCATGCCCAGGTCGTCGACCGGGGCCTCGAACACCAGCGCGCCGGCGTCTTCCATGGTGTTGTAGAAAATCGGTGCGACCTTGCCGCCGATGCAGATACCGCCGGACTTCTTGTTGGGTACACCTTCCATTTCCTCGCCGAAGAACCACAGCACCGAGTTGGTGGCGGACTTGCGTGAGGAGCCGGTGCCCACCACGTCGCCGACGAAGGCCACCTGCAGGCCCTTGGCCTTGATGTCCTCGATCTGCTGCATCGGTCCCTTAACGCCGTGCTCCTCGGGCTCGAGGCCTTCGCGGGTCATCTTGTACATGGCCAGGGCGTGCAGGGGAATGTCGGGGCGCGACCAGGCGTCGGGAGCGGGGGAGAGGTCGTCGGTGTTGGTCTCGCCGGTGACCTTGAACACTACCGCCTTGATCGATTCGGGCACTTCCGGCTCGCTGGTAAACCACTCGCCGTCGGCCCAGGATTGCATGACCGCCTGCGCGTTGGTGTTGCCGCCGCGGGCCAGTTCTTCCACGTCGTGAAAGGCATCAAACATCAGCAGCGTGTGCTTGAGCTGCTCGGCGGCGACCGCGCCTAGCGCCTCGTCGGACAGCAGGCCCACCAGGGTTTCGATGTTGTAGCCGCCGAGCATGTTGCCCAGCAGGCGCACCGCTGCTTCGCGGTCGATGAGCGGGCACTCGGTCTCGCCCTTGGCCACGGCCGACAGGAAGCCTGCTTTCACGTAGGCGGCTTCGTCCACGCCCGGCGGTACCCGTTCGCTGATCAATTGCAGCAGGGTGTCTTCTTCACCGGCCGGCGGTGCCTTCAGGAGTTCTACCAGTTGGGCCACCTGCTCGGCGTTGAGAGGCTTCGGCGGGATGCCCTGGTCGGCCCGTTCCTGTACATGTTCACGGTAGGCTTCTAACACGGTAAAAACTCCTGGGAGGTGGCTTAACAACGGGAGGCGATTATAGCTCAAGCGGCATTTTGCCGCACGAGGGAGAAGCCAATACTGTGCATTCACCGGGGTGATACCCTAAAATGCCGGGATGCTCGAAACCCGCGTTAAAACCCCCTGTATCGGTGTGTGTTCCACTGGCATCGGCGACCGCGTTTGCCGTGGCTGCAAGCGCTTCGCCCATGAGGTCATCAACTGGAACGGCTACAGTGAGTCGGAGAAGAGACTCATCGATCAACGCCTCGGCGACTTCCTGAGCCGCTGCACGCAGAACAAGCTGCAGGTGCTGGATGCTGAATTGCTGGAGCAGCAGCTTGTCTCCCGGCAGATAGCCTATCCCGCCCACCGCGATGTTTACTGCTGGGCCTACGCCTTGCTCAAGGCAGGTGCCAGCCAGATCGGCGACCCTTCGGAGTACGGCCTGCAAATCGACGCCGAGTTTCGGGAGCTGCCGCTGGCGGAGCTGCGCAAGGTCATCGACGAGGAGTTCTATATTCTGTCAGAGGCCTACTACGAGCGCTACATCAGCATTGTGGAGACCGCCTGATGGCGGCACCGAGCAACAATGAGCTCGACCGCCTGGTAGGCCCGCTGAGGGAATTCCTGGGCTGCGAGACGCCGGCGGCGTGGATCGACTGGGCCCTGGCCAACCCCGATCTGTTGCTAATCGACCACGCCAATTGCGAGAAAAAGGCGGCGTCGACCGCGCTAAACCTGATCTTCCGCTACACGGAGTTCCCCGAGCTGCTACACAAGCTTTCGAGGCTGGCACGCGAGGAGCTCCGGCATTTCGAACAGGTGCTCAAGCTCATGCAGCAGCGAGGCATCGATTACCAGGTCATTGGCGCGGCGCGCTATGCCAGCGGCTTGCGCGCCGGCGTGCGCTCAAACGAACCCGGCAGGCTGGTCGATACCCTGGTGGTAGGCGCAATTATCGAGGCGCGCTCCTGCGAGCGCTTCGCGGCGCTGGCGCCACATCTCGATAAAGAACTGGCGGCGTTCTATCGTTCGCTGCTGAAGTCGGAGGCCCGGCATTTTCGCGACTACCTGAAGCTGGCAGAACAGGCGTCAAATGCGGAAGAGGTGGCACGCAGGGTGGAAGTCTTCCTCACCCTGGAGCAACCGCTGATCCAGGGCGAGGACAGTGAATTCCGCTTTCACAGCGGGATTCCCTCTAAGCTTTCTGCGCTAAGCGCTTGAAATAAAAACGCTTTTCTTCAAGTTAAAGTGGATTGAGAGCTTGCTGGACGGCCTCAGTCCGTCACTTCTACTGACTCGATGACCACATCCTCCCGGGGCACATCCTGGTGACCGCCGGCAGATCCGGTGGCGACACCCTTGATGGCGTCTACCACCTCGGTGCCTGCGACAACCTTGCCGAAGACTGCATAGCCCCAGCCCTGGGGAGTGGGTGAGCTGTGGTTCAGGAAGTCGTTGTCCTTCACGTTGATGAAGAACTGCGCGGTGGCCGAGTGCGGATCCATGGTGCGAGCCATGGCGAGGGTGTAGCAGTCGTTCTTGAGGCCGTTGTCGGCTTCGTTCTCGATGGGCGCGCCGGTGGGCTTCTGGTTCATACCAGGCTCAAAGCCGCCGCCCTGGATCATGAAGCCGTCGATCACGCGGTGAAAGATGGTGCCGTTGTAGAAGCCGTCTTTGGCATAGGCGAGGAAGTTCTCGCTGGACTTCGGTGCCTTCTCGAAATCGAGTTCAATGGAAATGTCGCCGTGGTTGGTCTTCAGTACGATCATGGAAACCTCGTTTGCTGGAATGGTTTGCGGGCAGTGACGCTCGTCAGGTCGCGCATGATACGAGGTTTTCCACCGGCAGGGCTACAGCTGCCTCGCGGTGGCCCAGTAAATGTTCGCCGGGCGGCTGTCAGCACACTACAGAAACCCGCGGTTGTTCCCTATAATACGCGCCCTTCGAACTACCGCCGGCCAGGACTTCAGCCCAGTGACAGAGACATCCGCCCCCAGCAACTTCCTCGACACGATTGTCCGCGAGGATATCGAGAGCGGGCGCGTCAGCGAAGTCGTTACCCGCTTTCCCCCTGAGCCCAACGGCTACCTGCATATCGGCCACGCGAAGTCGATCAGCGTCAATTTCGGGCTAGCCGAGCGGTTCGGCGGTCGCTGCAACCTGCGCTTCGATGACACCAACCCTCTGAAGGAAAGCCAGGAGTACATCGAGTCCATCCAGGACGACGTGCGCTGGCTGGGTTACCAGTGGGATGGGGATGTGAAATACGCCTCGAGCTATTTCGGCCAGCTTTACGAGTGGGCCCAGCACCTGGTGCGTGAAGGCAAGGCCTACGTCTGTGACCTGTCAGCAGAGGAAACCCGTGAATACCGCGGCACGCTTACTGAGCCGGGGCGCAACAGCCCCTACCGGGAGCGTTCGGTGGACGAGAACCTCAGCCTGCTGGAGGGCATGAAAAACGGTGAGTTCGACGAGGGCAGCCGGGTGCTGCGGGCGAAGATCGATATGGCCTCGCCCAATATGAATATGCGCGACCCGACCCTGTACCGGATTCGCAAGGTCAGCCACCACCAGACCGGCGACGACTGGTGCATCTACCCGACCTACGATTTCGCGCACGGCCAGGAGGATGCCATCGAGGGCGTCAGCCACTCGGTGTGCACCCTGGAATTTGAAGACCACCGCCCGCTCTATGACTGGCTGATCGACAACCTGCCGGTGCCGTCGCGGCCCCGGCAGTATGAGTTCGGGCGCCTCAACCCCAGCTACACGGTGACCAGCAAGCGCAAGCTGAAGCAGCTGGTGGACGAGGGCGTGGTCAGCGGCTGGGACGACCCGCGTATGCCGACGGTATCCGGTATGCGCCGCCGCGGCTTCACGCCGGCCTCCATTCGCCGCTTCTGCGACATGATCGGCACTACCCGCAGTGACGGCATTGTCGATGTGGCAATGCTGGAGCACGCGATTCGCGACGACCTCAACGAAAACGCCCCTCGCGCCATGTGCGTGGTAGACCCGCTGCGCGTGGTACTGGTGAACTACCCGGAAGATCAGGTCGAGACGATTTCCGTATCCGCACACCCGTCCCGGGAAGACCTGGGCCAGCGCGAGCTGCCTTTCGACCGCGAACTGTTCATCGACCGGGATGACTTTCGCGAGGAAGGCAACAAGAAATACAAGCGCCTGGTGTTTGGCAAGCGGGTGCGCCTGCGCAATGCCTACGTCATCGAAGCAGTGGACGTGGAGCGCGATGACAAGGGTGAGATCAGTACCGTGCTGTGCGAGGTGGTGGCCGATACCCTGGGCAAGGATCCCGCGGATGGCGTCAAGCCCAAAGGTGTTATCCACTGGGTGTCAGCGGCGCACGGCATCCCCGTGGAGCTCAGGCTTTACGATCGCCTGTTCCAGGTCGAGGCCCCGGATCGGGGCGAGGACGATTTCCACCAGTACCTGACACCGGATTCGCTGCGCGTGACGACCCTGGCCGTGGCTGAACCGGGACTGGCGACGGCCGCGCCCGAGCAGTCCTTCCAGTTCGAGCGAGAGGGGTATTTCGTGGCAGACCGCTTTGATCACAGCGCCGACAAGCCGGTCTTCAACAAGACCATTGGGCTGCGCGACACCTGGCAGCGCCAGGGCAGCTGAAGGAGAGAGCGATGAGCCTGGTGTTGCACAACACCCTGAGCGGAGAGAAGGAACGTTTTGAGCCCTTGGTGCCTGACCGGGTCACCCTGTATGTGTGCGGCCCGACGGTCTATAACCTGGCGCATATTGGCAATGCCAGGCCCGCGGTAGTCTTCGACACGCTGTTCCGGCTGCTGCAGACCCATTACGACGAGGTCGTCTACGCCCGCAATATCACCGATATCGATGACAAGATCATCGCCGCCTGCGCCGAGTCGGGCCGCGACATGGCAGAGTTCACCGAGGAGTTCACGCGCAAGTACCGCGAGGATATGGGCGCACTGGGCGTGCTCGCACCTACCATCGAGCCACAGGCGACCCACCATATCGCCGAGATGATCAGCCTCACGGAAACCCTTATGGAAAAGGGCCACGCCTATGCGGCCGACGGGCATGTACTGTTCGCGGTACAGTCGATGGAAGATTACGGCAAGCTGTCGCACCGTTCCCTCGACGATATGCTGGCCGGCGCGCGGGTGGAGGTGGCCGACTACAAGCGCTACCCCGGCGACTTCGTATTGTGGAAGCCCTCCGGCGATGACGAGCCGGGCTGGGACAGCCCCTGGGGCCGCGGCCGGCCGGGCTGGCACCTCGAGTGCTCCGCCATGATTCACGCCCACCTCGGCGAAACCATCGACATTCACGGCGGCGGTCGGGACCTGATTTTCCCCCACCACGAAAACGAGATTGCCCAGAGCCAGTGCGCCCACGGTGGCGACTATGTGCGCTACTGGATGCACAATGCCTACCTCGATATCGACGGTGAGAAGATGTCCAAGTCATTGGGCAACTTCCGCATGGTGCGCGATTTGCTGTCGCAGTTCCCGGGTGAGGTGCTGCGCTTCGCACTGCTGTCGGCCCACTATCGCTCGCCGCTCAATTTTTCCGCCGAGCTGCTGGGCCAGGCGCGGGCTTCCCTCGATTCCCTGTACACCGCGCTGCGTGACGTGGCCGATGTGGAGGTGGATGACGAGGTGCAGCTGGCGGATGAAGCTTTCTACGCAGCGCTCAACGACGATCTCAATACACCACTGGCCATCGCCGAGCTGCACGCCCTTGCCAAGGCGCTCAACAAGGCCGAGCCTGCGGAACGTTCTCACCTCAAGGCGCGCTTGCTGGCCGGTGCTGATCTGCTGGGCCTGCTTACGGCAGACCCGGAACAGTGGTTCCAGCAGGCGGCCAGTGACGAGGCCATCAGTGCCGAGGCCATCGAAGCCGCAATCGCCGAGCGCCAGCAGGCCAAGGCCGACCGGGACTTCGCACGAGCCGACGAGCTGCGCGATTACCTGGCCGAGCAGGGTGTCATCCTCGAAGACTCGAGAGATGGGACGACGTGGCGAAGGTCTTAGCTGCACTGGCGTGACGTAACTCCGCACTGAGCTGGCGAAGATCCTGGTAGCACTCGCGTAACGCGACTCCGAACTGAGCTGGCGAAGGTCCTGGTGGCACTTTAGTGGCGCAACTGCGGACCGTCCCCGAATAGCTTTGCGCAAGAAAAAACGCCCCAGGCAAATTCCTTTCAATCACGGCGCCCAGTGCCGAGTATTTGCAGTAGTTCGGCGCGTCCAACGTTTTTGTGACTCCTGTCGTTCACATTTGCAGGGATTCCGGTAGAAAGAGAATCCGGTTATCCGTTAAACAGCCAAAGGATGGGGATCATGAAGAGCTGTGTACGCAAACTGACCAATGCGGGAGTGGAGCCTTCGACCGGTGAGAAGTACGCGGTCATCGATGGGCGCCAGGTGGCGCTGCCGGTGGACGCGCGCTTCTACTTCCAGGACAAGCGTGGTTGCTGGTACTGGTCGAGCCGCAAGCCCAGGGTGAAGGGCGATGACTGGACGCCCAACAAGGCGCCGGTACAAATCCAGTCAGAAAAGGGGTATCACCGTTGCCTGATCACACCGGCCCGTGCTGCGGCCGACGCCTGGCGCGATACGGTGATGCGAGTCATCAGCCGCGACAATATGCCGCTGGCACTGTCACGCTGATCGAATTGCGCCATCCGGTGACGCGCGGCAGGGTTGCTTGCCGCGCAAGCCGGGTTTCGACGCCCTGTCGGGCACCGATTAAAAAATCATTTAGATAGGAACAGGGAAGGGGTGCGGCTGACTCAGGCTGCCGCCTGTTCCTGTGCCTTGATCCAGTCGGCCAGTTCCGCGCGACCCTGTACCAGGGTCTTGATGACCCGCATGTGGAAGGTGCGATACAGGGTATCCCATTCCGCACGGGCCAGGTGGAGTACCACCGCGCGCTTGGTGTCAACGTCCTTGGGCAGGCCGCCTGGGTCGCAGACCTCGCCCTTGAGGCCACAGGTGAGCAGTTCCTGCACCATGACGTTCTTGGCGTTTTCCTGGATATTCTGCTCCATCGTGTCCAGCGCACCCTTGAGCTTGGTGCGCATGGGAAAATCCTCGGCGCGAATCAGGTTGTGCAGGAACACGGGAAACAGGAACTCGATGACCCGCTTGGCCTGAGCCTCGTTGGCCTCATGCAGGTCCATTTTGATCTTGGGCAGGATCGGGCCGCTGGTCGCAAGCACGTTGACACTTTCCAGGTCCGGAAACATGTCCATGCGTGAGCAGACCAGCGCCCTGTGCGTCAGTGGGTAAGCCGAAGTGGTCATTGTCGTTGTTGTTTACCCTTCTTGTTTACTCGCTCAATTCGCGCCTTGTGGCGCCTTTGCGCCTGCGCGTCCGGACATCCCCTGGCCCGGGTTCGGCCGGTTTGTGCTGCCTTAGTTCTGCAGCGCAAAAGTGACCGGAATTGCCATCAGGTAGCTATCACCTTCGTCGGACACCAGTTCTTCCCGTGCCACCGCAGTGAGCTCAGGGAACGGCGCCGCACGCTTGACCGCAGTTTCTGCGGCCTTGTCGAGGCCGACATGGCCCGACGTGGAATCAATGATGACCTCAATGAGGTCGCCGGACTCATCCATGCGCGCCAGTAATTCTACCTTACCTTCCCACTCGTATTTAATCGCGCGACGCGGATATTTGACCTCTCCATACACCTGGCGCATGACCAGGCTCACATATTCCTGAAGCTGTCGCTGATATTCCCGGTCGTCGAGCTGTGACAGGGCATCATCTACCTGCTCAGCAGCATCGCTGGGAATCTCTGCCATGGCGACCTGCTCGGGAGCCGGCGCAGGCGCGGGCTCAGGTGTCGGCTCGGATGCCGGGGCCGGAGCGGGCTTGGCCTGCGGAGCAGGTTCGGTTGCCGCAGCGGCGGCGACCGGGGCTGCAGGGGCTGCCGCGGCCGGAGCAGGTGCAGCTTGCGGCGCGGGCGCAGCAGCCACCTGGACCGGCTCGGGTGCCGGTGCGACCGGTTCCGGTTCCGGAGCGACGGGTTCGGGTGCCGGGGCCGGTGTCGGCTCCGGTGCGGGAACGGGTTCACTCCAGGCTGCAATCAGAGCCACGCGCTCTTCGCTGGGCGACAGCGCATTGAAGCGCTCCATCATGGCGGGGTCGATCGTGCCCGACAGCAGCGGCTCGCTGAAGGTGGCGGCAGCGCCGGCGCCGGCCCAGCCGGAGTAGAAGAAGTCAAACACTTCGCCCTCGCTGACCCGCACCAATTCGGTGCCATTGAGGAGAAACAGGGTTTCGTCATCTTCATTCAGGTAGATCACAAAACGGTCTCCCTGGCGCAGGGAGCCGCGCATGGCCGCTTTTAACTCGGCCAGGGCGTTGACCGCGCTTTCCGGTGCGCGGCCGCCGGAACCCAGTTCGCCCTGCAGCAACAGGGTACCGGAGAAGCCCCTGCTGCTGATGCGACGAGTGGCAATACGGTACTCCATCGCCTTGGGCGGCGGTGACAGCATCAGGTTCTGCATGACCGCCCCATAGGGCAGCAACAGACCAGCCATATAGATGTCGCGTGCAGTTTCCGTGTAGACGGATAGCCCCACGGTTTCCAGTTCTTCCTGGGCCTGGGGTGCACTGGTGAACAGCAGGGTGGCTATGGTCGCCATCGAGCCGAGGAAGCGCTTGTAGTCGGACAGCATGGTGGTATCTCGTCGAATGGTCTTTGACAACATGTTATGTATGACTAACTTGCCCAAGCCCAGAGAACGAGACAAGAAAAATGTTCAATAAAGTGAAGAACATCCCGTTTCTGGAGATTTAACGCAATAATTTTGCGTTGACCTGTCGCGGCCGACCGGCGGATGTTCCAGCAGTAAGCGAGTCCTAATCAATAAAATGATTTGCCTGCCGGCTTCCGACAGTAAACTGCCTGAGGAATCAGCCGCTTAGCGCTGCCCATTCAGGTGCAAGCGCAGAAAAGTTGCAGCAATTACTGAGCAAAGTGTCGCATTCTTCACAAAAATGCATTTTTTTGTTTCCAATATCTTGCTCGATAAGAATACTGGCCGAGTGGTTTCGTATGGCCGGCGGGGGCTGGTCGTTGCTGGGCCTGTGAACAGGTGAGATTTCATCTCAAGAACAGGGAGAGAATATGTCTCAAGAAAATAACGGCACAAAAGGGCGCGTACTCCTGGTGGATGACGACAAGATCATCCGGATCAAGGGGACCAAGATGCTCGAGCAGTGCGGATGCGAGGTGGTGACCGCTGAGAACGGTTGGGATGCGGTAACGCAGCTTGAGGACGTCAAGCCGGACCTGATCCTGCTGGATATCACCATGGAACCGATGGACGGCTTCAAGACCCTGACGCTGATCCGGGCGAGCAGAGGCGAGTTCAAGGACACGCCGGTGGTGATGCTCAGTTCCCACGACGACGTCTTTACCATGGGCAAGTCCAAGGATCGCGGTTGCTCCGCCTACCTGGAGAAGCCACTGGAAATGGAGTCCCTGCAGCAAATCCTGCAGGAGTTCCTGACGGTGCGCCAGGCCTCCTGAGATGGACGTCCAGAGTTTCAACTCCCTGCGGGAGATTTCGGAGCACATTAAAAATCGCTCCGCTCCTGTGCCGCTGGCCAATGAGTACATCGAGTACTGGCACGGTGCCGCCTTCGAAGTGCTGGGAACGCGCTGCGTAGCCAGTATGAAAGAAGCGCGCAAGGTGGTTGATCTCACACCCACGATTACCATCCCGGGCACCAAGGCCTGGGTTCGCGGACTCGCCAACATCGGCGGGCGCGTGCTGGCAATCGCTGACCTGTCCGCTTTTCTCTCCCAGGGCAAGGTCACATCCAATGGCAAGCAGGCGCTGGTCATGAGTGGCCGCGGCATCAACGTCGGTGTCGTCATCGACGCGAGCTTTGGCGGTGTGCGTTTTCCCATCAACGACCTGCGCGATGAGTCGGGGGATGTGGAAGCGCTCAAACCTTTTATCAGTGGCGTATTCTCCTCGGAAACCGGGGATTACGCCGTTTTCAACATCGACCGATTACTCAATCACCCGGACTTCATGGAAGCCGGGGTACAAGTTCTAAGTTAGGGGAGGAGTGAGACCATGAGTCCCGCAAAGAAAAGAAGTTCAGGACGCGTCGATGGCACGATGATCCTGCTGGTGCTGGCGCTACTCGCCGGCATGGGTGGTTTTGCCTACAACCTGCTGCAGATGAACATGAGCGCCGGCTGGGACGACCAGTACCGCAGTGCCGCATCCAGTCTGCGTGTGACCGCACAGCAAATCAATGTGAGCGCGCGGGAGGCCTTCTCCGGTAGTGAGGAAGCCTTTGCCAGCCTGGAAAATTTCCGCCAGCAGTTCCCGCGCCAGCTGGAAACACTCCGTAACGGCGATGCGACCACGGGCCTGCCGGCACCGGGTCCTTCGATGAACGTCTACCTGACCCGTATCGATGCGGACTGGGCGAAGATCAGTGCCGGTGCTGACGCCATCCTGACGGCGCAGCAACGCATCCTGTTCATTCGTGACGTCTCCAACAACCTGAACACCAACATCAAGCAGATCCAGGCCTACTACGCCGACATCGTCGATATTCTCGGCGACACCAGCGTTTCAAGCTCTACGCTGCTGGCAGCCCAACAGCAGCTGTGGCTGATTGAGCGCATCGGCCGCAACATTGACCGCATTCTCGAGGGCGGTGACAGCGCGCCCGAAGCAGCGGAAGAGTTCCGCCGCGATGCGCTGACCTTCCAGCGCAACGCCGAAGGCCTGCGCTCCGGTGACCCGGCTCGTGACATCAATCGCCTGCGCCAGCCGGAGGCCATTGAGACCCTGAGCCTGGCGGAAGAGCTGTACGCCCAGGTCAGCGACTCGGTGGAAGACATCTACACGGCCACCCCGGAGCTGATTGCTGCGGCCCAGGCTTCCGCCACCATTGCCGAGACCATTCCCGCCCTGAGCGTGAGTGTCGGCAACGCGCTGGTCCACGTTGACCAGCTGGGTGACACCCGCCCGCTGTCAGCCACCACGGCGACGTATATCGCGGGCCTCTGCGTGCTGCTGTTCGCACTCATCATGTTCCGCTTCAACGGCGCCCGTGCCCAGGAACGCCAGGCCCAGGCCCAGGCGGAACTGACGGAGAGCGAGATCCAGAACAAGGTGTTCGAGATCGAGCCGCTGGCAGAGGGCAACCTGTCTCGCGACCTGACCGTGACCGACGGCATCACCAAGCCGATCGCCGTCGCGATCAACCAGCTGCTGGACTGGATCCGCGAGGTTGTGGCCTCGGTAAACAACTCCAGTTTGCAGGTAAATGAGGCCATGGCGCTGTCCGCCAAGTCCTCCAGGGAAGTAAAGAGCTCCCTGGAAGAAGTGGGTGGCATCGTGGCAGACACCGCGTCTACCTCAAACGAGCTGAGCCTGATCAACAACCACATGGCGGAACTGGCGGAAACCACCGACCAGGCTTCCGACGAGGCGGTAGCCGCGGCCCGTGAGGGTGATGTCGGCATTCAGACCCTGATGGTCTCGGTTGAGGAAATTCGTGAGTCCCAGCAGACGGTTGCCAAGACCAGTAAGCGCCTTGGTGACGATATCGAAATCGTTGCCGACCTGCTGTTCAAGATTCGTGAGGTAGCAAACGCGATTTCAACCCTGGCAATGAACACCCGTATTGAGGCCGCGTCCTACTCCGGTGAGGGTGGTCAGCGCTTCGCGGGTATTGCTGATGAAACCGGTAAGCTGGCCAACCAGACCAACGACATCGTACAGGAAGCTGACCGCGCGATTCGCTCGGTGTCCAACCGTATGGCGGAAACCAACCGCAACATGGAAGACGCCACCCAGTCGCTGGTGAAGCTGACCGGTATTGCCTCCGACGTACGCGAACGTTTCGAACGCATTCTGTCCCTGTCGGAGCAAACCCGTAACTACATGGGTGATATGCGCCAGCAGATTGAACAGTCCGGTAATTCTTCAAGTCGCGTGACCGAGTCGGTGAGCGAGATCCTGGAGCGTACCCTGAGTACCCAGCGCGCTGCAGACCGAATGGACTCGGCAACCAACGACCTGCGGACCCTGTTCGACCGTCTGCGCGAAGACACCCAGCGCTTCAAGCTCTCTGAGGAAGAGTCGGCCAGTGTCGGCATGGACGATGTACCCACCCTGCAATCCGACGACATCGATAGCGAGGCTGAAATTGCCGAGCTTGCCGACGTCGAGGATTTCGAGCTGGCTGAGCACAAAAAGGCCAGCTAATGATGGGTGTGGCTGAATATCCCAGCATCTCTGACGAGGAACTCCCGCGTTGGGAGAACTGGATCGAGAAGACCACCGGCATCGTGCTGCGTGGACGCAAGCACGTGTTGGAGCAGGGGATCTATCCCCGGCTGCTGGCCTGCGGGATATCCAGCCTCGACGAATACCGTCGCCTGATCGATCTGGGCCAGGGTGGCGGTCTGGAAAAGGCGGCGCTGATCGACCAGCTGACCGTGAAGGATTCGAGCTTCTTCCGCAACGAGGCAGCGATGAAGGCCGTGGGCGAATACCTGCTGCGCCTGTCACGCGAAGTCGAGAAGGAAGACTACGAGATCCGGGTCTGGTCAGTCGGTTGTGCGCTCGGGCAGGAAGCCTATTCGCTGGGGATGGTGACGGCGGAATTCTTCGAGTACACGGACCAGCGCTGGCAGGTATTGGGCACCGATATCAGCCCGACGGCAGTGATTCACGCCAGCCGCGGTATTTACACGGACAAGCAGATCGCGGGGGTTTCCAAGCCTCGCAGGATGCGGTTTTTCGAAAAGGCAGAAGAGGGCTGGGCTATCGAACAGGGGCTCAAGCAGCGGGTGCGCTTTGGTACATCCAACCTGCGCGACCTGGACAACTGCCCCTACCGCGGCCAGGACGTGATCTTCTGTCAAAACGTATTGATTTATTTCCGCGAGCAAATGGTTCATCACATCCTGAACCACTTCGTCGAGCGCCTGAACCCCGGCGGCCTGCTGGTGTTGGGTGCGGGAGAGGCCCCAGAATGGAATTCAAACCGGGTGGTTCGCTGGCTGCCCGGTCGACTCAATGCCTACCGCGTATGCTAATGGACATGAGCTATGACACAACACTTTGACTTCGTTGCACTCGGCTGGGTTGAAAAATACCTCCGGGAGGAGATGGATACCGCAAGGCATCATCTCCACGCCTACCAGCACGAGCCCGACGAGATTCGCCACCTGCGTGAAGCGCTGCGCAACGTGCACTCCGCCACCGGCGTGCTCAAGCTGTGCGCGCTGGACCCGGCGGCACTCCTGACCCAGGAGATAGAGCGTGTCATAGGCCAGTTGATCGTCGGCAAGATTGCCGGAGAAGCCCGCAAGCTGGCGATGACTGAACTCGCCGCGGCCATGGAAGCGCTGCCGGCCTACCTGGCCAACGTGCGCGCCAAGCGCGAAGTATCTGCCGGCGTGATCGCCAATGTGATCAACGATTTGCGCCATTTTGGCAACCGTCCGGCGCTGCCGGATTCACTGTTCTTCAATCCGGCCCTGAAGCCCACTGCCGGCATCACCAGCGGACAGCAGCCTGCGGCTGACGCCAAGCTCAAGCAGTTTGGCGCTCGCGCCATGCGGGTTTGCGCCCAGTATTCAAAGGCGGCCCTGAAAAAGGACCGCGACGCGCTCAAGCAGCTGTTCGCCGTGGGCAAGCATGCCACGCCGCTGCTGGCGGGTTCCCAGATGGAGCCGTACTTCCGTTGCCACATGGGCCTGATCGAGGCGCTGGCACAGCCCTACGGCAAGAGCGACGAGGTCATCCTCGATGTTTTCAAGAACACTTTTGCGTTCCTGAAATCCCTGGCGCTGACCGGCGAGGCGGCTGTCGAGGACGCCAACCCGACGCCCTATATCAAGAAGATGCTGTATTACATCGCCAAGACGCCGGCGCCGACAGCGCTGCAGCAGGGCTTGCGCGATACCTTCGACGTGCAGAATGTCGACGATGTCGGCGTGGCCAGCGCCGGCCGCCTGATCCAGGAAGACGACCTGCTCGAGGCCTTGAACCACACCATGACCCAGCTGCTGGGTGTGATGGAATTCATGACTTCGCAGCACCGCGAAATCTGCTCCAGCAACCAGGTGCTGGTGGGCACTATCGTGCCTCAGCTGCGCCAGGTAGGCCTGCAGCTGAAGGCCATCGGCCTCAACACGCATGCGGACACCATCTCCCAGCAATATGAAGTGCTCAAGGGCCTTTCCGAGCGCGACGAGCCTGCGCCGCAGGCGGACCTGCTGGACTTCGGCGGTGCGCTGGTAGCGGTCAAGGAGAACCTGGAGCACAAGCTCAAGCACGGCCTGTCCGCCGAGGGCGACAGCATGGGCCACGATCTCGACTCCGCGATCATGGCCCAGACCTTCCGCTGCCTGAACGATATGAAGAGCAGTATCAACCGCGAATTTGCGCGCCAGGATCTGACGGCCTTCGTTGCCGACGACAGTGCCGGCAGCGTGAGCGTGGCCACCCTGCGGCCTGTGCATCGCGCTGCTTCCCTGGTGGACAACGATGAACTCCAGTCACGGGTGGCCGAGTGGGAGAAGGGCGAGCTGCCCACCCGCGACGAACTGCAGGATCTGGCCAAAACCCTGCTGGCGGAAATTCCCGAGAATTCCTATGCCGAGCAGGCTGCCGCCGACATGGAGCAGGTGGTCTCGGTACTGTCGCTGATGGAGGACAAGCAGCGCGAGTCCGCCATTCTCAACCAGTGCATCAAGTTTATCCGTGATTCCATTGGCCTGGGAGGTCTGGTAAACGACGCCGGCATGGCCTGCTTTGCAGAAGCGATTGCAGCCCTCGAACAGTTCATGGAACGCCGCACCGAGGACCCGCTCGGCAATGCCGATGATCACCTGGATCGCGGCGAAGCCCGTGCCCGCATGCTCGCTTCATACGTCGAGCAGCGCGCCACGTCGCTGCCCGCGGCAGACAACGTGGTGCAGTTTGGCAGTGCCGCCGAGGACACCGGTGCCGCGGAGCTGGAAATTGCCGACAGCGACGAGCCGACCGCAGACGAAGAAGAGGAATTTGGCGCCGACCTGGACGACCAGGAGCCTGCTTCCAGTGTCTCCATGGAGCTGGAAGAGCCGGATGAGGTCCAGGCCGCCGTAGCGGCAACCCCGGACCCGGAGCCGGTAGCGAAGCAGCCCGCGGCGCAGGACGACGGCAGCGGAACACCCTGGCGCGAGGCGCTGGAAATATGGGTGGGCACCGATGTCGACCGCGGCCCCGACGCGCCGCTGGAAAATCCCGACGCCGATATCGACGAGGAGCTTGTAGAGTGCTTCGTCGAAGAGGCACGCAAGTACGTGCGCAAGCTGGAAGATGCCGCGCCGCTGTTTGCCGAGGAGCTCACCAACGAGAAATACACGCTCGATATTCGCGCTGTCTTCCACACCATGAAGGGCAGTGCGCGCACCATCGAGCTGCATGAATTCGGCGAGTTCATGTACGACATGGAGAAGGTCTACAACGCGCTGCGGGACGGCTACATCAAGCCGACGCCGGAGATCGCGGAACTGCTGCAGGCGGTGACGGGAAAACTGCCCGCCTTTGTCGACCTGCTGATGCAGCGGGTACCGCTGTACACCGCGGACTTCAGTATTCCACACCAGATAGCGGCCTCCATATCCGAGAAACGCTTCGATCCCTCCGCCACGCGCATCACCACGGGCCAGGAAGACAGCAAGGCGGCTGAGCCGGCCGAGGAGCCTGCTGCCGAGACCGAACCGGCTGACAGCGCGCCCTCAGAAGCGCCCGCAGCAGAAGCCGTCGCAGAATCAGATCCGGAAGCACCCCCTGAAGAGGGCGATGCAGTTCCCGGTACCGGCGACGCCTGGTCGAAGGACTCCACCGACGCGATCATTGAAGCACTCTCCGTCCAGCTCAAGGCGCTGCCTGCGGATGAGAGCAACGCCACCCACTCCGCCAGTGCCCTGATCCTGCTGCACGCGGCGGTGCCGGTACTCAAGGAGCTGTCTGACGAGCACATTCTGGGCCTGGACGACAACGGCCTGGCCCACATGCTGCAGCTGCACGTGCTGCACTCCGCGGCCGCCAACGGTGACAGCGGCACCATGGATGCGGGCGGCGGTGCCCCTGTGCTCTGCAAACTGTCCAACTCCACGGTAGAGGGCGTCAAACGCTACCTCAAGACCCTCGAGGCAGACGGCGCCGACGGTGACGCCCATGCAGAACTGGAAGCCTTTGTTCGCAAAGCGCTCGGACTGCCCGGCGCCAGCGGCGTACAGGCAGACGCCATGCCCGCAGACGATGACGACGAGCTGGCAGACATCGAATTGCAACCTGACCCCTTCAGCGGTGCAGCCGCGGGCGGGCAGGCAGACTTTAACCCGGAGGACATTCCGATTACGGAACCTCCAGCGGGAGATCCTGACGCCTTTGAAGAACAAATGGTGGAAGGAGATCCCCTCAGCCCAAAGCTCGATGGCGCCTCCGAACCAGAGCAGGCTCTGGGGAGTGAGCGCGCCGACTCCGACGAAGATGACCTGCTGGACCTGGGCCTCGGCGAAGGCCTTGACGATTTCGAGCTGGGCTCCGGTAGCCTGCCGGCAGGATCGCTGGACCTCGATGAGGAGCTGGGTGCACTCAACGACGCCTACAGCGACGACATAGATTTCGATCTCTCGGAAGACGATCTGCCCGAGCCCGAGCTCGAGGAGATTGCCATGGAGGCAGTCGCCGAGGACGTCGTCAGCGACGACTTCGTGGAAGAAGTTACCATGGAAGCGGTGGCGGAATTTGATGAAGAGCCGGCTGCAGAAGCTGCAGAAGTAGCGGTCGAGATCGAGCTGACCGCAGCCGCGGCAGACATAGAAGAGCCGGAGCCAGAGACGTCGGAGGCAGCCGAGGCACAGGCGGACACAGCCGAGCCTGAGCAGCCCGAGCCCGTGACGGAAGCTGCCGCGGAGCAGACCGAAGCCTCTGACAATGTTGTCGAGTTCCCCATCGTCGACATCGACATGGAGCTGCTGGAGATCTTCCTGGAAACGCTGGACGACTCCATCGAAGTGGTCGATACCGCTGTCGCCAGCCTGTCGACGGACGACGGCAGTTCCTTGCAGAAACTCAAGAACACCCTGCACACCCTCAAGGGCGGCGCAAACTCCATCGGCCTGCGCAACTACGGCCAGCTGGTTCACGAATTTGAAAGTGAACTCGGCGGCCTGGAAGTCGAGGGCAAGCTGACAACCCCGGAAGGCCAGTCAGCCGTTTATGCCCAGGTGGATCTGCTCCATGAAGCATCCGACTTCGTGAAGCGCAAGGAAACTGACTGGGGTGTCGAGGTGCCGGAGCCCGCCAGGGCAGATTCCGACGGCGAAGAGCCTGAGACCGAAGAAGAGGACATCACCCAGGCCGTCAGCCGGGTCGACTCCATCCGCGTCGGCACCGGCAAGATCGATCGCCTGCTCGACGTCGGCCTCGAGGTCAGCATGAGCAACGTTCGTACCCGCCGCGCGTTGGACAAAGCCATGCAGGACCGGCTGTCCGTGCAGGGGTTGGCGCGTCGCGTGGAAGAGATCGTCGACAAGCTGTCGCTGCAGCTGGATACCGAGATTCAGGCCAAGACCGAGTCGGTGCCCCACGGAGAGTCTTTCGATCCGCTGGAAATGGACCGGCTGACGGAGAAGCAGGGCCTTGCGGCCATTCTGCGCGAGGCCGCCTTCGACTTGCACGAAGAAGCCAAGGGACTGGGCGATCACGTACAGACCGCGATGAGCGAGGCCATTTCCTCCTCACGCCTGATCGAGGGCAGCCAGTCTGACCTGCGCCTGCTGCGCCTGGTGAGCTTCTCACGCCTGGGCCCTGGCTTCCGTCGCCTGGTGAACCAGGTCAGTCGACAGCTCGGCAAGCAGGTCGACTTTGACCTGACCTGTGACGACGGTGGTCTCGATGTGAGCGTGTTCGAGCAGGTGAAAACCGCTCTCGAGCACATGCTGCGTAACTCTGTGGATCACGGTATCGAGCTGCCGGAAGAACGGCGCGCCCGCGGCAAGTCGGAGAGTGGCAAGGTATCCCTGATCATCTACCGGCAGGCAGCGGAATTTGTCATCCGCCTGATGGATGACGGCAAGGGCCTGGCTCCGGAAACCCTGCGCCGCAAGGCGGTGGAGCGGGGCATTATCGGTGAGGACGAGCGCATTTCCGAAGATGCAGCGCTACAGCTGATCTTCCACGCCGGCCTGTCCACCGCGGAAAAGGTGACCGACATCTCCGGGCGCGGTGTCGGCATGGACGTGGTGCAGCAGTCCATCGCACAAATCGGCGGCTCGGTGGAAGTGAGCTCCAAGCCGGGCTTTTACACCCAGTTCGATATTCGCGTGCCTGCCAGCATCATGGTGAACGGGGCGCTGCTGGCCACCATCGGCGAAGAGGAGGTAGCGGTACCGCTGACGTCCCTGGACGGCTCTGACTTCCGCCACCGCGATGACATCGCCAAGGCCATGGGCAATAGCGAAGAGCGCCTGAGCTTCCGCAACGAACAGTATGAAGTGCGTTACCTCGGTACCGTGCGCGGAGGCACCGCGCCTCCGCCTCACGACACCATGCCTGACTTCGTGCCGGTGCTGTTCGCCCGCCACGGGCGTCGCCGGGTGGCTTTCTTCGCGGACTCGGTGACCAACGCCGAGGAACTGGTGATCCGCAGCCTGGGCGCGCAGTTTACCGGGGTGCCGGGGATTGCCGGGGGTTCGCTCAAATCAGATGGCCAGCCGGTACTGGCGCTGGACCTGAATGAACTGATCCGCCAGGTGGATTACGCCGACAGCCTGCGCGAGGAGCCGCTGGAAAGCGACGACAACCGCATTGTGGTGCTGTGTGTCGACGACTCGGTGATGATGCGTCGCACCTACGAGAAGCGGCTGTCGAGTCTCAACTACGACGTGGTTACCGCGGAAGATGGTGAAGCGGCTCTCGACTACCTGGCCGAAGCGGTCAGGCCGCCGGACTTCATCTTCACCGACCTTGAGATGCCGAACATGAACGGCTTTGACTTCATCGCCAACATGCGGCGCCTGCCGGTGATGGCGGACGTGCCGACGGTAGTGGTGTCATCGCGGGACGGTGACAAGCACCGCGCAGAAGCCAACAAGGTCGGCGCCACCGACTTTATGGCGAAGGGCTCCAATAGTGCTGAGGGCATGCAGGCCATGATCCAGCGCTACCTGGGCGGCCACGCCATGGCGAGCTGATGCTGGACTGAACGAAAAGGGGCAGAGCGAAGAGAACAATGGCGACTTCCGGCGCAACAGACAATCTCGAGGTGGCAATGCTGCCGCTGTCCGATGGTCGGCAGATCATGGTACCGCTGCAGGCCCTCGCCGAGGTCCAGCAGGTGAACTTTGCCGGTCGACCCGCGGGTGACCTGGGTGAATTTACCTGGCGTGGCTACGAACTGAGCATCCAGTCCCTGGACGAGGTCTGTGGCCTGCCTGCACCGAGCCCGGAGCGGCTGACCACGGTGGGCGTGTTCAAGGCCGACAAGGATATGGATCCGCCCTTCAGGGCGCTGGCATTTTCGGGTACGGCGTCACCGGGGCGTGTCGAGCCTTCGTGGTTGACCACGGTGGACCTGCCACCGGAAGGCGTGTTCGTCGGGGCTACCCGGCTGCACAACGAGCTGTACCTGATTCCCGATCTTCCACGCATGTTGTACGGGGCAGGGTAGCGTCGTGACGTCAGCCGATGAAATTGCCCCGACTTTCCCTGGCGAGGCGCTCGATGTTGGCGTAGCGCAGGGGGTAGTGCCGCTTCATGAGTTCGGCGACACGGTTGAGATCCAGCACCCCGGAGTGCACCACAATATAGCGGCCGGCACGCCGGTCGTAACTGATGATGACACCGTCGTGCTTGCAGAGGCGGCTCTTCACGTAATGGAAGGTACGCTCACTGCAGTCCGTCGCCGTGCTGAACACCTTGGGGTCGTCGGTATGAACCATATGCAGCGCCAGCAGCACAAGATATTTCCTGTGCGGGCTTTTGGCGGGCACGGACTCTAGAGGTTCCCCGGGAGCTTCGGTATGAGATTGTTTTGTATTGTCGATCGCGCTGTCTTGCATGCTGGCCCTGTCGCCAGCCGCGCTTCCGATTTGGGAAGCCATTGTTCACCTCGCATTGGTACATCTCATTGGCGACGTCTTTGTGCATCAGAGCTTGCATTAAGGCGTGCATCAGAGCGTGAATTAAAGCCTGCCTGCACTGATCGTCAACCGTTCGCGTCAGCCATCGGCCAGCCCGGGCGGGGCAACCACATCGGGTCTACCCGTTCGCCAATCAGCGCTGACTGCGGCACCTCCCGTTCACCGTCGCCAGGGACTATGCCCGCGCTGATCGGTGGTCAGGTGTTCCGCAACACGTATACCCGGCGTTCTCCGAAAGCAGCGGCAATGATAGCCGGTGCTTCCCTGGCGTCGATGTGGCCTGTGCGGTGTATTGAGCTCCCGTCCGTGCTGCCATCACCGGCCGAAGCCAGCCTGGGGCAGGGCGGGGCACCGTTCTTGTCTCTGGCCGGGCGTACCAATGGCTCTACAATAGCGCCGCGCTCGCACAGGTCAAGGCATTTTTGCTGCGCTGATGCAACACTCTGTCGCCAAGGCACCACGAATGCATTGTTCTGTGAACGGCCCCGGCAACGCTGCCGGGAACGGCCGACAACCCAAGGATAGGAAGTGTCTTATGCTGCTGAGCAAGGTCAATTCGCGCCCTCCGCGCCTGCCACTCCCTGAGCAGGAACTGCGTGACGCCGTCAAGCAGGGCAAGGTATCCGATATCGTGCTGCGCGGCGTGACGCCCGAGGGTTTTATCGTTGAATGTATCTACCAGCCGGAGGGCGGACTGCCGGTACCGGCGGTAATGGTGACCCGGGCGGGCACCGAGAAGACCATCAAGTGCCCGGACCGGGCGCTGGCTTGCCTGCGGCGCCTGGGCGTTGAGGAGTTCGAGGTCGACGTCAGCCGTTGGGACCCTGGTGCGGCTTTCAATCCGACGCGGGAATCCTACCTGTCACGGCGCCGCCGCCAGCATTACGAAAGTACCCTGGCGCGAATCGAGGAATTGCTTGCGCACAGCCAGGCCGATGCCGGCGTGTCGGCCTTCGGCGACAATGCGCAGCAGCGCCTGCAGCGCCTGACTGGGGCCCTGTTGGGTAGTGTGGCGGATGAATACGACCTGCGGGCGCTGGCGCTGTGCTGGTGCGACGCCAATATTTCGCGGTTCCCGGCACCCGAGCGAGCTGAGAAAGCCCTGCTGCGCTATGCGCGCAGTGCCGGCATAGACGCACCGGAGCTGGAAGAACAGCTCGGCGAGTATTGCAGCGAAGAATTCAAGCGCCGCTGCAAGAACCAGTACCTGTCGTCTCTGGACCTGGGAGAAGCGGGCTAGCTCTGCTATTAACAAGGCCTCGGGTACATTGTCAGCAGGCGCGCGGCAAGCCCTTCAGGGCTGTCGATTACCGACGCCACCCTCGATTGCAGCACCGCTCTCGGCATGGACGGGGCCTCGCAGGTTTCCGGGTCCTGCACCCAGATGCGTGTGCCCAGCTCAGCCAGTGAAGTCATGCCTGCGCAGCCGTCCCGGCCAGCGCCGCTCAACATGATCGCGCCACTTGGCTGGATGCCGGACAGCGACAGCAGCAGCGAATCGATGCTGGGTGTTTCCGGTGTCGGCCAGGGGTCGCGGGTGCTGTAGATTTCACCCTGGCGGCCGAAGCGGAGCTGGCTGCTGGCGGGCACGATCAGCAGCTGCCCCGGGTTCAGCCAGTGCCGACCCAGGGCCAGCGAACAGCTGACGTCCCGGTTGGCCGCGCCGATCAGGGTAAGGCTGCCTTCCTGGCGCGGGTCGATGTGCTGGACATAGACAAAGGCGATGCGGGGCACGTGGCTGAAGCGGCGCAGGAACTGCTTCACGGCGCCAAAGGCGCCGGTGGAGCCGGCGATCACCCAGACCCCGTCCACCGCCGCAAAGCGACCGGGGTCGGACAGGGTGCGCGCAGCGTCCGCGTGGCGAATATCCGCCGTCCAGCGGTCCAGGGTAAGGATTATGCGCTCGCACCAGCCGCGGTAGGCCTTGAGGTCGGCCGGGTCCGGGCGATTGCTCAGCGCCACCAGGCGCGGTTCGAGCCACAGGGTCGCATCAGCAATGGCATTGCTGTTCTCACAGTCCACCACCCAGGCATCCACCGGTTGCAGGCTCTCCGGCTCCAGGTGCTCCGGGGTCACCCGCACGACGCGGTAGCCGGCGCGCATGATATCGCCCGCCAGCACCGGGGAAGTGTGATCACAAATGAGCCCGACCAGGGGTTCAATCTGCATGGATTCAGCCAACATTTATACAGCGTTAGCAGACCAGCGTGGGGTGGTCGGCGCAACGAAATTCTTCCGGAATTGTGGGAAATACCCGGTTTTCACAGCAGCTTTGGGATGGAGTCACGAAATGGAAGGCTTCAGCTCCTATTGGCCGGATAATCCGTGTATATTCTGCGCATGTTTGGCGAACTGGCGATTTGATTACATGGTGCGTCCTGTTGACCTTGCCTGCTTCAGCGCTCATTACCTGGCGCTTTTGCGGCGATTCCCGAACCAGATGCAGCCCAATTCTGCGCTGGTGATGGCGGCGCCTGATGCTCCCGGTGTGCTGGTGTTTGCGGCCAGCCACAACCACCACTACCTGATGTTTCACGACCCGGGTGGATTCAGCCAGGGTGTCTATGAGTTCGGCTTGCCGGTGGAGTTCTTCGAAGCCGTGGGCCCCAGGCATATGGACAACATCGGCAAGGACAGCAGCCTGCGCCTGGCGCTCTCCAACGGCGAATACCGCCTGTACCAGGGTACAGACAACGATCGAATATTCGATTCCAGCGCCGACGACGACATCGTGTTTACCTGGTCAGGCCGCATTACCCGTGCCCAGGAGCAGCTCAGGGATGCATTTGATGCGATCCTCTACCTGCACCAGTCCGGCAGCAGTGTTCCCGTCAAACAGGCTCTCAGCGCGACCTACTTTTCTGAGGTCAACTTCATTCAAACCCAGTTGACGCGGGGCGGTCCCGTACAGGTGGGGCATCGCTGGGTGCGCCTGCCGGACGATAGCGTACGCTGCCTGAGTCAGTTCTCCGTCGGCAAGGGAGAGGATGCCCGCATCGAGGCCGTTCTCTGCGTAGACGCCGACATGGCGCTGGGCTGACAATCCAGTTCACAGTCTGGGCGCCCGTCTGCGTCAATTTGTGAAACCCGTCAAAGTTCGGCAGCCCGGGCGTGGACTTGCCGCAGCCTCCTTCTTAAGGTCATCGGAGACAGCGATGAAAAGGCAAAATGCGTGCGAGGCTACAACGAACGCGAGCTCAAGGAGCTTGTGCAAAGCGAGGAACTACGGCATCCGCGGGTAGATTCGGATGGGTCCAGTTACCAGCTACGCTTCGACCTGGGCGTGAGCCTGCGCGATGCGCAGCAGCGCGAAGAGGCCGATGGCACTCTCACCACCTTCCGCGGACATCCCAAGCGCTTCCGCAGTCACCGCACCCTTATCCAGAACCTGAAGAAGCTGGGCATTGCCCGCTGGCACTGCCGCCTGGACGCTTCCGAGGGCTGATCAGCCCATACTTTTTTCACCCGACTCCACACTCTGGTAGATCAGGGTGTTGATTGTCATGGGTCCTACGCCCCCCGGTACCGGCGTGTAGGCAGCCGCCCGGTCGGTAATCGCCGACAGTTCAATATCGCCGACGCCGCCCGGATGGTAGCCCGCGTCCACTACCACGGCTCCGTCCTTGATCCACTCACCGCGAATGAATTCGGGTTTGCCGACGGCGCCCACCAGGATATCCGCCTGCTTAATGATTTCAGGCAGGTCGCGGGTGCGCGAATGGCAGATGGTGACGGTGGCGTTTTCATTCAGCAGCATCATGGCCATGGGCTTGCCGAGAATCGGCGAGCGGCCGACGACGACTGCGTGCTTGCCTTCCAGCTCGATGTCATAGGCCTTCAGGGTGCGCATGATTCCCTGCGGTGTGGCGCAGCCGTAGGCCGGTTCACCCATGGCCATGCGACCAAAGCCCAGGCAGGTCACGCCGTCTACGTCCTTGGCCAGGGCGATGGCGTCGAAGCAGGCCCGCTCGTCGATCTGCGGCGGGGGGGGGTGCTGCAGCAGGATGCCATGCACATCGGGGTTGTCATTGAGTTCGTCGATCTTGTCCAGCAGTTGTCCTGTGCTGGTGTCGGCCGGCAGTTCGATGGCCAGTGACTCCATGCCCACCCGGCGACAGGCGTTGCCCTTCATGCGCACATAGGTCGCGGAGGCGGGATCGTCCCCGACCAGGATGGTGGCGAGAATGGGTGTTTTGCCGCCGGATCTCTCTTTAAGGCGCTCGACGCGCTCCTGCAGTTCGGCTTCACTCTTGGCTGCCAGCGCCTTTCCATCGAGGACCAGTGCGGTCATTATCGGGAGCTCCTGATTCGGTCATTGCGAGGGCGCGGATTATCGCACGCCGCTGCTGTGCGCAAAAGCCGGCGGCCCGCGTTTCAATTGACGACCTGTAGGGCGGCGGGTATGATTCGCGCTCCTGAAAAGCAGGGTCGTTTCAGGGTGTCGGGGTATAGCGCAGTCTGGTAGCGCGCCTGCTTTGGGAGCAGGATGTCGGGGGTTCGAATCCCTCTACCCCGACCAACTTTCACCCCGCTCAGGAAAAAGCCCGCTTCATCATCCGCGGGCGGAAGTGGTGGCCGTAGCTCATCAGGTAGAGCACCGGATTGTGGCTCCGGAGGTGGGGGGTTCGAGACCCCTCGGCCACCCCAACTTCCCCAACCACCCCCGTCGGCCGGACCGCAAAGCGGGAGCAACAGCAAGCCGGCAGGCTTGCCTTCCCGGGAATGGCACGGGAGAATTCAGTCGCCCCAGATATCCGCCCGTAGCTCAGCTGGGTGAGGCAAGCGTTTGCAAAGCACCGCTTTGCGCGCAGCCGAACGACGGCGAGCTGTGCTCGCCGGCCGGACCGCAAAGCGGGAGCAACAGCAAGCCGGCAGGCTTGCCTTCCCGGGAATGGCACGGGAGAATTCAGTCGCCCTAGATATCCGCCCGTAGCTCAGCTGGATAGAGCAACGGCCTTCTAAGCCGTCGGTCAGAGGTTCGAATCCTCTCGGGCGGGCCACTTTCTCTCCCGCTATTCCTCTACAGCCTCAAACTCCAGCACCCGAATCTCCCCGTGCTGGTTGTAAATACTGTTGCCGTCCACGGTCCACTGCTTGAAGCCACCCTCCAGGCTCGAGACATTGCGATAGCCCATGTCCTGCAGGGCCCTAGCCGCCAGGGCGGCGCGGGCGCCGGTGCGGCAGTAAAGCACGATCTCGTGATCGGCCGGCAGGTCCTTGTTGGCGATGACAAATTCGAGCTTGCCGCGGGGAATCCAGTCGGCGCCCGACAGGTGGCCGGCAAGGTATTCACGTTCGGTGCGCACATCCACCAGTAACAGTTCTGGGTTTTTCTGGAGGCGGGCAGATAGCTCCGCGGCGGGCAACTCCCTGATGGAGGCCCGCGCTTCCTGCGCCAGCTCGCGGGAGGATTGCAGGCTCTGCGTCCGGGAACGCTCTGCCGTATCGGCAGCTGCCAGGCCGGTGCCGGCAAGCATAGCGCCGGCGCACAGCAGCTGGGTAAGGCGGCGCAGGGCTGCGGCTCTCATAGCGCCAGCTCTGCCATGGCCCGCAGTGTGTCCACGTCACCATGGAAATACAGAGTGGTCACCGGTGACTGCTTCCAGTCCTCGAGTTTCTCGGCAATGCGTTCCCGCGGGCCACAGAGCGAGATCTCGTCGGCGAACTCGGTGGGCACCATGGCGATCGCCTCGTCGCGCTTGTCGGCAAAAAACAGTTCCTGGATCTGGTCTGCCTCGTCCGCGAAACCCATGCGTGCCATCAGCTCCTTGTGGAAGTTGCGCTGTTTGGAGCCCATGCCGCCGATGTAGAAACCCAGCATGGCCTTGACCGGGTACAGGGCTTCCTCGAGATTGTCGTTGATGCTGACAAGGGCGCCCGCGGTGATCTCGAAGCCCGGCTTGCGGTGGGCGATCTGGTCGGCATAAACCTCCTGGCGGTAGGGCGAGTAATACAGCGGCAGCCAGCCGTCGGCGATCTCCGCGGTCTGGGTAACGTTCTTCGGCCCCTCTGCACCGATAAATATGGGGACATCCGCGCGCAGCGGATGGGTAATGGGCTTCAGGGGCTTGCCCATGCCCCAGGCGCCCGGGCCGTTGTAGGGCAGGGGATAGTGCTCACCGTCACTGGTCACCGGCGCCTCGCGGGCCAGCACCTTGCGAATGATTTCCACGTATTCGCGGGTGCGCGTGACCGGTTTGCTATAGGGTTGGCCGTACCAGCCTTCCACCACCTGGGGGCCGGATACACCGAGGCCCAGTATCATGCGGCCATTGGACATATGGTCGAGGGCGATGGTGGCCATGGCGCAGGCGGTGGGCGTGCGCGCCGAGAGCTGGGCCACGCCCGTGCCAAGTCGTATCCTGGAGGTGTGGGCGCCTATCCAGGCCAGGGGAGTGAAGCAGTCGTTGCCCCAGGATTCGGCGGTCCAGACCGAGTCGTAACCCAGGCGCTCGGCTTCCTGCGCCAGTTCCACGTGTGAGGCCGGGTACTCTGCGCCCCAGTACCCCAGTTGCAATCCCAGCTTCAAATCACTCACAGTCTCTCCATCACCGAAATCCGCAGAAGCCGCAGTATAATGCACGGGACCAAACAGGAAACCAGCCTATGACGGAACTCACCCATCTCGATGAAGCCGGGCGCGCGGCCATGGTCGACGTCGGCGGCAAGGACGTCACCCGCCGTGAAGCGGTGGCGGCGGCCTCTGTCGTCATGCAGCCGGATACCCTGGCGCTGATTGAGAGCGGTGGTCACAGCAAGGGCGACGTATTCGCGGTGGCGAGGATTGCCGGTATCCAGGCAGCCAAGCGCTGCAGTGACCTCATTCCCCTCTGTCATCCGCTGCCACTCAGCAGTGTCAAGGTTGAACTGCAGGCCAATGCCGCTGCGCACAGCGTCGACATCACTGCCACCTGCAAACTGGCGGGCCGCACCGGCGTCGAGATGGAAGCCCTGACGGCCGCTTCGGTGGCGGCGCTCACCATCTACGACATGTGCAAGGCGGTAGACCGCGGCATGGTCATTGGGGATGTCCGCCTGCTGAGCAAGTCCGGCGGTGCCTCCGGGGACTGGCGGCGGGAAGAGTCATGATCCGGGTGCTGTTTTTCGCGAGGCTGCGGGAGCAACTCGACGTCGGCCAGCTAGAATTGTCGCCGTCAGAGGCGGGAGGCACCGTGGCCGAGCTGAAACAGCGGCTGGTTGACCGCGGGGAACCCTGGGCAAGCGCACTCGGCGCAGACAACCTGCTGTGTGCCCTGAATCAGCAGCAGGCGCGTGGCGATGAAGCCGTCGCCGCGGGCGACGAGGTGGCTTTCTATCCGCCGGTGACCGGCGGCTAGGTCAGCGCGGTGGACGTTAGCATCCAGCAGGAAGACTTCGATGTGGGCCGACTGCAGCGTGAGCTGCTGGGTGAAGATACCCGGGTTGGTGGCACGGCAGTATTCGTCGGCTGCGTTCGCGGCGAGCCCGATGCCGCAGCGGCAGACCCGGATGCCGTGCTCGCCATGGACTTGGAGCATTACCCGGGCATGACCGAGAGCAGCATCCAGGCCATCGTCGACGAGGCTCGCCAACGCTGGGCGCTGCGTTCAGTGCGTGTGATCCACCGGATCGGCAAGCTCAAGCCCGGCGACCAGATCGTCTATGTGGGGGTTGCCTGCGGTCACCGCGGCGAGGCCTTCGAGGCCTGCGAGTTCATCATGGATTACCTGAAGACCCGGGCGCCATTCTGGAAAAAGGAAACCACGCCGTCAGGTTCGCGCTGGGTGGATGCCCGCGACAGCGACGACGCAGCCGCGGCGCGTTGGCAACGGACAACGGAGACGGCGGGGGATTGACGACTCGTCTGTGTATAATCCCGGCCTTCCATCCAGCAAGGAGATAACATGAGCTTTTCGTCCCGTGAGTTCCGTGACGCCCTCGGCTGTTTTGCCACGGGTGTCTGTGTCATCACAGGGCAGCCGGACGACGGCGCCCCGTTCGGGATGACGGTCAACTCCTTCGCCTCGGTGTCCCTCGACCCACCGCTGATTCTCTGGAGCCTGCAGAACGATTCGGAAATGTTCGACACGTTTACACACTGCAAGCGCTGGGCAGTCAACATCCTGCGCGCTGACCAGCAGGCCCTGTCCGGGCGGTATGCGCTAAAAGGTGAGCACGATCTCGATCCCGCGCACTTCGAAGCGGGCAGCACCGGAATGCCGGTACTGCCGAACACCCTGGTCAGCTTCGAATGCGAAGAGGAAGCCCGGCACAACGGTGGCGATCACGTGATCCTGGTGGCGCGGGTGCTGGCGATGAGCCACCGTGAGGCGGGTTCACCCCTGGTGTTCTGCAGCGGCGCCTATGCGGAACTGGCCGGCTAGATCGTGAAGTTTTGCAGCAACTGTGGCAGCAGCGTCAGCCACCGCATCCCGGAGGGGGATGACCGGCCGCGCCACGTCTGCGACAGCTGCGACACCATTCATTACAGCAATCCCCGGGTCATCGTTGGCTGTGTGCCGGAGTATGAAGGCAGGATTCTGCTGTGCCGCCGCGCTATCGAGCCGCGCATCGGCCTGTGGACCCTGCCCGCGGGCTTTATGGAAAACGGCGAGACCACGCTGCAGGGCGCGGCGCGTGAGACCTGGGAAGAAGCCCGCGCGGAGGTCTACGAGCAACACCTCTATCGGATTTTCGATGTGCCAGGGATCAACCAGGTGTATATGTTCTACCGGGCCTTCATCGTGGATGGCGCCTATGGCGTGGGCCCGGAATCCCAGGAGGTTGAGCTGTTCACGGAAGACAGCATCCCCTGGGATGAAATCGCCTTCCCGGTGGTGTACCACACCTTGCGGGAATTCTTTCATGACCGCAGCAACGCGCACTGGCCAGTGCGCGTGTCGGCCATCAAGCGATGACAGAACTGCAGCAGTGGCTGCTGGCCGCAGCGGGCGGCGGGTTCCTGCTGGGAGTGCTGCTGGCCTGGGGGCTGGTGGCGCTGCGCGCCCAGCGGGCCGCCCAGGCGCGCGAGCTGGAGCACGCCCAGCTCCTTGCCGAGTTGCAGGCGGAGAATGCGCGGCTGCAGCAGCAGTTGCACAGTGAGTCCCAGGCTGCATCGGAAAAGCTTGAATTGCTGCAGAAGGCTCGCAAGCAGCTCGAGGACGAGTTCAGCAACCTCGCCAATCGCATCTTCGAGGAGAAGAGTGAACGCTTCCTGAAAACCAACAAGGAAACCCTGGCCGCCACCCTCGACCCGCTGCGCACCCAGCTCAAGGATTTCCGCAGCAAGGTGGAGGATGTCTACGATCGCGAGACCCGGGACCGCCTGTCGCTGAAACATGAGCTGACCGCGCTCAAGGAGCTCAACCAGCGCATGTCCGAGGATGCGGTCAACCTGACCCGCGCCCTCAAGGGCGACAAGAAAACCCAGGGCAACTGGGGCGAAATCGTGCTTGAGCGGGTGCTGGAGGAATCCGGCCTGCGCAAGGGGCACGAGTACGAAACCCAGTTCAGTGCTACCTCCGGCGACGGCCAGCGGCGCCAGCCGGACGTAGTTGTGCGGCTGCCCGAGGGCCGGGATATCGTGGTGGACTCGAAGGTTTCACTGGTGGCCTATGATCGCTATATCGGCTGCGAAGACGAGGTCGAGCGCAAGCAGGCCCTGGCGGAGCACGTACAGGCGGTCAAGCAGCATATCGACGGCCTGAGCCTGAAAGAGTACGAGCAGCTGGAGGGCATCAACAGCCTCGATTTTGTGCTGCTGTTTATTCCGATCGAGTCGGCTTTCATGGCGGCCTTCGACAGTGATCCGTCCATGTTCACCCGGGCGTACGACAAGCAGATCATCGTGGTCAGCCCGACCACTTTGCTGGCGACACTGCGCACGGTGCAAACCCTTTGGCGCTATGAGCACCAGAACCGTAACGCGGAGAAAATCGCAGCACAGGCCGGTGCCATCCATGACCAATTTGCGCTGGTGCTGGAGTCCCTGGCCGATCTCGGCCGGCATATCGACCGGGCCCACGAAAGCTGGGACAAGACCCGCGCGCGCCTCTCCACCGGTCGCGGCAACCTGGTCAAGCGCGTCATGGACCTGGAGAAGCTCGGCGCGCGCACCCGCCGGGAGTTACCCCGGCAGATGATTGAAGACGACAGCGAAGTTGAGCCCGACGAACGGTCAGACGAGCAGAATGATGAGCAGGTGAGCGCCGCCGTGCTGGAGCTCGACCGCGGCGGCAACAAGAATAGCGGCGAACAATCGGAATAGGGAGGAATATTCCATGGCATTTCCCAAGATCGGCAACATGGCCCCGGCTTTCAGCCTGCCCGACCAGGACGGCAAGAAAGTCAGCCTTAAGGACTTTCGCGACAAGAGCAACGTGGTGCTGTATTTCTACCCCAAGGCCATGACGCCTGGCTGCACCAACCAGGCCTGCGGAATCCGCGACACCAGGGCGGAGTTCAAAAAGGCCAAGACCGTGGTGCTGGGTGTGAGCCCGGACCCGGTGGCACGCCTGGCAAAGTTCATCGACAAGGAAGACCTGAATTTCACCCTGCTGTCTGACGAAGACCGTTCGGTCACTGAAAAGTACGGCTGCTGGGGCCTCAAGAAATTCATGGGTCGCGAGTCCATGGGTGTGCTGCGCACCACCTTCATCATCGGCAAGGACGGACGCCTCAAGCACATCATGGACAAGGTAAAAACCAAGTCGCATCACGAGGACGTGCTGGCCCTGATCAAGGAACTCGGTCTCTAGAGGAACGGGTTACAGCGCGGCCATAGGTGTTGTCGGAACTTCTGCAGAGCGGCTCTATATTGCAGATCTTATTGTAGATCGTTGCGATCTGTTGCAAATCGCTGCAAGTACCGCTGGACGTCGCTGCGAAGGCGTAAGTTGCTTTGCACAGGAAGGGACTAGCAATAATACCCCTTTTTTTGCTCAAGTAAACCATAGGATTCGCTCCTAAGCCCCTGTAAACTCGAAACAACTCGGGTGCACTGCTACCTGCCCGGGCGGCTCCCATGGGGATGGGAATCGCGGGTAAAGCGGTGCTTTTCGCGTTGTTGTGTGACACGGCACCAGAAACGCGCAAGACAGATTGCGCAGAACGCGTTCACAACGGCAGAATCCCGGATAATAAACAGGGTGGCGCGGCCCCGGCTGCAGCCACGTGCTTGTGCTTGTACGGGTGGGGACCCGGCGGCACAGGCTACGCCTTCAGACCAATGATAATGAGCCGATCCAGTCGGCCGGGATTGAAAACATGACGGAATTGCGGAAGTTCAGCTTTATCAAGCTCGTCCTTACGGGGCTTTTCCTGGCGGCAGTCAGCGCCTGCGGTGGCGGTGGCAGCGGGCCTGGTTTTATCGGCGGTGGTCCCAACGACCCCGGCGGTGGTGGCGGCGGAACACTCACCATTGCCCTTACCGATACCAGTGGCAACCCGACTTCTACAATCAGCGACGCAAGCCCGGGCGTCATTACCGTGAGCTTCACTGGTGGTGCGGGAGCGCTTGTTAATGTCACCACGACGGCTGGAGCCATTTCACCCAGCTCTGGTCTCACAAATGAAGACGGTGTTGCCTCCTTTGTACTTGAGGCCAATCAAGGGTCCGGTGCTGGTCAGGTAACCGCGACTGTCGATGACGTCAGCGCCTTCCTTAATTTCGAAATTCAATCCGTAAACCAGGGTAATAATGTTCTTGTCCTGGCACTGACCGACAGCTCCGGCGACCCGACAGAAAACATCACCGATATCAGCCCTGCGACTCTGACCGTTAACGCCACAGACGCTTTCGGCCAACCCGTAGCCAATCAGATTGTGACTGCTTCAGCCACAATCGGTGTCATTGCCCCAGCTTCGGGCACAGCTTTGACCGACCTCAATGGTGTTGCCACTTTTACACTTGGGTCCGACGGCACGCTTGGCGCGGGAACTGTCACCGCCACACTTGGCGGCGTGTCGAGCTCGCTGAATTACCAGATCGGCGAGGCAAATCTGCGGATCGGGCGCTTCGAAGGCGGCAATTTTATTGAAGGCGAAATACAGGCCGGGGCCACTTCGCTGCCCGCTGCCGGTTCCACTTCACTGTCAGTAACGGTGACTGAAGGGGATGGCACTCCTGTATCGTCTGTGGTTCCGGTTCAATTCACCAGTGGCTGCGCGAGTCTCGAGCCGCCTCTGGCAGAGCTCAATTCCACGGTGAACACGATCAACGGTGTCGCTACCGCGACCTTCACCGCGGATGGCTGCACCGGCTCCGATACGGTGACGGCAGCAATCGTCCAGGGCAACACGCAAACAGCGACAGTAACGCTCTCTATTGCAACTGCCGATGTGAATTCAATCGCTTTCCTTGATGCCGTACCCCAAACCATCGCGTTGCAAGGCACTGGCGGTGCAGGCCGTCTCGAAACTGCCGAGGTGTCGTTCCAGGTGCTGGACACGACGGGTGCGCCCGCAGCTGGTATCGACGTCGACTTTTCACTTTCAACCACCATCGGCGGGCTCGGGCTAACCAACCCCTCAGCCACTACCAACGAGCAAGGTATTGCTAGAGCGATTGTGCAGTCTGGCAACGTGTCGACCTCAGTCCGCGTCACTGCGACTCTTCTGGTCGGAGGCACCACGCTAAGTACTGTGTCCGATCGATTGATTGTTAGTACCGGCCTACCGGATCAAAACTCCGTATCTATGGGCCCGGAAACCGGTAACCCTGGAGGCTTGGACGTTGACGGCGTCACCACAGAAGTCACCGTACGTATGGCCGACAAGTTCAATAACCCGGTACCCAACGGGACGGTAGCCTTCTTCACCACTGAGTACGGCTCGATCCAGGACAGCTGCGAGCTGGCCGGCGGTGCCTGCTCTGTGACGTGGACCAGCCAGGCACCGAGATTCCCTTTGCTTGCCAACGACACCGGGGACGACGGCGCTATCTCCACGATTTTCAACCGCGACTGCCCGGATTACGCTGGTGCCCCGGCACGTGGGCGTCCCTGCCCAAGCTACCTTGGCCCCATCTCTGCGGCCCGCAGTGCCATCACGGTGATCGCTGTTGGTGAAGAGGCGTTCATCGATACCAATGGCAACGGGCTCTACGATGTGGGTGAGCAGTTCGAAGACTTGCCGGAAGCGTTCCTCGACAAGAACGACAACGGGATCTTCGACAACCGGCCACCATTCTGTACGCCGGATACCACAACCGATCCAGGTCGCGAGTGCGCGGAAGGTCTTGAGGAAATTTTCTTCGACTTCAATGAAAACGGTGTGTACGACGAGGCCAACGGCATCTACAACGGCTCGCTGTGCCCTCTTGAATTGGAGGCTACTGGCCAGTGCACGCGAGAACTGCTGCACGTGCGCGATACTGCTATTATCGCCATGAGCTCCAACGATGCCTTTGGAGCAAATATTGCACTCTACGAGCGGCCCGCCGGCGGAGGTCTGTTGCAGATCGTGGACACTATCTTCATGGAGGGCGGTGGCGAAGACCGGCAATACCTTGTTGCTGTGTCGGACGATTTCAACCATCCGCCCCCTGCGCAGTCGACAGTGGCCATTTCAGCAGAGGGCTGTGAGCTCATTTCCAACGATGTGACGGTACCCAATACAACGAACCCGGCCGCCTTCCTGGTGGGCTTCACGGTTGTTAATCAGAGTGACAATACTGCAAACCTCGATGGCTCTGTAACGATCACACTCACCGCTGGCGGTGTTACAAAGCCGCTTAGCATTCCCTGCACCGACGAGGCTGGCTAAAAGTAAAAGCAAAGCGGGCGCTGCCCGCTTTTCTTTTAGTAGTGAAACTACAAACTAATAGGCTATAGTTTTATATCATCAGCATGTCGATCTCCCGAGGAACTATTTGAGCCATGCCAAAGTGTCCCCTTGTAGACCTCACCGATCCTGACTCTTTCAAGGGTGGGATGCCTCGCCAAACTTTCAGCTACCTGCGCCGGGAAGAACCCGTGTACTGGCATGAGGACCCGGTCCAGGGGCGCGGCTTCTGGGCAGTTACACGCCAGGCTGACCTCGACTACATCTCCAAGAATCCGCAGATTTTTTCCTCCGAGGTAGAAACCTGCTTCCTGCATGAGCACGACGAGGAAACCCTGCCATTGTTGCAGCTTCAGATCATCAACATGGACCCACCCAAGCACCTCAAGTACCGGCGGCTGGTGCGCAATGCCTTCACGCCGAAGGCGGTGGATTCCTACGAGGCCCGGTTTCGGGAGGTGGCGCGTGAGATCGTCTCCGAGGCGGTCGAGGGTGGTCGCTGCGAATTCGTCGAGGATGTGGCCGCCGAGCTGCCGCTGATCGCGATTTGCGAGCTGATGGGCGTGCCGCTGGACAAGCGCCGGCGCATTTTCGAGCTCACCAATATCATGATCGGCATGGATGACCCGGAGCTTGCCACTACCCAGGACGAGGGCATGATGGCGATGATGGAGATGTTCGGGATCGCCCAGGAGCTGGCGGCGGAGCACCGGGCCAATCCGCAGGACGATATCGTCAACGTGTTGCTCACCGGCACGGTCGAAGACGAGCCGCTCACGGATGACGAATTCTGCTACTTCTTCCTGATGCTGATCGTGGCCGGCAACGAGACGACCCGAACCGTGACCAGCCACGGCATGCGCCTGCTGATGGAGACCGACCAGTACCAGTCCCTGCAGGATCACCCGGAACAGCTGGAAGGCGCCATCGAGGAGTTCCTGCGCTACAACCCGGCGGTGATCGCCTTCCGGCGTACCGCGGTGGAGGATGCTGAAATCGGCGGGCAGAGGATCAGCAAGGGCGACAAGGTCCACATGTTCTATGGCGCTGCCAGTGCCGATGAGGCGGTATTCGAAGACGGCGACCGCTTTGACATTACCCGTGCCGAGCGCGAGGACGTTCGCAACAACCACCGGGCCTTCGGGATCGGCGAGCACTTCTGCCTGGGTTCCCACCTGGCGCGCCTGGAACTCAGGGTGATATTCGAGGAAATTCTCGGCCGCATTGCCAACCCGCAGTTCGACGGCGAGATCCGCTGGCTGCGCTCAAACTTCATCAACGGCATAAAGTCCATGCCCATTCGCTTTGACGTACTGCCCGCCAGCGGAGAGCATACGGGAAGCTAGCCAGTTACCTGAGGGGTCAGCCCGATGCGCGCCATTGCCATTTCAGAACCCGGCGGCCCCGAGGTTCTCGGTCTCACTGAACTGCCGGAGCCGAGCCCGGGACCGGGCGAGGTGCTCATCAAGGTCCACGCCGCGGGCATCAATCGCGCCGATATCGTGCAACGCCAGGGCTTCTACCCGCCACCGCCGGGCGCCCCGGAAACACCAGGCCTGGAAGTGGCAGGCACCGTCGCAGCCACCGGCGAGGGTGTTGACGACTGGTCAGAAGGCGACCGCGTCTGCGCGCTGCTTTCCGGTGGCGGCTACGCGGAACTGGCACTGGCCGCTGCCGCGGAATGCCTGCCGATCCCCGATGAAATGAGTATCGAAGAGGCCGCCGGCCTGCCTGAGACCGTGCTCACGGTATGGTCAAACGTGATGCAACGGGCGGCTATCCAGCCCGGTGAGAGCTTCCTGGTCCACGGCGGCAGCAGTGGTATCGGGACGTCGGCCATCCAGATGCTGACCGCCTACGGCTGCCCGGTCTATGCCACCGCCGGCTCAGCGGAAAAGGTTGAAGTCTGCGAAGCCCTCGGCGCGCGTTTGTGCGTCAATTACCGCGAGCAGGACTTTGTCGAGGCGATCAAGGCCGACACCGATGGCCGCGGGGTCGATGTGATTCTGGACATGGTGGGTGGCGATTACGTCGACCGCAATATCCAGCTGGCTGCCGTGAACGGCCGCATCGTCAATATTGCCTACCTGCAGGGTTCGCAGGTCAGCGCCAACCTGATGCCGGTAATGCTCAAGCGCCTGGTATTGACCGGGTCCACGCTGCGAGCGCGCGAGCAGGCGTTCAAGGCGGCGCTGGTAGCTGAGGTGCGCGACAAGGCCTGGCCGTGGCTGGATGACGGTCGCTTGCAGCCCATCATTCACCAGGTGTTTTCCTTCGCAGAGGCCAGCGAGGCGCACCGGGTGATGGAATCCAGCCGCCATATCGGCAAACTGATCCTTAGCTGGGAGTAGGGCGCTGGATTACCTCAGCATCGACGAGGCAAGGCGCAGCCCGGGGCTGCGCCTTGTGCTCACGGCGGGCATGCCCGGGCCCTGGGGCGAAGCCATCAAATCGGTCCTGGCGATCAAGCAGCTGGAGTTTGTTGCGGCTGCCCAGGAAGCCGGCGGAGAGAACAACGCCCTGGTCGACTGGACCGGCCAGGCCAGCGCACCGGTGCTGGCCTGGAACGACGAGCCGCCGCGCATTACCTGGCTGGCGCAGCTGGAACTAGCAGAGGCCCTGGCGCCGCAGCAGCCCCTGCTGGGGTGGAGCCCCAGGCTTCGAGCGCAGGTGGTAGGCATCTGCCACGCGCTGGCAGGACAGGATGGCCTCGGCTGGAATCGCCGCACCCAGTTGACCGGCATGGTCATCAGCCGCGGTGAGGCGCCACCTTATATGCAACGCATGGCCGACCGCTACGGCTATTCCGAAGCAGCCTATGCCGCTGCCGAGGACAAGCTGGTGGCAACGCTTGAATGGCTGCGAGAGTGCCTGGCAGCCCAGAGCGGCGTCGATAGCGACTACCTGGTGGGCACGGAGCTGAGTGCCGCGGACCTCTACCTCGCCAATTTTCTCGGCATGCTGGACCCGTTGCCGGAGTCCATGAACCCCATGCCGCCGCAGATGCGCGGCGCCTACAGCTATCGCACGGAGGCGCTGGAAGCCGCCTTGGACCCGCTGCTTCTCCAGCACCGTGAGCGGGTGTACCAGCGACACATCAAAACTCCACTGGACTTCTAGGAACCGAGCAGCATGCTTTCACAACAGGAAATATCCGACCGGCTTGAGATTGAAGATCTCTGCTATCGCTACGCTGACCTGATCGACGGCAAGCGCTTTGATGAGCTGGCAAGCGAGGTCTTCACCGAGGATGCGCACATTGATTACAGCGTGTTCGGGGGCAGTGTGGGCGGCGTCGGCGAAACCATCGACTTTCTCAAGCAGGCCCTGACGGAGGCCGCCTTCCCGGCCCACCAGCACCTCAATGCCAATATCCGCATCGAGCTGGCCGGTGATGAGGCGCGGGGTCGGGTGATGTGCTTCAACCCACAGGAAATGAGCCTTCCCGGCGGCGGCACACAGCTCTTTATGCTGGGCTTGTGGTACGTGGATCGCTACCGCCGCACCGATGCAGGCTGGCGTATCGCCTCGCGTGTCGAAGAAAAGAGCTGGGTATTCAACACCCCGGATTTCATGTCGCTATAGCTTGATTGGCGGCCGCGCACTGCCTGCGGGCCGCTGAGCTTGTCCAGGTTTTGACCGGGTTTTTGGTGGGAGTGAGGTCCCGGAGAAGAGAGACCTTTGCCGTCAGGCGACGCGAGTGTCTTCCTTCCAGCTGCTGATACTGGCCAGGTCCAGGCGGCTGACGCAGTCACCCAGGCACTCCTCAAGCTGGGTGATGGATTCCTCACCCACCTGCTGCAGATAGAAGCCACGCACCTCATCGACGGCTTCGGCGCTGTCGCGCATCAGGTCCAGGCCGCGTTGGGTGGGGCGAATTTTCTTGGCGCGGCGATCGCTGCCATCGATGTCGCGCACAATATAGCCAATGCGCTCCATCTCCTTGAGCATCTTGCCCATCGCCTGCTGTGTCACGTGGGCCCGTTCTGCAAGCTCCGTGACGCGTACGGCGCCCTCGCTGAGGTTGGCAAACACGGTGAAGTGGGAGGGCCGGATGAGCGGGTGCCCCCGCTCGTGCAGCAGGTCCATTACGCGGCGCTCGTAATCGCGGCCAAACTCCAGCAGGAGGCGGCCCAGGTTGATGGACAAGCGCGGTTTTCGTCCCGATGATGCGACTTCCGTAGTCATAGTTTTACCCCTGAAGACTTACCTGTCTTCCAGTTAGTCGTGCTTGTGCGCACGAATTGTTAGTTATTAGTCAGCTTAAATAGGATAGCCGGTTTTGCCAACTCCCGGTGCGCAGCATGCTTGCGGCGCGGTATGATGCGCCGCTTTGCGGTTCTTTCCGGGGTTTCCATGGCAAAAATCATTACCTGTAACACCAATGGCATTCGCGCCGCCGCCCGCAAGGGCTTCTTCGACTGGCTGGCGAAACAGGACGCCGACGTGGTCTGTATCCAGGAGACCAAGGCCCAGGTGCACCAGTTGGAAGACCCGGTCTTTCACCCGGAGGGCTACCACTGCACCTACAACGACGCCATCAAGCCCGGCTATAGCGGCACCGCAGTCTACTCCCGCGTCAAACCCCGAAAAATCACCACGGCGCTGGGCTGGGAGCCCCTGGACGGCGAGGGGCGCTACATCCAGGCTGATTACAATCGCTTCAGCGTGATCTCCCTGTACCTGCCCTCCGGCTCCAGCAGCGATGCGGCGCTGCAGAAAAAGTACCGCTTCATGGACCAGTTCTACGAGCATCTGCGGGTCCTGCGCCGCAAGCGCCGGGAGTTCGTGATCTGTGCCGACTGGAATATCTGCCACAAGGAAATTGACCTCAAGAACTGGCGCTCCAACCAGAAGAATTCCGGCTTCCTGCCTGAAGAGCGGGCCTGGCTGGACCGGGTTTACGATGAGCTGGGCTACATCGACTCCTTCCGGCTGGTGAACCCCGACCCGGACCAGTACACCTGGTGGTCGAACCGGGGCCAGGCCTGGGCCAAGAACGTGGGCTGGCGCCTGGACTACCAGATGATCACGCCGGGGCTCAAAAACCGCGTGGTCAGCGCCGATATCTACCGCGACGAGCGCTTCTCCGACCACGCGCCGCACACCATGGTGTTTGATTGGCAAATAGACCCCTGATACATTGTGCGCCCGCTTTCATAAGGGTTTTTCCATGAGTCTGTTTGTTGCCAATGCCCACGCCCAGGCGGCGGGCCAGCCGGCCCCCGGTGGCGAGATGTTCCAGATCGTTTTCCTCATCGGCCTGTTTGTGCTGTTCTACTTCATTGCAATTCGCCCCCAGCGCAAGCGCCAGAAGGAACATGCAGACATGGTCTCAGCCCTGGAGAAGGGCAACGAGGTCATCACCACCAGCGGCATTCTCGGCAAGATCACGCGGCTGGAGGACAACTTCGTGGTACTGCAGGTGGCTGATAACGTGGAACTGAAGTTTCAGCGTTCCTATATCAATGCCGTGCTACCCAAGGGGACCCTGAAGTCCATCTAGCATTTCCGCCAAGAGTCGAGCTGGCGCGGCTGCCAACGCCGCTGCAGCCCCTGGAGCGCATGAGCAGCGCGCTGGGCGGTGAGCACCGTATCTGGGTCAAGCGTGATGACTTGACCGATGCCGCGATCAGCGGCAACAAGCTGCGCAAGCTCGAATTCGTCAGCGCCGCCGCCCGGGAGCAGGGCTGTGACACACTGATCACCTGTGGCGGCGTACAGTCCAACCATTGCCGGGCTACCGCCCTGGTGGGCGCCAGGCTCGGCTTCCAGGTTCACCTGATCCTGCGCGGTGAGGCCCCGGCGGAGCCCGATGGCAACCTGCTGCTGGACCACCTGGCAGGGGCCACCATCTCTCACTATCCCAAGCGACAGTATGTTGCCGAACTCCCGGCGCTGTTCGAGCACTGGCGCGACCACTATGCGAAGCTCGGGCACAAGGCCCTGTGTATTCCCACCGGTGCCAGTGACGGGCTCGGTATCTGGGGTTACCTGGCCGGAGCCGCCGAGCTGGCGGACGATATGCGCCAGGCCGATATTGGCGAGGCCCACTGGGTATGCGCCACCGGTAGCGGTGGTACCCAGGCCGGCCTGACCCTGGGTGCAGCTCTCGAGAACCTGGCGGTGGATGTCTGGGGTTTCAACGTGTGTGATGACGAGGCCTGGTTCCTGAACAAGGTGGCGGAAGACATCGCCGACTGGCAGCAGCGCTATCCCCAGGCCTGGCCGGGAAGGTTGCCGGACTACCAGGCCAGGGTGGTGGATGGCTATGTCGGGCCCGGCTACGGGCGGGCCACTCCCGAGGTGTTTGCGACGATCGCCGAGCTGGCCCGATTGGAAGGGCTGGTGCTGGACCCGGTGTACACGGGCAAGGCCTTCCACGGCATGATCGAGGAAGTCCGCCGCGGACGTTTCGCGGGGCGACGCGACATCATCTTCGTGCACACCGGCGGGATATTCGGTTTGTTTCCGCAGCGGGGAGAGTTCGACTTCTCCAGTCGGGAACTCGCGTAACGCCACGCAGCGCGAGGGCTTCGATTTTTCCAGCCACGCGTGAATCCGTCGTAATCTGGTAAGCTCTGGCAAGAGCAACCCATCGGTACAACCATGGCCGACAAGGCAAGTGACAAACTGGTGATCGCGATCTCATCGCGGGCGCTGTTCAACCTCGACGACAGCCATGAAGTGTATGAGCGCGATGGCCTGGAGGCCTATTCCCGCTACCAGATCGAGCGTGAAGACGAGCCCCTGGAGCCCGGCGAAGCGTTTCCCATGGTGCAGAAGCTGCTCCGCATCAACCAGCTGCTGGACGGGGGCGGGCGCGTCGAGGTGATCCTGCTGTCTCGCAACAGTGCCGATACCGGGCTGCGGGTGTTCAATTCCATCCAGCACTACGACCTGAATATCCAGCGCGCCGCCTTCTGCGGCGGCGCAAGCCCTTACCGCTATATCTCAGCCTTCGGTGCCCAGCTGTTCCTGTCCACCGAGCCTGAGGACGTGCGCCATGCCCTGGACCACGGTGTGGCCGCGGCCAACCTGGTCTCCAAGCGCAAGGCCGGCAACGATGCCGACCAGCTGCGTTTCGCCTTTGATGGTGACGCGGTGCTTTTTTCCGATGAGGCCGAGCGGGTCTACAAGAGCGAGGGCCTGGCTGCCTTCCAGGATAGCGAGCAGGCAGCCGCCCACCGGCCCCTGAGCGGCGGCCCGTTCAAGCCTTTCCTGGCAGCGCTGCAGCACCTGCAACGAGAGTTTCCCGCCACCGAATCGCCGATTCGAACGGCCCTGGTTACCGCCCGTTCAGCGCCTGCCCATGAGCGGGTAATCCGCACCCTGCGGGCCTGGGAAATCCGCATCGACGAATCGATCTTTCTCGGTGGCCTCGACAAGGGTGAGTTCCTCAAGGCCTACCAGGCCGACGTGTTCTTCGACGACCAGCAGAGTCATTGCGACAGCGCCGGTAGCCATGTGGCCACCGGCCACGTTCCCCACGGCATCGCCAACCAGTAGCCCGGTTTTCCAGGCCCGCGAGCCAGGAAAGCGTTATTCCTTTTTGCGGTTTGCATTAACGCTGCTAAGCGCTATTCTTCATAAGCAAACGGGGGTTGTGCGGGACATCCGATGAAACTACAGCAGCTGCGGTATATCTGGGAGGTCGCCCACCATGAGCTCAATGTGTCTGCCACTGCCCAGAGCCTGTACACTTCCCAGCCCGGCATCAGCAAGCAAATCAGGCTGCTCGAAGACGAGCTGGGCGTCGAGATTTTCGCCCGCAGCGGCAAGCACCTGACCCACGTTACCCCGGCCGGTGAGGCCATCCTCAAGACAGCTGGAGAAATCCTCCGCAAGGTCGACAGCATCAAGTCGGTGGCGCAGGAGTTCAGCAACGAGAAAAAGGGTAGCCTGTCGCTGGCCACCACCCATACCCAGGCACGCTACGCGTTGCCGGATACCATCAGCACTTTTATCAATCGCTACCCGGAAGTGTCCCTGCACATGCACCAGGGAACGCCCATGCAGATATCCGAGATGGCCGCCGACGGCACCGTCGAGTTTGCCATTGCCACGGAAGCGCTGGAGCTGTTCAGCGACCTGGTGATGATGCCCTGTTACCGCTGGAATCGCTGTATTCTGGTGCCGCGGGACCACCCGCTCGCCGACCTGTCGCGCCTGACCCTCGAGGCGGTCGCGGAGCACCCCATAGTGACCTACGTGTTTGGCTTCACCGGGCGTTCGCGCCTGGACGAGGCCTTCATGGAAAAGGGCCTGGTACCCAAGGTCGTCTTCACCGCGGCGGATGCCGACGTCATCAAGACCTACGTGCGGCTGGGCCTTGGGGTCGGCATTGTTGCCCATATGGCCTACGACGAAGACGCTGATAGCGACCTGGTGACCCTCGACGCGAGCCACCTGTTCGCACCCAGCATTACCAAGATCGGCTGTCGGCGCGGCACGTTCCTGCGGGGCTATATGTACGAGTTCATCGAGCTGTTCGCGCCGCACCTGACCCGCGATCTGGTCGACCAGGCGTTTGCCTGCCACAGCAAGTCGGAGCTGGACGGGCTGTTTGCCGACATGGATATTCCCACCCACTGACACTTTGGAAACACTGTAAATGGAACTGGTTTGCCTGGACCTCGAAGGGGTTCTGATCCCGGAGATATGGATCGAGTTTGCCGAGCGCACGGGTATCGATGCCCTGAAGGCCACCACCCGCGACATTCCCGACTACGACGTACTGATGAAGCAGCGCCTGTCGCTGCTGGACGAGAACGGCCTCAAGATCGATGACATCCAGGCGGTGATCGCCGACATGTCGCCGCTGGAAGGCGCCCGCGAGTTCCTCGACTGGCTGCGGGAGCATTTCCAGGTGGTAATCCTGTCGGATACCTTCTACGAGTTTTCCGCGCCGCTGATGCGCCAGCTCGGCTGGCCCACCCTGTTCTGTCACCGCCTGATGGTGGACGACGACGGCCGGGTTGTTGACTACCGGCTGCGCCAGCCCGACCCCAAGCGCGCTTCGGTGCAGGCGTTCCATACCCTCAACTACCGGATCATTGCCTCCGGCGATTCCTACAACGACACCAGCATGCTCGATGAGGCTGACGCCGGCATCCTGTTCCGGCCCCCGGATAACGTGATCGCAGAGTTCCCGCAGTACCCCTCGGTCACCAGCTACCAGGCGCTGAAGGATGAGATCTGCAAGGCGTCGGAGCGCAATATCAGCCCCTGATTGAGCCCTGCTCAAGGTGTTCCAGGAAGCGGCCGACCTTGTCCCAGGTCTCCTGGTATTCCTGCTGGCAGCCGGAATCCGCCACCAGGCCGCCACCGCCCCAGCAATGGATGGTCCCGTCCCGGCACAGCAGTGAGCGAATGGAGATGTTGCTGTCGAGTTTGCCATCCGCACTCAGGTAGAACACGCTGCCGCAGTAGGCCCGGCGTGCCTCCGGCTCCAGCTCGCCGATAATCTCCATGGCCCGGCGCTTGGGCGCGCCGGTGATGCTGCCGCCGGGGAAGCTGTCCCGCAGCAGTTGCAGCGGGCTGCAATCTGCCCTCAGCTCCCCCGAGACCGTGCTCACCAGGTGGTGCACGCTGGGGTAACTTTCCAGCTCGAACAGGCCATCCACCTGGATACTGCCCGGGCGGCAGCTTCGCCCAATGTCATTGCGCAGCAGGTCAACAATCATCAGGTTCTCGGCGCGGTCCTTGGGGGAGCGCTGCAGCTCTTCCGCCGCCAGGCGATCAGTGCCCGGGTCGCGGGAACGTGCGCGGGTGCCCTTGATCGGCCGGGTTTCCACATGCCGACCCGCCACCCGCAAGAAGCGCTCCGGGGAGAGGCACAACAACTGCTCGTCACCGCAGTCGTGGTAGGCAGCAAAGGGAGCCGCCGCCAGCGCCCGCAGGGATTGGTAGGCCACCCAGGGGTCTCCCTCAAAGGGCGCTGCGAACTGGCGCGCCAGGTTGACCTGGTAGCAATCGCCGGCGTGAATGTATTGCTGCACTTTCTGAAAGGCCTGTTGATAGGCGTCCCGCGCCAGTCCGTTGCTGAACTTTGCCTTCAGTTCAAAGCCGCCGGGAGCGGGAACATCACCCCGGGGCTCCCGCAGGCGGTCCAATAGTTCACGCCGCCGGGACCTTTCCAGCCCGGGCAGGGACACGAAATGGCAGCGCCCGAGGGTATGGTCCTGCACCAGGGCCCAGTCGTAGCGAGCGACGCGGGCGCCGGCGCCGGCATCAGGGGGCAGGTGCTGGAGCGGCAGGCCCAACTCGTAGTCGATGTAGCCCGCCAGGCCGCCGCAAAAGGGCAGGGTATCGGCAGCATCACAGCGCTGCGCGTCCCAGGCTGCCTCCAGCTCCCGAAAGTACTTTACAATATCCTCGTAAGTGGTTGAATCAGAAGAGGTAAAATCAAGCTCGATGGCAGGTTCGGCCAGCAGGATATCGAACCGTCCCTGGCTGCTGTGGGGGCGGCAGGAATCCAGCAGCAGCGGCCGCCTCAGGTTGCGCAGGCGCTCGAACCAGCTGCAACTGTCCGGGCTGTAGGGCAGTTCTTCAAGTTGTAGGGTGCCGATTGTCATATTGCGTAGGATTCGCGCTGCAAAGTTACGCGTTCCAGTGTTTACCCTGAGTACATCTATTGTTTTTTCATGTTGCGAACGGCGCCGAAATTGACTTCAACAGGCGTTAAACGTATCGTAACTCGCCGTTTATCCCCAGTGTAAAGAAGTCTCTCCCATGGCAGACCAGACGGCTAAAACACCCTCTAAAGACGCGCCGCAGGGACCTTCCCTGAAGAACCCCTTCGCCCAGGCTGTGGACCGCGAGTTCAAGGTCCCCGGGCAGATCTCCACCCGGCCCGGTCTCTATGAGGAGGCACTGAAATCCGGTTTCGAACTGCAGCAGCGTCCGCAGCAGGCCGCCGGCGTCAAGAACATCGAGCGCCAGCACCAGAAACACCGCATGACCGTTTGGGAGCGGATCGACCTGCTCAACGACCCCGGACATACACCTACGATTCTCTACCAGAACTGGGGCCCCGATCTGGATGGCGCCTCGCTGGTGACGGCGATTATCCGCGTAAACGGACGCGACGTCGCCCTATACGGTCACGACTTCACGGTGCGCGCCGGGTCCATGGACGCCACCAACGGCAAGAAGCTGGCGCGTCTGTTTGAGCTGGCCGCCAAGCGCCGCATCCCGCTGGTGGGCATGAATGACAGTGCCGGCGCCTACATCCCGGCCGGGGTCGGCGGGCTCGACGGCTACGCCGACGCCTTTACGGCCCTGCGCAAGATTTCCGGCTGCGTGCCCAGCATCATGTGCATGTTCGGCTTCAATGCCGGCGGCGGCTCCTACCTGCCGCGCCAGGGCAGTTTCCTGATCCAGCCCAACAACACTTTTTTTGGCCTGACAGGCCCCGGGGTAGTGAAATCCGTGCTGGGCGAGGACGTCACACCGGATGAACTGGGGGGTCCCAATGTTCACAGCCAGAGCGGTGTGAATGACTTCGTGGTCCCCGACGAAGTGTCGGCGCTGCGCAAGGTGCGAGATCTGCTCAACTACCTGCCCAGCCACAACGCTGAATTCGCGCCGCAACAGCCGTCCTCTGACCCGGTGACCCGCAAGACCTGGGATATCGATATCCTGCTCAAGAAGGCCATCAACTCGCCCACCGGCTTCAATACCCCCATCGACATCTCCATCCTGATCCAGCAGCTCTGTGATCATGGCGACTTCCTGGAGATCCAGGCGGAGCGGGCCCGTAACACGGTGACCGCGCTCGGGCGCATCGGCGGCAACGTCATCGGTTTTGTGGCCAACAACAGCGCCGTGGCCTCGGGCCAGATCGACATCGCCGCCGCTTACAAGAACGCGCGCTTCATCCGCTTCTGCAATCTCTACAACATCCCGGTCATCTTTCTCGAAGACACCACCGGCTTCCTGCCCGGCAGGGAACAGGAGGCAGGCGGTATCGTCCAGGCCGGGCGAGCCATGCTCGACGCAATCGTCGACCTGCGCACGCCGCGCTTCCTGGTGATCGTTCGCAATGCCTTCGGCGGCGCCTACGCCTCATACAACAACTACCCGACCGGCGCCGACTTTGTTGTCGCACTGCCCACCACGCGCCTGGCGGTAATGGGTCCGGCGGGGGTCGAGTACGTGTACAAGGACGAGCTGCGCAGGATCCGCGGCCAGGTCGCAGAGCGCACCCGCGAGGTGGAACAGCAGCAGCTGGCGCAGGGCGTTTCCGAAGCCGAGGCAGCGGCCGCTGCCCGTAGCGCCGTGGCGCAGTGGGTAAAGGCACAGGAGGCTGAGCTGGCCCAGCGCTATGAGCGTGAGCTGATGAACCCCAACGAAGCGCTGAGCCTGGGGTCCATTTCGCAGATCGTCATGCCCAGCGACCTCCGGGAAGTCCTGGCCAAGAACATGGCCTTCCACCTGCGTCACTACGAGCCCAGTCCCATGAGTGGCGTACAGCGCGAATTTCACTAGACGCACTACCAAAAACAAGCCCGCAAGGAATCCCACGTGTCTAACGAACACTATCTCAACAGCCCACTGGTTCACCGCGATCGCCGCCTGGGGCGGCGCCCGTCGAGCTGGGTCTCCCAGTTTGGCTGCGAGCACATCAAGCCCCTCATCATCTGCCGGGGCCCGATTCGCAAGGAAGCCATGGATGTGTTCGAAGAGATGGGCATCACCGGCTACGGCATCCTGCTGTCGGAAAAGGATTCCATCGTTTACCGCAATGCACTGGCGCCGGAACTGCGCCAGCTGACTGATCCCGACCGTGTGCACCGGGTGCCGGATTACACCGGCGCGAATAAGGAAGAACGCAACGCCCGTATCCGGCAGATCATCGCCATCGCCCACGACAACGGTTACAACTCGGTGTTTGCCGGCTACGGCTTCATGGCTGAAGACGAGAGCATGGTGGCGGCCCTGGAGAAGGCCGGCCTTAATTTCATCGGCCCCTGTTCACGCACGGTGCACGATGCCGGCCTGAAGGATGAGGCCAAGCGCACGGCACTGGCGGTCGGCGTGAGCGTGACGCCGGGTATCGATAACGGCACGGCCCTGACCCTGCTCAAGAAGCACCCCGATGTGGCGGCACTCAAAGCCCTCTGCGAGGAACACGGCCTCGATGTGGGCGATGCCCTGGAAGACGACTCCCTGGCGCTGGAAGACAAGGCTGACAGGGTGCTGGCTGCGTCCTACGCCGCGCAGATCGACCTCTATACGATCGATGAACTGTGCGAAACACTCACCGAGGCGGTGCGGAGGATGGCGGCAGACTACCCGGAGAACCGGGTGCGCCTGAAGGCCATCAGCGGCGGTGGCGGCAAGGGCCAGCGCATCCTGGGTATCGGTGAGGCGGACCGCACGGCGGAGATGGTGCGGGAGATTCTCAACGAGGTAAAAACCACCGGCGTCGGCGACAACAAGAACGTACTGGTAGAGCTCAATATCGAAACCACCCGTCACCAGGAAATCCAGGTCATCGGCAACGGCCAGTGGACGCTGGCCATGGGCGGGCGCGACTGCTCACTGCAGATGCACGAACAGAAGCTGCTGGAAGTGTCGGTGACAAATGAGTCGCTGGTGCGGGCGGCAGAGCAGGCCGAGGCCGCGGGACTCGAGGAAGAGGCCAGGGTGCTGCGGCAGGATGTCGAAACCCTGGCGGCCATGGAGGCGGAGGCGGAGCGCTTCGGCGAGGCCACCGGCCTCGACTCGGTCTCCACGTTTGAGTGCATTGTCGATAGGGACAGCCATTTCTTTATGGAGATGAATACCCGCATCCAGGTGGAGCACCGGGTGACCGAGCTGTGCTACGCGCTGGAATTCTGCAACCCGGATAGCCCGGAAGACTGCTTCCAGGTGGAGTCGCTGGTGGAAGCCATGGTGCTGCTGGCGGCCCACGGCGACAAGCTGCCGCGACCCAACCGCGTACCGCGCTTCAACGATTCGGTTGAGGCGCGCCTCAACGCCACCAACCAGGCGCTGCAGCCTCACGCCGGCGGCGTGGTGGAATACTGGTCTGACGCCATCGAAGGCGAGATTCGCGACGACCAGGGCATCAGCCTGCACAACCCTGACACCGACGTGTTCATGAAGTACACCCTGGCAGGCGCCTACGATTCCAACATTGCGCTGCTGCTCACTGTCGGCGACACCCGGCTCGAGACCTACCAGAACATGGCCGAGGTGATCCGGCGCACCAGCATGCGCGGGCGCGACCTGGCCACCAACCTTGAGTTCCACTACGGGCTGGTTAACTGGTTTATCGGCAACAACATCAACGCCCGCCCCACCACGCGCTTCATTGTTCCGTACCTGACGGCGGTGGGCGAGCTGAAGGAACAGGCCAACCAGATCGACCTGGTCTACGCCTACGACCAGCTCATGCAGCGCGCGCTGGCAGCCGTCGGTGACGACGCGAAAGCGGCGGTCGCCAACTGTTTCGAGCGCAAGTACAGCCTGCTGCGGCGGCCGCTGGAGCGGCTGATGGCCGAGCCTCACCTGCTATCGGGCTGGCTCAGTGTGAATCGTGACTGCTACACGCTGATCGACGGCCGCATCAGCTGGAACGAGAATCCCCTCGAGCTGCTGGCGGATACCTATCACTACCTGGACATGAACCTACAGGCGGGCCAGCCCGCCGCCCATATGATCTGGGATCACGACCACGAACTGCTGCAGTCCGGCGTCGATTTTTACGACGAACTCAATAATCGCCTGAACGCCGAGGACTGGATCGAGCTCGACAGCCTGCTGCGGGAAGCCGAGGCACCGGAGGGCTTTGATGCCAAGCTGTGGGCGGAAGTCCAGGCTGCACACGCAGGGTTCCAGGCGGGCCTGGATATTATCGCGGTGCTGCCGGCCCTGGCCGAGTCCAGCGACTTCTATGCCCTGAAGGTCAACCCTGACCTCACCATCCATATTCCCGAGCGGCTCACGGACGCGGACCTGCAGGAGCGCATGGCCAAGGTGCTGGTACCCCCGCCGGTGGCCAAGAGCGATGAAATCCTGGCCGAAAGTGGCGGCATGTTCTACTCGCGGGAAACGCCTGAGCACGACCCCTATGTCGTGGAGGGCAGCCACTTCGAGGAGGGCGACCCGCTGTACATCGTCGAAGTGATGAAGATGTTCAACAAGGTCTACGCACCGTTCTCCGGCACCATCGAGCAGGTGCTGGTCGACGAGGACGGCATTATCATCAGCAAGGGACAGCCGCTCTTCAAGATCACCCCGGACGAGGTCATCGTCGAGGAGTCGCCGGAAGAGCGCCGGGGCCGGCGCCGGACGGCCACCGACGCCTTCCTGGCAACCGTGGCCTGAGTTTCAGACAATACCGACCCGCTGCCTGGGGGAGAGCCACGGCAGCGCAGTGAAGAAGAGGCAATCATGATTACCGCACTGGACCATATCGCTGTCGCCGTTCCGGACCTGGACAAGGCGATCAAACGCTTCATGGAAGACTTCGGACTGGAGTTTGAGGGCACTGAAGATGTGGAGGCCGCCCAGACGTCCACCGCGTTCTTCCCTCTGCCGCCCACCAGTATCGAGCTGATCCATCCCCTGCGCGGTGAGGGCCCGGTGGCCAAATACCTGGAGAAGCGCGGTGGCGGTATGCATCACCTGTGCTTTCGCTCGGACAATATCCACGAGGACATCGAGCGGCTCAAAGCCAAAGGCTACCAGTTCCTCGCAGAGGAACCCGCGCCGGGCGCCCACGGCTCGCTGACGATTTTCATTCATCCCAAGAGCTGTGACGGCGTACTGATTGAACTCAACCAGCCCGGCGAAGCGCACTGAGCCCGGCATGACAGGAAGAGGTAGCAGCCAATGAGCGACGACCCGATTTACGACAAGGACGCCGCCACGCCGGACAACTGGGCGGCGCTGGCCACGAAGCAGATGAAGGGGCTGACCCCGGACGAGCTGACCTGGATCACCCCGGAAGAGATTCGGCTGCGCTGCCTGTATACGGCGGAGGATATTTCCGAGCTGCCCTATACCAACACCATGCCCGGCATGTCGCCTTACATCCGTGGCCCCCAGGCCACCATGTATGCGGGGCGGCCCTGGACCATCCGCCAGTACGCCGGCTTTTCCACCGCCGAGGAATCCAACGCCTTCTACCGCAAGGCGCTGGCCGCCGGCGGGCAGGGCATCTCGGTGGCCTTCGACCTCGCGACTCACCGGGGCTATGACTCCGACCATCCGCGGGTAGCCGGTGATGTCGGCAAGGCCGGGGTGGCCGTGGATTCCATCGAGGACATGAAAATCCTGTTCGACGGCATCCCGCTGGACCAGGTGTCGGTGTCCATGACCATGAACGGCGCGGTGTTGCCGGTACTGGCGGGCTATATCGTGGCTGCCGAAGAGCAGGGCGTGAGCCAGGAGCAGCTCTCGGGCACGATCCAGAACGACATCCTCAAGGAGTTCATGGTTCGCAACACCTATATCTACCCGCCGGCGCCGAGCATGCGCATCATCGGCGATATCATCGCCTACTGCTCCGAGCACATGCCGCGCTTCAACACCATTTCCATCTCCGGCTATCACATCCAGGAAGCCGGGGCGAACGCGGCGCTGGAACTGGCCTATACCTTGGCCGACGGCAAGGAGTACATTCGCACGGCGATTGCCGCGGGCCTGGACATCGACCAGTTTGCGCCGCGCCTGTCCTTCTTCTGGGGCATCGGCATGAACTTCTACCTGGAGATCGCCAAGATGCGGGCGGCGCGAATGCTGTGGGCGCGCATTGTCTCCGAGTTCAACCCGCAGAATCCCAAGAGCTCCATGCTGCGCACCCACAGCCAGACGTCGGGCTGGTCGCTGACGGAGCAGGATCCTTACAACAACGTGGTGCGCACTACCATCGAGGCCATGGCGGCGGTATTCGGCGGCACCCAGTCGCTGCACACCAACGCCCTCGATGAAGCCATTGCCCTGCCGAGCGAGTTCGCGGCGCGGATTGCCCGCAATACCCAGCTCATCATCCAGGAAGAGACCGGCATTACCCAGGTCGTGGATCCCTGGGGCGGTTCCTACATGATGGAAAGCCTTACCAACGACATTGCCGAGAAAGCCTGGGAGCTGATCGAGGAAGTCGAGAACGAAGGCGGCATGGCCAAGGCTATCGAGACCGGCCTGCCCAAACTACGCATCGAGGAGGCGGCCGCCGCCAAGCAGGCCCGCATCGACCGCGGCGAAGACGTCATCGTCGGTGTGAATAAATACAAGCTGGATCACGAGGACGAGGTGGAAGTCCTCGAGATCGAAACCGAGGCCGTGCGCGAGGCGCAGCTCAAGCGGCTGGCACAGATTCGCGCGTCCCGCGACCAAGATGCGGTAGACGATATACTCGCGCAAATCACGCGGGCGGCGGGGAGCGAAGAAGGCAACCTGCTGGCCCTGTCGATCGAGGCCATCCGCCGCCGAGCCACTGTCGGGGAGATTTCGGACGCCATGGAAAAAGAGTTCGGTCGCTTCAATGCCAGCGCCCAGACCGTGTCGGGCGTCTACGGTGCCGCCTTCCAGGAAGACGAGAGCTGGAAAGAGATCTCCGGCGATATCGACGAGTTTGTCGAGAAACACGGCCGTCGCCCGCGCATGCTGGTCTGCAAGATGGGCCAGGACGGTCATGACCGCGGCGCCAAGGTGGTCGCCACGGCGTTTGCAGACGTCGGCTTTGATATCGACCTGTCACCGATGTTTTCCACCCCGGAGGAAGTCGCCCGGCAGGCGATTGAAAACGATGTGCACGCGGTCGGCGCCTCCTCTCTGGCTGCCGGCCACAAGACCCTGGTACCGCAGCTGGTGGAAGAGCTGAAGAAGCAGGGCGGTGAGGACATCATCGTCATTGCCGGCGGCGTCATTCCGCGCCAGGACTATGACGTGCTCTACGACGCCGGCGTGAAGTGCATTTTCGGCCCCGGCACGCCGATTCCCCAGTCAGCCCGGGAAGTCCTCAGCGCGATAAACCAGAGCCAGGGTGGCTGAGTTCGATCTCGCCGCCCTGCGCGACGGCAACCGCCGGGTCCTGGCCAAGGCCATTACCGTAGTCGAGAGCAGCCGCGACGAAGACCGCGGGCGAGCCCAGGCTATTCTCGAACAATGCCTGCCGCATACCGGTAACAGCATTCGACTGGGTATCACCGGGATTCCCGGGGTTGGCAAATCCACCTTTATAGAAGCCTTCGGCCTGCACCTGCTGGCGCAGGGCAAGCGGGTCGCGGTGCTGGCCGTTGACCCCAGCTCGCCCATCGCCGGTGGCAGTATTCTCGGCGACAAGACCCGTATGGAGGAGCTGTCGCGCAGGCAGGAAGCATTTATTCGACCGTCGCCGGCTTCAGGCGCCCTCGGCGGCGTCGCCCAGAAAACCCGTGAAACCATGCTGCTCTGTGAGGCGGCCGGCTATGACGTAATCCTGGTGGAGACGGTCGGCGTCGGGCAGTCCGAGTACCAGGTTGCCGGTATGGTGGACTTCTTCATGGTGTTGATGCTGCCCAACGCCGGTGATGAGTTGCAGGGCATCAAGAAGGGCATCATGGAGCTGGCGGACGCGCTGGTAATCAACAAGGCGGACGGCGACAGTCTCAAGCTGGCGGAACAAACCCGGCGCCACTACAAGGCCGCCCTGGGATTGCTGCGTCACGCCGCCCATTGGGAGCCGCGGGTGACCACCTGTTCCTCCATCGAAGGCCAGGGGATCGATGAGGTCTGGGCAATGATCGGCGAATTCGAGAAGGCTGCCCGCGACTGCGGCGCCTTTGGCTCGCGGCGCGACAACCAGGCTCGCGACTGGATGCACCAGTTGATCGGCGAGATGCTCAAGGCACGGCTGCGCAACAACCCGGAAGCCCAGCGCTTGCTGCCGGAGCTGGAGGCGAAGGTGCTGGCACGTGAACTCACGCCGTACACCGCGGCCTGCCAGGTCCTGGACTGCCTGTGAGGCGGCTATGCGTTTCCTGTCCCTGGAAAAACTGATCAACCTGCACGATGGCTACCGACGTGAGTTCAAGATCGACCACCACCGGCTGTTGCTATTGCAGACCGGGGGCGAGCACTACGTGGTGGAAGCCTACTGCCCGCACCTGGAGCACCCACTGATGGAGGCGCGGATCGACAACGGCGAATTGCTCTGCCCCCTGCACGGGTATCGGTTCTCACTGCAGTCCGGGCAGGTGCTGGCGTCGACGCGGGAAGACTGCCGCCCGCTGCGCACCTGGCCGGTGGCCTACGAGGGCGCCGATGTGGGCGTCGTCTGGGACGAGTGAGTAGAAGCTAGATCGTCAGCTGGCGCAGTCGAGGGTCGCGCTCTCCCCAGCGCCACAGGCCGTCAAACCCATCCACGAATTTCTTCGCCGAGGCCCGGGAGTCGGGCTCGAAAAAGCCGTCACGGCTTCGCTCGTCCGGCTTGTACACGACACCGTCGATATCGCGCACCACGTAGGTCGCTTCCGGCAGCTCCGGATGTTCCGACAGCACCCGTATCGCAATCGAAGAAGACAGGCGCCTGGCCAGCTGCAGCAGCCGGTGGCCGCGGCTCACCAGGGGTTTCGGGTCGCTGATCAGGATGCGCACGTCGGCGTAGCGACCGCTGCGCGCCAGGCTCGACACGGCGTCTGCGAACGCTTCGTTGTCGAACACATCATGGTCCAGGGTGTAGCTGTAAATGCGCAGGCTGCGACGCGCGGTGCCGGCCAACTCCAGCGCCAGGGTGGCGAAGGGTTCCGGGTACTGGACGCCGGTGATGAAGTAGTCGGCGCCGCGGTAATCGATCTGCAGCTGCATGGCGTTGTGGGGAATGCCCGCTTCTTCAAACGTTTCGCCAAAGGGCTGGAAGCCGGCCGCTTCGTAGAAGCCATTGGCATGACTCTGGGAATGCAGGTACAGGCGCTGGTAGCCGCGCTGCCTGGCATAGCTGACGATGTAGTCCAGCAGCTTGTGGCCGAGGCCCTTGCCGCGGTGTTCCGGCAACACGGCCATGCGGCCGATTTTCCCGTCGGGCAGCAGGCGGCCGCAGCCGAGTGCGATGTACTTGTCGGTGATCAGGAAGTGAGTGGCGGTCTCGTCGCTGTCGTCGTGCTCGATTTCCACGGGCACGCCCTGTTCCTCGATAAACACCTTGTCGCGAATGGTGCGCAGGGTCTCACGATTCAGGTTCCAGCTTACGACTTCAATATTCAGATCGTCGGTCATTTTGTGCTCAGTGATGCGTCTGCCGCGAGCAGGCACCCCATATCCCAGAGTGTGTTGAGAAGTTCGCTGTTGCTGTCATCGGCATCGACTTCGTCACCCCGGCACAGAGCGGCCAGCAGTTCACTGTCGGCAACAACCGCAATGGACAGGCCGTTGGCGTAGACGGTGAGCCCGGCGACATCCTCGCGCCAGGCCAGCCTCGCGGCCGGGTCCAGCACGACCCTGGCGGGCAGGGGTGCGCTGTCGTCATCAACGGCCTCGACAGCGGTTTCGGTCACCAGCTCGCCGAACCAGTCGGCGCTGGAAGCATCCTGTTCCAGCAGTGATCGAAGCTGTTCCCGCGCTGCCGCAACAGCGGCGTCCGTCAGCTCGCCGGGCCGACCGCTGCCAAGCGGCTGTGGGTCGCTGTAGAGCTGTTCGGGGTCGATCGCCGGCAGCAGTTCGTCTACCCAGCGGGAAAGCATATCGGCAAGTCGTGGTGCGCGAAAACCGATGGAGTAGGTCATGCCGGTACCTGCCGAGGTACCCCAGTGAGCAAGACCCGGGGGAACGTAGAGAATGTCGCCGGGGTTCAGCAGGTAGCTGGCGGACTCCTCAAAGTCCTCGAGGATGCGCAGGTCGGGGTTGTCCCGCAGTGGGCTACTATTGTCGCAGCGCTGCCCGAGCTGCCAGCGTCGCTGGCCCGCGCCCTGCACCAGGAATACATCGTAGTTGTCGTAGTGGGGCCCGACGCCGCCACCGTCGGTGGCATAGCTGACCATAATATCGTCAAGGCGCCAGCCCGGCAGGAAGTCGACCCACCGGCGCAGTGCTGCCACTTCGGGAACGTAGTGGTCGACCCTTTGCACCAGCAGGGTCCAGGGCTCGTCGCCGGCAAAGCTGGAGTCCTCCAGTGGACCCGGGTCCTGGTGCCAGTCATCGCCGCGCTGGCGCACCAGGCGAGCTTCAACACCGGGTTCCAGCGCCAAGCCGGCCAGTTCTTCCGGCTCCAGCGGGTTGGTAAATTCGTTGGCGGCAGGGATTAGCAGCGGCTGCTGCTGCCAGAATTCCCGCAGGAAGCGGGCGCTGTCCATGGCGCCGCCGGGAATCAAACCTTGCGGGCCTGCTCCGCGGCGTTGCCGGTATAGCCGGCAGGCGTCAGTGCCAGCAGTGCGTCGCGGGCCTCTGCGCCCAGGTCGAGCGTGGCAACAAAGGCCTGCATGCTGTCGCGAGTGATGGCCTGGCCGCGGGTGAGGGCCTTGAGCTTCTCGTAGGGCTGCTCGATGCCGTGACGGCGCATGACCGTCTGCACGGCTTCCGCCAGCACCTCCCAACTAGCCTCGAGGTCCTCCGCCAGACGCGCCGCGTCCAGTTCCAGCTTGCCGATACCCTTCAGTGCGCTCTGGTAGGCGATCAGGCTATAGCCGAAGCCAACGCCCATGTTGCGCAGCACCGTGGAGTCGGTCAGGTCCCGCTGCCAGCGGGAGATGGGCAGCTTGGCACCCATATGCGCAAATACCGCGTTGGCCATACCGAGGTTCCCCTCGGCGTTTTCGAAATCGATGGGATTGACCTTGTGCGGCATGGTGGAAGAGCCCACCTCGCCGGCCACGGTCTTCTGGCGGAAGTAGCCCAGCGAGATGTAGGCCCAGGTATCGCGACACAGGTCGATGAGCACGGTGTTCAGGCGCGCCAGTGTATCGAACAGCTCTGCGATGTAGTCATGGGGTTCGATCTGGGTGGTGTAGGGGTTCCAGGTGAGGCCCAGCCCAGTGACGAAGGCCTCGGCGTGGGCGTCCCAGTCTATTTCCGGGTAGGCACTGAGGTGGGCGTTGTAATTGCCCACCGCTCCGTTGATCTTGCCGAGGAACTCCTGCTTCTCCAGGGCGCTGAACTGGCGCTCGAGGCGCGCCACCACGTTGGCCAGTTCCTTGCCCATGGTGGTGGGGCTGGCAGTCTGGCCGTGGGTGCGCGACAGCATCGGCACGTCGGCATGGGCATGGGCCAGGGCACGCAGGGCGTCCACTACCTCACGGGCGGCCGGCAGCAGGCAGTCGCGCAGACCGTCTCGCAGCATCAAGGCGTGGGACAGGTTGTTGATGTCCTCGGAGGTGCAGGCAAAGTGCACAAACTCGGAGGCGGCTTCCAGCTCTTCGTTGCCGGCAAACTGCTCCTTGATGTAGTACTCAACCGCCTTAACATCGTGATTGGTCGTCGCCTCGATGGCCTTGATGCGCTCCGCTCCCACCAGGTCGAAATCCTCGGCGATGGCCGCCAGCTGAGCGGCGGCCTCAGAGGACAGGCTGGCCACCTCGAGGATGCCTGGGTGATCTGCCAGCGACTGCAACCAGCGAACTTCCACCAGCACCCGCCGCTGCATCAGCCCGAACTCGCTGAATACGCCTCGGAGGGCTTCAGTCTTGTTTCCGTAGCGGCCGTCAATGGGGGAAACAGCGGTGAGGGACTTAAGGTCCATCGGGGTTCCTTGCTTGTGAGTGGTGATGCCGCGCGGGGCGGGATACAAAACCGAAATTTTACACCGAACCCAGTTGCCGGGACAGCTTGTGCGCCACCTGCAGCAGCTTGCGGCGCTGGGTCAGCAGGCGCCAGCGACGCCCGCCGAGCTGCCGCCACAGGACCGCCGAGCGAATGCCGGCCAGCAGCAGGGCGCGAATCAGGTCGGCGTTGGCAGGGTCCTGGAGCTGTTGGGCGCTACCGGTCACCTTGATGCGGTATTTGAACGTGCTGATGGTGTCCTGGTAGATACCGGACAGGCTTTGGCAGATTTCCTGTACGTGGTTGCTGAAGTGATCGGCGCGAAACTGGGTGTGCTCCAGGCGCGAGCGCATCACCGCCGACATCTCGGGGTTGGCGGCAAACTGCCGTTCCAGGTGCAGCATGCCGAACACATAGCGCATCATGTCGCGGCCGTCCGGTTGATCGCGGCTGGCGAGCAGGGCGGCGAGGTTGTGCAGCCCCAGCTTCATGTTGTTGACCCCACCGTAGACATCTTCCACGCTTTCGGCGTCGAACTTGAAAAGGCTCGACACCATGGGCGTGAGAAACTCTTCCGGGTAACTGCCGGTACGGGAAATCTGGTCTACCAGGCGCGCGACCTGCACCACGCCGGCCAGCGCCAACACCTGGTCTTCGAGCTGCTTCACTCGGCGCCCTCGATCACCCCGCCGCCCAGGCAGCGGTCGCCGTCATAGAATACCGCCGACTGCCCCGGGGTGATGGCTCGCTGCGGGCTGTCGAACTCGGCCCGGTAGCCGTTGCCGTCCTGCACCAGGGTGCAGCCCTGGTCCGGCTGCCGATAGCGGGTCTTGGCGTGGCAGCGCAGCGGCAAGGCCGGTGCTTCACCCGCCACCCAGTAGATTTCCCCGGTACGCAGGCTCGACTTGAGCAGGGCAGGGTGGTCGTGCCCCTGGGCGACCAGCAGGCGGTTGCGGGCCAGATCCTTGCCCACCACATACCAGGGGTCGTGGCTGTGGCCGGACAGCCCGCCGATACCCAGCCCCTGGCGTTGGCCAATAGTGTGGTACATCAGTCCTGAATGTTGACCGAGCCGATTCCCTTCCAGGTCGAAGATCTCGCCGGGTTGCGCCGGGATGTACTGCTGCAGGAAGTCCTTGAAGCGGCGCTCGCCGATAAAGCAGATGCCGGTGCTGTCTTTCTTGTCATGGGTTTCCAGACCGCAGCCCCGGGCCAGCTCCCTCACCTCCGATTTCTCGATTTCGCCCACCGGGAACAGCGTACGTGCCAGCTCCTCGTGACCCACCGCATGCAGGAAGTAGCTCTGGTCCTTGCCGGCATCCAGGCCCTTGAGCAGGGTGGCGCGACCGTCGCTGTCGCCGCGGCGCGCATAGTGGCCGGTGGCGATCAGGTCGGCACCCAGCATCAGCGCGTATTCGAGGAAGGCCTTGAACTTGATTTCGCGGTTGCAGAGGATGTCCGGATTTGGTGTGCGGCCGGCGCGGTATTCGGCCAGGAAGTGTTCGAAAACATTGTCCCAGTACTCGGCGGCAAAGTTGGCACTGTGCAGCTTGATACCGATACGGTCGGCCACCGCCTGGGCGTCGGCCAGGTCTTCTTTCGCCGTGCAGTACTCGGTGCCGTCGTCTTCTTCCCAGTTCTTCATGAACAGGCCTTCCACGGCGTAGCCCTGCTCCTTGAGAAGCAGTGCTGCCACGGATGAATCGACACCGCCGGACATGCCGACAATGACTTTTTGGCCTGTGCTTGCTGTCATCGCTTGCGCTGTTAGGGAATGTACTTAACGAGGTCCAGGGGCCAGCGTTGGCCGGCCAGGTACTGCTCGACGCTGGCCATGACCAGCGGGCTGCGCATTCTACCAGACTCGGCGCGCATTTCCGCCGGGGTCATCCACAGGGTACGCAGGATTTCCTTGTCCAGTTCGGCGTTGAGGTGTTCCCGCAGCAGGCGGGCTGCGAAAGTACTGCGCAGGTAGGTGACCCCGTTGGCAGGAGAGGTGTACTGGGAAATGCCGAGCAAGGCCTCGAGCTCTACCTCACAGCCGGTTTCCTCAAGGGTCTCGCGCATTGCAGCCGTAAACAGGGACTCACCCGGGTCGAGGTGACCCGCCGGCTGGTTCAGCACGATGCCTTCGTCGGCCTGTTCTTCCACCAGCAGGAAACGGCCTTCCCGCTCCACCACTGTCGCCACAGTGACGTGGGCATGCCAGTCAGCGCCGCCGCTCATGATGCACGCCGCTTCGCCGGCATATGCACGGTCTCTCTGCGGTGTTCTCCCGGCTCCAGTCCGTCCAGGCTCCAGCGGCCGACCGTCACTCGCACCAGGCGCAGGGTGGGAAAACCCACGGCCGCAGTCATGCGGCGTACCTGGCGGTTGCGACCCTCGGTGATTTTCAGTTCCAGCCAGCTGGTGACATCGTTGTTGCGCCGGCGAATCGGTGGGTTGCGGGGCCAGAGTTCGGGCGCCTCAATACGGGCCGCCTTTGCCGGTCGCGTCAGGCCGTCATTGAGTTCCACGCCGCGGCGCAGGCTGGCGAGGGCGGCATCGTCGATCTCGCCATCCAGCTGGGCGAGATAGGTTTTCCAGGTCTTGCTGCGCGGGTTGGCGATCTGCTGCTGCAGGCGGCCGTCATCTGTCAGCAACAGTAGGCCCTCCGAGTCGTAGTCGAGGCGACCGGCTGCGCGAAAGCCGGGCAGGTCGAGGTAATCCGCCAGCGTGGCGCGGCCCTCGCTGTCGCTGAACTGCGACAGCACCTGGAAGGGTTTGTTGAAGAGCACAATATCCGACACGGCTTATCCATATGCTTTGCGGGGGCTTGAATGTGCCTGAAACTCGCACCCGCCGAGGCTACTGGTGCTATAATTCGCGCCGTTTTTGCACACCTGTCTGCAACCCGCAATAGACTCAACGGAGCATTTCAATGGCCTATAAGCATATCAAGGTACCTACCCAGGGCGAGAAGATTACCGTCAACGACGATCATTCACTCGACGTGCCCGCCAACCCCATCATCCCGTTTATCGAAGGTGATGGCATCGGGGTGGATATCAGCCCGGTCATGCTCAACGTGGTCAATGCAGCGGTGGAGAAAGCTTACGGCGGCCAGCGCGAAATCTCCTGGATGGAGATCTACACCGGCGAGAAGGCCGCCGAGCTCTACGACGGTGACTGGTTCCCGGAAGAGACCCTGGACGCCATCCGCGAGTACTCGGTGGCTATCAAGGGTCCGCTGACCACTCCGGTGGGCGGCGGCTTCCGCTCCCTGAACGTGGCCCTGCGCCAGGAGATGGACCTGTACGTCTGCCAGCGCCCCGTGCGCTGGTTCGAGGGCGTGCCCTCGCCGGTACGTGAGCCCGGCAAATGCAACATGGTGATCTTCCGCGAGAACTCGGAAGACATTTACGCGGGTATCGAATACCAGGCCGGCACCCCGGAAGCCCAGAAGGTTGTGGACTTCATCACCAAGGAGATGGGCGCTACCAAGATGCGCTTCACCGAAGGTGTGGGCATCGGCATCAAGCCGGTGTCGGAAGAGGGCACCAAGCGCCTGGTGCGCAAGGCTATCCAATACGCCATTGACCAGGACCTGCCCAGCGTCACCCTGGTGCACAAGGGCAACATCATGAAGTTCACCGAAGGCGCGTTCCGCGACTGGGGCTATGAGCTGGCGATGGAAGAATTCGGCGGCCAGCTGCTGGACGGCGGCCCCTGGGTATCAGTGAAGAACCCCAACACCGGTAATGAAATTGTCATCAAGGATGTGATTGCCGACGCGATGCTGCAGCAGATCCTGACCCGCCCGGCGGAATACAGCGTGGTCGCCACCATGAACCTGAACGGCGACTACCTGTCTGACGCGCTGGCGGCCCAGGTGGGCGGTATCGGCATCGCGCCCGGCGCCAACCTGAGCGACGACATTGCCCTGTTCGAAGCCACCCACGGCACGGCCCCCAAGTACGCCGGCCAGGACAAGGTCAACCCGGGCTCGCTGATCCTCTCCGCTGAGATGATGCTGCGCCACATGGGCTGGAACGAGGCCGCTGACCTGATCATCAACGGCATGAACGGTGCCATCCAGGCGAAGACGGTCACCTATGACTTCGAGCGCCTGATGGACGGTGCCACCCTGGTGAGCTGCTCCGGCTTCGGAGACGCCGTTATTCAGCACATGTAGGTAGGCCGTGTGCCGCGAGGGCAGTGCCAGGTCCGGAACGGGCGCTGACTCGCGGCAATTTTCCAGGCAGCTGCGCAACTCGACCAAAATTGCTGCGCAATTTTTGGGACTCGGACAGTGCTCGCTACAGAGCGCCTGGAAAATCACCGCGAGCCAAAGCTGCGCCCTGATGGTTCCGAACCTGGCACAGCCCTCGCGGCACACTCCACCGCAGCGATAATCCTTTTTGAAGAAAGCCGGCCGAACAGGTCGGCTTTTTTCTTGTCTGATCCGTATACACTTGCTGACGGGTCCTGCGCTATTTGCCTGATTCCTGTCAAGGGCTTGTGAAAAGCCGCATCCACCCACACTATGAACGAGAGAGATTTGGGTATACTGAATCCATGGAACCCATGTATGACCGTAGTGTTTGTCTGAGTACGCGTATGGTTTCCGAGCGGGACCTGCTCACGCGCATGAGTGACGACGATGACCGACAGGGCGATGCCCTGGACGGTGACACGGCTGTCCAGGAAGCCAAGCCAAAGCTCAAGAAGCCGCCGCTATACAAAGTCATACTGCTCAACGACGACTACACCCCTATGGAGTTCGTGGTGGAGGTGCTGGAAATCTTCTTCCGCATGAACCGCGAACAGGCGACCCAGATCATGCTGACTGTGCACACCCAGGGAAAGGGTGTCTGCGGCATCTACACCCGGGATATCGCCGAAACCAAGATGAATCAGGTGAACCAGTATTCACGGGATCACCAGCACCCCTTACTTTGTGAAGTAGAGGCCTCTGACGGCTAGGACACCATCGATGTTAAACAAAGAGCTCGAAGCGACACTCAACGAAGCCTTCAAGGGCGCCCAGTCCAAGCGGCATGAATACATGACGGTGGAACACCTGTTGCTGGCCCTGCTGGACAATGTGGACGCCGCCCGCGTGCTCAAGGCCTGTGGCGGTGACCTGGGCAACCTGCGCGGCGAGCTGACGGAGTTTGTCGATGCCACCACACCGCTGATTCCGGAAGACGAGGATGATCGCGACACCCAGCCCACCCTGGGCTTCCAGCGGGTGATTCAGCGCGCTGCCTTCCACGTGCAGTCCTCCGGCAAGGCCGAGGTCACCGGTGCGAACGTGCTGGTGGCGATCTTCAGTGAGCAGGAGAGCCAGGCGGTTTACTTCCTCAAAATGCAGAACATCGCCCGCCTGGACGTGGTGAATTACATCACCCACGGCATTTCCAAGGTCTCCGGCGAAGACGACAGCAGCCCGGAGCGGGTAGCAGACGACGAGGCGGCCCTGGAAGAGGGCGAGGCCAACCCCCTCGATGCCTTTGCCACCAACCTCAACGAAGAAGCCGAAGAGGGGCGTATTGATCCGCTCATCGGTCGCATGCAGGAGGTGGAGCGGGTCTCCCAGATCCTGTCCCGTCGCCGTAAGAACAACCCACTGCTGGTCGGCGAATCCGGTGTGGGCAAGACCGCCATCGCCGAGGGCCTGGCGAAGCTGATTGTCGATGGCGCGGTTCCCGACGTGCTCAAGGATAGCGTGGTCTATGCACTGGACATGGGCTCGCTGCTGGCGGGCACCAAGTACCGTGGCGACTTCGAGAAACGACTGAAGACGCTGCTGGCAGAGCTCAAGAAGCGCGAGGGGGCCATCCTCTTCATCGACGAGATTCACACCATTATCGGTGCCGGGGCGGCCTCCGGTGGCGTGATGGACGCTTCGAACCTGCTGAAGCCCATGCTGGCTTCCGGCAAGCTACGCTGCATCGGTTCCACCACCTTCCAGGAATACCGCGGTATTTTCGACAAGGACCGTGCCCTCAGTCGTCGCTTCCAGAAGATCGACGTGCTGGAGCCCTCCGCCGAGGATACCTTCCACATTCTCAAGGGCCTGAAGAGCCGTTTCGAGGATCATCACGGCCTGCGCTACACCAACAAGGCCCTGAAGGCTGCCGCGGAGCTGGCCGAGCGCTACATCACCGATCGCTTCCTGCCGGACAAGGCCATTGACGTGATCGACGAGGCGGGCGCCTTCCAGCAACTGCAGCCGCCCTCCAAACGCAAGAAAGTGATTGGCGTGCACGATGTGGAAGCCGTGATCGCCAAGATCGCCCGCATCCCGCCAAAGTCCGTCAGCGCCTCCGACAAGGAAGCCCTGCAGAAGCTCGAGAGCAACCTGCAGATGGCAGTGTTCGGCCAGGACCAGGCCATTACCAGCCTGTCTACCGCCATCAAGCTGGCCCGCGCCGGCCTCAAGCCCACGGAAAAGCCGATTGGCTCCTTCCTGTTCGCCGGCCCTACCGGCGTGGGCAAGACCGAGGTCAGCCGCCAGCTGGCCCGGGTGCTGGGCCTGGAGCTGGTGCGGTTCGACATGTCCGAGTACATGGAGCGCCACACGGTTTCGCGCCTGATCGGTGCACCGCCCGGCTATGTCGGCTTTGACCAGGGCGGCCTGCTCACCGACGCGGTGACCAAGAACCCGCACTCCGTGGTGCTGCTGGACGAGATCGAGAAAGCCCACCCGGAAGTGTTCAACCTGCTGCTGCAGGTCATGGACCACGGCTCGCTGACCGACAACAACGGCCGCCGCGCGGATTTCCGCAACGTGATCCTGATCATGACCACCAACGCCGGCGCCGAGAACATCAGCCGCCGCACCATCGGCTTCGTCGAGCAGGACCACTCCACCGACGGCCTGGAAGCGATCAACCGCATGTTCACGCCGGAATTCCGCAACCGCCTGGATGCCATTATCCAGTTCGAGCCGCTCAAGCAGGACGTCATTATGACGGTCGTGGACAAGTTCCTCACCGAGCTGCAGCTGCAGCTGGATGAGAAGCGCGTCCTGCTGAACGTGGACGAGCGCGCCCGGCAGTGGCTGGTAGAGCGCGGCTACGACGTTACCATGGGCGCAAGACCCATGGCCCGCGTTATCCAGGAGAACATCAAGAAGCCGCTGGCGGAAATGGTGCTCTTCGGCGAGCTCTCATCCAACGGCGGCACGGCCCAGGTCAGCTACGACGAGGCGACTGACAGCCTGATCGTGGAGGCTGAGGTCGAGGAAAAAGAACCCGCCGAGGCTTGATCGGCCACCCCACTTCTTGAAGGGCGCCCATGTGGCGCCCTTTTTCTTTTGTGCAATTTGCTCCGTAGTACGGGCGAAATCTGGGTTGACCTCCTCCACGGACACGCTACAAGCATGCCGTCCATGGCTCGCTCGGCGACGGCCGTCCTGGCCGTCGACGGTCCGTGGAGGAGGTCAACCCAGCTTCCGCCCTCGGCCGGTGCCAAATTCTCACTAAATGAAACGGAGCGTGCAGCCAGGTTCCCTGCTGGCAGAGTGCGTGGGGTGCCCGGGGTGTTTCCGGGACCGTCTGCGGCCAGGACGGCCGCAGTCGAGCGAGCCATGGATGGCATGCTTTTAGCGCGTCCCGGAAACACCCCGGGTGCCGCGCGCACGTCATTGAGGCACGGGTATATGACCGCGACCAGCTAGGGAAGGTCGGTTAGTCGTGTAGCGGGTGGTGTAGCGCCTCTGAGGGTGGACGAGGCGGTAACTCCGGGTGGTTTGCGATCTTTGGTCGCAAACGCAGGGTATCAGCGGGCGCGGTAGGTGATGCGGCCCTTGGTAAGGTCGTAGGGCGTCAGCTCTACCTTGACCTTGTCGCCGGTCAGAATCCGGATGTAGTTCTTGCGCATCTTGCCGGAGATGTGGGCAGTCACGATGTGACCGTTCTCCAGCTGTACGCGGAAAGTCGTGTTGGGAAGCGTATCGATCACTTCGCCATCCATTTCAATCTGGTCTTCCTTTGCCATCCAGCGGCAGTCCTCACAGGATAAATAAGGCGCGAATTTTGCCTGAAAACGGCAACGAGTTCTAGCGCAAGTTCCGGCTCAACAGGGGACTAGAGCAATTCTACCCAAGTACCGTTGATGTAGAGCTCCAGCGGGCGGTACTGGATTTTGTAGGCCATCTTCTGGCACTGCTTGATCCAGTAGCCGAGGTAGACGTAATCCAGGCCCATCTCGCGGGTGGCCTCGATCTGCCACAACACCGCGAACGTCCCCAGGCTGCGGTCCTGCAGGTCGGGGTCGTAGAAGGTGTAGATCGCCGACAGGCCGTCGTCGATCAGGTCGGCGACTGCCACGCCGATCAGGCGTCCGTCGAGGTACATGCCGTAAAACCGGGTGACGCCCCATTCTGCGCTGAGGAAGGACTGGTACTGGTCGCGCGAGGGCGGGTACATATCTCCGTCGTGATGGCGTTCCTCGATATAGCGGCGGTACAGCTCGAAGGGCTCGTCTCCGTTGATGTCGTCGAGCTCCCGCACCTCGATGTCCTGGTTGCGGCGCAAGGCGCGGCGCTGGCTGCGCTTGGGCTCGAAGCCGTCGACCGGCACCCGCGCCGGGATGCAGGCAGAGCAGTTGCTGCAGTTTGGGCGGTACAGGTGTGAGCCGGAGCGGCGAAAGCCCAGCAGTGACAGCTGACTGTAGAGGGCGCTGGACATTGGCGTGCGGGGGTCGACAAACAGCGTGGTGGCTTCCTGCTCCGGCAGGTAGCTGCAGCTGTGGGGGTAGGTTGTGTAGACCTTCAGGTCCCGCAATGAAGATGTCACACCAGCTCTCTCACGCGTATGTCCAGATCCCAGTGGGCGCCGGACGGGTCCATATTCTCGAGCGGATGCCCAGTGTGGGGAAGGTAGAATTCAAAGTCCACTCTTGGAATGTTACGCGCGCCCATGGAATTGAGATGATCGCTTTCCACCTGGCAGTCGATCAACTCCAGGCTGTGGTCGGCCATGACCCGTGTCAACGCCACCAGCGCCAGCTTGGAGGCGTCGCTCACGCGGCTGAACATGGACTCCCCGAAGAACACCTTGCCCAGCGCCACCCCGTACAGGCCGCCCTGGAGCTGCTCCTGCTCGTCCCAGACCTCGATGGAATGGGCAAAGCCCGAGCGGTGCAGTTCCATGTAGGCGCGGGCCATGTTGTTGGTAATCCAGGTACCGCGCTCGCGGGCGCGGGGCGCGGCGCAGCCGGAAAGCACCCGATGGAATGCCCGGTCCGTGGTAATCCGGAAGCGGTCCCGGCGCATGGTCCGGGCGAGGCTGCGGGAAACGTTGATCTCATCCGGGAACAGCACCGAGCGCGGGTCGGGGCTCCACCAGAGAATGGGCTGCGGATCCTCGTACCACGGGAAGATTCCGCGCTGGTAGGCGCTCAGCAAGCGCCGCATGCTGAGATCGCCCCCGACCGCCAGCAGGCCGTTGGGGTAGGTGAGCGCCTGCTGGGTGTCGGGGAACTCCAGGCTGTTGTTTTCTATGCGCTCGATAGTGACCATGATATCTACAGCTTACCCGCTTTTTACCTCGCCTTTCCCCTGCCTTTCCCTCGCATAAGCCCCTGTCGTTGCGGCGCTAGTGCTGGTTGTCCAGGTAGCGCTCTGCGTCCAGCGCGGCCATGCAACCAAAGCCCGCCGAGGTGACCGCCTGGCGATAGACGTGGTCGCCCACGTCCCCGGCCGCGAAAACGCCCGGTACGCTGGTGGCGGTGGCGTCGCCTTCGATGCCGCTGCGAATCCGGATGTAGCCATCCTTCATATCGAGCTGGCCCTCGAAAATATCGGTGTTCGGATGATGGCCGATAGCGATAAATACGCCGGCTACATCGACGTCGCTGGTGGCCTCATCGAGGGTAGATTTCACCCGCATGCCGGTCACACCGCTGTCGTCGCCGGTGATTTCCAGCAGCGTATGGTTCCACAGGAAGCGAATCTTGCCCTCGGCCTCGCGCTCGAACAGGCGATCCTGGAGGATTTTCTCAGCGCGCATTTCGTCGCGGCGGTGCACCAGCACCACCTCTTCGGCGATATTGGACAGGTACAGGGCTTCCTCGGCGGCGGTATTGCCACCACCGATCACGGCCACTTTCTGGCCGCGGTAGAAGAAGCCGTCACAGGTGGCGCAGGCGCTCACGCCCTTGCCCAGGAAGGTTTCCTCGGAGGGCAGCCCCAGGTACTTTGCGGAGGCGCCGGTGGCGATAATCAGCGCATCGCAGGTGTAGGTCGACGTACCCTTGAGGGTCAGCGGCCTGCTGCTCAGGTCGACTTCCTCGATGTGGTCGAAAATCACCTGGGTATCGAAGCGCTCGGCGTGCTGCAGCATGCGCTGCATCAGGTCGGGGCCCTGCAGGCCCTCGACATCGCCGGGCCAGTTGTCCACGTCGGTGGTGGTAGTGAGCTGGCCGCCCTGTTGCATGCCAGTAATGACCACCGGCTTGAGATTGGCGCGGGCAGCGTAAATCGCGGCGGTATAGCCGGCGGGCCCGGAGCCGAGGATAATCAGGCGGTGGTGTTGGGTGTCGCTCATCTTGGATCCTGTGTCGATTGTCTTGGAAGCGGCATATGATAAATTAAAGCATGAAAGTGCGCTAAGTTTTTGAAATAAAATATAAATATAAGCATAATCACCACCTGTATAAGCGCATGCAAACGTAAACAAGCGCACTGGGAGCAGACCGGGGTGAGCCTTGGCCAATAGCAGTACAGCGACAAGTACAGCAAGAACTACAACACGTGGCCACACGGAGTCTGCGCCTGCCACCGCGGCCCGTTTCCTCGGCCCGCGGCTGCGCGAGGGCGCCTTCATCGGCGTTACGGCGGCCTGCCTCTACCTGCTGCTGGCCCTGTTCACCTATACGCCTGATGATCCGGGCTGGTCTGCCACCGGTAGCGGTGATTTCGTCAACAATGCCGGCGGGCCTTTCGGCGCCTGGCTGGCGGATGTGTTCTTCTCGCTGATAGGCTATCTCGCCTTTGTATTCCCATTGATGCTGGCCGGGCGCTCCTGGATCCTGTTCCAGCATCGGCACGAAGACCTGGGCTTCGACTGGGTCACCTTCGCCATTCGCACCCTCGGCCTGCTACTGGTCATGATTGCCGGCACCGCGCTGTTCGCCATGAACGATATGGGCGGCTCCAGCCTGCCACAGGGCCTGGGCGGCATTCTCGGCCAGGCTGTGGGTCAGTCCTTCACCGACGCCTTCAGCGTCACCGGCAGCCGCCTGATCCTGTTGGCGGTGTTGCTGTTCGGGGTGACCATTTTCACCGACCTCAGCTGGATCAAGCTGATGGACGACGTAGGCTACTGGACCCTGCATGGCGGCAAGCGCGTCAAGGAACTGGCTGTGCGCACCTGGGAGCGGCGCCGCGAACAGCGCGCCCAGCAGCGTGCGCAGCAGGAACGCAAGGCGGTGATCACCGAGCACGTCGAGAAAGAAAAGAAGCGCAAGCCGCCCAAGATCAA
>JAZBOY010000246.1:0-2657 GCA_036351375.1 Halieaceae bacterium
CGCGTTGCCCGAGGGCCGCTCATAGTCCGATTGTGCAAATGTATTGAAGGGAATCAAATTTATTTTGCAGGGGAAGTCGCGCAGCAGTTCGACCAGCTCGCGGGCGTGTTCCGGGCGGTCGTTGACCCCGGCGATCAGGGTGTACTCAATGGTCACCACGCGCTTCTTGTCGGTCTGCCGGTCGATATAGTTGCGCGCGCTTTTCAGCAGCATATCGATCGGGTACTTGCGATTGATCGGCACCAGTTCATTGCGCAGCTCGTCGTTGGGCGCGTGCAGTGATACCGCCAGCGACACTTCACTGACCTCCGCCAGCTTGTCCAGCATCGGCACCACACCGGAGGTGCTCAACGTAACGCGGCGCTTGGAGATTCCGTAGGCAAGGTCCTCCAGCATCAGGTCCATGGCGTCCACCACGTTGTCGAAGTTGAGCAGCGGCTCGCCCATGCCCATCATCACCACGTTGGTGACCTTGCGGCCCTTGCCACTCTGGAAGGCGTCAAAGGATTTCATCGCCAGCCATACCTGGCCAATAATCTCCGCGGCCGTCAGGTCGCGCTGGAAACCCTGCTTGCCGGTAGAGCAGAAACTGCAGTCCAGGCTGCAGCCCACCTGGGAGGACACGCACAGCGTGCCGCGCTGGCCGTCGGGGATGAACACAGTCTCCACCAGGCCGCCGCCGTCCACGCGGATCGCCCACTTGCGGGTGCCGTCCTCGGAATCCTGCTGGCTCACTACCTCCGGCGGGCGCACCTCGGCAATCTCTGCAAGCTTTTCGCGCAGTGCCTTGCTGAGATTGGTCATCTCCTCAAAATCGCTGACGCCCGCGTGGTGCATCCACTTCAATACCTGCTGGGCACGGAAGGGCTTCTCCCCGATTTCCAGGAAGAACGCCTGCAGCTTGGCAAGCGGCAGGCCCAGCAGGTTGGTGCGGGCGTCGCTCATCGAATCAGCGCTCGCAGATCTCACCATCGGTGAAGAAGTAGGCGATCTCACGGGCCGCCGACTCGGGCGAGTCGGAGCCGTGTACCGCATTGGCGTCGATGGACTCGGCGAAGTCGGCGCGGATCGTGCCGGCGTCCGCTTCCTGGGGGTTGGTGGCGCCCATCAGCTCGCGATTCTTCGCCACCGCGTTCTCACCTTCCAGCACCTGCACGCAGACCGGGCCGGACGTCATGAATTCGATCAGGGCCGGGAAAAAGGGGCGCTCGCGGTGTTCGGCGTAGAAGCCGCCGGCTTTTTCTTCGTCCAGTCGCAGCATCTTGGCCGCGACGATGCGCAGGCCATTCTTCTCGAAGCGGCTGTAGATTTCGCCGATAACATTCTTGCCCACGGCATCCGGCTTCACGATTGAGAGGGTGCGTTCCACTGACATTCAGGTTTTCTCCAATAAACGGTTGAAACCAACCCGGCAGCGCCGCAGTGCGGGGCCGCCAGATCGGCACTCTGAAAAACGGCGGTATTATACGGACTCTGAACGCCCCTTGCACGCCGAAAAGCGTCGCGAGGGCTGTTTATTTATTTGAAAAATCAGGGGCTTATGCGGGCTTTTTCAAGCAGCCTGCTCAGCCGTCCGCAGTGCCGGAGCGCGGCCGGGGCTGACGCAGGCGCTGCAGGGTCTCGCAAATCGTCTCGGCGGCGAATCCCGCCTCTTCTTCCGTGGTGAAGCGCCCGAGGGTAATGCGCAGGGAGCTGTGGGCCAGGCGGTCTTCGACCCCCATGGCGCGCAGCACGTGCGAGGGCTCCACGGTCGCCGAAGTACAGGCGGAACCGGAAGATACGGCAATATCCTTGAGGGCCATCAACATCGTTTCACCCTCCACACCGCCAAAGCCGATATTGAGCACCCCGGGCAGCCGTGGCTGGTCTTCACCGTGCAGCACTACATCACCACACTCCCGCACCCGGGCCCAGAACGCGTCGCGCAGCGCAGCTATTCGCGCGCCCTCTTCCGCCAGCTGGCCCGCGGCAATCTCCGCGGCCTCACCCATGCCCACCACCTGGTGGGTCGGCAGCGTACCGGAGCGCATACCGCGCTCATGGCCACCACCATGCATCTGCGGCTCGATCAGTACCCGCGGCTGGCGACGCACGTACAGGGCGCCCACGCCCTTGGGGCCGTAAAACTTGTGAGCCGAGACCGACAGCAGGTCTACCGGTAGCTCTTTCAGGTCGATAGCGATCTTGCCCACCGTCTGCGCGGCGTCAGTGTGGAACAGCACACCGTGTTCGCGGCATAGAGTACCGAGGGCGGCAATATCATTGATCACACCGGTCTCGTTGTTGGCATGCATCAGGCTGACCAGCACCGTGTCTTCACGCAGGGCCTGCTGCAGGCACTGCGGGGCAATTTCGCCACTGGGCTCGGGCGCCAGCCAGGTGACCTCGAAGCCCTCGCTTTGCAGGTGCTTGCAGCTGTCGAGGACGGCCTTGTGTTCGATGCTCGAGGTAATGATGTGCCGGCCACGGTCGCGGTGGAAATGGGCGGCCCCCTTCAGCGCCAGGTTATCTGATTCAGTGGCGCCGCTGGTGAACACGATTTCACGGGGGTCGGCGCCGATCAGCTCAGCCAGCTGGCCCCGGGCATGTTCAACAGCCTGCTCGGCCTGCCAGCCAAAGGCATGTGAGCGCGAGGCGGGATTGCCGAACACACCGTC
>JAZBOY010000247.1:0-9029 GCA_036351375.1 Halieaceae bacterium
ATCGGCAGCCAGCTGGCCGGCTTCGGCTTTGCAGACCATCACCTGCTGGGCGTAAAGCGCGTGGAAACCAATATCAGCTGGAAGCTGAACATGGACACCTTCCACGAGTTCTACCACTTTGACGCCCTGCACCCCGAGACCATTGCGCAGATGTCCTACAACAACATCTGCCACTACCAGCAGTTTGGCCGCAACCACTCCATGAGTTCACCGAGCCTGGCCATCAATGAACTGAAGGCACAGGACGAGGCAGACTGGGAGGCGCGGGAGTACCTGAGCTTTGTCAACTACATCTTCCCCAACACCGTGATCTTCGTGGTGGCCGACCACTTCCAGACCTGGCGGGTCTATCCCGTCAACCAGGAGAAGTCAGTGGTGTACCACAGCATGTTCCTGCCGGCGCCGCCCGCCAGCGAGGAAGAACGTGTCGAGAAGGAAGCCTTCTTCCAGATGATCAACGACGTGGCGGTGACCGAGGACTACACCCTGGTCGAGAAAATCCAGCGCACCCTCAACGCCGGCATCGAACGCTCGGTGCTGGTGGGGCGCAACGAACCCGGCGTGCAGAACATGCACCGACAGATTCGCGAACTGCTGTCCCCCGCCGACATCATTCGCCTGCGGAACAACTAGACGACAGACCCTATTCAAAAAAACAGGAGAGCTATTGTGGCCATCCCCAAGGAAAAGCTGCTCAAGGCCTACCGGATGATGAAAACCATCCGTGAGTTCGAGGAGCGCACCCACGCGGAAATCATGAACGGCCAGATCGCCGGCTTCACCCACCTGTACACCGGCCAGGAGGCCAACGCGGTGGGCGTGTGCGAGCACCTGAGCGATGCCGACACTATCATCTCGACCCACCGCGGCCACGGCCACTGCATCGCCAAGGGTGCCGACGTGATCGGCATGATGAAGGAGCTGTTCGGCTCCTCCGCCGGCCTCTGCAAGGGCAAGGGCGGCTCCATGCATGTGGCGGATGTGGACAAGGGCATTCTCGGCGCCAACGGCATCGTCGCCGGTGGCCCGCCCATTTCCGTGGGCTCGGCGCTGGCCGCCAAGATTCGCAAGAACGGCAACGTGGCCGTCAGCTTTTCCGGTGACGGGTCAGTCAACCAGGGCACCTGCTTCGAGGCCATGAACATGGCAGTGGTGCTGAAGGTGCCGGCGGTGTTCGTGATCGAGAACAACTACTACTCGGAGCACACTAGCATCAACTACGCGGTGGGCTGCGACGACCTCAAGGCACGCACCGAGGCCTTCGGCTTCCCGGTGTTTGTGGCCGACGGCTCGGACTTCTTCGCGGTGTATGAAGCGGCCGGCAAGGCCATCGAACACGCCCGCGCCGGCAACGGCCCGGCCGGTGTGTTCGCCGAACAGGGTCGTTACCACGGCCACTTCGTGGGCGACCCGCAGACCTACCGCGGCGAAGGCGAACTCGACGAGCTGCGCGACAAGTACGACTGCCTGAAGAACTTCCGGGCGAAGGTGGCCGAGACCGGCGACGTCTCTTCGGAAGAACTGGATGCGATCGATGCCGAAGTGATGGCGCTGATCGACCAGGCCGTGGACGAGGCCAAGGCCGCACCACGGCCGACGGCGGAAGAAGTCACCAACGACGTTTACATCAACTACGCCTGAGCAGGAGGACACGATCATGCCAGAGAAAACCATGCGCGATGCGATCAATGAAGCCCTGCACCAGGCCATGGCCGAAGACGAGTCGGTATTTGTTATCGGTGAAGACGTGGCCGGCGCCATGGGTTCCGAAGGGGACCCGGGCAGTGTCGGCGGCGTGTTCGGCGTGACCGGCGGCATCTACAAAAAGTGGCCTGACCGCTGCATAGACACCCCTATTTCTGAATCTGCCATTGTCGGCGCCGCTGCCGGCGCCGCGCTGGTGGGCATGCGCCCGGTGGCGGAAATCATGTTCGCCGACTTTATCGGCGTCTGCATGGACCAGATCGTCAACCAGATGGGCAAGTTCCGCTACATGTTCGGCGGTAAATCCAAGTGCCCGGCGGTGATTCGCTTTGCCGCAGGCGGCGGCTTCTCGGCGGCGGGCCAGCACAGCCAGGCCATGTACCAGGTGATGACGTCGTTCCCCGGCCTGAAAGTGGTCATTCCCTCGAACGCCTACGACGCCAAGGGCCTGATGCTGTCTGCCATCAAGGACGACGACCCGGTGCTGTTCTTCGAACCGAAGATTCTCTACCAGGAAGCCTGCGAAGTACCGGACGAGATGTACACCATCCCCTTCGGCGAGGCCAACTTCGTGCGCGAGGGCGACGATGTGACGGTGGTGGCCTTCGGCCAGATGGTGCCGAAAGCCGCCCAGGCCATCGACGCGCTGGCGGACGAGGGCATCAGCTGCGACCTGATCGACCCGCGCACCAGCTCACCGCTGGATACCGGCGCCATCCTCGAATCCGTGGAAGCCACCGGGCACCTGGTGGTTGTGGATGAGGCGCCGCCGCGCTGCGGCCTGACCGCCGATATTGCCGGCCTGGCTGCCGACAAGGCGTTCAAGAGCCTCAAGGGCCCGATCAAGCAGGTCTGCGCACCCCACAGCCCGACGCCGTTCTCGCCTGAGCTGGAGGCGGCCTACATTCCCAGCGTGGACAAGATCAAAGCCGCCATCAAGGAGACCATGGCCTGATATGAGCAAGATCTACCCGATCGCGGTCCCCAAGTGGGGCATCGAGATGGTCGAAGGCACTATCAACACCTGGAACAAGGCCGAGGGCGATGCGATCGCCAAGGGCGACGAGGTGTTCGAGATGGAGTCCGACAAGATCGTCAACGTCTGGGATTCACCGGTAGACGGCATTCTGCGCAAGGTGATCGCCGAAGAGGGCGACGCCCACCCGGTGGGCGCCCCGCTGGGTGTGATTGCGCCCGCCGACGTCAGTGACGCAGATATCGACACATTTATTGCCAATTACTCCGGCGAGGAAGCTGCCGAAGAGGCCGCCCCGGCGCCCGCTCCGGCACCCAAATCCGGCGGCAATGACGCCTACACCCGCTCTTCACCCTCGGTGCGCAAGCTGGCGGATGAACTGGGCGTGGACCTCAATACCGTGGAGGGCACCGGGCGCCGCGGCCGCATTACCGAGGACGACGTGCGCGCTGCCGCGGGCGGCGGGGCTGCCGGCGGCGACGAGGACGTCGAGGTCATCCCGCTCAGCGCGACTCGCAAGACCATCGCCAAGCGCCTCACCGAGGCCAAGCAGACCATCCCGCATTTCTACCTCACGGTGGACTATGACATCGACGGCCTGCTGTCCCACCGCGCGAGCCTCAACGACAGCGGCTCCACCAAGGTGTCGGTCAATGACCTGGTGGTGTGGTGCGTGGGCCAGGCACTGATGAAGGAACCCCGGGTAAATGTGAACCTGGTGGGTGACGACATCCACCAGTTCAAGCGCGCCAACGTCTCGGTGGCCATCGCTACCGACGAGGGCCTCTACCCCGCCACGGTGCGCGGCGTCGATACCATGAGCCCCGCCGACATCGCCACCGCCACAGCTGAACTGGCCGAGAAGGCCAAAGCTGGCAAACTGGAGAAAGCCGATATCACCGGCGGCTCCTTTACCGTGTCCAACCTCGGGATGTTCGGGGTGAATAACTTCACCGCCATCGTCAATCCGCCCATGGGCGCCATCCTGGCGCTGGGCAAGGGCGAGCAGAAGATGGTGGTCAGGGATGGCGAGCCGACCGTGGCCACCCTCATCAGCGCCACCCTGTCCTGCGACCACCGGGTGATCGACGGCGCGGTGGGCGCGAAGTTCCTGCAGGTACTCGGCGAGGAAATCGCCGCACTGTCCTGAAGCCTGTCCACCCCTTGTAGCGGCGCGCCGCCGGGTTCGGCGGCCCTGCCTGCCCCTTTTTCCTCTACACACCCCCTCTCAGCGCCCAGTAATGGCGGGCGCTGGCGGGGAGCCATGTTCCCGCCGTAGAAAAATCACCGCCGATTCGAATTTATCGATTTGACGATTCGAACATCTCGGTCCATATTCATACCTTAATATCTTCAAGTATTTGAATATAAGAATACATGCGAGGCTAAGCCTCGTCTGACTACCGGGGGGTAGCGCATCCATGCCAAGTCGTCAGCTGGTCGCCAGGGAGCTGTCTGAAATCTTCAAGATCCTCGCGCATCCGGATCGGGTGCGGATTATTGAAGAGCTCGGTAAAGATGAGTGGGACGTGAACAGCCTGGCTGAAGAGCTGGAGCTGGCCGGTGCACGGGTGTCACAGCACCTGTCGCTCATGCGCGCGCACCGCCTGGTGGACGAGCGCCGCGAGGGCCGCCGCCACGTCTACCGCCTCCTGCAACCCGAAATAGCCGAATGGATTATCGAGGGCCTCGCCTTCGTCGAGGGCCGCATGACCGGCGTCGACAAGTCGGCCATCGATAGCGCCCGCAAGCTGTGGACCGCCCAGCAAAACTGACAGACAACGAGCATAGAACGCACAAGGAGATCACCATGCCCAAGTTCGCCGAAGGGGTTATCAAGTTCCAGAATTCCGTCTACCCGGAAAAGAAGGAGCTGTTTGAAAAACTGAGCAAGGGCCAGTCCCCTGAAGCCCTGTTCATCACCTGTTCCGACTCGCGGATCGAAACCGCAATGATCACCCAGACCGACCCGGGTGAGCTGTTTATCTGCCGCAACGCCGGCAACATCGTGCCGCCCCACACCACCCACACTGGTGGCATGACGGCCTCCATCGAGTTCGCGGTAGCTGCACTGAACGTGCCCCATATCGTGATCTGCGGTCACACCGAGTGCGGCGCCATGAAGGGCGCCATGAACCCGGAAGGTCTGGATGCCCTGCCCCACGTCAAGGAGTGGCTGAATTACTCCCGCGCGGCCGTCTCTATCGTTGAGCACATGGGCGGCGGCCTGAGCGACGAGGAGAAGATGAAGATGCTGCTTGAGCAGAACGTGGTCCTGCAGCTCCAGCACCTCAAAACCCATCCCGCAGTGGCCGCGCGCCTAGCCCTGGGCAATCTGCAGCTCCACGGTTGGGTATACGACATCAAGACCGGCGGCGTGAATGCCTATGACGAAGACAGCAAGAGCTTCGTTGCCGTCGACAGCCATTACGCGGAGCAAGCCGCCAGGCTCGCCCACGACAAGGGCTGCGCAGCCTGATTGGCGCAAGCGCCTGGGAGTAGATCATGAAGTACTTTGATACGAGCAACCTTCGCGGCGACATCTTCGGCGGCATCACCGCCGGCGTGGTCGCCCTGCCGCTGGCCCTGGCCTTCGGTGAGGCTTCCGGTGCCGGCCCCATCGCCGGCATGTGGGGCGCGATTTTCGTGGGCTTTTTCGCCGCCCTGTTCGGCGGCACCGGCTCACAGGTCTCCGGCCCCACCGGCCCCATGGTCGTGGTGTTTGCCGGGGTTTTCGCCTCACTCAGCGGCGATCCGGCGCTGGTGTTTGCCGCCGTGGTGCTGGCTGGCCTGCTACAGGTCGCTTTGGGCGCACTCAAAATGGGCCAATACATCCGCCTGGTGCCCTACCCTGTGGTGTCGGGTTTCATGAGCGGTATTGGCTGCATCATTATTTTCCTGCAGGTGTCGCGCCTGTTTGGCCATGAGCCGGAAAAGGCCGGCACCATCCCCGCACTGATGGAAATTCCGGGAGCGGTCATGGACCCGGTGTGGCCGGCATTGCTGGTCGGCGCCATCACACTGGCGGTGATCTTCACCTGGCCCAAGCGCCTGGCGACCTACCTGCCGCCGCCGCTGGCCGCACTGATTATCGGTACATTGCTGAGCCTGGCGGTACCGGGCTCGCCGATCCTGGGTGACATACCCACCGGCTTCCCGGATTTCGTCATGCCGGCGTTTTCGACTGACACCTTTGCCATCGTACTGGAAGCCGCCGTCATACTCGCCGCTCTCGGCGCAATCGACTCGCTGCTGACTTCGCTGGTAGCCGACAACATGACGCGGACCCGCCACGACTCTGACCGCGAGCTGATCGGGCAGGGCATTGGCAACACGGTGGCCGGCCTGTTTGGCGCAATTCCGGGTGCCGGCGCCACCATGCGCACGGTGATCAACATCCGCACCGGCGGCCTGACGCGCATTTCCGGCATGCTGCACTCATTGCTGCTGCTGGCCATCGTGATCAGCCTGGCGCCGCTGGCGGAGCTCATTCCTCACGCAGCCCTCGCGGGCATTCTGATCAAGGTGGGTTACGACATCATTGACGTCGCCTACCTCAAGCGCGCCCACCGCGGCCCTCGGGTAGACTTGGCTTTGATGGCGCTGGTGTTGCTACTGACGGTTTTCGTCGACCTGATCACCGCGGTTGCCGCCGGTGTAGTAGTCGCGGCGCTGGCCTTCGTGAAGCAGCTTGCCGACGAACAGCTCAAGAAGTTCAGCGATGAGGACGAGAACCTGACCGTCGTCACTCCTGACGAGCGCGCCCTGCTGGAAGAGGCCGGCCGCGCGGTGACGGTCTTTGAGTTCGGCGGCCCGCTGAGCTTCGGTGCCGCCGCTGACCTGGGCCACCATGTGCGCGAGCGCACCCGCCGCAAGGCGTCGGCGCTGATCCTTGATTTCAGCGGCGTGCCCTTCGTGGATGTATCGGCGGCCCGGGCCGTGGAGACCATCATCTGCGACGCCAAACAGGCAGGCAAGACGGTATTCGTATCCGGCCTGGACGACGAGGTGGCCGCCACCCTGGCAGCCCTGGACGCCACCCACTGCCTGCCGGTGGACACCACTTTTGAGCACCGCATCGACGCGCTGCGCGCTGCCGTGGAGCTGATCAAGAAACAGCGTAAGAACGGCAACGACGTCCCAAAACCCGTGGCCAGCGCTAGCGCAGCCTGATCGGCACAGGCGGGCCTGTTTCCGCCCGGGTATTACGACCCGCAGTAGAAGCCGCCCTTCCGGGCGGCTTTTTTGTGGGTGGACGTTTGCGCCTGCTCGCTACGCGGCTTGCATTGTCACACCTGGCCGTTAGCATGCGCTTCCCACCCCCCGGAGTTTCTGCCATGTACTCGGTGAGTCAGTTCGCGGCGAGAATGTCGCTCGCCTGTGTTGTCAGCCTGTCGCTGTACGCCTGTTCCGACAGCGACAATACTTTCAACCCGAATCCCGCGGTTTCCACGCTCACCATCAATACCGTCGGCTCCCCCGAAGGCATGGCCGGCGAGATGACGCGGCTGGTGTTTCGTGCCAGCCTGGATGTGCCGCAGCCAGAGTCGGTGCTTATCGATTACCGGACCGCGGCGGGCACGGCGACGGCCGGGGTGGACTACCTGGACACCCTGGGCAACGCGGAGATACCCGCCGGGGCGCTGGCGGTGGAGATCCCGGTGGAAGTATTCGGCGATGCCGAGGAAGAACTGGCCGAGACCCTGCGGCTGGATTTCACCGCCAGCGACAATGTCACAGTCACTGATGGCAGCGCCACCGGCTATATCGCCAACGACGACACCGCCTGTGAGACGCCCTACCAGAAGGCCGACCCCAACCGCTGGCGCACCAGCGGCGCCGACCCCCTCAACTACGCCCACCGCGGCGGCGTGATCGACTTTCCGGAGAACACGCTCTACGCCTACAGCGAGGTGGCAAAGCTCAATGACGCCATCGTGCTGGAGATGGACGTGTACCAGACCGCGGATAACGAGCTGGTGATCATCCACGACCTGGACGTGGACCGCACCACCAACGGCACAGGCCTGATTGCCGACCTCACACTGGCAGAACTCAAGCAGCTCGATGCCGCTTACTGGTTCGTGCCCGGCGTGGGCACACCCAGGGACCGCCCGGAGGCGGACTACGTGTTCCGTGGCATTGCCACCGGCGAGCGACCGCCGCCCCCGGGCTACAGCGCTGAAGACTTCCAGATCCCGACCCTGGAAGAGGCGCTGGCCCGCTACCCGGACCGCCTGCTGAACCTGGAGCTGAAGCCCGACCTGGACGGCGAGGGGAATTACGAAACACAAATGGCGAACCTGCTGAGCGCCTACGGCCGCTTTGACGACGTGATCGCCGCCTCTTTCGTCGACGAGGCAGCCAACAACTTCAAGGCCGTGGCACCCTGCGTGCACACCTCCGTACCGCTGGGCCAGGGGACCTTCCTGGTGCTGGGCTCCCAGGGCGACAATCCGCTGCCGCCGGTGCCGGAGCACGTGGCCTTCCAGGTGCCACCGGATACCACCCAAATCAGCCAGATTCCCGATGATGTGTTCATCCAGGTGGTCACCGAGGATTTCGTGCGCGATGCCCACAATGCCAACCTGGCGGTGCAGGTATGGACCATCAACCGCTGCGAAGAGATGCTGGCGATGATCGAACTGGGCGTGGACGCCATCATGACCGACCGGCCGGTGCTGCTGCAGGCGCTGCTGGACCAACCCCGGGGAAGCCGCAGCTGCGAGGGCCTGTAGCCGCCGCGTGCTGCCTGAGCGAGGCCGCCCAGGAGGCCTCCGGGCGCGGATTCTCAGCATTGGCAGTTTAATAAATGCGAACTGTGTACAGGTTTTGTCGCAATTATTAATCCGAACGAAAATGTTGGTCGTACCTAGGACGAATCTTAACCAGGTGTACTGTCATGATTGCTAAAAACCTTGGCAACGCGGAGCGCGTCGTACGGCTTCTGCTGGGTGTGCTGGTGGCCGGAATCACTGCCATGCAACCGGAATTCGGTGCCTTTGAGACACTGACGTCTATCATCGCGCTGTTTCTGGTGCTGAACGGCCTGTTTGGCCGCTGCTACCTGTGGTTCGTGCTGGATGTATCCAGCTGCGGCTGCAACAGCATTCCCCAGGAACGCTTGTGCGGTAATCGCGCTGCCTGATTGCCCCGGCCCAGGCCGGATCTCCCGCCGCGCGGGGAACTCCCGCGCGGTAACGTTATCGAAGGCATGATCCGAGTGCCGAGATAACGTCATGCCAGACCCCAAGCTGTCCCGCTCCACCCACGCCCTGTACCGAATACCACTGGCCCTGCTGTCACTGCTGCTGAGCCTGCCCACCGCGGCCGGCATCATTCCCGACAG
>JAZBOY010000248.1:0-3352 GCA_036351375.1 Halieaceae bacterium
CCTTTTGAACAGGGAGTTTTCATGAGCGACAAGATCCAGGTTGCATCGCCGCTGGTGGTGCTGCACGGCGACGAAATGGCCCAGGTGGCCTTCGAACGCATTCTCGACATGTTTGTCGGCCAGCGGCTGGAGATACCGCTGGTGGAAATCGACCTGTCGGCAGAAAAGCGCCTGGTGAGCAACGGCTCGGTGGTCAACGAGGCCATAGAAGCGCTCAAGCAGCACGGGGTCGGCATCAAGAATGCCGGCATGACCGTCAACCGGGCACAGCTTGATGAGCTGCTGGCAAAGCACCCGGATATCGACGAGAGCAAGCTCGACAAGCTGGCCACCAAGTCACCCAACGGCGCCATCCGCAAGGGTATCGGCGGCAACATCACCCGCGAGGACATCCAGTTCCGCAATATCAAGAACACGCCACCGGAGTGGGTGGGCCGCGATATCGTCGTCGACACCATGGAGAATGGCGGCATCAAGGACAGCTACAGCACCCTGTCCCGCGACACCGGCATTGCCAAGCTGGTGTTTGTCGGCGCCAGCGGCGACCCGGTAGAACTGCACCGGCGCAGGCTTAACCGCGGCGACCCCTTCATGCTGATGACCAACTCCTTCGAGGAGGTTGTTGCCTGGGCGCGGCAGTTTTTTCAGCGTGGTCTGGATGAAAAGCGCGACGTTTACCTCGGCCTCAAGGACACGGTCATCCCCGGCTATGACGGCGTCATGAAGAAGGCCGTCGAGGATGTCTACAAGAAGGAGTTCAAGGCCAACTACGAGGCCGCCGGGCTCTCCTACCACTACGAGCTGATTGACGCGCAGGCGGCACGCATCATCGCCAACCCGCCGGAGCGCGCCCTGTGGGGCATACCGGATAACAACACCGGTCGGCGCATGGTCAAGCTGGTGGACACCCTGCGCAAGTACGGCATCCCCGATCGCAAGTTCCACGTGTCGATATCGCGCATGAGCGCCGGCGGCGGTGACCAGTACGGCAGCTACAACCTGCCCGCACCGGAAGACGGCATCATCAAGGTGATTGTCGACGGCGACGAGCGCTGCGCCCGGGACGTGAAGGCCAACGACCCGATCCTGTTCATGTCCAACGACCGCACCGCAATCCGCGACTGGGTGATGCAGGTGTACCGCGACGCCTCAATGAAGGACAAGGAGGTCTACTTTGGCCTCAAGCGCGAGTACTTCCCCTACGATGACGTGTTCTCGACGGTGATCAACGAGGTGCGTAATGCGCTGGTGGAAGATCACGTTGAGCCGCCTTCCTTCATGATCATGCGGCCCTCCAGCCAGCTCAAGAAAATGATCTCCGACCCGCCGCGCAACGCCCTGTACCCGGCCCAGAACCTGGACGGCGACATCTTCTCCGACATCGCCGCCGCCCTGGGCGGCAGCCTGGCGACGGCGAGCTCGATCATCGAGAGCAAGGACGGCACCATGCTCTACGAGGCGCCCCACGGTACCGCACACGACCTGTATCTCAAGTACCTGGAAACCAATGGCGAGACCGCCATCTTCAACTCCTCGGCCCTGATCTATGCACTGGCCAACGCCCTCGAGACCATCGGCAGTCGCGAGCAGAACGCCGCGCTGACCGAGTACTCCGGGCACCTGAAAGCGGCGCTGATCGACACCGTCGACCAGGGCGTCATCACCGGCGACATCAAGGGCAAGACCACGCGCCCGGAACAGGAGACGGTCGTCGACATGCAGGGCTTCCTCGACGCCATCGAGAAAAACCTGCCCGCCTGATGCGCCGCCTCAGCCTGGCATTGCTGTTTGCCCTGCAGGTACCGGCGCTCTCAGCCGAAGAGGCCGGGTTCGAGGCCTGCCTGGCCGACCTGCAGGCCCAGGCGCGATCACGCGGCCTGGCTCCCTGGATTGTCGACGAGCTGATTCCCTCGCTGGAACAGCAGCCCCGGGTTATCGAGCTCGATCGCCAGCAGCCGGAGTTCGTGCAGACGTTCGAGCGCTACTTCAATGCCCGGGTGACGCAGCAGCGCGTGGCACGCGGCCGCGAGCTGTATGAAAAACACCACGACTTCCTGGACGCGCTGACCCGACAGTACGGCATTCCCGGCCACTACCTGGTGGCCTTCTGGGGCCTGGAGACCAATTTCGGCGGCTACCTGGGCAACACGCCCACGCTGGATTCCCTCGCCACGCTTGCCTGCGACCAACGGCGCAGCAAGTTCTTCACCTCCGAGCTGATGACCGCCCTGGGCCTGGTGGAACGCGACGGGCTGGACCCGGCGACCATGCGCGGCTCCTGGGCCGGCGCCATGGGCCACACCCAGTTCATGCCTTCCACCTACCGGCGGGCGGCAGTGGACGGTGACGGTGATGGCCGCATCGACCTGTGGGGCAGCCCCCGCGATGCCCTGGCATCCGGCGCCCGATTCCTGCAACAGTTGGGCTGGGAACGCGGCCTGCGCTGGGGACGCGAAGTGCGGCTACCGGCAGGTTTCACCTATGCGGACGCTGGCCTTGAGAATGCCCGCCCCCTGGCGGAATGGGCGGAGGCCGGGGTGCTGCGCGCCGACGGGCGCCGCCTGCCGGCGGTCGCACTCAAGGGCGCGATCCTGGTGCCCGCCGGTCACGAGGGTCCCGCCTTCCTGGTGTACCAGAACTTTCACGTGATCATGGGCTGGAACCGCTCCGAGTTCTACGCGCTGGCAGTGGGCCACCTGGCCGATCGCATCGCCGGTGCCGGCAAGCTCTACAACCCTCCACCGCGGCAAACCGCCCTGACCCGCGATGACGTGAGCGCCATGCAGCGAGCGCTGGCAGCCGCCGGCCACGACCCCGGCGGAAGCGACGGCATACTGGGGCCAGCGACCCGCCGTGCTCTGCGTGGGTTCCAGAGTGATGCAGGGCTGATCGCCGACGGCTATCCCGACGCCGACACCCTGGCGGCACTCAGCAGCCGGGCCACGCCCTGATGGACGAGTGGCTTACCGAATACGGGGTTACCCTCGGCGTAGGGGCGCTGATCCTGTTCATGATCTTTATTGTCTGGGATTTAGCCAGGCGCAGCGATGCCGGCAAGTTCGGCACCATGATCCTCTATATCGGCCTGGCCCTGGGCATTTTCGGCTTCCTGATGAAGTTCGTGATCAGCTACCTGTTGCAGCAAGCCGGCGTTTAAGCCGCGGCACTTTAACTGGTACAATTTTTCACTTCAGAGAGTCCTGTTAGAACGTTCTGTTATGGAAGGGGACATTCCCCACCTGCCGGCCCAGCAGGCCGGTGCGGTGTACAGGCAGTTCCTCGCACAGCTACGCCAGCTGACTCACGCTGCGGGCGTCTCTCTCTATATCGACGGCGGCAACAGCACGGAACG
>JAZBOY010000249.1:0-2061 GCA_036351375.1 Halieaceae bacterium
GTGTTGCGAACGTTGTCCAGCGAGAAGGCGTCGTAGCCGTTGTCGACGTCGATGTAGGTCACCGCCAGGTCGACGCTGTGCTGCTCTGACAGCAGCCACTGCAGGCGGGCGCGGGCGGTGAGTTCATCGCGCTCCTGGGTATCGTCCTCGCCGAGAAAATCGTTCTCGGTGTAGCCGTCGCTGTTGAACTGTTCCACGGCCACCCGGTAGCGCAGGGCATCGGTCAGCGGGCCGCTGCTCACCAGGCCCAGGCTGTAGGTGTCATAGTCTCCGGCAGTGGCATCGACCCGGTGGAAGAACTCTTCGGTTGGCGCGTTGCTGCGGATGTCGATCAGGCCGGCGAGGGCGTTGGCGCCGTGCAGCGTTCCCTGCGGGCCGCGCAGCACTTCGACCTGCTCGACATCGAACAGGGTGCCGACCGAGCCGATGCCGCTGAAGTCGACCCCGTCGATGCGCAGGCCCACAGACGGGTTGAGCGGCTCCTGGAACTGGCTGCGATCACCGACGCCGCGAATCTGGAAGTAACGCGCCCGGGAGGTACCACCGGCAAAATTGACGTTGGGCGCCAGGTTGAGGATTTCCTCGAGATGCTGGGCGGCGCGCTGTTGGATGTCTTCTGCGCCAAGCACGCTGATGCTGCTGGCGGTGTCCATCAGTTCGGTGCGGCGAAATTCCGCGGTGACCACCACTTCTTCAAAGCTGTCTTCGGCGGTGGCAAGGGGCGCCATGGGCAACAGGGCCAGTGGCAGGGCGAGGCGGGTAAAGCGTTTGTTCACGGAGTCTCTCCAGTCATTCCGCAGCAGGCTGCGGTGTCGAAAGAGACCCGGTTGACGACGTATTGGATAAAGCGGACTCACCTATTCCTACGCCGGTGCTAACCGGATCAGGTTCAAAGGGTTCGCCGGCGGCTTCCCGGGCGTCACGGCCCGGGGCGGCCGGCATCTCAGGCAGATGCCACCCCTCAGGTAGTCATGCAAGACATGACACGCAGAGTGTATCATCTGGACATGCGCTGATCACAGGCAGGCATATGGCAACACCGCCGAACAGGAGGGATACGGACGCGCGCAAGTCGTCCGAGGCCCTGAGCTACAGCGACATCGACTCGCAGATGGTGGAGTTTGCCCGCACGGTGGAGCTCAATGAGCGCATCCTGCAGCGCCTGCAAAGCTACGAACTCATGTTGCTCGACGCCTCCAGCCTGGCGGCGCTGCTGGACGTTCTCCTGAACTGTACCCAGGCGCATTTCGGTCTGACCGGCATCAGCCTCAATCTTCACGACCCCGAGGGTGAGCTGCAGTCACTGCTGCCCGAAGACATGGAGTTCGGCGTCGACCTGGTGCTGGAACCCGATTCCTTCGATATGCAGCAGCTGTACGGCGCGCGACCCCGCGTGGAGGTGTTTGTGTCGGAGGACCCGCGTGCGCTGCGCGCGATTGCCAATGTCGACAGCGGCCAGAGCGCGCTGTTGCTGCCGCTGGTTCGCGAAGGGGTGCTGGTGGGTAGCTTCCACTGGGTGAGCGAGGATGCAGCAGCCTTCGAGAATGAGGTCGAGCTGGAATTCCTGAATCACCTGGCGTCCATCATCGCCATCTGCCTGGAGAACTGCACCAACGCCGAGCGGCTTGCATCCCTGAGCCTGCTGGACCCGTTGACCCGGCTCAGCAACCAGCGCGCCTTCGAAATGGAGCTGCGCAAGGAAGTGGCCCGTGCCCATCGCTCCCAGAAGCCCCTGAGCCTGATGGTGATCGAGGTCGACGATTTTCCTTCCATCTCCGACAACTACGGAAACCTTTCCGGCGACTTCGTCCTCAAGGCCGTCGGTCGCCATATCGCCGGCATGCTGCGCCGCACCGACTACCTGGCGCGGCTCAAGGGTTCACGCTTTGCGCTGCTGTTGCCGGGGTGCCCGGAGGATATGGGCCAGGAAATCGGTGAGCGCATGCGCAGCGAAACCGAGTTCATGGAAATCGACGACGGCCGCGGCGCCAACTTGTTTGCCAGCCTGTCGATCGGCATGAGTACCTGGGCGCCCCAGAACTATCCGGCCATCAACATGGA
>JAZBOY010000250.1:0-8771 GCA_036351375.1 Halieaceae bacterium
GAGCCTGTTCAGCGGGCAAGCTATCAGGGCACGCGGTACTCCCGCTCCAATCCGGTCACTTCGACCATCTCACCAGACTCAAGGCGAGGCCTGAAGCGGCCTTCACGCAGCAGGCGAGTCAGCCTGAAACCCTGGGCCTCTTTGTCCGGATTCAGGGGCTCGGTATCCACATTGCGGGCCCGGCCGCGGGCATCCACGTCAAAGCGCGCGATGACCAGTGCATCGGGCTCCTCATCCTGCGGTGAGGGCGGCACCCACATGACGTTGCCCGCGGGCAGCTCCACCGGGGCGGCGTACCATTCCCGCTGCAAATCCAGCTCGCCGAGTTGCGCCAGCTGGTTCCAGCTGTCCCGGTAATGGGGCGCGGCCCGCTTGCTGCTGCCAAACCACAGGTACCAGTCCCCCAGCGCCCGGTTGGCCCGGGCCTGCTCCGCCACATCACCGGCCGCCACGGCGCGCTCCAGCAGCAGCTCCAGGCGCTGCCGGCCGCGGGCGTAGCCGGCGTCCTGCAAGGCCTGGATTTGCGCGCGATCAATATCCAGGGCTGCGTCAGCGCTGGCGGCGCCGCGACCCAGCATCATTTCCGTTTCCCGGTCGATCCCGAAATCCCCGGCAGCGATCACGTACAGCACATCGATCTGGGCGTAAGTGAGCGCGGCCAGCTCTGCCAGGCCGAGCACCTTTTCCTCGTCTTCGCGAGTGTGCCGGTCCAGTTCGCGCCACAGGGACAGCAGCTCCCGCGGTTGCTCCGGGTTGGGATCTCGCAACCACTGCTGGCGCCGCCACTCAATCCAGTCGACCGTGGCGGCTACCAGCTCCGGGTCCCCGGGTGCGTAGCGGCGGCGGGCCAGGAAGTACAGGTAAGACTTCACCTCGCCCGCCGATTCAAAATCGCCCAGGCGTAAATGCATATCCAGCTGGCTGTGCAATGCCGGCAGCTGCAGCGGGCTGTAGAGGCCTTCATTGACCCGCACCAGGTGGACTGAGCGGCGCCAGTGGGCCAGCGCGCTGCGATAGTCGCCGCGGCTGGCGAAGTAGTTGGCGGCATCCAGCAGGATCTCGGAGATACCCTGGCCGTAGGGGCCGTTAACGTATTCCGCCTCGCGGATGCGCCGCTGCCAGGCCTCGGTCTCGGGCGCGCTCTGGCGCGGTAGCAGCGGTTCCAGGCCGGGAAGCGTTTGCGGCAGGGAGGCAGAATAAAAGCGCTCACCATGGGGCGCGGGCAGGGAGCGGCGGTCGCGAGCTTCCGCGCCAGTGGACAGCAGGGCCAGCACCAGGCCGGCCGCGGCGAAAGGTCTTACCGATAAAATCATGCGCTCCAGTATACCGGGGCCCGCGGCAGGCGCCGCAGTGCTTGCAAAACCCTCCCCAACCTGACTATAACGGCGCTTGGTACCAAAGGTTTGTCTCATGAAACAGCTCGGAATTCTCGACAGCGCATTTATCAACCTGGAACAGGGCAATACACCCCAGCATGTGGGCGGCCTGGGGATCTACGACCCCTCCTCCGCTCCGGGCGGCTTTGTGCGTTTCAAACAGGTGATCGCCAACTTCGAGCAGCGCCTCAATCGGCAGCCCCTGTTCCGTACCCGGCTGGTGGATGTCCCGGGCGGCCTTGACCGGCCCTACTGGGTGAAAGACGCCAATTTCGACGTCGAGTTCCACCTGCGCCACATCGCCCTTCCGCAGCCCGGCGACTGGCGCCAGCTCTGTATCCAGGTGGCGCGGCTCCACGCCCGGCCCCTGGACATGTCGCGCCCGCTCTGGGAGTGCTACGTAATCGAAGGGCTCGATAATATCGACGGGCTGCCGGAAGGCAGCTTTGCGGTGTACACGAAAATGCACCACTCGCTGGTAGACGGCGCCGGCGGCGCCGCCTTCATGGCAGCCCTGCACGACCTGGACCCCAATCCCAGCCAACCCGAGAGCAACGAAGACCTGCCGCTGCTGGTCGACCGCGACCCCTCCAATGCAGAGTTGCTGGGCCGGGCCGCGGTCAACAACGTCAAGAACAGCTTCAATATGGCCCGCGGCGCCCTCAGCCTGGGCCGCGACCTGGGCGAATTCGCCCTGAAAATCGCCCGCAAGCAGATTCCCATGCCCGATGTGCAGTCACCGCGCACCCGCTTCAACGGCCCGGTCGGCCCCTACCGGATTTTCGAGGGCACCTGGTTTGATATGGCAGAGTTCAAGCGGGTCAAGGACATCACCGGCGTCAAGCTCAACGATGTGGCGCTGGCCGTGGTGGCCGGCGCCCTGTCCCGCTACCTGGATGCCAAGGACGAGACCCCGGAAGGCGCGCTGGTGGCCACCCTGCCCGTCAACCTGCGCACCCGTCGCACCGTTACCGAGGACAACAACCAGGTGGGCTCGATCTTCGCCTCCCTGCATACCGATATCAGCGACCCGCTGGAGCGGCTCAAGGCCATTCACATCAGCACCAGCGAGGGCAAGGAGTTCGGCGAGGCCAGTCCGCTGCTGGACACCATCAAGGCCGCAGGGGTGCTCAACCCCGCCCTCACCCGGGCCGCGGCCGCTTTCTGGTCCAGGCGCCACCTGTCGCGCCTGTCACCGCTCAACGTCTCCACGGTGATCACCAACGTCCCGGGGCCCAGCTTCGACCTGTATTGCGCCGGCGCACGCATGGTGCAGTACCACGGCCTGGGCCTGCTGACGCCAGGCGTGGGCCTGTTCCACACGATTTTCACCCAGTCACACCGGGTAAACCTGTCGGTGCTGGGCGATCGGGAAATCATGCCGGACCCGGATTTCTACATGCAGTGCGTGCGGGAATCCTGGGACGAGCTCTACCAGGCGGCAAGTCGTATTGGCAAAACCGCTGCGAAGAAGCCGGCCCGTAAGAAAGCGCCTGCAAAGAAAGCGCCTGCAAAGAAAGCGGCTGCAAAGAAAGCGGCTGCAAAGAAAACGGCCGCCGCAAAAGCCAAGCGAAAGCCCGCCTCCGCAGGGAAAGCACCGGCCAAGAAAGCCGCGGGAAAGAAAGCCGCGGCGAAGAAAGCACCGGTGAAAAAGTCGGCTTCGAAGCCGCCGAGGGCAAAACAGGCATCGGCTACCAAAGCCGGCCCCTCCCTGCGCGCCACCGGCAGCGCGGCCCCAACCAGTGGGCGCGCCTCCGACGAGCGCGCCCCGACGCCCGTTCGACCCAAGCTGCGGGTGGTCAGCGGCTGATCTATAAGTCAGTCGCGAACACCTGACACTAGGGGTCGGTGCGCAGGGCCTCCTTGAGAATCAGGTCACGGCGCCCGAGGATCGCCTCAATCTGCCTGGGGTGCAGCCAGTCTGACAGCTCCTCTTTCAGGGTTGCTTCATTCAGCGCCTCCAGCTTGCGCGCGGTCAGGTCTGACAGGCGCAGCTCGATCTTGCGGTACTGCTTGGGACGACGCTCCGAACTGCGGAATGCCAGCGAGTGGTCAATAAAGCGCAGCATGAAGTCTTTCTTGGTCCAGATAATGTTGGTGAGGTTGCGGTCCTCGTTGTAGATCAGCACGTCGAAGATAAAGCGCAGCCGATACTGCTCGTCCTTGGCACAGTGGCTCTGGAACGGCACCTCCATCTCGGCCCGGTCGCGCTCGTTGATGGCATTGGGTATCCACGCGCCGACGTTGCCCTCCTGGCCCTCCACGGTCCGAATGACCGACACCGGCACCATCTGCAGGTCGATCATGCGGTCCAGCCGGTAGGCGGCGGGATCGTACTGGTAGCGGTCGGAATCGTTGTAGCGGCGCTGGAAGCGGGCGCGGGTCTCCATGCCCGGGTCGGTGTCTTCGTACTTGAAGACCGCGTATTCCTGACCATCGCCGTGACGCAGGGTCAGGCGCTTGGGCTTGGTGACGCCGGTGCCGATATCCTTGATCTCGATGATTTCGCCGGTACGCAGCAGCGTTTCCAGCTCTTCATCGCTCTGCTTCCACAGCTCCTGGCTGATGCTGCGTGCGAACACCAGCGGCTCGGCTCGGGTTTCACCACCCAGGTAGTGCAGCCAGGACTGGCCGCCTTCGGCGATCAGCGCAGTGGGCACGCCCCGGTACACCGACTTGAGCATACCGGTGTCCAGCCGCAGCACCTGACCTTCCAGCCGGGAGATGGCGCCCTGGGGATTGGGGGTATGGCCGATCACCAGCTGCCGGGTGCCGGTGCGCTTGAGAATACGCTCGGTGTTGAAGGATTCAGCATAGGGGTGGCAGTAGGCGCTACCGCGGTACCAGACCGGACTGTCCGGCGTGAACAGGAAGGCATCTTCCAGCTCCATCAGCGCCAGGAAATCCTCAAACCACGCGGGCCGGGCCTTGGGGTCTTCAGCCAGCACCGCCTCGGCCTTGCTGTTGAGGTGGGCACGCCGGTTCCAGAAATCCACGTGGCGGGCCAGCACGCCCTCAGCGCGCAGCTTCTCCACCAGCCCCAGGTACTTGAGCAGCTCCGCCTGGTTGTCTTCGTTGATCTGCTTGAGCGGTGTTTCCGCAATCGCCGAGCTGGCGCCACCGTGCATGTACAGCCGGTCATTGATGCGGATCGCCAGTGGCAGGGATTTAAGCCAATTGCCGAGGGTGCCGTCCGGCGCGTAGGCCTTCTGCAGGCCGATAAAGCCCGGCGGGAACTTGTCTTCAAAAGCATCCCGCGCCGCGGCCTCCTCCATGGCTCCCTGCTCTGCCAGCCAGCCCTGGAACAGGGCTTCGCGCTCGGCCGGCGACTCATCGCCGGCAAAGGCGGCGAACTCCGGCCGGCTCACGTAGCGCAGGTCGCCGGTCATCACCATGACCTCGTGGTTGCCCAGTACCACGTGTACGGCACCCCCGGCGGCAGCCGCCTGGCCTTCGAGCTTCATCAACAGCTCCACCACCTCACGGGAGCCGGAGCCGCGGTCCACCAGGTCACCGAGGCTAACGAGATGGGTCTTGCCGCCGGCCCAGTTGTTCTGGGCATCGATCACGCCGACCTCGCTCAGCAGTGCTGTGATCTCATCATAGGCTCCGTGCACGTCGCCAAAGGCCACCACGCGGGCATCGGTATCGGTCTCGATCGGGCCCGCCGTCAACGGGGTTGCAACGGCCAGCAGGCAAAGGAGGAGAAAGCGCATAACCAGTCCCTGTTTTTTGTCCCCAGTATAGAAGTGACCGGGCAAAAAAAAACCCGCCTTGCGGCGGGTTTGAAACGGTATTGTTGGACCTGGATGTCGTCTCTCGGAGATGTGGGACTCAGCTCGCTTTGTGGAACTCGTCCCAGGCAATCCAACCGAGTAGAGCGAAATACAGTCCAAACGTTGCAGTAATGAACATTTGGGTATTCCTTTCGATTACCAGACAGTGCCATTCTGGGGATCGGACTGATATAGTTCCAATGTATTAGTGTAATGATCTACATTCCCCTGGCTTATATCAGTAACCCAACCGTCACCCCATGGAAACCCGCGACCTCGCCCGTATCGACCTGAACCTGCTGATTGCCCTGCAGGTGATGCTGGAGGAGCGCAACGTCTCACGCGCCGCCGAGCGCCTGTTCATTACCCAGCCGGCCATGAGCAAGACCCTGTCGCGGCTGCGGGAAGTCTTCGACGACCCCCTGTTCACCCGCTCGTCCCACGGCATGCGTCCCACCCCGCGGGCCCTTGACCTGGCTGCGGAGCTGGAAACGGTGCTGCAGGGCATCCAGCAACTGCTGGCGGGGCACGATTTTGACCCCGGGGTGTACCGGGGCGAGATCACCATCGCCATTTCCGAGTACATTGGCGTATGGCTGCTGCCGCCGCTGATCAACCGCCTGGCTTTCCTGGCGCCCCGGCTGACGGTCAAGACCATCACCCGGGTTGAGCACCAGCTCGACATGCTGGCGCTGGGGGAACTGGACCTGGTGGTGCACATCAAGCACGCCCGCTACGGCGACGAATTTATCTGCTCACCCCTGGGTGGGGCCAAACCTGTCATCCTGGCCAGGGAAGCCCATCCACTGACCGGCCAGCCTCCCAGTTGGGACAATATCCTCAAGTACCCGCTGATGCGCCTGTACATGGCCGATATGGAAGAGCTGGAGTTCATCCAGACCCGCGACAGCATCACCCGCCGGCTGGAAAGTGTTGAGGAAATGGCCGGCGGCTTTGAAACCTCGCACCTGATGACCGCCATCGAGGTGCTGCGCAACACCGACCACCTGATGCCCGCACCGCCTTTTTTGATGGGCAACCCCACCCTGGCCTACAAGATCCAGGCCCTGGAACTGCCCGCCGACGTGGACTACATCATCGACTACATGCTGGTGCGGCACCGCCGAACCGAAAATTCCCCGTTGCATCACTGGCTGTGGCAGCAGGTGCTGGAAGTGCGCGACGAAGTCAGAGAAAAGCTAGCGTCATCAGCGCCACCAGGGTCCCTGTAAGCACCACCACAAAGTAGTAGGACACGGCGAGCACCATTCCCTTTACCGCCGCCGCCTTCTTCGAGCTGGCATAGGCGCCCCGCAGCGCAAACGGCAGGTAGATCATCAGGGCCAGGGTCACCACGCCACCGTAGTCCGCCGGCATCAGCAGATTGAGCGGCTGCATCAGCAGGAAGGCCAGGAAAGCCACCGTGTGGTAATGCACCGAAAACACCAGGTGCTGCAGGTAGTGGTAGGACGAGCCCGCGTAGAACAGCCACACCATCAGCGCGAACACGGGCAGCAGGAAAAACATCATCTGCGGCAGGCGCCGTACCAGGCCGTCGAGGAAGGCATCCGGATTTTCCTGAATGCGCTCGGCGTTGACGATCATCCGCTCAAGTGCCGACTGCAGCCAGGTCGGCAATTCTTCAATGTCATCACGGAGGCCTTCCTGCTCGATGAACTCATCGATGGTCAGAAATTCCTGCTCGCCGGCTGCATTGGTACGGGGGATATAGATGCCGGCGTCCAAATCCTCCACGACCTGCTGATCGACGCCAACGGTGTTTACCGCCGGGCCCTCGGTAAACGGCAGGCTCAGGAACACCAGGAAACTTACCACCAGGTAGAGCCGCACCGGTGGCAGGTAGCGGGCCCGGCGCCCATCGATATAGTCGGCGGTAATGTGGCCCGGCCGCAGCACCAGCGTTTTCAGCGTTACCCACAGGCGCGAGTCCAGGTCGGTGACGTCCTCCAGGGCCTCTCCGGCAATATCCGCCAGCCGCAGGTCCCGGTCACGCTGCCCGCACGCTCCGCAGTAGTCGCCGGACAGCGGGGTTCCGCAATTGCGGCAGGAACGGCCGGTGCTCGGCAGGTTTTCGCTCGCGCTTTCCATGCCATGGCATAATACGCCGCCGCTGCAGCACGGCGAAAGCCTGTGGTGCATCAAACCCGAACGCCAGGCCCGGCCGTATCCACCGACGATGAGCAAGAAGAACCGCCGCGACATACCCCGCTTCCAGCACCCGATCATGGAGACCCACTGTCACCTCGATTACCTGGAAGCCGACGAGCTAGACGACACCCTCGCCCGCTCCCGCGAGGTCGGCATCGAGCGCATCGTCACCATTGCCGTGTCACCGGACAACCTGGACACGGTAGACGCGCTGGCGCGAGACCGGGACGGCGTCTGGGGTACCCAGGGCATCCACCCCCACGAGGCGGAGAAATACACGCCGGCCGTGGGCGACACCATTCGCCAGCGCATGGCCGCCGAACACATCGTCGCCGTGGGAGAGATCGGTCTCGATTACTACTACGACCACGCCGACCGCCATGTGCAGTGCCAGGTGTTTGAAGCCCAGCTACAGATCGCGGGGGAGACTGACATGCCCATCGTGGTCCACACCCGGGAAGCCGACGAGGACACCCGGGCCATCCTCGAGAACTTCTCCGGCAAGCTCAGGCGCAAGGGGGTGATCCACAGCTTTACCTCGGGCCTGCCGCTGGCGGAGTACTGCCTGGCCGAGGGCTTTTGCCTGGGCTTCAACGGCATTGCCACCTTCAACCGCGCCGACAACGTGCGCGAAGTGGTCGCCGCCACGCCGCTGGACCAGCTGCTGCTGGAAACCGACGCGCCCTACCTCACACCGGTGCCCTACCGCGGCAAGCCCAACGCGCCCTTCTACCTGCCTTTTGTGGCGGAGAAGGTCGCCCAGGTGAAGGGCTATGACGTGGAACACCTGCTGAAACAGGCCTGGCAGAACAGCGTGCAACTGTTCTTTGCTGAAAACGCGCCAGCCGCTTAATCAGGTCCCGCCGGCGTGCTAGAATCCGCGGCCACTTACCAGGTGCTGTAGCAGTCTGTGGATTACATTGTTGGACAACGCTGGGTGAGCCATGCCGATACCCAGCTGGGCCTCGGCATCATCGCCGAGCTGGACGGGCGTCGCGTTACCGTCAGTTTCCCCGCCGTGGGCGAAGAACGAACCTATGCCAGCGAGAATGCGCCGCTCACCCGGCTGCGCTTCAAGGCCGGGGATCACATTTCCACGCTGGACGATGTCGAGCTGGTCGTTACCCACGTCGAGGAACAGCAGGGCATCCTGTTCTATACCGGCCTCGACCACCATGAGGCCGAGGTCACCATCAGCGAGCTGGAGCTGGACTGCTTTGTTCAGCTCACCACGCCCCAGCAACGCCTGCTCAATGGCCACTTTGATCGCAACGGCGACTTCGCGCTGCGCGTGGCCACCTTGCAACAGCTCGACCGCCTGCAGCAGTCCCCGGCGCGCGGCCTGATCGGCTCGCGCACCAGCCTGCTGCCGCACCAGGTCTACATCGCTGCCGAGGTGGGTCGCCGCCATGCACCGCGGGTACTGCTGGCGGACGAGGTGGGTCTCGGC
>JAZBOY010000251.1:0-2454 GCA_036351375.1 Halieaceae bacterium
ACGGCGGAGGCGAGCTGGGCGCGGGCGATCCAGCCCATGGGCGACTGCATGATGGGATAGCGGCTGCCCAGGTGCGCAAGTACACGGTTCATGGAGATTCTGTATTCCTTGTAGACGGAGGCGGGGGGTTCAACCCCCGGTGGTATTCATGAAGCGGACGATGTCGGTTTGCTCGTCCAGGTCGAAGTGGTGTTTTTCGGGCTTCAGGTCCATGGCCTTCACCAGCGCCTGCTGCAGGGCCTCGTCGTCAACGGACGGGTCGCGCAGCAGGGCGCGCAGGTCCATGCTGTGTTCGTTGCCCAGGCACAGTAGCAGCCGGCCTTCGACCGTGACTCGCACCCGGTTGCACAGGTGGCAGAAGTTATGACTGTGGGGTGAGATGAACCCCACCCGGCTGTCGCTGCCGGCCACGGCCCAGTAGCGGGACGGGCCGCCGGTCTGTTCGGTGGTGGCGGTGAGCGAATAGCGGCTGCTGATGACGTCCCGCACCTCGTCGCTGGAGCAGAAGGTGAGGGCCCGGTCGTGATCGTCGATGAGGCCCAGGGGCATTTCTTCGATGAAGGAGATATCCAGGCCCTTGTCCAGGGAGAAGTCCACCAGGTCGAGGATTTCCTCCTCGTTGCGGCCCTTCATGATCACGGTATTGAGCTTGATGCGCTCAAAGCCCGCGGCGCGGGCGGCATCGATGCCTTTCAGCACCTGCGCCAGGTCACCGGTGCGGGTGATGCGGCGGAATTTGTCCGCATCCAGGCTGTCGAGGCTGATATTGATGCGCCTGACGCCGGCGGCCTGCAGCGGCCCGGCGAAGCGGTCGAGCTGGGAGCCGTTGGTGGTGATTACCAGTTCGTCGAGGCTGTCGAGGGCGCCCAGCTGCTCCACCAGGTGCATGACATTGTGGCGCACCAGCGGCTCGCCGCCGGTCAGGCGAATCTTCTTCACGCCCAGGGCGGCAAAGGCGGCGCCCACGCGGTACAGCTCCTCGAGGCTCAGCACCTCGGCCCGCGGCACGAAGGTCATATCTTCCGCCATGCAGTAGACGCAGCGAAAATCGCAGCGATCGGTGACCGACAGGCGGATGTAATCTACCGTGCGGCCGAAGCGGTCTACCAGGGCGGGTGAAGTCTGCATAGCCTGTCGATTCTACTGTGAATAATTCCGGCCCTCTAGTTACACTTGTGCGAAGCTTTCTCAAGCCACTCGCCACAGGGAGAATAACAATGACGGGGCGTCTCGACGGCAAGCGCATCCTTATCACCCAGGCCGATGACTTCATGGGCCCCACGTTCAGTGCCGCGTTTCGGGCGGAAGGTGCCGAGGTGATCGAGGATCGCAGCGACCTGACGGTGCCGGAGGCCGCCGGCGAGGTAGTGGCCGCCGCCGGCGAGATCGACGTGCTGGTGGCCAACCTGGCGGCGCCTTCCGATGCGGCCTACGCGGTCAAGGTATCCGACGAACGCTGGAACCGCCTGTTCGATGCGATGGTGCACCCCCTGCACCGGCTGGTGCGGGCTGCGTTACCGGACATGATGGCGCGCAAGGCCGGCAAGATCATCGTGGTGGGCAGTGCCACTGGCCTCAAGGCCGCGCCCGGCGCCGCACCCTATAGCGCCGCCCGCAGTGCCCAGGTGGGCTATGTGCGCAGCGTGGGGGTGGAGGCAGCGCGCTTCAACGTGCAGATCAACCTGATTGCCCAGCACTTTGTGGAAAACCCGGAGTACTTCTCGGCAGAGTTCCAGCAGACCGATGCCTTCAAGAAGTTGCTGGCTGAAGTGCCGGCGGGGCGCCTGGCGCGGCCCGAGGAAGATGCCGCCCTGGCCGTGTTCCTGGCGTCCAATGAATCCGATTTCTTCGTCGGCCAGGCGATACCGTTCTCCGGGGGTTGGGCACAGTGAAATCCTTCATCGCGGCGCTGGCGACAGCGCTCGCCTGGCTGGTGGTGCAGGTCACCTGGGCCGACACCCCGACGGATCACTGCGACCCGGTAGACGGCATTACCTCGATCTGCGGGCTGTCGGCGCCGGAAGATATCGAAGTGCTGCCCGGCGGCCGTTACCTGGTGTTCAGCCAGATGCACGAGGGCCTGGGCCTCTCGCTGCTGGATACCCGTGATGACAGCGTTCGCCCGCTGTACCCACCGGGCGCCAGCCAGGCCGAGTCGGGTTGGGGGGAAGCAGGCTGCACCGCTCCCGACCTGGAGCAGATACTGCTGCACGGGATTCACCTGGCGCGACGCGATGACGGCCGCCTGCAGGTGCTGGCGGTGAACCATGGTGGTAGAGAGTCGGTGGAGTTCTTCGAAATTCTCGAGCCCCGCCAGGTTCTGCCGGTAGCGGTGTGGCGGGGTTGCGTGATCACTCCCGAGCCGCTGTTTTTCAACGACGTGGTGAGCCTGTCGGATGGCGGATTCCTCGCCACCCACATGTTCTCTCGCAAGGCCCAGGCCTGGGGTGCGAT
>JAZBOY010000252.1:0-16641 GCA_036351375.1 Halieaceae bacterium
GCTGCCCAGGCCGCGGCCGATAAATGGCTCGGCCAGGCCGAAGTAGCAGATCTCGACGCTGCCATCATTGCGCTTTTCCAGCTCGAAATAGCCGGCGGGGCTGCCCTCCACCCAGGCTGCCCAGGTGCGCAGCTCCGGCCGCTCGGCGTAGGCGCGCCACTGCTCATCCGACCAGGCCAGTTTGTCTACCCAGCGCCAGGGACCACCCACCAGCTGGTACAGGAAGCGATTGAAGCGAAATTGCTGCACCCTGGCTTCCTCGACGCGAATACCACCCGGGTCCGCCACATCTTGCACCTGCTCGCGCCGGGTCTGCTGGAGATACCAGACCGTGACCTCAGTCATCCACTGACTTCCTGCCGCCCAGCAGCAGAATGGCGGCCCCTCCCAAACCGGCCAGCGCCGAGGCGGCAATAATACCGGTCTTGGCGAACAGCAGGTCTTCCGGGTAGTCGACGAATCCGAGGTCGGCGATAAAGATCGACATGGTGAAACCGATCCCGCCCAGCAGCCCAACACCCACCACATGGCGCATATTCAGGCCCTCCGGAAGGCTGGCCCAGCCCAGCTTCACGGTGACCCAGGTAAAGCCCGCGATTCCCAGCGGCTTGCCAATCAGCAGGCCTGCGAGCACCCCAAGGCTGATCGGATGCGCAAGGTAGCTGCCAAAGTCAGCAAAGTCGATGGGGATGCCGGCGTTGGCCAGGGCGAAGATCGGAATGACCAGGTAAGCCACCGGGACGTGAAAGCCGTGTTCTGCCCGCTGCGCCGGTGCCTGTACCAGATGCACGCCATCTCCCAGGCTGTTGACCAGGCTGCGGAAGCGGTTGTTGTGGATGATGTCCGGGTTGTCGGCAATAGCGTGTTCCATCTTCTCGGTCAGGTCCCTGACTTTGTCGATAAACAGCGCTGGGTCGAACTTGGGTCGCAGTGGGGTGGCAAAAGCGATGATGATGCCGGCGATGGTTGCGTGTATGCCACTGGCCAGCATGGCCGCCCACAGCAGCAGGCCGATCATGGCATAGGGCAGGCCGTGGCGAATGCCGCCCAGGTTGAAACTTACCAGTATGGCGGTGAACAGCCCGACATAGGCCAGCGCAGTGTAGTTGAGGGCATCGGTGTAAAACAGGGCGATCACCGCCACTGCGCCGAGGTCATCGACGATGGCCAGCGCAATGAGGAACGTGATTAACGATTTGGGAATCCGGTTCCCCATCAGGCTCAGTGCACCGATAGCAAAGGCAATGTCGGTGGCCATCGGAATGCCCCAGCCGTTGGCGGCGTGGCCGCTGGGATTCAACGCGATATAGGCAGCGGCTGGCACCACCATGCCGCCAATGGCGGCCATCGCCGGTAGCAGTGCCTGCTTGGGCGTCGATAGCTCCCCCACCAGCAGCTCGCGCTTCAGTTCCAGGCCGATGATGATAAAGAACAGTGTCATCAGCAGCTCATTGATCCAGTGGTGGATCGACAGCGAGAACACCGCCGTGGAGAAGCCGATACTGATCGGTTTGTGCAGCAGCTTTTCGTAGGCTTCGTGCAGGGGGCTGTTGGCCAGCACCAGCGCTACCACTGCGCAGATCATCAATAGCGCGCCGCTGGTGGTCTGGCGGTGGATGAACTGCTCCAGCGGTGTCAGCACCCGATCAAAGGACTTCTCCCAGGGTGCGACGTAGATTCCTTTGGCCATGACTGGCTCCGGCGACGGTGACTGTATCGATTATTTAGGCTGCGTGCGTCGACTACAAGCACGCGGGACGGAGCTGTGTCAGCCGCGGGTCAATTTCGCCGTGTGGCTGGCGGTGGCCGTCAATACGCCGTCGGCGTTATACAACTCCCCCTCGAGGAAACTGATCTTGTAGCCGGCGCGCCGAATAAAGCCGCGGCAGGTGAATTTCCCCGCCAGGGAGGGCTCAAGGAAGCTGACCTTGATTTCCAGGCTGGCGAGGCCGGTTACATCCAGCTGTGTGGCAAATACCGCGTGCGACATGGTGGCATCGAGCATGGCGGTAATGATGCCGCCCTGGACAATGTTGGTGGAGTGGCACAGTTCCTCGCCGATGTCGTAGTCCATCAGGCACTCGCCTTCGTCCAGGTCGGTAATCATACCGCCCAGGGTGCGAATGATGGCCGGCCGGCGACCGTTGAGGGTGGCGATCAGTTCGGTTTTGGAAGTCTCTGTCACTGCATGTCTCCCCAGTGAAATTGCAAAATGGACAGGGCCGCCAGCGGCGCCGTTTCGGTACGCAAGACGCGGGGCCCCAGTCTCAGCGGATGAAATCCGGCGGTTTCAGCGGACTCGATCTCGGCGCCGGACAGCCCGCCTTCCGGACCCACCAGCAGGGCGATGGACGCTGGTGTCGCATACTCCGCCAGGCCCTGGCGGTTGCGGTGGTGCAGGACCAGCTTGAGGTCGGCGGTTGCGCGGCTCAACCAGTGATCCAGGGGCAGCGGCTCGGCGATCTTTGGTACCCGGTTGCGCCCGCTCTGTTCGCAGGCACTGACAGCCACCTGCTGCCAGTGGCGTCGCTTTTTTACTTCCCGCTCGCCCTTGAGCCGCACCTCAGTGCGCTCGGTGACCAGCGGTTGAATGGCGCTCACCCCGAGTTCCGTGCTCTTCTGCACCACCAGGTCCATGCGCTCACCGCGACTGATGCCGATACCCAGGGTGATGGCCAGCGGCGCTTCGCGGTCGTCCGGGAAAAAATCGCCGACGCGGACGGACACTGCCTGCTTGTCCAGGGTCGATACTTCCGCCAGGTACTCGCCCCCTTCACCGTTGAACAGTCGAAGCTGCGCGCCCTCGCGCAGGCGCAGCGCGCTGGCGATGTGCCGACTGGGCCCGGCCTCCAGCGTCAGCTCGGCACCACTCGCCAGCGCTTGTTCGGTGTAGAACCGCGGCGCGTCAGGGGCAGCCGTCATGCCGAGGCGCGGTTGGCCTCGGCGGGGGCTGACAGCTGCAGGTTGTGGAAGATGGTCGAAACCGGCTCGAGCTGGTTCATGGTGTAGAAGTGAATGCCCGGGCAACCGTTGTCCATCAGGGTCTGGCACAGCTGGGTGACCACCTCGATGCCGAAGGCGCGGGTACTGTCAGGGTCTCCCTTGAAGCCTTCCATGCGCTGGGTAATCCAGCGCGGAATCTCAGCGCCACAGTTGCGGGAAAAACGCGCCAGGTTCTCGAAATTGGTGATCGGCATGACGCCGGCGAAGATCGGCTTGTCGATCCCTGCATCCATGCAACGATCCAAGTAGTAGAAGTAGGCGTCGACATTGTAGAAATACTGAGTGATAGCAATGTCGGCACCGGCGTCGAACTTGCCTTTCAGGTAATGCACATCGCTTTCGTAGCTCAGGCTTTCAGGGTGAATCTCCGGATAAGCGCCAACGGCGATGCGGAAATGCTCACCGGTGCGCTCGCGGATAAAGCTCACCAACTCATTGGCATAGACCAGCTGGGCACGACCGCCGATGCCCGAAGGCATGTCGCCGCGCAGGGCCACCAGGTGGTTGACCCCCAGCGCCACGTAGCGGTCGAGCAGCTCGCCGATGGCGGCCTCGTTGTCACCACCAAAACTCAGGTGCGGGGCGATGGTGGCCCCGCTGCCGTGAATCTGCTCGACAATGTCGAAGGTGTTGTCACGGGTCGAGCCGCCGGCGCCGTAGGTGCAGGAGAAGAACTCCGGCCCCAGCGCCTGCAGTGCAGGCGCGGTGACTTCCAGCAGCTTGCGACGTCCCTCGTCCGTCTTGGGTGGGAAGAACTCGAAGCTGATATTGGCAGCTGACATCGTAAACGCTCTCTCCGTCCTGGCTGAAACGGCCTAGTACTTGTAGCTCTCGGGCTTGAAGGGTCCCTCGACCTTGACGCCGATGTACTCTGCCTGCTCGCTGGTGAGCTTCGTCAGCACGCCGCCGAAGCCGCCGACCATGTGCGCGGCCACCTCCTCGTCGAGCTTCTTGGGCAGGACCTCAACGGTGATGGCATTGGCCTTCATGTTGTCCTCGAGGTCGGCGAAACGGCGTTCGAACAGGTAGATCTGCGCCAGCACCTGGTTGGCAAAAGAGCCGTCCATGATGCGCGAGGGGTGTCCGGTGGCGTTGCCCAGGTTTACCAGGCGGCCTTCCGCCAGCAGGATCAGGTGGTCGTTGGCGACGCGGTCCCGGTACACCAGGTGCACCTGCGGCTTCACCTCCTCCCACTCGTAGTTCTCACGCATGTAGGCGGTGTCGATCTCGTTGTCGAAGTGGCCGATGTTGCAGATCACTGCGCCGGACTTCAGCGCCTTGATGACTTCGCTGTCGCACACGTTGTAGTTACCGGTGGCGGTGCACAGCAGGTCGGTCTTGGCCAGCAGCTCGGTGTTCACGCCCTTGCTGCGATCGCCGTCGACATAGGCGGACACCAGCTCATAGCCGTCCATGCAGGCCTGCATGGCGCAAATCGGGTCGACCTCTGCCACGCGCACGATCATCCCTTCCTGGCGCAGCGACTGGGCGGAACCCTTGCCGACGTCGCCATAGCCGATCACCAGGGCCTGCTTGCCGGACATCAGGTGGTCGGTGGCGCGCTTGATGGCGTCGTTGAGGCTGTGGCGGCAGCCGTACTTGTTGTCGTTCTTGCTCTTGGTGATCGAGTCGTTGACGTTGATCGCCGGCACCTTCAGCGTGCCCGCCTTCATCATCTCGATCAGGCGGTGCACACCGGTAGTGGTTTCTTCGGTGATGCCGTGCACGTTTTCGAGCAGCTGCGGATACTTGTCGTGCAGCATGGCGGTCAGGTCGCCGCCATCGTCCAGCACCATGTTCACATCCCAGGGAGCGCCGTCCTTGAGGATGGTCTGCTCGATGCACCACTCGTACTCCTCCTCGGTCTCACCCTTCCAGGCAAACACCGGGGTGCCGGCGGCGGCGATGGCTGCGGCGGCGTGGTCCTGGGTGGAGAAGATGTTGCAGGAAGACCAGCGCACTTCTGCGCCCAGGGCCTGCAGGGTCTCAATCAGGACTGCGGTCTGGATGGTCATGTGGATGCAGCCAAGGATTTTTGCGCCGGCCAGCGGCTGGCTGGCGCTGTACTTCTCGCGCAGGGCCATCAGTGCGGGCATTTCACCCTCGGCGATGTTGATTTCGCGACGGCCCCAGTCGGCCAGGCTGATATCGGCGACCTTGTAGTCGGCCACGGTATCGATTTTTTCTGCGGTGCTCATTGAAAGACTCCTCAAGCGGACGCGCGCAGGGCGTCGGCCTTGTCAGTTTTTTCCCAGGTGAATTCTGGCTCCTCGCGGCCGAAGTGGCCGTAGGCAGCGGTTTTGAAATAGATGGGGCGCTTAAGGTCCAGCATCTCGATCAGGCCCTTGGGGCGCAGGTCGAAGTGCTCGCGCACCAGGTCGACAATGCGGTCTTCCGCCACGGTGGCGGTGCCGAAAGTGTTGACGGAAATCGAGGTGGGCTCGGCTACACCAATGGCGTAGGAGACCTGGATCTCACAGCGGTCGGCGAGACCGGCGGCGACAATGTTCTTGGCCACGTAGCGGCCCGCATAGGCGGCACTGCGGTCGACCTTGGACGGGTCCTTGCCCGAGAAGGCGCCACCGCCGTGACGGGCCATGCCGCCGTAGGTATCGACGATGATCTTGCGACCGGTCAGGCCGCAATCACCCAGCGGGCCGCCGATGATGAACTGCCCGGTGGGGTTGATGTGAATACGGGTATCGTCGTGCAGCCACTCGGCGGGCAGCACGTGGCGAATCAGGCTCTCCATGATGGCTTCATGGATGTCGGCCTGGCTGATGCCCTCGTCGTGCTGGGTAGACAGCACCACCGCGTCGACCGCGACCGGCTTGCCTTCCTCGTAGCGCAGGGTGACCTGGCTCTTGGCATCCGGGCGCAGCCAGGGCAGGATGCCATCCTTGCGCAGGTGTGCCTGGCGCTCGACCAGGCGATGCGAGTAGTAGATCGGTGCCGGCATCAGCACCTCTGTCTCGTTGGTGGCGTAGCCGAACATCAGGCCCTGGTCGCCAGCGCCCTGCTCCTTTTCTTCATCTTCGTCCACACCCATGGCGATATCGGGGGACTGCTTGCCGATGGCATTCAATACGGCGCAGGAAGCACCGTCGAAGCCCACCGTGGAGCTGTCGTAGCCGATATCGAGAATCACCTTGCGCACCACGTCCTCGAGCTCAACATAGGTCGAGGTCGTTACCTCGCCGGCCACGATGGCCATGCCGGTCTTGACCATGGTTTCGACGGCCACCCGGGCATCCGGGTCGTCGGCAAGAATGGCGTCCAGGATGGCATCGGAAATCTGGTCGGCCATCTTGTCGGGGTGTCCTTCCGACACGGATTCGGAGGTGAAGAGGGAATACTCGCTCATTGCATGGTCCTTGAATGCTTGGTCCTTAATGTGGGGTTTGGTGGCCGAACAGGCGCACCTGTACTTGAAATCCGTTGCGCTGTGCCAGGTAGATGCCGGCGGTTTCCGCAAGCCCCGCACTGCTCGCCCAGGAGCCGAGCTCCTCGGGTTCGAAGCCGAGCCACAGATCGCCGCAGGCCTCCCGTGCCCAGTCCTGGTCGTGGCGGCACAGGTCGGTCACCAGCAATACCCCGCCCGGTGCCAGGCAGGCGGCGAGGTCGCGCAATATATCGGCGGGTGACGGGTTATGGTGCAGCACCATGTTGACGACGATGCAGTCGGCGGACAGGTTCTGGAGTCGCGGATGGCGGGTATCACCATGCAGGAACTCGATATTCTCAAGGCCCGCATCAGCGGCACGTTCCCGCGAGCGGGCCAGCATTTCCTCGGCGCTGTCCAGTGCCACCACGTGCTCAAATCCCCGGCTCAGCTCGGCCAGGAAGGCACCGTCGCCGGGCCCGACTTCCAGGGCGGTGGCATGGGCCGCCGGTGGTGCCTCAGCCAGGGCCTGGGCCACGGTGTCGGCATACTGTTCGTAGCTGGCGATGAGGTCCTGTTGGGCACGGAACTTGTCGGCGTTCTGCTGGAAAAATGCGCGCGAGGACTGCTCCCGCTCGGCGCGCAGGTCCGCCAGGCGCTCCTGCAGTACGGTCTCGAAGGGCATGGCGTCCACGCTGGCCAGCAGGGCCGCCTGCAGCTGCCCCAGGGCCGACAGGGAGCCCGGTACCGCACGTCGATAGAAGATGGTATTACCTTCGCGGCGACTGGTGACGAGGCCGGCGCCGGTCATCACCTTCAGGTGATGGCTCAACGCCGGCTGACGCATGTCCAGCAGGCTGCACATCTCCTGCACCGCCAGCGAGTCCTGGCGCAGCAGCTGCAGGATACGCAGGCGCAGCCCGTCGCCGCTGGCCTTGCACAGGCCGGCGAGCAATTCTATGGCGTTATCTGCATCGCGGAGATCGCCGGCCGTACTCGCGGCGCCCTCGCGTGCCTCTCTCAATGCAGGCATGGCGGGCAAGTTTAGCAGATGCGCCATCTATATCAAATTTTTTTGATATAGCTTTGCGGTGGCGTCCGGGGCCGCGCGGTTGGCGCCGCAGGCCTCGTCGCTGGCGGCCTGCCGCATTGCCCCGGGCGGGCGGTTACGAGAGAATAGCGCCCCTTTTTTGAGCCCCAGCCCCAGGAGTTACCTGATGACGTCCCAGACCGATCTCGCCAATGCCATCCGTGCGCTCAGCATGGACGCGGTGCAGAAAGCCAATAGCGGCCACCCCGGTGCGCCCATGGGCATGGCGGATATTGCGGAGGTGCTGTGGCGACACTACCTGGTGCATAACCCGGCCAATCCGGCCTGGCCCAATCGCGACCGCTTCGTGATGTCCAATGGCCACGGCTCCATGCTGGTGTATTCACTGCTGCACCTGACCGGCTACGACCTGCCGCTGGAGGAACTGAAGAACTTTCGCCAGCTGCACAGCAAGACCCCGGGCCACCCGGAACACGGCTACGCACCGGGCATAGAAACCACCACCGGTCCGCTGGGCCAGGGCATCAGCAACGCCGTGGGTATGGCGATCGCTGAAAAGGTACTGGCCGCCCAGTACAACCGCCAGGAATACCGGGTTGTGGAGCACTTCACCTACTGCTTCGCTGGTGACGGCTGCCTGATGGAGGGTATCTCTCACGAGGTCTGTTCGCTGGCGGGCACCCTCGGGCTGGGCAAGCTGATCGTGTTCTACGATGACAACGGCATCTCCATCGACGGCGAGGTTGAAGGCTGGTTTACCGACGACACCCCGGTCCGCTTTGACGCCTATGGCTGGCAGGTGATCCCGGGGGTGGACGGCCACGACCCGGATGCCATCAAGACCGCGATCGACCACGCTCGCGCCGACACGTCCCGGCCGACCCTGATCTGCTGCAAGACCATTATCGGCAAGGGCGCCCCCAATAAGGAAGGCAGTGAATCCTGCCACGGCGCCGCCCTCGGTGAAGATGAGGTAGCCGCCACTCGCGAGAATATCGGTTGGGCCCACGCGCCCTTCGAGGTGCCGGAAGACATTTACCGGGCCTGGGACGGCCGCCCCGCGGGCGCCGCCGCCGAGGAAGAGTGGCAGCAGGTCATGAGTGCCTACAGTGCCGAATTCCCTGAGCTGGCCACGGAGCTCAAGCGCCGCCTGGCGGGCGAACTGCCGGAGAACTTTGCCGCCGAGGCCGAGGCCTACATTCGCCAGTGCCAGGCCGACGGCGACAGCATTGCCAGCCGCAAGGCGTCGCAGAACTGCCTGAACGCTTATGGCGCCCTGCTGCCGGAATTGCTGGGAGGCTCCGCCGACCTGGCCGGTTCCAACCTGACGATCTGGAGCGGCAGCAAGCCGATTACCGCCGCCGACGCAACCGGCAACTACATCTACTACGGGGTACGTGAGTTCGGCATGTCGGCCATCATGAACGGCATTGCCCTGCACGGTGGTTTCATCAACTACGGCGCCACCTTCCTGATTTTCATGGAATACGCTCGCAATGCGGTGCGCATGGCGGCGTTGATGAAGCAGCAGTCGATCTTCGTGTACACCCACGACTCCATTGGCCTGGGCGAAGACGGTCCCACCCACCAGCCGGTGGAGCAGCTGGCCAACCTGCGCACCACCCCCAACATGGTGACCTGGCGCCCCTGCGACGCAGTGGAATCAGCGGTTGCCTGGAAGGCCGCCATCGAGCGCCGCGACGGCCCCACCGCACTGGTGTTTTCCCGCCAGGGCCTGCCCCACCAGGCGCGCAGCGAAGAGCAGTGCGCGGCGATTGCCCGCGGCGGCTACATCCTGCATGAACCCGAGGGAGAGCTGGACGGCATCCTCATCGCCACCGGATCGGAAGTCCAGCTGGCGCTGGATGCGGCTGAGCTGCTGGCCGGCAATGGACGCAAGCTGCGCGTGGTCTCCATGCCCAGCCCCGAGGTATTCATGGCCCAGGACGCCGCTTACCGCGAGGCAGTGCTGCCCTCCGACGTACTGGCCCGGGTGGCCGTGGAAGCCGCCCACGCAGATTACTGGTACAAGTTCGTGGGCCTCGATGGACGCGTGGTCGGTATGACCAGCTTCGGGGAATCCGCGCCGGCCGGTGAGCTGATGAAGCATTTCGGCTTTACGCCGGAGGTGGTGGCCGAAACCGTAGAGGACATCCTGCTCTGATCAAGCTGGCCATCAACGGCTACGGCCGCATCGGGCGCTGCGTATTGCGCGCCCTGGTGGAGAGCCCGCACCGCGACAGCATGCAGGTGGTGGCGATCAACGAGATCGCCGATACCGCCACGGTCGTCCACCTCACCCGCTACGACTCCACCCACGGCCGCTTCCGCGGCGAGCTGGCGCTGGAGGGCGAGCTGCTGCACGTCAATGGACAACCGGTAAGACTGCTGCGGCAACCGGAGATTCAGGATTTGCCCTGGGCTGAGCTCGAGGTGGACGTGGTGCTCGAGTGTACCGGCAGCTTCACCGAGCGTTCGGTTGCCGCCCGCCACCTGGAACGCGGCGCCGGTCGGGTGCTGTTTTCCCAGCCGGCCCAGGCGGATGTGGATGCCACGATTGTGTACGGCATCAACCACGACCTGCTCAACGACAGTCAGCAGATTGTCAGCGCCGCCTCCTGCACTACCAACGGCATTGTCCCGGTGATTACAGCCCTGGACGACGCCTTCGGCATAGACACCGGCACCATTACCACCATCCACTCGGCGATGAATGACCAGCCGGTGCTGGATGCCTACCACAACACCGACCTGCGCAAGACCCGCGCCGCCGGCACCAATATCATTCCCATCGATACCGGCCTTGCCCGCGGTGTCGAGCGCATCCTGCCGGAAATGGCAGGTCGCTTTACCGCCCAGGCCCTGCGCGTACCGGTGCAGAACGTGTCGGCCATGGACCTGGTGGTGTCGGTGCAGCGCGACACCTCGGTCGCCGAGGTCAACACGGCCCTGCAGAGCGCGTCCGACTCCGCATTCTGCGGTGTCCTGGGCTATACCGCCGAGCCGCTGGCATCCAGCGATTTCAACCAGGACCCGCACTCCTGCATCGTCGATGCCGGCCAGACCCGGGTCAGCGGGCGCCGGCTGGTAAAGGTGCTAGTCTGGTTTGATAATGAATGGGGATATGCCAACCGCATGCTAGACGTGGTGCGGCACTGGTGCGGCCCCTCGACTTCGGAGCGTCAATGAACACCGCAATCTTGAAAATGAGCGACCTGGACCTGGCCGGCAAGCGGGTGCTGGTGCGCGAGGATCTCAACGTACCCCTGAAAGACGGCAAGGTAAGCAGCGATGCCCGCCTGCGCGCGGCGCTGCCCACCCTGCAGCAGGCGCTGGCCGCCGGTGCGCAGCTGATCGTGATGTCGCACCTGGGTCGGCCGGTGGAAGGCGAGCCCAGTGAGGAGTACTCCATGCGCCCGGTGGTCGACTACCTGGCGGCGGCGCTGAACGTACCGGTTCGCCTGTGCGATAGCCTCGACGATGTCGAGATCTCCCCCGGTGAAGTGGTGGTGCTGGAAAACGTGCGCTTCAACGTGGGCGAAAAGGCCAATGACGAGACCTTGTCAAAGCGCTATGCGGCGCTATGCGACATTTTCGTGATGGACGCCTTCGGCACCGCCCACCGGGCCCAGGCTTCTACCCACGGTGTGGCGCAGTTCGCGCCGGTGGCCTGTGCCGGCCCCCTGCTGGCGGCGGAACTCGACGCCCTGGAGCAGGCGCTGTCCAACCCGGCGCGGCCGCTGCTGGCGATCGTCGGTGGCTCCAAGGTATCCACCAAGCTGACTGTGCTGGAAACCCTGGCCGACAAGGTGGACCAGCTGGTCGTCGGCGGCGGCATCGCCAACACTTTCCTGGCGGCCAGCGGCCTGCCGATCGGCAAATCCCTGTGCGAGAACGAGCTGATCCCCGCCGCCCAGGCGCTAATGGAAAAAACCGATATTCCCCTGCCCAGCGACGTGGTAACCGGCAAGGAGTTTTCTGAATCCGCCGAGGCCGTGATCAAGCCAGCGACTGACGTTGCCGATGATGACATGATCTTTGATATTGGCCCCGACACCCGGGCGCGCATCGGAGCGATGCTGCGCGATGCCGGCACCATTATCTGGAACGGCCCGGTAGGAGTATTCGAATTTGAACAGTTTGCCGGCGGCACCGAGGCGTTGAGCCGCGACATCGCAGAGAGCTCAGCGTTTTCCCTGGCGGGCGGCGGCGACACCCTGGCGGCCATCGACAAGTACGACATCGCTGCCAAGGTGTCCTACATTTCAACCGGCGGCGGCGCCTTCCTGGAATATGTAGAAGGGAAGACCTTACCGGCGGTGGAAATCTTGCAAAAGCGCGCCGCCGGCTAGGAATGTACTGCCGGCGGTGGATATCTTGCAAAAGCGCGCCGCCGGCTAGCACCGTCCCCCGCAACACCCACGGAGAGAGAACTTCATGGCACTGATCAGTATGCGCCAAATGCTGGACCACGCCGCCGAACACGGCTACGGCGTTCCGGCCTTCAACGTCAACAATCTCGAGCAGACCCGCGCCATCATGGAGGCGGCTGACGAGACCAACAGCCCGGTGATCATGCAGGCCAGTGCCGGCGCCCGCAAATACGCCGGCGCGCCCTTCCTGCGCCATATGATCCAGGCGGCGGTGGAGGAGTTCCCGCACATCCCGGTGGTCATGCACCAGGACCACGGCGTCAGCCCCGCCGTATGCCAGCGCTCCATTCAGCTCGGGTTTACCTCGGTGATGATGGATGGCTCCCTGGGCGAGGACGGCAAGACACCGATGGACTACGACTACAACGCCAGCGTGACTCGTACCGCGGTTGACATGGCCCACGCCTGCGGTGTGTCCGTGGAAGGCGAACTGGGCTGCCTGGGCTCCCTGGAAACCGGTGAAGCCGGAGAGGAAGACGGCATCGGCGCCGCCGGCACACTGACCCACGACCAGATGCTGACCGACCCCGAGGAAGCCGCCCAGTTTGTGGCCGCGACCGACGTCGATGCACTGGCGATCGCCTGCGGCACCAGCCACGGCGCCTACAAGTTCAGCCGTCCGCCCACCGGCGATATCCTCGCGATCGACCGCATCAAGGAAATCAACGCGCGAATCCCCAACACCCACCTGGTGATGCACGGTTCCTCATCGGTACCCCAGGACTGGCTGGCGATCATCAACGAATTCGGTGGCGAGATTCCGGAAACCTATGGCGTGCCTGTGGAGCAGATCCAGGAGGGAATTCGCCATGGTGTTCGCAAGGTCAATATCGACACCGACCTGCGCCTGGCGTCGACCGGGGCAATCCGTCGCTACCTGGCGCAGAATCCGGCAGAGTTCGACCCGCGCAAGTACCTGAAGGAAACCATCAAGGCCATGAAGGATATCTGCGTGGCGCGCTACGAGGCCTTCGGCACCGCCGGTAACGCCGACAAGATCAAGGCTATTTCCCTGGCGGACATGGTCGAGCGCTACAACGCGGGTGCCTTGAAGCAGGTCGTCAAAGCCGCCTGAGTCGCCTGGAGCACCACCCGGGATGGACCTGGTCACAGCTTTCCTGACGATCCTCTTCGTAATGGATCCGCTCGGCAACGTGCCGATATTCCTGAGCGTCCTCAAGGACGTGCCGGAACATCGACGCATGCGGGTGATCGTGCGGGAGCTGTTTTTCGCCCTGCTGATCCTCATCCTGTTCCTGTTCGGCGGCGCCTGGTTCTTCGACCTGCTCCAGCTCAAGCAGGAGTCGGTCAGCATTGCCGGCGGCATCATCCTGTTCATTATCGGGCTGCGCATGATCTTTCCTATGGGTGGGCTCAATATGGATGATCTGCCCGAGGGGGAACCCTTCCTGGTGCCGCTGGCCACGCCCTGTGTGGCCGGGCCTTCCACCCTCGCCGTGGTCATGCTGTTTGTCCACAAGAACCCCGACCAGACCCTGCAGTTCGGACTCGCCCTGTTCGGCGCGTGGCTGGTGTCATCGATCATCCTGGCCGCGTCACCGCTGTTGTTCAGGGTGCTGGGCCGACGCGGCCTGATCGCCACCGAGCGCCTGATGGGCATGCTGCTGGTGATTATCTCGGTGCAGATGTTCTTTGACGGTATCGACCGCTTCCTGGCCAGCCAATGACCGGGCCGGCGCAAGCGTTCCACGCCCTGGCAGATCACCTGCCCGCCTATGACACCGGGCAGCAGCTGCCCGACGCGACCGCCTACTTCGACTACTACGGCCTGGACTTCAGCGCTGATTTCCAGGGCCTGCATCACCGCCTGGGGTTTATCCCGTCAGGAGATCATCGCCTGGCCCTGCAAAGCTGGGAGCGGGCGAACGCGACCGGCACCCTTTACCTCGTGCACGGCTATTTCGATCATGTCGGGCTGTATTCCCACCTGGTGCGCTTCGGCCTGGAGCGGGGCGCCAACGTGGTGGCATTCGACCTGCCGGGGCACGGCCTGTCCACCGGGCCGCGTGCCGAGATAGCCGACTTTGCCGAATACCGTGCGGCGATTGCCGATGTGCTGGCGGCTACCTCCTCCCTGCCCGGCCCACGCCAGGTGATCGCCCAGAGCACCGGCGGTGCCGCGCTTATGGATTTCCTGCAGTGTGGTGATCCCGGGGCTTTCGATTCGGTAGTACTGCTGGCGCCGCTGGTCTGGCCCCACGGCTGGCGCCGCATTCGCATCACCTACCTGCTGCTGCACCGGTTTATCGATGCCGTGCCCAGGCAGTTTGCGGAAAACTCCCAGGACCCGGAATTCCTGGAGTTCCTGCAATCCGATCCGTTGCAGCACGACCAGATTCCCGCCTGCTGGATAGGGGCGCTGGATCGCTGGCTGCAGGCGTTTCTGTGCCGGCCGCCCTGCGACAAACCGGTGCTGGTGCTGCAGGGTGATAACGACGGCACAGTGGACTGGCGCCGCAACCTGCCGGTTCTGCAGGAGCACTTCCCCCGCGCGCGCATCGACATGCTGTCGACCGGCATGCATCACCTGGTTAATGAGTCCCCCGAGGTGCGCAGGGAGATGCTGGCGAAGATCGCTACCTACCTGGACGGTGCCGGCGGCGATCAGGCCACCTCTGATTAATGCGGTGCCCTAGATACGCTGGCTGAGCTTGGCGTACCAGAAGCGGCCACGCAGTTCGTGGCTGCGGCCGTCGAAGTTGTCGTTGAAGGCGGACGCGGCGAAAGGTGGATCCTTGTCGAGCAGGTTGTCGATGCCCAACGAAACCCGCAGGCCGCGCAGCACGTTAAGCACGTAGCTGAACTGCACATCCTGCACCACCCAGGAATTGATATTTCGCCGGGCGGTCGTGCCGGGTACCGTCTCCCGCATATCGCTGATGAAGTGCAGGTCGTAGCTGCCCCGCCAGCGTTGCCGCGCCCACTGCACGCCGAGGGTGCCCTTCCATTCCGGCAGCCCCCCGAGGCCCTCGGAGGCGGGGTCTATAAACGTGCCGGCCAGCCCCACGGTAGCCGAATCCCGGTCCAGCTGTATCGAATACTCCTTCATGTAAGCCACGTCCAGGGCTGTTGACCACTGCCCCCATTCCCGGGTCGGCAGGCGATAGTTGAGGCTCAGGTCTATGCCCTGAACCCGACGTTCGCCAACGTTGAGGTTGACGGCCGAGACCTGCTGCAGATTGCCGTGGTCGTCCCGCACTATCTGGTCCTCGAACAGGCCCAGGGCGGCATTTTGGTTGACGATGAACTGGGCGCTGGATCCCACCACGTTCTCGGTATCGATATCAAAGTAGTCGACGGCGCTGTAGAAGCCGGGCAGGAACTCCGGCGTCCACACCAGGCCCAGCCCGTAGCTCACCGACTTCTCTTCCTCCAGGTCCTCGTTGCCGCCGGTGACAGTGAGAAACTGGTTGCGAGTGTCGTCGGCCAGCTGGCTGCAGCCTGGCAACGCGTCGACGTTGGCCTGGATAGTACAGGGGTCCGATATGAATGCCTGGGACTCGGTGGCGCCCTGGAAAAGCTCATTGAGGGTCGGCGCTCTGAAGCCCTGGGCGTAGGTGGCGCGGAACAGCCAGGCGGGATTGAGCTGCAGGCGCAGCCCTACCTTGGGATTGGTGGTGCCGCCGAAGTCATTGTAGTAGGAATAGCGCAGCGCCAGCTCCAGGTCCACCAGCTGGCCCCGTTCCTCGTTGCGGTACAGCGGCGAGATGCTCTCGAAGTACACCTCACCAGCGCGACGGTCGCCGCTGGTGCGCTCAAAGTTGGAGCCACCGATAGTGCCGGCGTTGGCCAGGCGCACATCGGGTTTTTTGCGGGTCGATTCATCGCGGTACTCGGCACCCATCGCGAACTCCACCGGGCCGTGGCGCAATTCCAGCAGGCGGGTAAAGGCGGTAAAGCTGGTGCCCGCCAGCTCGCTTTCGCCGCGCACCTTGCCGGGGACGCGCAGGTAATCGAGCTGCTGTTGATCGATGCTGCCGGGGCGTCCGAACAGGTTGATGGGCACACAGCCGTCGATCTCCAGCCCGAGGCAGTTGGCCGCAGGACCTACCCCCCGGCGCAGGTTGTCGGCGTTGACCACGCCGCTGGTGGTTTCCCTGGCGCTGCTCTTGCTCCAGTCAAAGCTCCATTCCCAGTCCCAGCGCCCGGAAATGCCCTCCAGCAGAAAGCTGGCCCGGGTGGTTTCGGACTTGTTCTGCTGCTGGCGGGGTGGCAATTCGGTGAGGCGCCGGCGCACGTCCTCCAGCTCAACGCCAAACGGGTTGAAGATGTTGTCCGCCGCGACGGTAAAAGGCTGTTGCTCGAAGGCGGTAAATATGGGCGTCGGCGCCAGCAGCGCCTTGGCCTTGGTGCGGATATAGCTCAGCTCCAGCTTGCCGGTCAGCAGTTCGCTGAAGTCGTAGCTGGTCGACAGGTAGGCGGAGGCCCGGTCGGAGGGCACCAGGGATGAAGTGAAATCAAGGAAATTGAACAGGTCTTCGTCGGTGGCAGGCCGGTATTCACCGCTGGCCGCGTCGCGTATGACGGTTTGCCCGTCGGGCAGGGTGACCCTGGCGCTGGGCGTCGCACTGGAGCGCAGGTCGGCACCGCCGCGGCTGCGGCCGTCGGCGGACTCGGAAATCCTGCGGTCGCGGGCTGCGATCTCGTCCTGGTCAAAGTAACTGGCAGAGAAGAACAGTGACCCGTTGCGGAAGCCGGTGCCGTACTGCAGGGTGGTCGTGGTGGTATCGGCGTCTCCCTGCTGGGCGGCA
>JAZBOY010000253.1:0-2709 GCA_036351375.1 Halieaceae bacterium
CACGCCGCGGTTCAGTTCCCGGTAGAGGGCGTTGCGGGAACCGATGTGGCCGGTACCAATCTGCTGGCCGAAGGCGTGGTGGGCATTGACCGTGTGTCGCCCCAGCAACAGGTAGTGACCGGTCAGGCCGCCGAAGCCCTTTGCCAGGGCCAGCTCGCTCAGCTCACCGACGTTGAGCTCAGCCACCGGCAGCAGGCTGGCCGGTGGCGCAAAGCTGGCGTGGGTGAACAGCTCGGGATCAAGCGCCAAGAAATGATAGTCCCGTATCGGCGCCAGCGGCGCCAGCACCTCCTCCAGCACCGCCTGCTGCGCCACCGGGTCGGGGAAGGCAGCGTTTTTCAATTCGATCATCAGGTGGCATTGACCGCCAAACTCCGCCACCACCTCCGCCAGGCTGGGCACCAGCGGCAGGCGCCGCCGCAGCGCCTCAAAGTCCAGTTGCGCCACCACGGCCTCATCACCGAACACGCGGCGGCCGTCCGGGTCGTGGATCACTACCGGTACCAGGTCGCGGGTCCAGTGCAGGTCAAACTCGATGCCCCACACGCCGGCCTCGCGTGCCAGGCGAAACGCCTGCAGGGTGTTTTCATAGACGGTGCGGTTGTCGTGCTCGCCGCGGTGGGATACCAGTTGCGCGCCCTGCAGGGCGTCCAGCGACGGACGGCGCTGGGGCAGCACGGAGGTGACGCGGTCCGCCGAGGCCATCAACAGTTCCTGCAGCCGCTCATTCAAAACAGGGTCAGGCCACCAGGGAGTTGCCGCCGTGCTCCGCCGCCAGCCAGGCCTCGTGGCGGGGCAGGCGGGTGCGGGCGGCGTCTACCACTTTCGCCACGTGGGGTGGTACGCGGGTAGCCGGGCGCGATTCGCCGAAGCGCTCCTGGTAACCGCCGGCATTGAAGTCCATGCCGTAGAGGATGTACTCGTAGCTCTGGTGGGAGAACAGCCGGAACTGGTCGTCAAAGTCCGAGGCGGAAGGCGGCTTGATGCGCCAGAACTCGAACTTGGCCCGGAGGTTGTCGGTGATGCGTTCCTCGCGCTGCACCTCGCGCCAGAACTCGGTGTCATCGCGTCGCGTCAGGCAGTAGTGCATGTTCACAAAGTCCAGCACCTCGTCATAGCGATTGGCGATGATGCTGTTAAAGCGATCCGCCAGCGGCTGCATGGCTTCGCCGAAGGGGAAGTGCTCTGACAGGGTGACTGCGGCAAATTCCGTCAGGTAGAGCCCCGTGGATTCCAGCGGCTCGATAAAGCCACCGGCGAGGCCGGTGGCAATGCAGTTTTTCTCCCAGAACGTTTCGCGCCGGCCCACCCGGAAGCGAATGCGGCGGGCGTCGAGCTGATCGGTGTGCGGCCCCTCGAAGGCGCGCAGCTCCGCCTCGGCGTCGTCGTCGTCCAGGAAGGCGCCGGAGTAGACGTAGCCGGTGCCACGGCGATTGACCAGGCCAATATCCCAGACCCAGCCGTTGGAGAGGGCGGTGGCGGTGGTGTAGGGGCGGATGGCGCCGGGGTAGTGCACGTCGTAGGGCACGCGCATGGCCACGGCCCGGTCGCAGAGCAGGTAGTCACTGAAGTCCCTGAACGGTACCTGCATGACCTTGTCGATCAGCAGGCCGCGGAAGCCAGTACAGTCGACGAACAGGTCCGCTTCCAGCCTGCGGCCGCTGTCGGTGGTCACCGCGCGGATATGCCCAGATTCAGCCTGCTCGACGTCCACCACGTTTTCCCGGTAGTGGGATACGCCGCGGGCGGTCGCGTGTGCGCACAGGCAGTCGGCAAACTTTTCCGCGTCCATGTGGTAGGCGTAGGGCATGGGCGAACTGAAGTCGCGGCTGTCCGGCATGCGCGGCGACAGCCCCATCTCACAGAGCTGCGGCTGCACGGACACGGTCTCGGCAAAGGGCACCGAGCGGTCGCTGCCCAGCCAGTCGAGGGCGCTGTAGTCCACCGGGCCTGCGCCGCGGCGATCAAAGGGATGGTAGTAGCCGCTGCCGTCTTTCCGGTGCCAGTCGACAAACTTGATGGCTTGCTTGAAGGTGGCGTCGGCCTCGCGCATGAAGGTGGATTCATCGATGCCCACGGTCTGCAGCACGTGGCGAATGGTCGGTACCGTCGCCTCGCCCACGCCCACCCTGGGAACGTCCGGCGATTCCACAACGGAAATGTCCGGCCCCTGCTGCTCACGGCCGCCGCGATTGAGTGCGGCATTCATGTAGGCGGCGGTAATCCAGCCGGCGGAACCGCCGCCGACAATCAGTACGCGCTTAGGAGGCATGGGCGCTGGCTGCTCCGTCGTCCGTATCTACGCGGTAGGCGTCACCCAGTGCCCGTTCCAGGTAGCTGTCGTGCGGGATCAGGGTGTCCCGCGCACGCCGGAGGGCGTCGCTGACCTGGGGCGGCACCCGGGTATCCGGTGCCCGGCCCTGGGCCTCGTCGACCCGCTCGCGCAGGAAATCCATGCCGTACATCACGTACTCGTAGGTGTGGTGTGAGAACAGCTGGATGGTGTCGTGGAAATCCGAGAACGACGGCGACTTGTAGCGCCACATCTCCAGCCGCTCCCGCAGCCGCTCGGGAATGCGCTCGGGCTTCTGTACTTCCTGCCAGAAGGCGGTGTCATTGCGGCGGGTCAGGCAGTAGTGCAAAACGATGAAGTCGAGGATTTCCTCGTAGCGATCGACAATGATCTTGTTATAGGCCCTGGCCAGGCCG
>JAZBOY010000254.1:0-6080 GCA_036351375.1 Halieaceae bacterium
CCTTCGACGATGCCCTGTTGGCCGACCCGCGGCTTGCACCGACCCTGGCACAGGCCAGGGCCTCCGGCCGCGGCCACGTGATCGATCGCATTCTCGACGCCATCGCCACCGGGGCTACCCGGGGCCAGGCGGCGGGACTGAAGCACGAGGCGGAGCTGTTCGCCGAGGCAGTCTGTGACCCGCAGTCGGGGCCGGTGGGCATTCGCGCCTTCCTCGAGCGCCGCTCAGCGGCACTGCCGATCAAGTACACCGAGGTGTCACCTCGCGCCGACGTGGATCAGCAGAAAAGCCTGGTAGCTGACGGCAGGCTGTTGCCCCCCGGCGCCAGCTTCTTCCCGGGCGTGACGCCGGTGCCGGAGTACCAGTATGGCCTCGGGGTCGACCGCAATCCCGACAACGGTGAACCCGCCCACGGCGACCCGGTGGAGGCTGAAAAGCTGCTGGTCTTCGAGACCCCACGCCCCGGGCCCAACGAGGCACTGGTGTACGTGCTGGCCTCGGAAATGAATTTTAATGACATCTGGGCCATTACCGGTATACCGGTGTCGCCCTTTGATGCCCGCGATGCCGATGTCCAGGTGACCGGCTCAGGCGGGGTAGCTCTGGTCGCCGAACTCGGCGAAGAGCTGGTGCGCGAGGGTCGCCTGTCGGTGGGGGATATCGTCACCATCTATTCGGGCCAGAGCGAGCTGCTCTCGCCGGACCAGGGCCTGGACCCGATGGCGGCGGATTTCCGCATCCAGGGCTATGAGCGTAACGACGGCAGTCACGCCCAGTTCCTGGTGGTGCAGGGGCCCCAGCTGCACGCCAAGCTGCCGGGCCTGACCCTGGAAGAAGCAGGTTCCTACGGCCTCACCCTTGGCACCATTCACCGGGCCCTGTTTACTACCCTGAATATCCAGCCCGGTCGGCGCCTGTTCGTCGAGGGCGCTGCCACGGGCACCGGCTACGACTGCCTGCGCTCGGCCCTGAAGTCCGGCCTCACCGCCGTGGGCATGGTTTCCAGCGACGAGCGCGGCGAGCGGGTGCGCGCCCAGGGCGGCCAGGCCCTGAATCGTAAAGATGCGCGCTGGGCGAATATCTTCACGCCAGTGCCGGACGATCCTGCCGAGTGGGCTGCCTGGGAAAGCGCCGGCGATGCATTCGTCGCAGAGGCGGAACAGCTGGCGGGTGGCTCCCTCGACTACGTTGTCTCCCACGCCGGCGAAACCGCCTTCCCGCGTTCCTTCCAGATGCTGGGTGAGAACGGGGTGCTGACTTTCTACGGCGCCTCCTCCGGCTACCGCTTTTCCTTCATGGGGAAACCCGGAGAATCCAGACCCGGAGCGATGTTTGCCCGCGCCGGCCTGCGGGCCGGCAACAGCCTGCTGGTCGTGTACGGCCCCGGCGCCGAGGACGGCATCGTCGACCCGGTGGCGGTAGAGGCCATCGAAGTGGCCTGCAGCCTGGGCGCGCAGGTCGCAGTGCTGGCGGATACCGTATCCCAGCGCGAATTCGTCAGTTCTTTGGGGTTTGGCACCCGCATGACGGGGGTGGTCAGCATCGAGGAACTCAAGCGCCGCTTCGGCGACGAGTTCGACCCGCCCGGACCCTTCGCGGCGCTGCCCGACCCGTTTACCGAATCGCCCGCGTTCAAGGAGGCGGTGCGCCGCTTCTCTGACCGCACTCTCAAGCCGGTGGGCTCTGCCATCGCCCCGCTGCTCCGGAATACCCTGGACCGCCGCGGGCTGCCCGACGTGGTCTTCGAGCGCAGCGGCCGCGACGGCCTGGCGTTGGCCACTTCGCTGGTGAAGCCCAACGTCGGCAAGGTGGTGTACGCCGAGGACCTCAGCGGCTGCCGCCTCAGCTTCTATGCGCCGCAGGTGTGGATGCGCCAGCGGCGCATCCTCATGCCCAGCGCCGAGATCCGCGGCACCCACCTGAATACCTCGCGGGAGTTCGCCGAGATGCAGGAACGCATCGCCGCCGGCCTGATCGACGTGATGCCGCCGGTGCCGGTGGACATGAACGGCGTGGCCGAGGCCCACCAGGCCATGTGGGAAAACCGCCACGCCGGCGCCAACTACGTGGCCCTGCATGCATTGCCGCGGCTGGGCCTGAAAACCCGAGACGAGCTGTACCGGGCCTGGGCTATCCGTGACGCCGAAGAACGCGGCGAAACCTTTGAACGAATTGATACCGGATCCGCAGGAGCGCTGCGATGAATGAGATGACCAAACTGCAAGACCTTGCCGCTACCGACAGCCGCAGTGGCCGTCGGCTGGAAAACAAGACCGTGATCCTCACGGGTGCCGCGGGCTCCATTGGCAGCTTCATTTCGCGGCACCTGCTGCGGGAAGGCGCACAGGTGGTGATGACCGGGCGTGACGGCGACAAGCTCGCGGCCTTCATCGACGAACTGGTGGCCGAGGGTTTCCCGCGCGAGGCCATGGTCAGCGCGGTGGGTGACTGCGCCGACCCGGAGGTATGCCGGCAAATTGTGGCGGCCGCCATGGACAACTTCGGCAGCCTCGAGGTGCTGATCAACAACGCCGGCGCTGCCGGCCCCAAGTACACCCTGCGGGACATTCCCTTTACCGACGTGGAAATGCGCGCCTGCGGCGACGACATGACCATGTTCGATTCCGCCATGAACCTGTTGGCGTCGCCCTGGAACATGGCGCGGGCGGCGGCCGCACACATGTCGGTTGGCGGCACCATTATCAATGTGTCCACCATCTTCTCGCGCACCCACTACTTCGGGCGGATTCCCTACGTGGTACCAAAGAGCGGCCTGAACGCCCTGTCCAAAGGCCTCGCGCTGGAGCTGGGCGAGGACAAGGGCATTCGCGTCAACACCCTGTTCCCCGGGCCGATCAAGTCGGAGCGCATCGATACCGTCTTCGCCCGCATGGACGAGCTGCAGAGCAAGACGCCGGGCAGCACCGGGCAGGAATTCCGCGACCTGATGATCACCACCCGGGAGGAAGAGGGCGAGCTGGGCTACCGCTACCCGACGCCCTCGGACGTGGCTTCGACCCTGGTGTGGCTGGCCTCGGATGAATCCGCAGCCCTGTCTGGCCACCACGTGGAGGTCACCAACGGTATGCAGGTGCCGGCCCAGAGTCGCACCAAGCTGGTGTCCTGGCCGGACAAACGCCTGGAAGACCTGAGCGGCAACGTGGTGCTGATCCTCGGCGGCTCCGACTACGAAGAAGCGCTGGTGTTTGCCGAACGCCATATGGAAAGCGGCGCCCAGGTCATGCTGGCCTTTCGCACGCTGCAGGCGCTGGGCAACGCCCGCGGCCTGGTGCAGTCCCGCGGCCTCGACGATATGCAACTATCCCACCTGGACCCGCTGCGGCGCGAATCGGTGGACCGCACCATGCAGTTCATCGAGGACCAGTACGGCCGCCTCGATGGCGTGATTGTGCTGCCGCGCGAACCCAACGGCACCCACGGTTATTCCCTGTGCTCGGCCACCGACGAGGACGTGGAAAACTTTGTGCGCGACGAAATCGTGGCGCCGGTGGCGTTCGCTTCTACCCTCGCCACCAACCTGAAGCGCTGGTATGACAGCGGTGAACCGCCGGCCATTACCTACGTGACCAACCCCAGCGACCGGCACGGCAACCTGATGAACGAGGTGATTCGCGCCTCCATCGAGGCGCTAATCCGCGGCTGGCGCCACGAGGACGAGGCGCTCACAGCCCGCGGCGACATCAGCTGGTCGGTGCTGCCCAACCAGCTAGTGCGCTTCGACAGTGAAGACGAAGATAACCTCACCTACTCCGCCGACTGGGCGGCCACCTTGACCAACCGGGTGCGCAAGATGGACCCCATCAACCTGTGGGTGCCCCAGAGCATCAAGCGCTCTACCGGCAAGTCAGCCATGCCGGCGGCGATCCAGCGGGTGTTGCCAGGCCTGCACAAGGGCAAGACAGCGGTCATCACCGGCGGCAGCCTCGGCATCGGCCTGCAGCTCGGCCGCTACCTGGCGGTAGCCGGCGCCCGGGTGCTGCTGAGCGCCCGCAGCGAGAGCAAGCTCAATGAGGCGCGCGACATGATCGTCGATGAGCTGCGTGGGGTCGGCTACCCGCGGGCCGAGGAGCGGGTGCATATCCTGCCCGACATCGATGTGGGCGACGACGACGCCCTCGAGACCCTGTTCCAGCATTCCATCGAACTGTTCGGCCACGTCGATTTCCTGATCAACAACGCCGGCATTTCCGGCGCCGAGGAAATGGTCGTGGACATGAGCCTGGCTGATTGGAATCGCACCATGCAGGCCAACCTGATCTCCAACTACGCGCTTATCCGCAAGTATGCGCCGCTGATGAAACAGCAGGGCAGCGGTTCGGTGCTTAACGTGTCCAGCTACTTCGGCGGCGAGAAGTACGTGGCCGTGGCCTATCCCAACCGCGCCGACTATGCGGTATCGAAGGCCGGCCAGCGGGTGCTGGCCGAGATCCTCTCGCGCCACCTGGGCCCGGAAATCCAGATCAACGCGCTGGCCCCGGGGCCGGTGGACGGCGCGCGCCTGCGCGGCCTCGGCGGTGCGCCGGGACTGTTCGAACGGCGCGGCCGGCTGGTGCTGGAGAACAAGCGCCTCAACCAGGTGCACGCGGCCATCATTGCCGCCGTACAGGGCGGTTTCGACGTGAAGGAGCTGCTGGGTCTGGCCGTCAACGAGCTCTCCAAGCTGCCCAGCGCCAACCGCATGCCCAAGCCGCTAGCCAAGCTGTTCGCCCAGGTGGCGGATTCCCGCGGCACCGGCAGCGCCTCGCGCTTCCTGCTCAACAAGGCGCTGGCGGAGAAGCTCATGAACCGGCTACTGCTGGGCGCAGTGTTTACCGAGGAGATGGCGGAGCAGTTTCTCGGCAAGTTTGCCGAGGCGCCGGCGCCGTTCTTCGATCAGCAGTCGATTGAACGCTCCGCCGACCAGATCGAGTCCGGCATTCTCAATCGCCTGCACCTGCACAAGATGCCCACCGATGAACAGGTGGGGCTGTCCACGGTGTTCCACCTGGCGGACGATATTGTCAGCGGCGAGACCTGGCACCCCTCCGGCGGTCTCAAGTTCGACCGCTCGGTTACCGAGGGAGAGCTGCTGCTGCCGCCCGGCAAGGAAGACCTGGCCAGGCTCAAGGGCAAGCGTGTGGTGCTGATCGGTGACTGCATGCGCGAGGAACTGGCCGCCATGGCGGCGGGTTTTGTCGCCCAGAAAGTGGCCAGCCTGCGCCTGCTCACCCACAGCGAAGAGGCGGCCGAGGAACTTAAGCACGCCTTCAAGGCAGGCAAGACCTGCGACGTCGACGTGCGCGCCATCGGTGACGATATCGAAGCTGCGCTCGACACGATTCTCCGGGAAGACGGCGGTTTCGACGTGGTGGTGTCCAGCCCGTTTGCGCGCCTGCCGATGAGTTCGCTGGCTGCAGAGCGTGCCCACAAGTGGGATCGGGTGTTGAGCGACACCCAGTTCAGCGCCCTGGTGCACGATCAGCTGACCCACCACTTCCGGGTAGCGCGCTGCGCGGCGCTGGTACCGCGTTGCCAGATTGTGCTGGTCACGCCGGACACCTCACTGGCGTCTTCCCGCGAGGAGTTCGCCCTGGCGCTGTTCGTGAAGAACTCGCTGCACGCTTTCACCGTTACCCTCGGCGTGGAGACCGAACGCCTGCCGACGGTGCCGGCGGTCAACCAGGTTCAGCTCACGCGAAGGGCCCGTACCGAGGAGCCCTCCACCGAGCAGGAACTGGCGGAGGAAATGGAACGCCTGGTGCATGCGGTGCTGCAGTGCTCGGTGCCGGCGCCAAGCCCCTCGGAGAGTCGCTACCTATCGAAGATCTTCCGCGGGAATGCGGTAACGGTATAGAAATGAGCGGCAGCTGCCGCTCTCTTGCGTTTGCCGCCAACTGGGCTAGAGTTTTGTAGGAGAACCTCAATAACAACAATACCGTGAGGTGGTTTTGCGAAGCACGGAACTCTTGCCCTTTATCGTCTACTTCGCGGCCGTGGTGCTGCTGGTAGCCACCATGCTGGGACTGTCCTGGCTGCTGGGGCAACGCCGTGCCAACAAGGCCACCAATATGCCCTTCGAA
>JAZBOY010000255.1:0-25406 GCA_036351375.1 Halieaceae bacterium
CAGGGCATGGGCAACCCGTACTTTCTCCCGCGCCGCGCCCAGGGCAATACCGCACTTCCAGTTGAGCCAGTGGGCACAGGACTTGAGCCCGGCGCCGCCCCAGCCGCCGCGCGCGTCGAACTCGGCGATCAGTACCAACAACCGGTAGGTGGCGGCGTTGAGGTGCGCGGACAGCTCGGTGATTTCATCTTCCAGTTGGTGCAGTTGGCGGGTGTGGGAGGCAGGGGCCAGTGAGGGTGTGGAGACAGCAGCGGGAGAGTCCATGGCGGGTACTCCGGGGGGCTTGATAGATACTGTCTAAATATACAGTATAAGAGCAAATTATCAAGCTAAATCATGGGGTTATATGCTATTTCGCACGACGCTGCGGCGAGGGTTAACGCCTGGGGACCGAGCAAGTCAGGTGGAAGATTTTTCTGCAGGCATTGGCCCATCGGCCATCATTCCCAGGCTTCCTCGACGAGGTAGTGCCAGTTGGTGAAGCCATCGGCCACGCACTGGCGACTGCTGCACAACTGGCGCAACTGCCGGCAAAGGCCTACGGTATCAACAAACTCACGGCGCGGCAGCAGGCCCTGGACATTATGGCCGCCGACCTCGCCGCCTGATCACAAGGAGATCTCTCATGGCACTGACTTTCTACGACACCAGCGTGGCCAGCTACCTGCAAACCCTGGGCGAGCAGTTCATGGTGTTTCGCGGCGGCGCAACCATTGCTTCCAACGAGAGTATTGCCCGCGAGTAGCGCCTAACCACCACGCTCTTCGCGCAACGCCAGGCGCCTGATCTTGCCCGCCTCGTTGCGCGGCAGGCTTTCGACAATCTCAAAGGCGCGGGGCACCTTGTAGCGCGCCAGCTCCTTAAGGCACAGGGCCTCGAGTTCCGCAGGGTCCAGCCTGGCTGCCTCACGGGGCTCCACGATGGCATGCACCCGGCGCCCCAGGTCTTCATCCTTAAGCCCCACCACTGCCACGTCCAGCACCGCGGGATGGCTGCTGATGACCGCCTCCACTTCCGCCGGGAAGATATTGGCGCCGCCGGAAATGATCATGTCGGTGCGTCGGTCTGCCAGGTACAGGTAGCCCGCTTCATCCACGTAACCCAGGTCCCCCACGCTGACAAAGCCATGACCTACGGTTTCCAGCTCGTTCGCGCCGAGGTACTGGTAGCCGGCGCTGCCATCACCAAAGCGGGAAAAGATTTCCCCCACTTCACCGGGCGGCAGCACCTTGCGGTCTTCATCGACGATGCGGAATTCGGTCAGCACGCCGCGGCCGACGCTGCCCGGATGCTGCAGCCACTCCGCGCCGTCAATCACCGTGATGCCGGTCGCCTCGGTGGCGGCCCACAGCTCCAGCACCTTCTCGGGCCCAAACAGCTCGATGCAGCCGCGCTTGGCCCAGTCCGGGCAGGCGGCGGCGTAGTGCCACAGCAGGCGCACCGATCCCAGGTCGCGGGACTCGACGCCTGGCTCACGCAGCATGCGCTGCATCATGGTGGGAACCAGGTTCAGCGCCGTGGGCCGGTATTCCTCGATCAGGTCCAGCATGCGGCCGGCGCGGAAGCGCTCGTTGATGAGGATGCGACCGCCGTGGAACAGCATGACCTGGGTAAAGAAGAATGGCCCGTTGTGATACAGCGGACCCGGGGAATACAGAAGATCGCCCGGTTCAAAGCGCAGCAGTTTGGCGGTGGGATGCTCACCCTCCGGGAACTGGAACGGCCCGGGCGTCACAATCAGCTTCGGCTTGCCGGTGGAACCACCGGAGCCGAGCGCCTTGATGGGGTTCGGCACACGGGTTTCCGGTGGGGTATCCGGGTAGGCATCCAGTGCCTGCATATCCGCACGGCTGATGGCATCCAGGTCGTCCATATCGCCGATGATGCAACGCGGCGAGGCCAGCCCCAACAGGCCGTCGCGCTCTTCCGGCGGCATGCTGTAGCTCACCGGCATGGGCGTGCCGCCGGCCTTGTAGGCGGCCAGCGTGGCCACCAGGTGCTCCACACAGTTGGGCAGGACCACGGCGACAAAATCGCCGGGGCCGACACCGGCTTCCAGCAGGCGGTGGGCCAGGCGGTTGGCCCAGCTATCGAACTGCGCCCGGGTGAGGGTGTCGGCGCCACCGTTCTCGCGGGCGCAGATCACCACCACCTCGTCGGGGGCGCGGCTCGCGAAAGCGTGGGCGGCGCTGCCGGCGGTCAGCAGCTCACTCATGACCGGAGGAGCGCCTACTTGGACAGGGCGTAGAGAATATCCACGTAGGCTTTTTCGATCTCCGCGAGACCTGCGATATCGCTGCCCTCGTTAGGCTCGATCACGAAGTACTCGTTGGGCGCGTGGGCGCCGCTGCCGTGGCCGAGGCCCGCCGGCAGCATAGGCAGGCCCAGGCGTTCAGTGAACTGGTAGAACGGCGCGCTGCCGAAAATACGCGGATTGACCGTGGGCGGGTCGCCGTACTTGTTGGCCACCTGGATTACCGACTGCACCAGTTCGGTGTCCACCGAGGTCTGCGCCGCCGGGTAGCCGCCCAGCATGCGCAGCTCGATATCCTCATACCCCTGGGCGTCGAGGTGGGCGCGAATTTTCGCAAGCTGCTTCTGCGGGTCCTGGCCGTAGGGCATGCGGGTGTCGATCTTTGCGGTAGCCGTGTGCGGCAGGATGGTCTTGGTGCCGGGGCCGGTATAACCGCCCCAGATGCCGTCGATATTGAGCGAGGGCGTGTAGATCGCCTCGACAATGGCATCGCGACCTTCCAGGTTGTCGATCCAGTGATCCACGTCATAAAGACCCAGGCGCATCTCGTCATTCCAGCTGGTGGCCAGGCCGTTGATCAGCGTCATCTCCTCCTCGGTGGGCGCGCGCACGTCGTCGTAGAAGCCCGGCACCAGCACGGTATTGCCGTCTTCGCTCACCAGGGTGGACAGCGCCTTCACCAGGCGCCAGACCGGCGAATCGACGATCACCTTGTTGGAGCCGTGAATCTCCGCCGTGCGCGGGCCGCCCCAGTCGCCACCGGTGGCCTGGGCCTCGAAGTAGACGATGCCCTTCACGCCCAGCATCAGGGTGATCTTGCCCGCCAGGTTCTGGCCGGACATGGGGAACAGCACGCCATCGGCAGTTTTCAGGCGCTCTTCGTACTTGTCGACAATCTGCGGGTAGTTGGGTGAGCCCAGCTCTTCCTCGCCCTCGGCGGTAATCATCAGGTTGACCGGCAGCTTGCCCTCAGTGGCAATGATGGAGGCCAGGGCATTCAGGAAGGCGCGCTGGGGGCCCTTCTGGTTGGTGGCACCGCGGGCCATGATGGCTTTACCCGCCTTGTGATCGACGATATTGGCCTCGAAGGGCGGCGACTCCCAGTCTTCCGGGTCCACCGGCTGTACGTCGTACATCATGTACACCGCCAGGGTCTTGTCGGCGCCGGCATCGTAGTAACCCCACACACCCGGGTGCCCATCGGTCTCCACCAGCTCGGCTTCCTGGAAGCCGAGGTCCACAAAGTCCTGGCGCACCATCTCCGCCATGTCCCGTACGCCGATATTCTGGGCGCTCACCGAGGGCTGTCGCAGCCAGCGCTGCAGCTCGGCCACGTGGGCGTCGATATTCGCGTCGATATAGTCGTACACCGCGTCATGAAAGCCGGCGTAGGCGGGAATATCCGCGGCGCTGAACACGGCCTCGGTGGTGATCTCGTAGCGCGGGCGCTCGACGGCTGTGGTCGCAACAGGTTCGGCCGGTGCCGGAGCCGGTGCGCTACCTTCCTGGGCGCAGGCGGCCAGTGAGGCTAACAAGGTGCATATCAACAGGCGATGGAACATGAATCTCCCCTCAGGAGTGCGAATAGGAAACCACAGAGACTAACCGATCAGGCTAGCGGCGAATACCCGGCGACTCCAGCGGTAGCTGCCGCATGCGCCAGGCGAGGTACAGCTCGAGGCTGCGGTAGATCTCCGAGCCTGCGGGAAAGGGTTTGGCGCGCACGCCGCTGTCGCAATCGCGAATGCGGCGGTGCAGTGAGCCGAAGGTCTGCCACTCCAGCCGGTAGGCCGGCCAGGCGCTGGGGTGACCCTGGCTGATAGTGTCGCCCCGCAGTTGCTTGCCCCAGTTGTCGTCGTGACACTGGTTGCAGGCAAGGTTGAGCTGGCCACGGCGCTGGAAGTAGTAGGCCCGACCCATTTGGAAGTAGGCCGCCGCCTCTCCCTCAATCGAAACATTCTTGGCCAGGCCCCGGGAGAGGCTTGTCACATACGCCGCCAGGGCCAGCAGGTCCTGGGATTCGTAGGCCAGTGCCGGCTGCTGCTGGTAGCGCTGTCTGCACAGGTTGATGCGGCCTTCCAGGTTGACCAGGGTGTCTTCCCCCGCATCAAACTGGGGATACCGGGCGGCGGCACCCGCCAGGGCGCCCTCGCTGGACGCGGCATGACAGGTGCTACAGCTGTTCTCGCCCTCGGCAAACAGCTCCTCGCCGCGCTCCACCCACAGGTAGCCGGGGTTGGCGAAGTCGTCGGCTTGCAGGGCGCGGGTATCGGGCGTCAGGAACAGCGTGCCGGACTGAACGGCATCCGTCGGCAGATCCGGCCGCTCGGCAAAGCTGCGAGTTTCGGCACTCGCCTGGCTCACCACCAGCATCACCAGCCACCAGCGCTTCACTCTACCTCCAGCTGCACCACTTCACTGTGGACGCTCTCGTCCTGGCCGTACCAGCGAAACTCAAGGGTGCCGGACTCGGTGGCGACGGTATAGAAAGTGAGGAAAGGGTCGGCGGCAATGGCGCGGAAGAACTCGGCGCTGAACACCACTTCGCCGTTGTAGCGGCACTCGAACCGGTCGAGGATGTCCTCGGGGATCTGCTTGCCGTACAGGTCACGGCGGTAGCCGGTTTCCATGGGGTGACGAATCATGGCCTTCAGCTCCATGATCTCCCCGCGGCGGGCCTGGCCGGGCGCCTTGATGCGAATTGTGTTGCTCACCCGGCGCCTCCTACTGAATCACACAGGCCGCCAGGGTGACGATGCTGAAGGTCTGCGTGGACCACAGGGAGCCGTCACTCAGTTCGGCAATGGCGCGAATCGTCTGCGAACCGCCCAGGCGGATGCGAGTCTGGATGCTGGCACGCCCGGCCCGCGGGCCCAGCGTGAAGCGCGCAATATTGGGCTGCGGGTTTTCCTCGGCGAACAGCACAATGCGGCGCACGTAATCCTCTGCGGTCATCGGGCTGTCGACCTCCACCGCGAGCGGCACCGAATAGCCGTTTTCAACAATCGGCGGCACCTTGAGGGTAACGCGGCCTGCCTGGATCAGCCGGTCACCGAACAGGCCCGCCAGTTCCAGCTCTACCTCCGCGGGGCTGGCAAACGCCGCGGGCACCAGGCCAACACTCAAGAGCGCTGCACCCCGGGCCAGGACTTGGCGTCGGTCGAGCTTATTCGCCATCGGCCTGCTCCAGGCTTGCCAGCCAGGCCACCAGGTGCTCGATCTGCTCGGCGCTCAAAACGGTACGGCCGCGGTAGGCTTCAGCCACCTGTTCGAGCCCCTCGCGGCGGTAGTACGGCGGCATGATGGTATCGGGATTAAGCCGCGAGGCATCCACAATGCGCAGGCGAATCTGGGCGGCAGTGAGGCGCGAGCCTACCCCGGTCAGGTCCGGGCCGAGGTTCCCCTGGAACGGCGCATCGAGGCCCGCCACCTGGTGGCACAGCACGCAGTGGCCGGCTTCGCGTTGCAAGAAAATGCGTTTCCCCTCAGCGGGGCTCGCCGCCAGTTGCACCAGCGGCGGCAGGGTGTCGGCAGCCAACGCCAGCCGACTGCTCAACAGCAGCGCCAGGACAACCAGCCGCGCCATTTACAGGAAGGCCTCCCGGGTGACAGCGGCAAACCAGTCAGCCGCCTGCTGACCTTCCCGTCGGCGAAATTCCGCGCTCGCTCCGGAAGGACTGACGCCGCCCGCTCCCTCCACATTGCTGAACTGGCCGTCAGCGCTGGTATACACACCCGATACCGAGATCGCCGACTCCGGCGTGGTGTAGGAGTAACAGGTATTGGCCAAAGTGGTGGGCTCCGGCGCCAGGCCGTTCAACAGGCGCGCCACCTGTATGGCGCACACCTTGGCCTGCTGGTTGGCGGAAAAAGCACTCTTGGGCATAGGCGCGGCGATGGTGGCATCACCAATGACGTGAACATCAGGCACCAGGGTGGAGGCAAAGCTGGTGGCATCAATCGGGCACCAGCCGGTGATATCCACCGCTCCCGCCAACTGGGCAATCTTGCCGGCCTGCTGGGGTGGCACCACGTTGATCACGTCGCCCACTTCGGAATCGAAATCGGTGTGCAGGCGCATGGCATTGGCATCGGCGCGTATCACGCGGCCGAACTCCGAGGCGCTGCGCCACTCGATCATGTTGCCGTAGTGTTCCCGCCAGGCCGCCTGGAACAGGGTCTGCTTGGAAAAGCTGTCATTGCTGTCGAGGATAATCAGCTTCGCGCGAGGGTTGTGTCGCTGCAGATAGCTGGCGACCAGGCTGGCGCGCTCATAGGGCCCGGGCGGGCAGCGGAACGGCGCTGCCGTGACCGACATCAGCATCGTGCCGCCTTCCGGCATGGCCTCCAGCTGCTCCCTCAAGAGCATGGTTTGCAGGCCCGCTCGCCAGGCGTGGGGCATGCGCTCGGCCGCCTTCGGTGTATAGCCTTCCAGGGCGCCCCAGCGCAGGTCGATTCCTGGCGAAAGAATCAACCGGTCGTAGGAAAGCCTGCTACCGGAATCCAGGGATACGGTGCGCTTGGCAGAGTCCACAGCGGTAGCCCGGGCGTGGACGACGCGAATACCTTCCCGCTGCAGGGCCTTGTATTCAAAGGTTTGCGCACTGATATCGCGGTAACCGGCCACCACCAGGTTGCTGAAGGGGCAGGCAATATACTCGCGGGAGGCTTCCACCAGGGTGACGGAGGCCTCCGGCAGCAGGCGCGCCAGGAAACGTGAGGCAGTGGCGCCGCCGAAGCCACCCCCTACCACCACCAGGCGAGCGCTGGCAGACTGCGCCCTGGCCGCGGGTGAGGACAGGGCGGCCAGACCCAGGGACGACAGTACCGCCAGCAATTGCCGGCGCGAGAGTCCCGGTGACATCAGCTCATTCCCCCAGCGTGCTCGCGATCAGCGCGATTTGCGCTTCGTTGTAGCCCCGCGCCATACGGTGCATAGCAGACCCGCCGTCGCTATCGTTGCGGTAGGCCAGCAGCCTGGCCTCCAGTTCCCCGGCGGGGATGCCGTCGAGGGAGGCGATGGCCTCGCCCCCCGCCGCGTGACAGCCGGAACAGCTCGCAGTCAGCAGGGCTGCCTGGTCGAGGTCCGCAGGCGCCTGCGCCACCCCACCGCAGCCGGCAAGCCAGGGCAGGGAAAACGCCAGCGCCAGGGTCGAGCGCACGCCGGCTCAGGCCTTTTGCAGCTGGTCTTTCAGGGGCAGGCTGCGTATGCGCTTGCCGGTGGCGGCGTAGATGGCATTCAGCACCGCAGGAGCAGCCACGCCGATGGTGGGCTCCCCTACCCCGCCGTAGAAGCCACCGGACGGCATGACGATGGTATCCACTTCCGGCATGTCCTTGATGCGCATGGACGGATAGGTGTGGAAGTTCTGCTCCTTGACCACGCCGTCGGCGAAGGTGATCTCCTGGTACAGCGCTGCCGACAGGCCGTACACGAACGAGCCCTCCACCTGGGCTTCGATCTGCTGCGGGTTGACCGCCGTGCCACAGTCTGTCGCGGCCACGATACGGTCGACTTTCAACTCGCCGTCGTCGCTGACAGTGACATCGGCACAGGCGGCCACATAGCTGCCGAAGCCGTAAGTCACCGCCAGGCCGCGATGCTTGCCGTCGTTTGCGCCCCAGCCGGAACGCTCCGCCACCGCTTTCAACACTGCGGCACCCTTGGGATTGTTTTTCATGTGCGCCAGCCTGAACTCCAGCGGGTCACGGCCCGCGGCATAGGCCAGCTCCTCCATGAAGCACTCCATGTAGATGGCATTCTGGTTCATGTTCACACCGCGCCAGAATCCCGGCCGGATCGGCGGGTTGCGCATGGCGTGATCCACCAGCAGGTTGTCGAAGTCGTAGCTGATCTGATGATCGTCCATGGACTTCGACAGCCCCGGCTTCACTACCGTCTGGAACTGCAGCATGTCGGCACCGTCGTTGAGCCGATGCGGCATCAGTCCGGCGATGATCGATTGCCCGGAAATGCGCATATGCAGGCCGGTGAGGTTGCCGTCCTTGTCCAGGCTGCCGCGCATCTTCGCCATCGTGGTGGGGTGGAAGAAGCCGTGCCGCTGGTCTTCCTCTCGCGACCACTGCAGCTTGATGGGCGTACCCGGGAAGGCCTTTGCAACGGCAACCACCTGGTGCACATAGTCCGGCGCGCCGCGCCGGCCGAAGCCGCCACCAAGAATGGTTTTGTATACCTCGCACTGCTCGATGGGCAGGCCCGCCGCATCCGAGGCTGCCGCCAGGGCCGATTCGCCGTTCTGGGTGGGGCACCAGACCTCGCAGCGGTCCTTGCTCCACACCGCGGTCGCATTCATGGGCTCCATGGGGGCGTGGTTCTGTGAGGGTACCTTGTAGACCGCTTCAACCATCTTGTGGGCGCTGCCAAAGGCGCCGTCGACATCGCCGGCCCAGTTCCCCTTGAAGGCCTCGTCTGCCTCCAGCCCGTCTTCCAGCAATGCCGTCAGTGCGGCGTCATCGAAATCCGCATTGGGGCCCAGGTCCCACTCGATGGGCAGTTTCTCCAGGGCCTGGTTGGCCTGCCACCAGGTATCGGCCACCACGGCCACGCCGTTGGTGCCAACGGCCGTTTCCACTTTCACAACCCCACGCACACCGGGCATATTCTTGATCGCGGCCTCGTCATAGCTCTTCAGGGAGCCGCCCATGACCGGGCAGTCCTTGATGCTTGCCAGCAACATGCCGTCGAGCTGGATGTCGGCACCGTAGACCAGCTTGCCGGTGAGCTTATCGGCTGTGTCCAGACGCTTGACCGGGGTACCCGCCACCTTCCACTCGGACTCGCTCTTGAGCGTAACCTCAGTGGGCGGCGTGACCTTGCTGGCAGCATCGGCGACCTTGCCGTAGGTGGTTTTGCGCCCCGATGGCGCGTGGCGGATAACGCTGTTCTCGGCCACACATTCGGCAGCGGGTACGCCCCACTGCCCCGCGGCGGCTTCGATCAGCATCATCCGTGCAGCAGCGCCGCCCTCGCGCATGTACTGCTGGCTGCCGCGCAGGCCGCGGCTGCCGCCGGTGGAAAAGTCTCCCCACACCCGCTCGCGGGCTAGGTTCTCGCCGGGCGTCGGGAATTCCCAGGTAACCTTTTCCCAGTCGCACTCCAGCTCCTCGGCCACCAATTGGGCAAGACCGGTGAGCGTGCCCTGCCCCATCTCGGAACGGGCGATGCGCACAGTGACGGTGTCATCCGGGGCAATCACCACCCAGGCGTTGACCTCATCCAGGTGCCCGTCGGCTGCGGCGCGGCCGGCCGGCAGAATACCCAGCGACAGGCCGGCGCCGGCCACGGATGCGCCGACGATAAATTTGCGGCGGGTGACGTTGATGCCTTTGGCCAGATCCTTGACTACATCATTCATGATCGACCCCCTCAGGATTTCCTGGCAGCAAGGTGGATGCCCTTGCGCACGCGTTGGAAAGTGCCGCAGCGGCAGATGTTGGTGATCTGCTCGTCGATCTGCGCGTCGGTGGGATTTGGGGTGTCATTCAGCATGCCTGCCACCGCCATGATCATGCCGGGCTGGCAGTAGCCGCACTGGGGCGTGTCGAGCTCGGCCCAGGCCTGCTGTACAGGATGGTCGCCGTTCTCCGACAGGCCCTCGATGGTGATGATCTTGTTGTTCTCCGTCACCGCGCTCAGGGGGTACACGCAGGAGCGCTGCGACTTGCCGTCAATGTGGATGGTGCAGGCACCGCACTGGGCGATGCCGCAGCCAAACTTGGTGCCGGGCATCCCCAGCTGCTCACGGATCACCCACAGCAGCGGCGTGCCCTCGTCGGCATCTACCTCGACGGTTTTGCCGTTCACGTTGATTCTCTTCATGTCTGTTGCACCTCGCGGCAATGCTGGCGTGAAAGGATAGTAAAGACTATTAGTGTGGCCCTTGAGTATGACGCTGTCGAGTCAGCCAATGCCACACCCCTGTCCGCAGGGAAACTAGAGATACAGCGAGTAGGCGTGAAAATCCTCGTTTACCTTCTCGTAGCCCAGCTTCTCGTAGAGGTGCTGGCCTATGTGGTTGCTGTGTGCGGTGAGCAGGTCTACCCGCGCCGCGCCGCTCTCCCGCGCAAACTCCGAGGCGCGATTCATAAGGGCTTCGCCCACCCCTGCACGGCGAACTTCGGCATCCACGTAGAGATCGTAGAGAATCTGTATCTTCATCAACTCAACCGAGCAGAATGAGGGGTAGAGCTGCACGAAGCCCTGGGCCCTCGACCCGTCCATGGCGATAAAGATGCGTGACTCGTTATTGGCGATGCGCGCTTCGATAAAGCGGGTGGCAGCATCGAGGTCAGGCGCACACTCGTAGAACTGGCGATAAAGATCAAACAGGCGGGCAGTTTCGGCAACGTGTTCCGTTTGGGCAATTTCGATGTGCATAGGGCAAGCGCTCGTCTGTCGACGTTTTTGGATAGCCGGCAACTATGCTGGCCGGTGGTGACTGCTGGCCCGGCACGCGTCGCGTACGCGAACTACTGATTATTGTAGTTCTTGCGCTTTTCCTCGACCGCCTGGTCGAGCACCTTGAGCATTTCGATGCGCTTGCTGAGTTCGGTGTTTTCCGCCTGCAGGCGGGCGTTTTCCTGCCGGGATGAGGCCAGGTCACCTTCCAGCTCGGCGATACGCGCTTTCAGCCGCAGGGTTTCTTCGGCGTGGGCCTCCAGGGTGATGGTTTCCGGCTTGCCGCCGGACATCTGGGTACAGCCGCCTAGCCCCAGGGACAATGCCAACACTGCTGTGATACTGATTTTCTTCATCCTGCCAACCCCGGCCTCAGGCCTTTACCGCCTTCGGCTTGCGATCTTCTTTGCTGCCGTCGCGAGCGGCCCGGCGCTCCACCATGAAAACGCTGCCCGGCTTCGCCTTGGCGTGCTCCTTCATCTCGGCGGCCATCTCGCCAAACTGGATATGGTTCAGCGCCTGGTTGCTCTTGTTAGTGACCACGGCAATGGAGATGGTCGCCAGCGGGAACTGGACCTCGTCGCCCTGGCGGTTCTCTCCGACAATATACCCGCGTTTCCTGTCGCTGGCATTGTAGAAGTCCGGCACCGCCGCATCAAAGGCATCGACCACGTGTTGACAGATGGCTTCAAAACTATCCGGCGCGGTAATGACAACGAAATCATCGCCGCCGATGTGGCCGATAAAGTCTGCTTCGCCTCCGTGCTCCGCCACCGCCTGGCTCACGATGTCGGCAGTGGCCTGGATCAGTTCGTTGCCCCTCGCGTAGCCGTAGTGGTCGTTGTAGGCCTTGAAGTTGTCGATATCCATAAGACAGAAGGCAATCTCTTCCTCGTCGGCGATGCGTTTCTTCATGACCGTTTCGATCGTTGTGCCACCCGGCAGGCGGGTCAACGGGCTGGTATCGAGATTGGTCTCTTCCAGGTGCTTGAGGCGTTCGGCCATGGAGACAAAGGCGTCGGCGAGATCGCCCAGTTCGTCGGTATTGCTGATATCCGGTTTGATATCGAACTCGCCGCGGGCAATCAACTCGGTCGCGGCCCGCAGCTTGTTAATAGCCCCTGAAATATTGTTGGTGATCAGCGCAGCCGCCAACAGTGACAGCAGCAGGCCCAGGCCACAGAGTATCGCGGCGGCCTTGAAGGCCAGCGAGCCGATGCTGGCCGTGGTGTTGGTCTTCTCGTTCTGGTCGCGCTGGGCCTGGGCGCCCATATCCCGGATCACGGCGATCAGCTCATCTTGCCGGGCCTTGATCTGCTGGTCGTAGACGGCCGAGAAGGTGGTGGATGCCTCGGTGGTAGAGCCGGACGCGTCCAGCAGCAGCGCTACATAATCCTCGTGCAGGGCGGCGATCTGGTCGACCGGAAAATCCCGCTCTTCCGGCACCGAGCGTATGCGCTCCAGCTGGGACTCGAATTCGGCGTTGCGGTCCTTGAACAGGCCCATCACCTCGTCGGTGCGGAACACGGCATAGCGACGGCTGTAGAGCTCTTCGCTGAAGATCAGGTCCACCATCTCGTCTGCGGCAAGGATCACCGGCAGGTCGGTGAGCAGGATACTGTCGTTGATCGAATTGAGGCGGTTGAGGTTGGTCAGCGCGTAGGCAGAAATCACGATCAGCAGCGCCAGCAGGGAACTGAAGCCCAGCAGCAGCTTCTTGGCGATGGTGAGGCGCAGGAACTTGGATACCAGCCCGTCAACCAGCCGGTTGATCACCAGCTCCTTGGGTAGCTCCTCAGTCTTTTCGTCTGTCATCGCGTCCCGGGTTTCAGCGCAACTGTTCATCGTTGCGCCAACATTAGTGCAGCGGCGCCGCAGTTACATCAAAAAAATTCGGGTTCTGTGCACTATTCAGCAGGCGGCCTGGAAAACATGGGATGCAGGCCGCAGTTTTGCGCGCTTTGTACCACCGGCGTGGTAAGCCAGCCCATTGAGCCAACTGCTTACAGTTCGATGCCGGCAGTGCCTGCCGCGGAATCGGACTGGCCGAAACCTGCCGCGCAGACAACCATGAAGGCCGCCAACACAATACTGTGATTCATCAGTCTTCGAATTCGCGCCGCGAAACCCGACTCTCTTCTACTCGGCATAGCGCGTTCACCACCGGAGTTGCCGCAAGAGTATAGCGCCGGCCAACCGGTATCGGCCAAATTGAGGACTAGCGATGCACTGGGGGGCGCCGGGCAACCAGCCGTGAGAGAGCTGCCAGGCGCCCGTCGGGCTCCGTGAAGACCCCCTCTTCCACTGATTCGATCGCAAGACCGGGCGCGGCTGCCGCCAGCGCGCCGGGTGCGACCCGGAATGCCGGATTGCCGGGCCCAATCACCTCAGCGTCGCTGACCATATGCTGTTCGCAGATCAGCCAGCCACCGGGCGCCAGGTGATTGACGAGCTGCCGCAACAGTGGAAAGTCCACGTAGCGAATCATGAGGATGAGCTGGTAGTCGGTGACCAACTCCAGGGGGTCATCGAGATCGTGCTCTATAAGATTGACGGACAGCGCACGCTCTTCGGCTGCGCGCCGGGCGCTCGCCAGCCCGTTGGCAGCGATGTCGACTCCATCCACGTCAAACCCGCGTTCCGCCAGCCACAGCGCGTTGCGGCCGGCCCCGCAGGCCACATCGAGCGCCTTCCCGGGCACGACCCGGTCGGCCCAGGCCTCCAGCAGCGCGCTGGGGTGGGTGCGCTCTGCGTAAGCGCCTTCTGCGTAGCGCTGGTTCCACTTGTCGCGATCGGCGTTGCTCATACGAATGGCAGTCCATAGGAGTCGGAGTGCAAAGAGTAGCAAGCGCTGGCATTGTGAGCTCGTTTGTCAGCAGCGGACGTAACAACCCTGTGTCAACCTCAGGAGACGTAGATTCACCATGAAATGGCTGCCACTGTCATTATTTGTCCTACTCGCTGCGACCGCGGGCGCTGAAACCGGCGAGGCCCACTATCAATATTCACAGCCCAGCCGCGACGGCATCGGCAAGCTGTATATGGGCCGGGAAATTTCCCACGTCATGGGCCACCTCGGCGCCGGCTGGCTGGAGCGCAGCGAACGCGAGCGCCAGGAACGCACCGACCTGTTGATCGAGCGCCTGCCGCTGGAGGCCGATTTCCATGTTGCCGATATCGGCGCCGGGACCGGGTATTTCAGTTTCCCGGTGGCGCAGCGGGTACCGCAGGGCCGGGTATATGCGGTCGATATCCAGCCGCAGATGCTGGCCTACATCGAAGAGCGCAAGCGCGAGACCGGCGTCGACAACGTGGTTCCCACCCGCGGGCGAGAGGACAATCCCAACCTGCCACCTGGTGCCGTCGACCTGGCGTTTATTGTCGACGCTTACCACGAGTTCTCCCATCCGCGGGAAATGGGTGAAGCACTGTTGCAGGCACTAAAGCCCGGCGGCCTGCTGGTGCTGATCGAGTACCGGGCAGAAGATCGCTCGGTGCCCATCAAGCGCCTGCACAAGATGAGCGAAAGCCAGGCGCGCAAGGAAATGGAAGCGATTGGCCTGGAGTGGGTGCGGACCGAGGACTACCTGCCGCAGCAGCATGTGTTGATTTTTCGAAAGCGCGCGTAGCTGAGCTGGATGAAGCGCTCGGCAGGTATCGCCTCACTCGTCGATGTTCACCACCGGCCTGAGAGTCGCCCGCGCATCCGGTGTCCCGTCCTGCACCGCCTGGGCAATGCTGACGACCTTCTCGCCACCCGCCAGGCGCCCCTCTCGGCAGTGACAGGGAGGCTCACCGTAAAGCCCCCGCAGCCCCCAGGGTGAGCCACGCCACATCCAGCTATCTTCATAGCCGTTACCCCAGGGAAAACGCCGGCCGTCGGTGCCGCGGGCGGCGGCCTCCCACTGCTCCGCCGAGGGGATGTCCAGCCGGGCGCCGGATGCGCGGCTCAGCTCAGCGAGCCAGGCCCCCACTTCGCTCACCGACACAAGCCTGGGCTCTTCGCCCTCGCGAAGCACATCTCGCGCTACAAAGAACCCGGGCTGCACTATCTGCCGCACGGGGTTGTCCGGCAGGGATTCGTCACCCAACCAGTGTGGTACCGGGGGCACCCAGGCCAGTTCCAGGTCAGTACCCGCCAGTCTGTACCCGGTCGCCGTTTCCTCCACCCCAACTGGCAGCGTGTCCGGCACCGGCGCCACGGGCTGTGGGGTGGTCAAGGCATGCACCAGCAGAAAGGCGTGGTCTTCCCTGGCCGGCGGCAGGTCCAGCACCAGCCGGCGGATATGCCACCAGCGCCACGGCTTGAGGCGCTCTGGTTCAGCCTCGGGCAGGGGTTCTTTCATGAAGGACCACAGCACTGCCTGCTTGATGGCAAACAACATGTCCCGGTCCAGCTTGACCGGTCCGAGTCGCGAGACTGTGGGCAGCGAACAGCGGCCTACCTCCTCCGCCAGGGGCAGCATCCCGAAACGTGCACAGGCAATCAGTGCGGTCGCGCGCACTTCCCAGTCCGGGTCCACCAGCGCGGCCTGCACCACCGCCTGGATGGCCTCATTGGGCTCCGACTGGTCCGCGAGCATCCAGCGCAGCACCTGGCGGCGATCGTGGGTGTCCAGCGTGGCATCAAAGGCGGAGTAGGCGTCAAGGGGTGTCGCCAGTCGCTGGCCCAGCAGTTCACGGTAGAGCGCGGCCGCATCCTCCGCCACCAGCGGGTCCGCATCCTCGCGCAGTGCCAGGATGACCTCGACGATGCGATCGTCCTGGACCTGGCCCGCCTGCATCAGGCCCAGACGACGTTCATGGGCGTCACTCGACTGCAGCCGCGCCAGCACGTCGTTGGCAGTGAGCCTTGGCAGCGTTCGCCACAGGGCCTCCACCAGTTGCTCTGGCATCTCCCGGTAGTCCAGCCAGGCCAGGCCCTGGTCCGTGCGGACCCATTCGCATTCGGCCATGTCCTCCCCACGGGCAAATGCAACGGTGTCGGCAACGGCGCCCTGCTGGCTGAAACCCTGCTCGCCGAGCGCGGCGATCACTTCTGCATCGGCGTCGGAACGCAGGGGAATGCGGCCGGCGAGCAGGTTCGCCTGCGGCTCGGTCACATCAAGACCAGCGTTTTCTGCCATTCCGCATTCCCAAGGCTGTCGATCTCCTGCCATATGTCGTCAATCTGTGATGAGGATAGACCCAGTCCACGCAAGTCGACCACCACGTGCCTCGGCGCCGGGTCGGAAGCATGCAAGGCCCTCAAACTTTCCGCCCAATCCTCCACGCGCAGTTCGTTGGCCGGCGGCAGTGGATGGGCCCGCAGATGGTTACCTGACCTAGCGGCAATACTGGCAACAGTTTCCGGGTCGGAGTTATGCAATTCAATCAGCAGCCGCATCGGTTCACCCGAGCTCCGGCGCGGTAACCCGTAGTGCAGCATTTGCGGAACATCGATGGATTCCCGGACATGGTCCAGGAAACGGTTCGCCGCGTCCGACGCGTGGTGGTGACGAGGCGAAAGCGGACTCACCTCAATACTTCGAGTACCCAGGCGATCCGCTGCTCGGGTACCCGGCGGATCGGTATCGATCTTGATCTGGAATTCTGCGAACGGCATGCGCTCACCCTGGAACGTGATATCGATGCGATAGTCGATCTCCGCCGCCCGGCTGGTTCCACTATGGCGCTTGAGACTGGTGACGTAATGCAGTTCCGCTCCCGGCGGCAAGGCATCGCGCAGGCGACGCATGTAGGCCTCGATGCCACGTGCCTGCAAATACTGGTTCACTTCTCGCGGTACCAGGGCGATACCAAACGGGCTCTCAACGCCCAAACCGGCTCCGTGCACGTGACCGCGCTCCGTGGCAGGTCCGGGATACTCACCTTCCCCATGAGAGAAAATCTGGTCCTCCAGCCCGAGACGGTCGCGCCTGGGCCCGATGACGGACTCCTGCATGAGAATGCCCTGTGGGTGCTCCACGGTCGGCTCGCTGCGCCATACCCTGAGTTCGCCATCACCAAACTGGAAGACCACAGGACGACCCGGTACTGCGTCAGGTATCAGCGCCTCAAAGCGTACCGGGGGATTGGGATTGTCTACCGTCGCCGCAGATCGGTAGATGCGCATCCTGCCGATACCAGGCATATCCACCGTTTCTTCCTGATACTTGCCATTGGGCGGCTGTGGCATCGGGTCCAGTTCGGCTTCGAGCATCGCCGGCGTGATATTCACGACTTCGGCATCGGTGGGTGCGGCGGATTGCTGATTGATGCGGCGCTGGGCGATGTCAGCATCGGGGCCGCCCGCGCGCACCCGTTCAACCAGCGCAGAGGGGGAATCTGGATCAGGATGCTGCAGCGCGGCCAGCATCAGGTCGAGTTCCTGCTGGGCGGGATCGCCATGCCCCCTGTGCGGATGCGCCGAGGTGTCGGCTGCGTCCAGATGATAGGCATCCGGAAGCATGCTCCCTGGAAGCAGATCTTCCACGCGCTGGGAATGTGCTTGTCCACTGATATGGTCCAGCAGCTCCCGGTATTCCAGATCGAAGCGCTCAGCCGTCTCCGCGAGGATTCGCTGCGCTTTCGGGTAATCGGGCGGATAGAGCGGTCCGTAATCGTCCCGGGGCGGTCTCATGGCCTCGCCGGCTTCACGGAGCCGGTGCTCCAGCTCGAACCGGCCCAGATCAGTAATCTCCCCGTCCAGCCCAAAGGGTGAGTCGTCAAAGACAGGCCGGCCACTGCGCGCCAGGGGAGAGCGACTCGCCACGAAGTCTGCGGGGCTGGAGTGTTCCAGCGCGCGGTCGATGAATGCGCCCAATCGAGCCTGCTCGATATCGACGGGATCGCGCAGGCGCCGGAAGATGGCATCAATGTCTACCAGCCGTTGCTCGGCGTCGGCACCCCTGGCCAGGCGATCCAGCAGACTCGCGGCGTCGGCACGCCGCCCCTCGGGAAGCTGTCCCACGACGTCGAAAATACTATTGAGCCGGCCGAGCATGTGGTCCGGCCAGGTCGTATCGGCAAGCTGACCCAGCAACTGGCCGGCCAGTCCATCCGGGCGTTCCGGCAGGGCATGAATCCGGTCGAGCGCTTCCCCGAGCTGCTGCAGGTGAGCGGCTCCATCGGCGGCTTCACCGGCCTGCGCCAGCAGTCGGCCAGTCATCTGCGGGTCAGCGTCCGGCAGGGCATTCAGCCGCCGCCAGGTATCCACAAACTGGCCCATGGCTTGTGCTGGGTCACCTCCCGTTCGCGCGGCGCCATCCACCACGTTGCGCATCGCGCCAAAGTGCATGAGCGCCTGGGACTGCTCTGCGGGATCGAGATCGCGCAGCGCCTGCTGGACTTCCGGCGTTTCGAACTCGGCGATGCGCTGCTGCACCTGGGCGTCGGTGAGGGATTCGGCGGCGACGAAGCCACGGCCGGGTTCAGCCTCGATGCTGTTGACGAAACGAGCGTGCTCGGCCATCTGCGCCTGCAGGTTTTCGATCTCCGCGGCAAGGCGTAGCTGCTCTTCGAGACCGGTGGCGCGGCTCAGCGCCTGGGCACGCTCGTCCAGAATGCCGGGCAGTTTCTTCAGCTCGAGATCGGCTTCGAAGGCGCGGGTGCCGGGAGCAGGCCGCGGATTGCGTCCCAACCACTGGGCCATGCGATCCAGCACCTGCCGCACCTGACCGCTCAGGCCTTGCAGGCGGCGCATCGCCCGCACGGTACCGGCGTGCATCTGGATGTCGACCGCCCGCGCGCCGGGGCCCACTTCCACCCACATGCCGACGATGACACCGTTCTGGGACTCATAGTGCACCTGCACACTGCGTGGCGGCAGGTCCGGGTTTGTCTCCACATTGACGCGGCCGCGCAGGTCCCTGGGCAATGCGGCAGCGGGGTCGGCCACACGGCCCCCGGTACCCGGCGCGGTCATCTCGGTAAGGCGTCCCACGGCGTCTCGCACGCTGGCCGGCGAGGCGCCTTCCCGTACCACGACATGGGCCTGGCCGTCGCGAATCACAACCTCAGCGTCACCCGTGAGGCGCCCGGTGGCGCGGGTAAATTCGGCGTCGCTGAGCCGGGTAATGGGCACGTCCGCCAGGTCGGCGCGGCGGGATTCCGGCAAGGCGTCGGTCAGCTCATCGCGCACGGCCTGGCGGGCCTGGGCCTGCTCATGTGCCTCGCCAAGCGCCTGGCCGGAGCGACGGCCCTGCTCGGCGTCGAAATCGATGCTGCGGCCGCGGTTCATCTCCTCAAATTCAGCGCGCCAGATGCCGGCATCGTCCCGCAGGTGGGCATCGAAATCCGCCTCTGTGCGGCCCGGGTTGCGCTGCAGGAAGTCCTGCAGGTGACCCTGCCGTTCGCTCTGGATGAAGGCATCGAATTCCGCCGCACTGCGACCGGGGTGGGCGTCCTGGAATTCCCGTAGTGCAGCCTGGTACTGGGCATCATTGATGGGCAACTGGTCCGGGGTGGTCAGTCTAGGTTGTGCGCCAATATCCGGACCACGGATAGCGCTGCGTGCGCCGTGCCACATGGAACCGGCAGCGCTCATGCCTCCGCTCATGCCCAGGCCCATGCCGATGCCCATGCCCACCTCGGTGGCGACGCCGGTGAGCACATTGCCCACCTGGAAGCCCCCCTCCCAGTTGCGGTCATCGATCATGTTGCTGACCACCGCGGTCGGTAGCGCTCCGACCGCGTTTTCAACCGACTCGGAAACACCAATCGCCAAAAGGCGCTGGTAGCCGGCGCGCTGGTGCATTTGCGACAGGAGCTGCGAGCTGGGCATGCGCCTGGCCAGTGGACCGACATCCCCGAGCCTCGCGAGCATGGCGCCGAGCCGGCGCTGGATATTCTGGATAGAACCGCGGATGCCGCTGCGCGTGGCCGAGGAGGTCACCGCCCCGGCCGCCTGGCGAATGCCCAGCAGGCGATTGCCGATGCCGGCGGTAGCCGCCGCGACGATGGCGTCGACAACACCGATGCCCACATCCGTGGCCATGGCTTCCCAGCCGTAGCGATTGCCCAGCATGGCCATGCGTACGCCGATCGATGTCATGGTACCCGCCAGCGATGCGATCAGGGCCGCGGCCACGGGCGCTGCGGTGCCGCCGGTGAAGAAGGTAATCAGCGCACCTACCGCGACCGCCACCACCATGCTGGCGGTATTGGCGATCGAATCCGTGATGGCGCTTACCCGCGCGCGGTGTTGTTCAACGGCGGACTTGACGGCCTCCTGGTTGAAAGCGAACTCGTCGAGAAGGTGATCTCGCTGGCGCCGGTCCTCCTCGCTGACAACCGGTTGCCGCAGGCGGTCGGCATTCTCCTCCAACTGCTGGCGCCGGAACGCGATCAGGTCGTGCTCGGCGCCACCCACTTCGATGCCGAAGAAATAGGACGGCTGCGCCAGCTCCTCGCGCAGACGCGCGATGCGCTCGGCATCCTCGAGGGTCATCGGCCGGCCTTCGAGGGCCACTTGCATGTCAAGGGCATCGTCGCCGCTCAGCTCACCGAACCCCAGGTTGGTCCAGCCCCCCAGCAGCCCATCGCGCATGGACTGGCCGCCGTGGTTCTGCTGCCAGAGATCGTCCATCTCGGCAATTTCTTCGGGTGTTGCGCCCTCCATGGCACGGCGGGCGGCCTCTTCATCCGTGCCCCACACGCGGGTCGCAAAGTCCAGTCGCTGGTAGCGACTCAGGTAGCCGCCCTGCTCCAGTGCCTTGAGCGCGTGTTCCCCGGTGACACCGCTGGTCGCCTCGTCAACGGCGGACTCCAGGCTCTGGTCATACTCTTCCTGGTAGATCTCATCCATGCGCGCCGTGTCGGCCTCGGAGCGGCGACGGGCCTCGGTCTCCATGGCGCGCTCGTTTTCCACCTCGAGCTGCTGGCGCATTTCATAAATCTCTGCACCAGTGAGCCGCTCACCAGTCTCCCGGAAGTGCGCCTCATCTCGCTGGCGAATCTCCTCTTCCATCTGCCGGCGCAGCTCCGGCTCCATGTCCCGCCGCACGCCCTCCAGGGCGCGGTCGTAGCGACGCTCCACCACATCGATAACCACGTCGTTACTGGCGTAGGCCCAATGATCATTCTCGATGGCGATGCGGGCGGCCTCGGCCCGCAGTTCATCGTTATTCAGCGTGGCCACGACCAGGTCACGGTTGGGACCGTCCTCAAAGCGCTCCTCGACTGCGCCTTCCAGGGTTCGCCAGGGGTAGCGCTCGTTGTAGCGGGTCTCAACTTCGTTGACGCGGCGCTGCAGCTCGGCCTGGAACTGGGCATCAGTCCACTGCTCGCGGGTGGCCTGGGCGGCCACCTCGCCGCGGATGGTGTCGTAGACCGCGGTGAACTCGTCACGGCTGCCGGCCTCAAACTCGGTGCCATAGGCCAGGTTGAAGGCGTAGCCCCAGGAGAAGCCGTGCAGCGACTGGTCCACGGCAATCGTGTCCGCCAGCGCCGTGTCGCTCGCCATCAGGGCGTCGGCCCGGTCGGCATCGTGGCTGGACAGGGTGGCCCAGTCGTTCAATTCCTCGCGCAGCAACGGACCCAGGTCGCGGCCGTAGTCGCGCCGGTAGGCAGCGACAATGGCCTCGATTTCTTCGGGCGACTTGTTGCGCAGGGTCTGGAAGATCAGTTCGTTCTCGGTGCCAAGGCCGGTCCCCAGCCAGGTTTCCTCCATGGCCATATGCAGGGCGGCGGCGTCTGCCACCGCCTGGTCGCCGGACAACAGCGAACGGGCGCGATTGCGCTCGCCGTCGGTGTCCATCTCGCTGCGCAAGGCTGCATCCAGCGTTTCCTCGTAGATGGCCAGATAGGCCTCGCGAACGGCTTTGGCCTGTACCGGGTTGAGCCCCGCCAGCGCCGAAAACACCTGCTCCTCTTCGGTCCCGAGTCCGGTCAGGCCCGGCTCGAACGCGTTGTGGAGTTGCTCGGCGCGATTGGCGGCGTCGAAGTCGCCCGTGTAGGCGCGGCCGATCTCCTCCAGGGTGCTCCAGGAAAAGGACCCGTTGAGCACCAGGCTTTCGAGACGGGATTTCAGCTCTGCGCTGCGCGAGCTGTAAATGCGCTCACGGATGCCCACGGCGACCGCGTAGATCGGGTCGTTGGGCTCCTCGAAGTAGGCCTGGATGACGGCCCGCTCTTCGTCCGTCAGCTGGTTGCCCTGCAGCAGTTCCTGCTCTGTGATCCCGCTTGCCGCTGCGCGCTCGACCTGGCTCATCATGTCGACGTAGCCGGAGGCAGTCTCGGCGTGTTCGGCGTTCTGCACGGTTTCCCAGGCCTCGGCATTGGCCTTGGCCTGACCGAACCAGTCTTCGACCATCGCCACCAGGCGATCCCAGAAACTGGTCTCCTCTCCCAGTTCGGCGGACGCCCAGTCCCGAATCGACAGGCGGGCACCGGCTCCCGCCTCGTTGATGCCGTCGCGATGTGCCTGCGTACTGGTGCTGGCCTGAGTCTTCAGCTTGCCAAACTGGCCGCGAACTTCCCGTTCCTTCTTCTGCAGCCAGGTGCGGCTCTCGGCCACCAGTTCCTGGATCTGCAACTGGGTGTGCTCTCCCGGTTCCTGGTTGAGCTGGAACTCGTCCTGCTGCACCGCATAGCGATAAGCGCTGATCTGGGCACGCTGCAGGCTGTCGAGTTCGGTGGCACGGGTTTCCCCCGCCCGGCGGTAGGTGGCGTCCTGGCCCGCCACGAAGGAATTCACCTCACCCAGCAAGCGGTCGCGCCGACCCTCGATAGCACGTACCCGGTCAGCGCCACCGGTGGAGGCCTGCACCTCCTCGGCCTGCTCGTCCATGCCGCGACGGGCGCCGGCAATGGCATCCGCCACCGCCTGGTTCTCGGCGGTGACTGACGCGCCCTCGGTGGCGATACACATCTGCAGCCGCTCTTCCTCGCGACGCCGCTCGTCCTCGAGAAAGCTGCGACGATCCCGCACCGCCTGGTCGAGTTCCTCAGCGGCTATGCCCGCCTGGTCGCGAATCGAATCGAGCTGCTGGCCGAACACGTTGGCAAAATCGCCCACCATGTCGGCGCCAAGGTTCCGCGTGGCCTCGACCTGATTGAGAATGCCGCCCACGAATGCGCTGCCGCGGGCGCGCTCTATCATGCGCTGCGCCTCACCGTTGGGGTCCTGTAGCAACCTGGCCAGTGCCTGGGACAGGGTGGCGCGATTCTCCGGTGGCACCTGGGCCTGGGCGGGCGGCGGCACATCGACCAGGGCCTGCTGCACACCTTCCCCCTCCTGTACGCTGGGCTGGGTCATAAGGGCTTCCCACTGCATTTGCAGGCGGGTGCGGGCCTGGTCATTGGGGTCGCTGACCGGGGGTCCTTCCTCCATGAAGGTGCTGAGCTGGCGAATCAGGTTGGGCGGCAGCGGCCGGCGGCCCATTTGCGGTAGGTTTTCCTGTGGTGTGCGCACCAGCGGTGGTGGCGTCTGGTTGGGTAGCGTCTTGTTGGAGGCCGACTGCAGCGGTTCCTGGATATCCGGTACCGGGTTGTCGGGGCTGGACAGCGCGTTGGGCAACTCAGCCGGTACCGGCGGCATGGCCTCGGCGGCACTCGGTTCGACGCCCTCGCGCCGGGCGCCCTGTTCCCGCTGCGTGCGTTCGCGCACTAATTCAGCTTCCCGGACAGCGGCGGTGCCGGCGGTAATCTGACCTCGGGGTATCGCCTGGGCCCGGGAAGATACCTGCTGACGAATGGCCGCCATGCCGGCGGGTGGCGTCGCCAGGCGTGGCGCTGAGGGCCGACTTTCCTCCAATTGCCCATCAAGCTGCTGGGTGAGGACCTCGCCGGGATTGTCCTCATCGAGCTCTGCCGGCGCATCCTCCGGCGCCGGTTCTGATTCGGCCTCGTCTTCGGCGCCTGCCTGTTCCGCTTCCTCCTCCGTCGCCATATCCAGTTCGGCTTCGGCGTCCTCCTCAACGCCCGCGGCCGGCTCGACGGCATCGACAGTCTCTGCGTCTACGTCTGCAGACCCTACCGACGCTTCGACGGTGCCCCCGGGCGCCGGCACATCCGCCGGCACCTGTGTGTCTGCCTCTCGTTCGTCGGTGGCGACTTCCCGCTCGGGTTCGACATCGCCGGCAGGTGCCTGCAGGAATGTCGGGATACGCGGCGCCTCTTCGGTCTCATCGCGAGGCCCGCGGCGGGCAAGAATCTGCGCACGGCGGCGCAGGAAGTGGCGGCGATCAAGCTCCCCGTCGGGATCGGGCGCAGGGGCCTGGGGTTTGGGAACGATGCCGACCTTGCATTTCATGGAGTGTCCGCAAGGAACTGCCGAACCTCGCCGGGGACCGGCTTGCCCTGCTTGCGGTACTCCGCGGCCACCGCCTGGCACAGCAGTGCACAGTCGATGGCATCGGTGCCCGCTCTTACCGCGGCATCCAGCACGATGTTGCGTATCTGCCCGCCGCTGATATCGCAGCAGGCGGCCAACATATTGAGTTCATTGGGGCGCAGGCTGTGGCGCTCTCCCAGGTGGGACAGCCACAGGTTTCTGCGCTCCTCGGGCCCGGGTGCAGGAAATTCGAGAATGACATCGAGGCGGCGTGTGAAAGCAGCGTCGAGGCGCTGGCGACTGTTGCTGGTAAGCACCACGATGCCGTCGTAGCTCTCAATGCGTTGCAGCAGGAAATTGGTCTGGGCATTGGCAAAGCGGTCATTGCTGTCCTTGATGTCCGTGCGCTTGCCAAACAGGGCGTCGGCCTCATCGAAAAGCAACACCACATCGTCCGCTTCGGCACTGGCCAGCAGCCGGGCAAGGTTTTTTTCCGTCTCGCCAATGTACTTGCTGGACACCGCCGCGCTGTCCACCCGGTAGAGTGGCAGACCGAGGCGGGTGGCGAGCCAGGCCGCCGCCAGGGTTTTCCCCGTCCCCGAGGGTCCGAAGAACAGTGCCCGCACGCCCGACTGATAGCGCGTGCGCAGTGTGACCCCGAGCCCGTCCGCCAGGTCTTCACGGCGTCGACAGCGCCGCACCAGGTTGTCGAGCTCATCCCGGGTCGCATCGCGCAGTACCAGTGCAGCGTCAGGAACATCATGGCTCACCGGCTCCGCCAGGCCTCCCAGCGCCTGAAGGTCTCCCCAGGCGGCCCGCCGCACATCACCCGGGCATACTTCCCGACCTTCCAGTTGTGCCTGGCGTCGGGCGCGCTGGGCCAGGGCCTGTATGCGTTGTGCGCCTACCCGATAGCGCTCTCCCAGGTCTGCATCGTCCAGTTCCGGCAGTGCATCGCGCCAAAGCTCCGCACGTTCCCCGGACCCGGTGACAGGTATGCGCCAGCTGTCGACGCTGCCGTCCTCGCGCGAGAACCGCCCCTCTGGTCCAGCCACCACCAGCAGCGGACCGCTGTAGCCGGGCAGGGAAGGCAGGCGCACCGTTTCACCGGGCGCTGCCTCCGCCGCCAGTACCGGCAGATGGCAGCTCAGCTCGCACCAGACACCCTGCGCCGGGTCTATGCGTTCACTCCCCAGCCATACGGGTTTGCGCATCAGGCAGCGCGCAATTGCCGCAGCGACCGCATTCGCCTCACTGGCATCGACACTGCGCAGTACCAGCGTTGCGCGAGAAACCCCGCGCAGTGTGCTGGCCTGTTGATGCACGGCTTCCAGTAAACCCGGCGGCAGCGTTTGCGATTCCAGCAGCCGGGTGCCGGGCCAGAGACCCTGGGGATGCATGGCACAGGCGACCAGTTCCGGATGCAGCCGAGGGCCCTGTTGCACCAGCGGCAATTCAGCTGCGTCATCCCAGAGCAA
>JAZBOY010000256.1:0-3044 GCA_036351375.1 Halieaceae bacterium
AAGCCGGCGATTTCATCCAGCGACAGCAGGTGAAAGCCCAGCGCCAGCAGCAGCCAGGCCGCGCGGTGGCCACCGGCGATACCCGCCACCCGCCGCGCCTGGAACCAGCAGAGCTGGCCGGCGATGACCAGAATCAGGGCGCTGAACCAGGTACCCAGGCTTTCTTCCTCGTCGAGGTCGAAAAAGGAGTAGTAGAGCCAGTCGTCCAGCGGCAGCCAGTCCAGGTACCAGGCGCTGACGGCCAGGATATGCGCTATTACCAGCCCGGCTGCGGCGGCCGCCAGCAACAGGCTCACCCGGCGCACGGAGATGACGGTTTCAGGCGTGTTGTTCATGGATGAGCGGTCGCAGTGGCCTCCGTGGCAAACGCGGTGTTTATACCACAAATCCCCTGGGCGCCCGGCCGCCGGGCGGCGCCCAGAAGCGGAACAGTGTCGCAAAAACAAAAAAAGGATTTGCAATTCATATTTTTTTCATCTCACTGCAACTATTTGTCTATACTCGAAGCACTGCCTGAAATTTGATCGTGAACACGGCCTGCATAAGCGGTAATCAGGGGTTGGTGCATTCGTGTTCTCCCGGTGTGGGGTTTCCGGGGAGGCGTCTATAGCAACGGTCTTTTCTCAGCCAATCAAAAAAAACACGATAAATTGTTTTGAGAGGACAACATGATTCGACTTGTCTCGACGGTCGCAGCTCTTGCGACATTGTTGACACTCCCTCTTTCGCTCATAGCTTCTACACCCAGGGTGGATTTGGATGCGTCAACACTGCAGGCCGCCAAGGCCAAGAAGGCAGTCCAGTGGGTGCGCCCACCGAACAGCCCGGAGCCTGATGATGGCGGCGTCCATCGTTACATCATCCAGTTTGAAGAAGACGCGTTGCCGCTCTACGCCGGCGGCGTCAACGGAATACCGGCACTGGCCAAAAACGGGCGGCTCGACCCGACGTCTCCGGAAGCCCAGGCCTATGTAGATTTCCTGCAGCAGCGCCAGAGTGAGATGCTCAGCACGATCTCCGCCGAGGCGGGCTCGGTGTACGTGGAGCGTACCCACCAGCACGCGCTGAACGCAGCAACCGTGCGGATGACGGCAGCCGCCGCCAGCAAGGTGCGCCGCATGCCCGGCGTGCGCCTGGTAGAGCGCGACCGTGCCGTTGAGCCTTCCACGGCGACCAGCGTCGGCTTTATCGGTGCCCCTGACGTATGGGACGGCACCGCTACCGGTATCGGCTACCTCGGTGAAGGTGTCGTGGTCGGTATCATCGACAGTGGTATCAACCACTCGCACCCGTCCTTCGCCGCTACCGGCGACGACGGCTACACCCACACCAACCCCCTGGGGGACGGCAACTATCTTGGCGAATGTATTGCCGACCCAAGCCTGTGTAACAGCAAGCTGATTGGTGCCTATACCTTCCTGGATGCACAGACCAGTCCGGTTCCCGACGAAATCCTGCTGCCTGGCCAGCCGGATTCGGCAGACACCGACGGTCACGGTACCCACGTGGCCAGCACCGCGGCCGGCAACATTGTCTTTAACGTGGCGCTGCCGGATGCCGATGGCAATGACAGCTCCATCGTCTTTGACCAGATTTCGGGTGTGGCACCGCATGCCAACGTGGTGGCCTACAAGGTCTGTGCGCCGTCGTGTTTCTTCTCGGACATCGTCGCGGCGGTCGACCAGGCCATTGCCGACGGCGTGGTGGACGTGCTGAACCACTCCATTGGTTCGCCGGGTGGCAACCCCTGGAATTCCTCCCAGGCCCAGGCCTTCCTGGCCGCGCGCGCTGCGGGCATTTTCGTGGCTAACTCAGCTGGTAACAGCGGACCTGATGTAGGCAGCGCCGAGGCCGCGGGCAACGCGCCCTGGGTCGCAGCTGTGGCTGCCACCACCCATGACCGCTCCTACCCCAGCAAGCAGCTGGAGGCCATGAGCGGTGGCGACACGGCTCCGCCGGCCGATATCATCGGGCGCTCCGTGTCCGGCGGCATCACCGGTGAGATTGTCTACGCGGGTGATTTCCCCACCAGCAACGGCAGCGCCAACGACACTGAACCGGAGCAGTGCCTGGATCCGTTCCCGGCCGGCACCTTCACCTCCAGCCAGATCGTGATGTGTGATCGCGGCGCGATCGCCCGTGTGGCCAAGGGCCAGCACGTGCGGGACGGTGGCGCCGGTGGCTTCATCCTCGGCAACCTCGACGGCGGCGCGACTTCCGTCAATGACGACACCCACGTGATCCCGGCGATCCATGTGGCGGCCGCCGATGCCAATGCCCTGCGCAGCTGGCTGGCCAGCGGTAGCGGCCACACCGGCACGATCACCTCGGTGAGTACCACGATCAGTGACCCGGCAGCGGGTGACAACCTGGCTGACTTCAGTTCCCGTGGGCCCTACACCGGGTTCAATATCCTGGCGCCCAACACCGCTGCTCCCGGCGTCGACATTCTCGCCGCCGGCGCCGAGCTGACCCAGGGCCAGGTTGACCTGATCCGCAGCATTTACGAGCCCAACAACTGGGATTCTGTGGCCGGGGAGTACGGCGCCATCGGCGGTACCTCCATGTCCAGTCCGCATATCGCGGGTGTTGCAGCCCTGCTCAGGCAGGCCAACCCGCTGTGGACCGATGCGGAAATCCTGTCAGCCATCATGACTACTGGCTCCTATGACCTGGTCAAGGAAGATGGTGTAACGCCTGCCGATATTCACGACTTCGGTGGCGGTCGCGTACAGGCTGCCCTGGCTGTCAAAGCCGGCCTGGTACTGGATGAAAGCAGTACCAATTTCCAGGCGGCCAACCCGGATACCGGCGGCGACCCGGCGCAGCTCAACGTGGCGGCGCTGGTGAGCAACGAGTGTGTGCAGACCTGCACCTGGACCCGTGAGGTTCGGGCCACGGTTGACGGCTCCTGGACGGCCGGGGGCTTCGATCCCTGGGTCACCGTCTCGCCGGCTTCCTTCAGCCTGACCGCGGGGCAGACCCAGGTGATTGAAGTCACTGCCGACGTTTCCGCGCTGCCAGGTGACGCCTGGTCCTTCAGT
>JAZBOY010000257.1:0-4209 GCA_036351375.1 Halieaceae bacterium
CGGCACCTCCCGCTGACTCAGGCTCGAAACAGACGATGTCGGTGATATAGCCGCGGGTTTCTTCAGCCCAGCGCGCCTGCACCCGCATGCCGGTTCGCATCTCTCCCTGCTCCGCACGGACCGCGTGCACCATCGGCACATCGGCGCCATCCAGCTTCACCAGTGCCCAGGCGAAGGGCACATCGAATGGGTGGCTGGCGCGGGGTTCGCTGATCCAGCACCAGCTCACCACTTCGCCGTGATCTGCTACTTCGACAAACTCGCTGAGCGCGCTGGCGGTGACCGGGTCGAACTCCATGGGCGGCACGTAGACTCGGCCATCGTCGCCGCGGGTGCCGACGATGCGGCGCTGGCGCAGTTCAGTAAGGAAGCGGCCCACGACAGGGCCGGTGGAACGGGTGTAGGTATAACCCAGTTCAAACTGCTGGCTGAGCCGCTCGGACACACTGGCCTCCCATGTGGATCAGGGTATGGGCGCAGTATCCGTGAGGGATGGGAGGGAGACAATGGCGGATGGGGGCGATCCGGGATGGCTTTTTCGATCAGGTCGATAGCTGGACGCGGACTTGCAGACGGCGCGGTATGTCGTCATCCCCGCCGAAGCGGCGGCCCGCGTAGGGGGATCCAGCTACTCGGAAATCACCGAAACTGGATTCCCGCTTTCGCGGGAATGACGAGAGATGAGAATCAGGCCTCGAAGCGGTGGCGGCGCAGCCACACGGCGGCGGCGAGGAAGACCGTTGCCACCAGGATGCCCAGCACCATGCCAAGGTAGTCGAGCTGACTCCAGACCGGGCCGAAGTCATACATGCCCAGGGAGTTGGCGTCGTCGCCGTCAATCTTGTGCGGCAGGTGATTGCCGATGGTACGCAGCACATAGCTGCTGCCCAACAGCAGCTTCTCTGCCAGTACCAGGCCGATAGGGATGCCCACCGCCAGCAGGAAGGGCGAACGCTTTGCCGCCGCCGAGGACAGCATGAACCAGGCATAGGCCGGCAGGGTAAACAGCACCCACACCACCATACCGCCCAGTTGGTCAATGATCAGCGGCACAAACTGCACCTTTGAAAGTACCAGCTCGGTGGCCGAACCATCCATGCGCCATACCAGCAGCATGGCGATAGAGGTTTCGAGAATCTGCGTTACCAGCGACACCCCGAGGAAGATGATCGGCACCACCAGCGAGGCCACGGCCAGCTTGGCCAATACCTCTTCCGTCTCGGAAATCGGCATGGATTTCCAGAACAGGATGCTGCGGTCCTTGCGGTCGGAATACAGGCAACCCAGGAGGTAGTTGATGGTGACCAGGAACATGATCAGGCAGAACACCGTGTGAAAGCCGCCCAATACCGGGTTCAGGGAATCACCCTCCAGGTCATCGGCGTCACCGCGTCGCTCTGGTGTGGGTGCAGAGAAGCTCCACTCCTGGCTGAAGTTCCAGGCGTCTTCAGGTACCTCTTCCGGCGCCTGGATGATAGTCAGCTCCTGTGAAGGCAGGCGCGAGGTATCCGGATTCACGCGATCGATGAATATATCCTGGCTACCACTGGAATCCTCGTCGATAGTGAGCTCGAAATTTATGCTACCGCCTTCATCGCCGGCCAGCATGCCCATGAGACCCTGGCCAACAATGGCCAGACGACCGGCAAACAGTACTGCGATCAGCATCACCACAATCAGGGCGCCAGCGAAGTAGACGGGCGTCATGACCAGGGAGCCGCGATATTCCTGCAGCTCGCGCATGATCAGGGTATGAAATTTCATTCGCTTGGTAATTTCCATTTCAGCGACCCTCCCCCATCTTCGCAATGAACAGGTCAGACACCGACGGCGTGTGCAGCTGTCCAAGCTGGCTCAGTGCATCGGCGTCAGCATCTTCAAAGATCATCGCCTTGCCGCCCAGTATCGAGCGCTCACTAATCGGCTTGTATTGCTGAGCCTGTTCCACGGCCGCGCCTACCACGTGCACTTCGCAGAAACGCTGTGACAGTGAGTCCATGGATTCGTGCAGCACGATGCCGCCGGCACGCATGAAGATCGCATCGGTGAGAATGTTCTCGACCTCTTCCACCTGGTGGGTGGAGATCAGTATGGTGCGCTCATCATCGTAGTAATCGTTCAGCAGCTGCTCGAAGAACTGCTTGCGGAACAGGATATCCAGGCCCAGCGTGGGCTCGTCGAGCACCAGCAGTTTGGCGTCGATAGCCATCACGATCGCCAGGTGCAGCTGTACGGTCATGCCCTTGGATAATTCCTTGACCCGGTGGGTCTGGCGTACCTCTGTGCGCGACAGCAGCATCTCTGCCTGTTCGCGGCTGAACCGCGGGTGCACACCGGTCACGTAATCCAGCACCTGGCTCACTTTCATCCAGTTTGGCAGCACCGCAGTGTCGGCGATAAAGCAGACCTGCTCCTGCAGTCGAGTGCGCTGGCTGCGCGGGTCCAGGCCCATCACTTCCAGGCCGCCGTCGCAGGCATTGAGGCCCAACAGCGCGCGAAGCAGCGTGGTCTTGCCGGCGCCGTTGGGGCCGATCAGCCCGGTGATGCTGCCGGAATCTATCGTCAGGGAAACCTGGTCGACCGCAGCCGTGTCACCGAAGCGCTTGTCCAGACGGTCGGTCTTGATCAAGGTGGCCATCAGGAGTCTCCCCCCCTGGCCCGCAACAGCTCCGTCACCGTGTCTATGTCCAGTCCGAGGCGCTGTACCCGCTCTATAAAGGCAGGCAGCTCCTCTTCCAGGAATTTCTGTTTCTCATTGCTCGTCAAGGCTTCCCGAGCTCCGCTCAGTACAAACATGCCCAGCCCCCGTCGTTTCTCCAGCAGGCCTTCGTCTACCAGTTCCTGGTAAGCCTTGGCCACTGTCAAATGATTGATGTTGTAATCCGATGCCACCTGCCGTACCGAGGGCACGGCTTCTCCTTCGGCGAAGCTGCCGTCGAGGATGCGCTGTACCACCAGGTCGCGCAGCTGACGGTAGATCGGAAGGTTGTCATTCCACTCTACGGACATGCTCAAGCCTCCCATGTGGCTAATGCTCCGGCGACCATCAGTCGATCGGCGTAACGTCGCCGGACCCCAGCGTACTGCGGTCGACCTTGGGGTCACCCCGGTAGTGCACATCGCCACTGCCGAGGATGTTGGCATCCAGGAAATCCACCGCCCAGACGCTGACATCACCGGAGCCGAGAATGTCGACATCCACGGAGACGGCAGGCAAGCTCGAAAGATCGATATCACCGGAGCCGGCAACGCCGATGTCGAGGACCTCGACCATGCCGTCCTCGCTCTCGCGAGTGCCGACGATATCACCGGAGCCCGCCATGTCGACGTTCATGCGCCGGGCCGTGATCCTGCCGAGATCGATATCACCAGAGCCGGCCAATTCCACATCGATGTCTTCGACATCGCTGCTGGCCAGCTGGATCGTACCGGAGCCGGCTACTGAAACTTCCAGGTCATTGGCTCGCACCGAGTGCAGGCGGATAACGCCGGACCCGTCGACGCTCACGGACAGCTTCTCGGTGTCGATGGGATCTACCCAGATATCGCCTGAACCCTGCAGCACGATCTGATCCAGGTCGTCTACTTCCAGCAGGTACTTGACGTTACGCACCTTGCGGCCACTCTCCGTATACCCCAGCTTGAGGGTGCTGCCGCGTACGTAGAAAGGCTGCCGGTCCAGGTCGTCTGTGTCGCCCTTTACCAGCAGCCGGTTGGCGCCGCCAAAGGTAATCTTGAGTTCGTCGCTTCCGCGCAGTACCACGCGATCGACATCAAAGCCTTCGACCGAACGGGTGTCCGCATGGGCCATAGCCGACAGGCCGGCGCAGGCCAGGAACAGCAGCGCTATTCCCAGGCGGGTGTTGCTACCGCGGATCAGTCCCTGTCTTCGAATCTTCAGCATCGGTATTGCCTCCGATATGGTGTTATACATAACTATATCACCCGGAAATCAATCTGCAACACTTTTTTTAAATCCTATTTTTTCAATGACTTAGGATCGCCCCGATTCAAAAGAGCGATTCATATTACCCGCTATGGCCCGCGCGACGCGCTTGGCACGCTCGGCTTTTTCGCCCCGCCAGCCGGCGTCTACGGTGCTTTCAAAGTATGCCAGCCAGCGTTCGAAATCCTCAGCCGCCAAAGCCCGCCTGGCGTGCAAGCGGCGGTGGATATTCATGGTGTGGCGCTGGTAGGCGGTGTCGCCCA
>JAZBOY010000258.1:0-2885 GCA_036351375.1 Halieaceae bacterium
CGTCCTGCCCGTCGGGCTGTGTGAGGCTAAATCAGTAGACGGAATCTAAGCATGTAGAGCTGAAGGCAGAGTACTGGCGGACGCGGGTTCAACTCCCGCCGCCTCCACCATACAAACTAAAAGGGCCACCCCTTGGGGTGGCCCTTTTAGTTTGTATGATACGGCGACTCGGGAATTGTGCCCGCGCCGGAAGGCGCGGGTGGCCGAGCGCAGCGAGGTCGTCTGGATGGCGCAGCCAGCCAGACACAACTCCGCCGTCCGCAGGACGGCCACGGCCAGATAGCTCTGCCGTATGAAAGAAGCCAGGCCGTGGATTTGCCCTCTCATTGACATCAAGGGGATTGGGTAGAAAGCTGTGCCCTGTCCTCGCCACTCTCTTGCGCAAATGATCAACCTGTCAATCTTCCTGGTAGCAGCCCTGCTGACCGCAGCCCCAGTGTCGGCGCAATCCGCCTGTTCTCCCCTGGGCCTGACATCGGACTTGCTCGAGAATGCCCATGCCAGCGGGTTTGCCTCGATTGACGACGAGAGCATCCCCGAGTTCTTGAAGGGCACCCCACCCTGCCTGTCATCCATTGATCCTTTTTTCCGGGACCAGATCGGCTACGAGGGAACGGCTACACTGCTGCGCCGTAACGATGTTGCGGACCCTCAACTGATTGCAGCACTGCGCGCCCTGCGGCAAGACCTCGTAAATAGGCTGGAAGCCAGCGTCGCCGACCCTGATGGCGTGATGAAGCCGTTCGCCGCCATCGTGCTGGCGGAAGTGGCACGAACAGATCGAGTCTCGCCGTGGATGACAGCAGAGGAACGCAGAGATTCGGTGGCAGCGGCGGGTCGATACCTTTCGGAGATCACCGATTACCGGGCCTTTGAAGATGGCGTGGGATTTCGTCACGGTGTCGCGCACGGCGCCGACCTGGTTCTGCAACTTGCCTTGAACCCGGAGATACCGCCAGACGCGCTATTGCCGCTGGTGGACGCCATCTCGGTACAAATTGCCCCGCAAAGTGGTGTGGCCTACATTACCGGCGAGCCGGACCGACTGGCAAGGGCCCTGTTCTACCTTATGCAGCGGGCGGAAAACTCCGACCCGCTGCGTCAGCGCATTATCGACCTCGTCACCAACCTCAGTGACTCAGCCCCCTATGAATCCTGGGCGTCAGTGTTCCGCAGTGAAAAAGCCCTGACCTTTCGCCACAATCGCCGGGCTTTTATCAGCGCCCTGTACCTGCGCGCCTCCCCGCACGCAGACCACGAGCTGATTGCCCCATTCATGGATCCGCTTGGAGTGGCCTTGAACACCGTGCCCTGAGCAAAGCCCGTACCCGCTGAGTAGTGAGAGAAGCCAGTGGTTCGCGGAAACTTTCACCGCATTACGATGGAAATCTGCTACCGGGTCGGAGTAATGTAACGCCCTTCTGCAGTCGCGATCGGAGCACAGAGATGACTATCAAATCAGTAGCGGTGTCCGCACTAAGCCTTGCACTGGCCACCGCCGCCCACGCCGTGGAACCAAACATCAATCCGGGCATGTGGGAAACCACCAGCACCATAACCCTGAAATCGGCCCAGTTCTCCATGCCGGCACGCACCGAAACCAACAGTGAATGCCTCACCTCTGAACAGGTCGCAGAGGGCCAGGCCTTCCTCGAGCAGGACGGCGACTGTACTTTCGCGAAGAAAGACCTGCGCGCCGATGGAATGGACTACGCGATGACCTGCAAGACGCCGGAAGGCGGTACCGTGGACCTGAACGCCTCGATGCAGTTCAAAGGTGAATCCATGACCGGCACCATGGGCACCCCGATGGGGGAGATGACGATGAATATTGTGCTGTCAGGCCAACGGAAAGGCGGCTGCTGAATCCTTACCGGCAGCTACTGACTGAACGAGCACGCACGGGCAAGGACTGCCGCGCCAGGCCGGGTCAATAACCGAAGCGCTCGAAATCCTCGGCGAACAGCTCGCGAACGAGTTTGCTATCAGCATCCGAGATATCCAGCTCTTCCCGAGTGGTAGCCATCACCACCTGATCTGAATCCCATTCCACATTGCAGCGCATGCGAAGCGCTTCCCCAATTGCCGCACGATCTTCAAAGCGCAGGCACTCGCTGACAATCTGCTCGCCGGAATCCCAGTCGAGGATATAGTCTGACTGGGTAAACATCGAAGGCAGCGTGTGCCGCTGCGATTTAGGCAGCTCGAGGAATTTTGCAAACCCTTGCAGGAACGCACTGAAACTGTCCTTAGGCAGCCCGATCGTCGCGAACTGCTTGTTGTAAAGGTATAGCGACTTGACCCAGTCGAAGGGATTACGCACCACAGCGAAGGTGAACAGCTGATTCCAGATTTCAGGGGTGATGATTTGCCGCACCAGATGCGCGGGCACATGATTGGTTATCAGGGAGGACTCTGCGCCCATGGTGTACGCCCTGCTGTTAGGCACCTTGCGATTGCCATGGGGATATCCGTAGCGTTTGCCGAGTGCCAGTCGAATCCCGGTCGAGCCGGTTCTAGGCACGTCAACAAACCAGAATCGACCCTGCGCGATGGAGAGCTGCAGGTACTGCCGTTCCAGTTCCATGGCACGCTGAAGGTGTAGCCACAGAGCGTTGTTGCCACTGTCGCCAGCCTTTCTGGCTGCCACCAGTAAAGGATCGATAGATTGTTGATTAGACATTCCTGTGCTCGCCTTCCTGTCCTGTTTGGCGCATACCACCGGATGTGAACTCGCAAACCGAACTGCCGGCGCGTTCATACCTGGCGCTGTGTGAAGGTACAGTATCTGGGAAACGCGCGACATAGTCTTCATTGAGGTGAATCCCCGGGGGCCGGTAAAGCAGGCGGAGTGTCGCCCGAGCCAGACAGCGCTGATTTTCGTC
>JAZBOY010000259.1:0-4167 GCA_036351375.1 Halieaceae bacterium
CGCTTCTGCAGGGAGATCGGCGCGCGCCTGGAACCGGTCTCTCGGGAGCATCGCCTGCTCTTTGATCAGCGACTGATCGAGGCGGTCTTCGCGGTAGAGGAGTTTGCGTTCAGTGCGGCTGCGCTGCAGTCCTGGGCAGCGGAAAAACTCTCCGAGCTGGATATCGAGGTACTGACGAACCATCGTGTTTCTGCGCTCGATCCAGCCACTGGTGGTACACGCATCGAATATGCTGACGAGCGCTCCGGTGCCTCGGTCACCCCATTGACCGCCAGATATGTTTTCAACTGTACCTACAGCGGCCTCAACCAGCTGGGTGGGAGCACGCAACCCGTGGCATCACGCCTCAAGCACGAGATTACCGAAATCGGCCTGCTTGACGTGCCGCCGGAACTGCGCACCCTGGGGGTGACGGTGATGGACGGTCCGTACTTTTCGGTCATGCCTTTCCCCGCTCGCGGCTGCCACTCAATTTCCCACGTTCGCTACACGCCGCACCTGTACTGGTACGACGAGGCGGGTGAAGACCCCTATGCCCGCCTGGCCCGCTACCAGGGTGCCTCTCGTGTAGACCGCATGCTTCGCGACGCCGCAAGATACATGCCGGTGCTGGCCAACGCCAAGTACAGGGAATCACTTTTTGAGGTCAAAACCGTTTTGCAGAAGAATGAGGGCAATGACGGGCGCCCGATTCTGTTTGAAAGGAGCGAACGCCTGCCCGGCTACTACTCTGTGCTCGGCGGTAAGATCGACAACGTCTATGACGTGATCGAGAGGTTGGAGAAGGAAGCGCTACATGTTGCATAAGGCCTTGCAGGTGGTGGATCAGGGACTGGATCGCCTCGGTAGCCCCGTGCCCTGGAGCACGGTGCTGTTGTCAGGCTTTGTGGCCATTGTCGTCTACTTTGGCCTGGCGGCGGCTGCGCTGCAAACAGCGTTCTATACCCCGGACAGCTGGGCCTACCTGGAGCTCGCAAGAACCGTCTTCGGTGACGAGTTCTACGTGTTCACCACCTGGCGCAGCTACTTGTCGGAAACCCATTCCATATCGTTTCCCTTTGCCTACCCAGTCGCTATCGCGCTGGTCCAGCTCCTTACCGGCGACACTCCGTTGGCGGCACTGTGGCTGAATGTTTTCCTCGTGGCGCTGGTCTGGGTGCTTTGCGCACAGCAGGCGGTCCGCCTGGGCGTTCCCGCCTTTGCTGCGCTGGTTATCAGTACCGGCTTGCTGCTCTGGCCGCCCTACGTCAATGAGGCGTTTGCGGGGCGCTCGATGCCGCTCGCTATTCTGTTCCTACTGCTGGCGCTGGCGTCCTTTCAGGTTAACCGGCACTTGCTGGGTGGTATCTGTCTCGGACTGGCGGCACTGACGCGCTTCGATTACCTGCCAGTGGTCGTACTTTTCATTGCCGGCGTCTACCTGCTGGGTCGGCGCAGCCCGAAGGAAACACTCCGATGGGTGGCAGGTGCACTGATTGGCGCTTCGCCCTGGGTGATCTACTCCCTGCTGCATTTCGGTCGCTTCTGGGCGTCGGATAACAGCTGGGTTGCCCTGGCTGCCGAGCCAGCTTTTGTTACCGACTTTCCCCCTGCGGCGGTGCCGACCCTGTTCGATGCGCCTGCCGACTGGGTTGCCCGGGTGTTTGGTAACCTGCCCGCACTGTTCAGTGCGCTGTTTACCGCCGTAAAGAGCTTTCCAACGCTGCCTGCCTTGCTGGTAGTGGCGGTCATCGCTGTGCGGCAGGTGCCGCGAGGGCAGCTTGTCGGCGGCGGAATCGCCATCCTGCTGACCGGTGCTTCCCTGGCGCCCTTTGTGCTCACCGGCTACTTTGATCAGCGCTACTTTTCCGCCACCCTGTTGTCCTCGAGCCTGGTGCTGGCTGCGGTGTTTGCCGGCCCGGCCCGCCCCTGGAGCCAGGCGTTGCTCGCCGGGGTGCTGGCGTGGGTATTGTTCGACGGCGGTGGGAATCTCGTGGCGTCAGCCTCGGCAAACGCGAAGCGCATCAGGCAGGGGACGTTCGACCGCAATGCTGCGGCGCTGCAGGCTGTCAAAAAGTGCCATCTCTATCACCCGGGCAGTACGCTGATTTTTCCGGGAGCGGGAACGTCAACCTTTGCATCTCGCTACGGTGCGGTGACAGGAATGCCTTCGGCGCTGCTACCCAGAAATTTCCCCAGGATGACGCCAGAGCAGCAGCAGGCCTACTTTTCCTTTATCGAGCCCTACTTCCTTGTCGATAGCACATTTGAAGCCAGGGCTTGCGGCCCGGCTCGAGAGCAGCAGCAACTGCAACAGCAACAGCAGCAAGAACAGCAACGAAAAGCGCAACAGCAGGCAGAACAACCATCATCATGAGTATGCACAACAGCGCCCTGGTAGGTAGCAGCGGGTTTGTCGGCAGCGTCCTGCAGCGGCAGGTGGAATTCGCCGGCCTCTTTCGCTCCAGCAATATTGAGGAGATTGGCAATGCTGACTGGGAGACAGTGGTGTGCGCGGCTGCGCCGGCAGCGAAGTGGATAGCCAATCGCGAGCCTGAGGCCGATCTAGACAACATCAAGCGCCTGATGGCAAATCTTCAGCACGTTCGATGTGAGCGGTTTGTCCTGATCAGTACTGTGGACGTGTTTTCGAATTCGCTGGGTGTCGATGAATCTAGCGCTGTCGAGGAAGAGGGCCTGCACAGCTACGGTCTTCACCGGCGTATGCTGGAACAGTTTGTTGAGAGCGAGTTCAGGGATCACCTTATTGTTCGACTTCCAGGCCTCGTGGGGCCGGGCTTGAAGAAGAACGTGATCTTTGACTTCCTTCACAACAATGAGCTCGAGAAGATCGATTCGCGGGGCGTATTCCAGTTCTACCCGATGATCAACCTGTACCGTGATCTGCGCACCTCAATACAGGCTGGGCTCAAACTCGTGCACCTGACGGCAGAGCCCGTCAGCGTTGCCGAGGTGGCGGAAGAGGGGTTTAACAGGCGATTCGAAAACATCCTCGGCCGTGACCCCGCGAGCTACGACATGCGCAGCCTGCATGCGCAGGTTTTTGGTGGACAGGGCGACTACCAGTACAGCAAGCGTGAATCACTACAGGCGATCCGAGCCTATGCCCAGTCGGAACCTGGGAAGGTTGTTGCCTGATGCGTATCTCCATCTCCAATATCGCCTGGGACCCCAAGGAAGACGCCGCGGTGGCCAAAGTGCTCAACGCTCATGGGGTTGACGCTATCGATGTGGCGCCTGGCAAGTACTTTCCGGACTTCGCGAGTGCCTCCGCGGAAGACATCAGCGCCTGTCGTCTCTGGTGGAGCGACCGGGGAATCGAGATTGTCGGCATGCAGTCGCTTCTGTTCGGTACCCAGGGGCTCAACCTGTTTGGCGATGCCGGGGTGCAGGATCGCATGCTGGCGTATCTTGCACACGTCTGCCGCATCGGCGGCGACCTGGGCGCCCGATATCTTGTATTCGGCTCGCCCCGCAATCGCGACCGCTCCGGGCTTGAAGACGGCGAGGTCAACGATATGGCTGTGAGCTTTTTCAGGCGTCTGGGCGACATCGCCGCCGCCACCGGGACCTGTATCTGCCTGGAACCGAACCCGGTGGAGTACGGCGCGAACTTCATGACGGATGCCGCTGCTACAGCGGAAATCGTCCGCCTCACCGACCACCCGGCGATTCGCATGCAGCTGGATGTGGGGTCGCTGACGCTTAACCATGAAGACCCGGAACAGGTCCTGGCGGATTACGCGCCTATCATCGCCCACGTTCATGCCAGCGAACCCGGGCTCAAGGTTCTTGGCGACGGCGATACGAATCATGACGCAGTCGCCACAGCGGTCCGCAGATACTGCCCGGATCGAATCGTCACCATCGAAATGCTCGAGGTCGGGGAAGCCAGCGTGGCCAACGTCGAGCGAGCGGTGGCTTACACCAATGCCTCCTACGGGCAAGCCGGCACACCGTGATAGCGCCAGCGGAACCAGGCAGGATCGAGCGCGAAGACTGGGCAGTACCCGCCTTTGACTGCCAGCAATACCGGGAGCGCAGCACCCGATATTGCCTCGTTATTCCCGTCATCAACGAGGGGAAAAGACTGGAACAGCAGCTCGCGCAGATGGCGAGCCTCGGCCAGATGGACCTGGTGGACGTGATCATCGCCGATGGCGGTTC
>JAZBOY010000260.1:0-2315 GCA_036351375.1 Halieaceae bacterium
ACGATCTCGTGGTCGGTGACGCAGCCGGTGGCTATCTCGCTGGCGACTTTTAGCGTCGCTTCCAGTTCTTCACCGAGATTGTCGGCCACCAGGATAATCGATAGAAATATTTCGTGCGGCATGTTCAATTCCCAACCGGACCCGAACCGCCCGACATGTCCCGGCCCACTGCCGGGAGGTGCCAGCCGACTGCGCCCGCAAGCGCGCGATAATATCACATGCCCGATTTTCACTCCTACGGTAGTATCTGCGTGGAGCACGACTGGCGGCTGAGAGTCCGCCGCCTAACAGGGCCATTTGCGAGGGTCGGTTACGAGGAAAAGCGCAGTGAGAGTATTTGTTGTCATACCCTGCTACAAGGTGAAGAAACACATCAAGCAGGTTATCGACGCCATAGGCCCGGAGGTCGATGCCATCCTGGTAGTAGACGACTGCTGCCCCGAAGCTTCCGGGGACTACGTCGAGTCGACGGTCGATGACTCCCGGGTTTCGGTAATCAGGCACGAGCACAACCAGGGGGTTGGCGGTGCTGTTATCACGGGCTACCGCGAGGCGCTGTCTGAGGGCACAGATATCTGCGTGAAAGTCGATGGCGATGGCCAGATGGATCCGCGCCTGATCCCCGGCTTGATCAAGCCGATACTCGACGGCCGCGCCGACTACGTGAAGGGCAACCGGTTCTTTTCCCTCTCCGACGCATCGTCGATGCCGGGGGCCAGGCTGTTTGGCAATACCGCGCTGAGTTTTCTCACCAAGCTCTCCAGCGGCTACTGGAGCATCTTCGACCCCACCAATGGCTTTACTGCGCTGCATCGGGCGGCACTGCAGAATTTGCCGCTGGACAAGGTGGACAAGCGCTACTTCTTTGAAACCAGCATGCTGATCGAGCTGGGCGCAATCCGGGCAAAGGTCGTGGACATGCCCATGAAGGCCAGCTACGGCGATGAAGAGAGCGGCCTAAAAATCAAGGACATACTGCTGGAGTTCGCGCGCAAGCACCTGCGGGCTATCCTCAGGCGCACGATCTACCAGTACTACGTGAGAGACTTTTCACTGGCCTCGCTACATCTGCCAGTCGGGTTTCTGTTAACAGCGTTTGGCGTGCTGTTCGGGGGCTCGGCCTGGGCGACCTCTGTGGCCTCCGGTGTGCCGGCCACTGCGGGAACCGTGATCCTCGCTGCGCTGCCCTTGTTTCTCGGCGTCCAGTTCATCCTGAGCTTCTTCGCAGCAGATATTGCCAGCGAGCCCAGCATACCTCTGCAATCATTTGACGCGCGGGATTAGTGGGTACGCAGGGACTGGTCGGATTTTTTTGCCGGCCAATGCGGCAAACTCCCTTGGCCTATCCCCTGGCTAGCCTGGCCTTACAGCTCGTAGCCAAGCAACTCCAGGCTGGGCTCAAAATCCGGAGACGCGCGGAACCGCTCCAGCGTCCGCCGGTCCGCGACCCGACGCTCCAAAGGCTTGATCTCCTGCAGCACATTGCCGCGGCCCGGCGCCTGGTCGGGCACATCACCGGTGACATTCGCGAAAGCGGCCCACTTCTCGGTGTAGGTGCTGTCGAAAGGAATCTGCAGCATTTCACACAGCTTCTGCAGGCTCTGGGTCGGTGCTTCGGTAAAATCTTCATAGCGCACAAAACCAATCTCCACCGCCTTTTCAGCGAAGGCTCGATAGCCCTTAAGGTAATCGGCAACGGTGAGTTGGCCCGCGACGACCGTCAGTTTCTTCAGGCTGTACCACTGGTCGACAGGATGTCTGACAGTCGTTGCCTGACGCACCTCGAAACTTTTTGCGAGCACTTCTGCTGTTGATAACTTGTAGGTGGGTTTAACCCAGGGCACGCCGGTGTAATCCAGGTGCGACCAGTCCCTGATGACCAGGGTCTCTCCCCGCTCAGCCACCCACCCATGGATGAGCGCGATACCCTCCGCCCAGGAGATTCCCTGCGTGAGTTGCAGTGCCTGCAGCTTCGCAGTGGTGTCAATACCAAACCACTTCTGGGCCTGCGTAATCGGGTTGAACTGGCCAGAGGCTACAAACGGATGTACCTCGCTCAAGAGATCGATTCCGTCCATGCAGCCGATGCACTTGGATATCAGCGTGCCCCCGGAGCGCGCCATATTGTGCAACACCGGGATTGGAGGTTTGCTACCGCTCATCTGAGACAGCGTCGTACTCCGCCAGCCACCGGCTGCGGGCCGTCATCAGCGCCTCGTGGAAATCCCTTGCAAATCCGTCAGCATCCATCAGGGGCGAGGCTTTAAGCCGCTCTCTCAGCCCGGCCCGCGTCTCCGACAGTTTCTGCACATCGG
>JAZBOY010000261.1:0-5302 GCA_036351375.1 Halieaceae bacterium
TCCTCAGTGAAATCTGTTCCGGCGAGGGCAGGAGCGGCCAGGGCGATAAACCGCTCGGCGACGAGCGGAATATGAGCCAGCCCCTCTGGGACTTGAACGCTGTAGCGAATGGCCAGGTCCGTGCCCCGGTCGCGATGAAGGTCCACCGGCTGGGTGCTGGTATCGATCTGTATGCGGATGTCCGGTTCCAGCTCATAAAACTTTGGCAGTTCCGGCACCAGCCGCAGAGTCGCAAATGCCGGAGTCGTGGACAGCGTGATGACCGACACCTGTTCGAGTGCATTTTCAAGGGCTGAGCGGATTTCCAGGAAGCCCCGGGTCAGTGCCGGCGCCAGGGCGCGACCCACGTCGGTCAGCTCGACGCTGCGCGTTTTCCGCTCGAACAGGCCAACCCCCAGGGTCGATTCCAGGGACCTTATCTGGTGGGAGATGGCTGTGGGAGTGACGTACAACTCCTCGGCAGCGGCCTTGAAGCTGCCCAGTCGAGCCGCCGCCTCAAAGGCGCGCAAGGCAGGTAATGGGGGCAGTCTTCCGAACATTTATAGATGAATTTATCTCATGTGTAGCTGCGATTTTCTCCTTTGCCGCCAGCCATAGCAAGGTCTGATAATCCTCTTGCGCCATTCATAAATAAGCTGGAGTTATTCATCGCAGGAGAGGAGGACAATCCCATGAGCCATCTGCTTCAAATTGACGCCAGCGCCCGCCAGGGGCGCTCCCTGACCCGGAAGCTTACTGACGCCTTTGTGGCCCAGTGGCTGTACCGGGAGCCGAATACAGTGGTGACACGCCGTGATGTGGGCGCAGAGCCGCCGCCCGCCGTGAGTGAGGACTGGATCGCCGCCGCCTTTGCCGGGAAGGACCGCACCAGCGAGCAGCGCCATCAGCTCGCCCTATCCGATGAATTGATCGACGAAGTCGAGGCGGCGGACCTGATCCTGATCGGCGCACCCATGTACAACTACGGGATGCCGGCGGCGCTGAAAGCCTGGTTCGACCAGATTGTGCGCATCGACCGCACATTCAGTTTTGATCTTGGCCGCGGCGACAGGCCGTTGGAGCCTGTCCTGTCCGGCAAGCAGGTTGTTGTGCTGGCGTCCTGGGGAGAGTTCGGTTTTGAGCCCGGTGGCCAGAACGAAGCACATAACCATCTGGTGCCGCATCTTCGCACCTGCTCCCGCTACCTCGGTGCGGAGAGTTTTGAATGCCTGGCGATCGAGTACCAGGAGTTCGGCGACGACCGCCACGAGGCATCGAAGCGAAGGGCCTTCAGCGCTATCCCTGCTCTTGTAGAACGCCTGCAGGGCGTTAGCGCCGACGCGGCGTGATGGGGAGTGAAAGCCAGGCGACCGCCTGGCCAGCGCAGCTATTTGAGTGCCGTGACAATGGCTCTCATCGGGGCGGGGTAGCCCTCGATTGTTCTGCCGGGATCCTGAGGGTCCAGGAAATTGGCCAGGGAGTGGAAGGTCATCCACTCGGTGCTGCGCTGCTCTTCGGTGGAGGTAGTGTTCACGTCTACCAGTTCGGCGTTCCTGAAGCCCAGCTTGTTGAGCCATAGCAGCAGCATGTCGGTGCTGGGCAGGAACCAGACGTTGCCCATGCGGGCATAGCGTCCGCTGGGCACCAGGCAGGTATTCGCGTCTCCGTCGACCACAAGGGTTTCCAGCACCAGCTGCCCGTCCTTGCGCAGGGCTTCGCGCAATTCCATCAGGTGTTCGATGGGGGAGCGGCGATGATAGAGGACGCCCATGGAAAATACCGTGTCGAAGGCGGCCAGGTTTGGCGGCAGTTGTTCAATGCCCAGGGGTAGCACCCAGGCCTCCGGGCGCTGGATATAGTGCTGCAGGGCCTGGAACTGCAGTACGAACAGCGGTGTGGGGTCGATGCCGATCACTTCTGCGGCGCCCGCGCCGAGCATGCGCCAGCAGTGATAACCACTGCCGCAGCCCACATCAAGCACCCGGCGGCCGGCCAAGTTGTCGAGGGCGGGGGCGACGCGCTGCCACTTCCAGTCCGAGCGCCATTCGGTATCGATATGCACGCCAAACAGTTCGAAAGGTCCCTTGCGCCAGGGGTGCAGGGCGCGCAGCGCTTGTTCGAGCGTTGCGCGTTGGGGTTCGTCGAGATCGGTGGCTGTGCCGATGGTGATGCGGTCGGCGTCCAACTCGATATGGGAGGGTATTGCAGAGGGAAGCTCCGCCAGGGCCTGTTCCCAGCGCGGCAGGTCGCCGTATCGCTCGGCGTGGAAGTGGGCGTTGATGTCATCCAGCAAGCTGTCCGCCCAGGGCGCCAGTTCGGACTCCCGCCAGCGCTCCACCAGCGGTCTGAAATCAATCATCTCCAGCAGGTGCCTTGAGAGCCATCAGCGGGCGACTTAAGAGCCATCAGCGGGTGACTTAAGAGCCATCAGCGGGCGACTTAAGCGCCACCAGTGAGGCGAAGTTGAAGCACTGGAACCAGACATCGCAGCTGTCGAAGCCGGCGGCGCTCAGGCGTTGCCTGTGGGCGTCCAGGGTTTCCGGGAGCAGCACGTTTTCCAGGGCCTGGCGTTTCTGGGCAATCTCCAGGTCGGAGTAGCCGTTGGCGCGCTTGAAGTCGTGGTGCAGGTCGATATTCAGCTGGTTGAGCTGCGGATCGGCGAACAGCACTTTCTCTGACAATACCAGGATGCCACCTGGCCGCAGCCCGTCGAAGATACGCTGCATCATGGCGGCGCGCTTCTCTACCGCGATGAACTGCAGCGTGAAGTTCAGCACGACCACGGAGGCATTCTCGATGGCCACGTCTTCGATATCGGCGAGCAGCAGCTCCACGGGCAGTTCATGGCTGTCCGTGTCGATTACGCTTCTGCAGCGCTCGATCATGGCGTGTGAGTTGTCGACGCCGATAATGCGGCAGCCCTCGCCGCGCACCTGCTGGCGCATGGCCAGGGTCGAGGCGCCCAGTGAGCAGCCCAGGTCGTACAGGTTGGAGCCAGGCGCCGCATAGCGCCCGGCCAGCAGGCCGGTCATGGCGATGATGGTGCTGTAGCCCGGTACCGATCGCTTGATCATGTCGGGGAATACCCGCACCACCTCGTCGTCAAAACGGAAGGCGGGCAGCGCGTCGATGGGGTTGGCGTAGATGTCGTCCTTGCTCACGGCGGCACCGGCGGATGAAACTGGCGCGGATATTAGCACAGCGACACCGCGGCAACTGCGCTGGCCTTTTGCCGCGCATCGGCTAGGCTAGAGCCGAACGCCACGATACGGAACAGAACAACAGCATGGACGACAACACTGCCAAGAGCCTTGAATGCCCCAAGTGTGGCAGCGCCATGGAGACCAAGCTATACGGGCCAAAAATCTCCATCGAGCGCTGCACCCAGTGCTACGGGATGCTGGTGGAGGCCGATGTGCTCACCCAGATGCGCAAGGAGTGGATGGTGGAGGCCTTCCTGGATATAGGCCATCCGCAGGTAGGCAAGGATTACGACAAGATCGAGGATATTGAATGCCCGTTCTGTCATGTCTGCATGGACAAGGTGAGCGACCCGGTGCAGACCCATATTTGGCTGGAGGTTTGCCCAAACTGCGACCGCATCTTCCTGGACGCAGGCGAGTTCAGCGATCTCAAGTACGAGACCTTCATGGATAAGATCAAGGGTTTGTTGCGAGGTAAGCGCCGCAGCTGATAGCGTCGCGGCTGGTGGCGCCGCGGCTGATAAAGGGACGCAGGCGTGCCGGGCAGGGCCGCGAGGTCCTGTGTGTAAATCAGGGCCCGCGGCTGGCGGGCCCGTCAGGTATCAGTTGCTGGAGCGAACCAGCTGCTTGTAGTCGTCGGGCGCGGCAACACCGTGGTGCTGTGACTGGTTGCCGGCAAAGCCCGTTTCCGGGTAGTGGGCGTCAGCATTGGCTGACTGGCCGCGGTCGAAACGAATACTGCTGATGACTTCGACGAAGGAAGCGCGCTTTTTGTTGCGGGCTCCGTTGTTTCCCTGTTCCATTTTTTCCTCAATTCCTGCAATGAGAGCCTGTTTCGGCTCTTCTATGACCACCTTTTTAATCTAGGCATGTAAAGCAGGGAAATTAAGTAAATATTGCCGATTGCTGTTGTAAAAAAGTTGCGCCCTGCGAAGCAGTTCGCAACTTTTGCTCGCAGGAGGGGGTCAGGCGGCTGCGACCTGGTTTTTTACCGCAGTGTTGATGGCGCCGAGAATGCCGTCCAGGGAGGCCTGGATAATGTCGCCTGAGCGACCCACGCCGCACACGCGTTCGCCATCGATATTCAGCTGGATATAGCAAATGGCCTCGGCGTCGGCCGAATGGCTGAGGGCATGCTCGGAATATTCCACCAGCACGATGGATTTGCCGATGAAGCCTTCCATGCCATTCACGAAGCTCTCCACCACGCCGCTGCCGGTGCCGCTGAGGGCGTGGCTGATGCCATCCTTGACCAGGTCGGCCTGCAGTTTGTCGACGCCGTCCTCACGGCTGACCTGGTAGTTGCCGAGCCGCCAGGGGCCGGCATCAAAATAAGTGGCCTGGAACAGGTCCCAGATGTCTTCGGGTGCCACTTCAGATTCGATCCGTTCCGCATGCATTTGTACGGCTGCGGAGAAATCGATCTGCAGCCAGCGTGGCAGTTGCAGGCCGTAATCCCTGTCCAGCACGTAGGCGATACCGCCCTTGCCGGATTGGCTGTTGATGCGCACCACCTCCTGGTAGGAGCGGCCGATGTCGGCGGGGTCGATAGGCAGGTAAGCCACCTCCCACGGCTCGGCATCATCGCGCGTATCAAGGCACTTCTTGATGGCATCCTGGTGGCTGCCGGAGAAGGCCGTGAATACCAGTTCGCCAGCGTAGGGATGGCGCGGGTGAACGGGCATCTGGGTGCAGTCCTTGTAGGTCTGGATAATCTGGTCCATGCGCTCGAAGTTGAGCGCCGGGTCAACGCCCTGGCTGTAGAGATTCATGGCCATCGTGAGGATGTCCATGTTGCCGGTGCGTTCGCCATTGCCAAACAGGGTGCCTTCCACCCGGTCGGCGCCCGCCATGATCGCCAGTTCACTGGCGGCCACGGCGCAGCCGCGGTCGTTATGCGTGTGGGTGGACACGAGGATGGCATCGCGGCGATTGACCCGATCACAGAAATACTCGATCTGGTCTGCATAGACGTTGGGGGTGCTCATCTCCACGGTGGCGGGCAAATTGATGATGCACTTGTGCTCGGGCGTCGGCTGCCACACGTCGATGACCGCGTTGCAGACCTCGATGGCGTAGTCGATCTCGGTGCCGGTAAAACTTTCCGGTGAATACTCGAA